>JBLFWN010000059.1:0-39562 GCA_047611405.1 Planctomycetota bacterium | reverse complement strand
GCTTCCGCGCTTGCTCAACAAAGGGGGTCACCTGCTCGTGACGACCTTCACTGTTGAGCGTGCGGGCAAACGCCCCCCACTCGAGTTCTGTCTGCAAGTCGGTGAGCTGGAGCGCTCATTCGCGAACTATCACACCGTCATGCACGAGGAAAAAAGCGGGCGCGCTGGCATCCTGGTCAGGCAACCCTGAGCGCAGGCCAGACCATCGACGTGCGAGGCGTTTCGATTCACTCGATAAGGCCTGCTAGCCCCAGCTCATCAAAACGCAAGCGCCATGACACCGCCGGCGAATTATTCGCGGCGCTTGTCGACCCTCAACAATGCGGCTGCCGCACCGTCGGGCAGTTCTTCTGCTCGTACGCGACCATCGCCGTCCAGGTCCCAGCGGTCTTCGAAACTCTCTGCGGTGACATCGACCCCAACCTGTGTCACCAGGTTGACGCGGCGCGCGATCTCGTCAGGGTCGGCATAGCCATTGCCATCGCGATCCAACTCGCGAAACAGCTCGGGCCGCTTACGCAGCTCTCGGTTGCTAAGTCGACCATCTTTGTCGCTGTCTAACACGGCGAGTAGTCGATCCGCAGTGATTAGCGGTGGCAACGCACTCTGCGCGACTTTGCGGGTTGGCCACTCGGATCGTGCACCGACAATGCCCTGTCGACGCTCGTAAGGTGTCGGATTGACTTGCAGCTGAATGATGCCGTTGCCGTTCTCGTCAAGTGCATTCCAATCGATGTCGCGCAGCTTATATTCGCGCACGCTGACCGTACCGCCACGACTGCGATCACGATCTTCGAACATATCTAAGGCCGCCAAATCGCCGTAGCGCAATTGCCTGAGGCTACCGGGACTGCGCGACAACTCCGCAATCGTCAGCTTATTATCGCCGTCCAGGTCGAGCGCGTCGAAGAAGGCGCGCGTCATCTCTTTGCGGTTCAGCGCCCGGTCATTGTCCGCGTCATAGTCGTAGGCGTTCACCCCATCCAAGAGCCGCGCCAGGTCGCCATCTGGATCAACCCGAGTCGTCAAGAAGACAGGCTCATCCGCCTCGGGTGCGCGCGTGTCGCGTCCACCGAAAGCACCGCCCATCTGCGCCAGCTCGAATAGCGTGATGCGCCCATCCTCGTTCTGGTCGCCCGCACGGCCACCGGCCATGCTGTACTCCTTGCCCGTCAACAGTCCGGAACGATCGCGATCGAGCTGTTTGAAGAATTGGCGTGCGCCACCGCCCGGCGGCAGCGGGAGTTCACTGTCCTCCGTGATCGTGCCAATGACCTCGCCTGGAACGTCGAGCAAGCGGCCGATCTCTCCGCGCCCAAACCAGCGTGACTTGGGATGGCTGATGTCTTTCAACGGCCGGCCGTCCGCAGCCACCATTTGGTCGAGCGGGAACTCTTCCAACGCGACCACATAAGCATCGCGAATGCCTGCCAAGGTCCCGAGCTGACTCGGCTCCAAGGACACGGATGCGTCACTGCAGAAGACACCTTGATCACCCGGTGTGAACAAGATGCGCTGCAGGAAGGGCTGGTTGTAGACCGCCGCGGAAACGATCATCTCAGTCGAGAAGCCGGCTTGCACGCGACCGCGCGCCTCGGGGCGCGCCGGATTCGTTATATCGATCGTGCGCAGGAACGAACGCTGCTGATTGCCGACTTGGGACTCTTCCAACACGTAGGCGTAGTCGCGCTCTAATGTTCTCTCGCCGCCTTGGGGCCCGGCGACATCGACGTGAGATGCAATCGCCAGACCACGCGTCGTGATGTTGTTGCGCGCATTCGAGCGGCCGTCCGGATTCGGAACGGGATAGACCACGCGTGGATGCGTCGCTTCGGTGCCATCGATCAGGATCAGACCGGCATCTTCATCGGCGACCGCGATCAGCAAACGAGCGGGGTGACGCTCGTCGATTGGAAGACCGTTCATATCCGCCATCGGTCGCGAGTACTGGAACAGCACGTCGACATCAATAGCAGCGCTGATGCCGCCTTGGCGCGGGGTCGTCTTCATGGAAGAGACCAAACGTGGAGCAATCGGAGCACGAATGTCCACGATCGCGAGGCCGCCGGGCCCATCTGCGACGTACGCGTATGGCCATAACACGAAGACTTCGTGGGCATCGAACATCGGCAGCAAGCCGACGCGCCGGATTTTTTCGGGCTCCGAAACGTCGTAAATCTTCAACCCACCAATGCCATCCGCAACCAGTAGGTGATCACCGTGCAGCGCCATACCGCGCGGGCTGATCGACTCGATGAAGGCGACGCGATCGGGGCGCACTGGATCGCGTACATCGACGACGTGAATGCCGCGACCGCCCTCGGTGGCGTAGATGTACTGCGCGTGTCCCTGTAAGGAATCGCAATCGACTTCAATGTCGATCACGTCGGGCAGCACGATCTTCGCCAGCGGAGTCGAGGCCGAGAGTTGGCCGCGATTCAACGCGACGATCTCGATCCCGCGCCGGTCCGCGACGAAAGCCAACTGGCGCGCGAGCCGAAAGTTGATTGAGCCCATGCCCCAGGTGCTGGAGCTGCGATGGCATTCGACGCAGCTACGAGCCGTTGGCCGGGTCGAGTGCAATTGATGATGCACCATCGTCATGCCCGACAAGCCAGCGGCCGTCACGGGCATGACTTGATCCAAGATGCGCTTGCCGTCGGAATCGTCGACGGTCCCCATCGTCGAGAAACCGGTCAGATAGGGCGCGACGCGACCGGCCTCATTCCAGCCCGCGTAGAAGCTCTTCCAACTCGAAAAGACTTTTTCTTGCGTCGTCACGCGACCCGGGGTGCGCACACCGCTCAACAGATCAAGCTGACTCAGCTGTTCATTGCGATAGAAGTGGAAGCCCAGGAAGTTCACGTTCCAACCGGCGTGGCAAGTATAGCACTCGAGTTTGCCGTGATCGGAGTTCATCGCGCGCGCGCCCTCATCATTGAAGTCGTTGTGCTCAGGATCGAGCACGTTCACGACTTGCTTGACGCGATGAACCTTGCCGTCGACTTTGCTACGCAGGAAGACCTCGCCAGCCTCCTCGAACATATGCTCGAGCGGCGTGCCGCGTTCGGTGTGCAGCTTGGCGCGAGCCTCGAAGCTGCCGTGACAATCTTCGCAGCTGACCTCGACCTGATATTCCATCTGGCCGTGCAGCTTTCCGTCCCCCATCACATCCGCTTGCGTATGGCAATCGATGCAATGCATTCCATTCTCGTGATGCACGTCGGGAGGCACCACGGCGGGATCGTTCAATAGGAACTGCCGATGCAAGGGCGAGTTCGTCGTCCCGGGGATCTCAGGTCCACCGGCAGCACCGGGCGGCAGCTGCGAGAGTCCACGGAAGTGCATCCCGATCGACGCATCACCATAGTGGCAAGTCGTGCAGGTCTGCGTCGTAGGCGCACGCGTCATGCTGTGACGCAGAGGATGCCCGGGCTCGTTGCGCTTGACGCTGCGATCCGCACTATCCGACAAGCCGTCGACGCCATAGGTCACATGACAGGCCGCGCAGCCATCTCCGCGATAGTCACCGTCGAATCCGATGCGGCCATCCACCGCGCGGCCCGGCGAGTACAGGTGGCATTGCATGCACTCCTTGCGCGCCAGGTCCATGTAGTGCGAAGCCAGTTCGTCTTCGCGTCCACTGCGGTAAGCCGGTACTTGAACGAGCTGCTCGACTTCGCCGATCTCGTCGCCGTGCGCACGCACGGGGAAGACGGAGTACTTCGACCCGCGTTTGTCGAGCAGGCCCATCTCGTAGAAACCATCCGACAGGTGGCCCGCCGTCGTGCCGTGCAGGCTCAGCTCGAGGTCGTGAACCATATCCGCATGGCACATGCCACAGGTGCGTTTCACAACGCGCATATCCATCGGATTGACGAAGCGTCGCCACGCCAGGTGACGGTCGAGAGCAGGCACGCGCTCGTCGCCGCGCTCGGCCAGTTTGGGCTTCTCGACATGAGCCACGAGCTTCAGGCGCGCACTCGAATTGCCGCCATGACAATCGACGCAGCTCAACTCGGCCGCCGGATGCATGTCTTCGATACCCGCGTGGCAATGCAAACAGCCCGTGAATCCATCACCCGGATCCTGCGTCGCTTGCGAATTGACTGCACTAGCCGCACTGGTTGCGCGGGCAGCACTGGGCAACTCGCGCAGAATCAGTTCGGACGAGACACCTATCCACGACGCGCACACGAGCGCAATCGTCAGCAGGGCTATGCCCCATGCGCGGGAGACATCCGCGTCTCCGTCGAGCAAGGATTCGTGGCTGCGCAAGTCAGCTCCTTCAATCAGGGGCGCATCGAGGCCGGGCGGGTCCGACGAGTACTTAGGCGAAGAGTCCAGGGAGCTTTGTGCCGCGCGAGTATTTGGCGGTTGCGCCAAACAACTCGCAAGCCGTCGCTGTTGCATCGATCGTGCGCACGTCGTCTTTGATCACCTTGCCGCTCTTGAAGTCCGGTCCCCAGCAAGTGATGTTGACGTAGCGCAAGTCTTCCGACCCATCGCCGTGATCCAAGCCACGGCGCGCGTTCAAGTCCGCATCGCGACCAAATTCGGGCAGGACGATGAAGGCTGTCGAATCGGCCAACTCGGGATCGGCTTGAACGGCCTGCCACATTTCACCGATGGCGGCGTCATTACGCCGGATGACTTCGCTGTATCCGTTGAAAGAACCGTGCGCGACATCCGCGTTCTGCAGTACGACACCAACGACCTTCGGCTTGAAGATACTGAGTAAGTTGCGTGCGAGGCGCAGCGCCTTCGCATCACCCGCATTGGCGCCCGAGATGTTCGAGGTGCCGCTCGTCAGCTCCTCCAAGATGTAGCTCTCGATGCGCGCCATCGCCTCCTGCTCCGAAGGATTGGCACCACCCAAGCTGTCGCGCAATTCTTGTAATGCCTGCACTTCGCCTTCTTGCATCTTCTTCGGCAGTCCATACGCCTGCAGCACGTCTTGGAACTCCTTGTTAAAGATGCCGTCGCCATCCATCGTCGTGGCGCCGTACTTCGGACCGTAGTCGGGGTGCAAGCTGTGCGAGTAGTTGGTCTGTTGCGCGCCGCCGGCCGTCGTGACCCAGATGTCACTCTGCGGCATGACTAGGTCCTTGCGCAGGTACTCGAACACGGTCGGATCGGTGCCGCGAGCGTTCTCGCGTATACCGCGCGCCTCGCTGATGCCGGTGAAGATCGACATCGTCGCGCCAAAGTGGCCCAGGTTCGCGGTGCGCGCTCGCGTATAGACGACGCCGTCATCCGCCATTGCCTTCAAGTTGGGAATGTTCCCCGGCGTGCCGTACATCTCGCGCGTGCGCACTCCGCCAGCGAAGGCGATGAACACCAAGTGCTTGGTCTTTCGCTCCGCACCGAACAGAGGCACATTGCCGAAGGCCGGCAACATGGAGGCTCCCAGGACGCCTCCACTGGTGGCCGCCGCGGTCTTGAGGAAGTGCCTGCGGCTTTGCCGCTCGTCGTGTTGGTGCTGCATGAGATTAGAAGCGATGGTACTCGGCGCAGGACAAAAGGGCGTAGAGGACTGTCTTGGGGTCACAATTCGGCCCCTCTAGTGATCTAACGAAGACGGCCAGCTCGTTCCTGGTGGCTTCTCGGCCCAAGAGGCGCCGGAAGAGGCCGGCGACCCAAGTCGTGGCGTCTCGCAATTGGTCATCGGTCGGCATCGGCACGCGGCCGGAGTCCAACAAGAGCCGTACGAGGACGGAACGCAAGGGTCTCGAATCCGAGAGGCCGTCGAGGGCGTTACGCATCGGCAGCGCCTCCTCGTCGGTCGGCAAACGGTTAAAAAGGTCAACGAAGAGCGCGCGCACAAAAATCCGGTTCGGGACCGTGATCTGCTTGGCCAAGCGTGCGTCGTAGGCTTCCGAATCGAACCAGCCGCGCAACAACTCAATGAACAGATAGGGATCCTTGCCGAACTCGCGCGCCTCACGCAGCATCTGCTTGCGATCCATCTCGGCATTCATCAGACGCTCAAACTCGCGCGTGATCAACGCGCGCGATGCCTGCTTGCTGTTCACTGCTATCTGCACAACATCGGATTGTCCGCTGCCTTTGCGGCCCAAGAACTGTCCCTGCCCACCGTCGTACAAGGCTTTGCCGATTTCGAGTTCGCGCTTGTTGGCCTGCACCTTCATGCCCGCGATCTGCTCCATTACCACGGTGACGAAGGTATCGGCTCCCGGGTTGCGCATGTCGAAGGTCGGCGAAAGTGCGATGCGATGCACGGCATCACGCACCGACAACCGACCTTCCGCGAGCTTGGGAGCGACGGCGAGCAGCGTGTCCGTCGCGGGCCTGAAGTTGTCGATCAAGAGGTAGAAATAGAGCTGCTCTTCATACCAATGCCACCAGAACTCCTCGCTGCCGAGCAGCTCATCGAGCAGCTTGCCACGTTCCTCGCCCTGCCACATCTCGCGCTCCGCAGGAAAAGGCGGACGGCCAAAAAGCGTCAGGAACAACGACCGCAGGCTGCGCGCTTCGAGCCGACGCCCTCCCCGCCCCTCCGATTGGGGGTCTTGCCAGTCAGTGTCCTGCGCCGAAGCGCGAGAACCGAGCAGGTACCGAGAGTTTGCACCGGGCCGGAGCATGAGATCATCCTAACGCGAGAAACACGAATGGGTTCCGACCAAGAAGTACACGCTTCGTCAGGCCGGGTCACGCGCCAGGAAGCGGACATTTCCCAAGCGAAAATTGGGTCAGAGGACGCGGAAGCCGGCGCAGCAGCACGGGTCAAGTGGGAGCGGGACAGAAGCAGGCCCAACGGAATGCCCGATCGAGCTCGAATTCCGAGCCGTTCCAGCGCCACCGACGCGAGGGCGTTGGCTCGCTCCCAGACTCCTCCGGAATCAAGTTCTTGACCTCCTCGATCCACTGCCGGTACTCGCTAAACAGCTCGGCAATCACGGACTGGAAGTTCGTCCAGTCATCGTTGAAAACAACCCCGGCTTGCAGGTTCTCCTCGGGCAGGCCTGAATTCTTTAATTCGTAATCATCCATCCACAACGAGCGTCGGCCAATGCTGAGCACTAAATACTCCATGCGCCTTCGGTTCGAAGGCGAGCAGCGCGAGCACGTCATGGTCTTCCGCATCGGTCACGAGGCGCGATGGATCGAGCGATACGACATCCACAATTTTGGTCCCCCGCAGCAAGCGCGAGATATGCAGCAGCGGGCCGAATTGAGCAGGCGCCCCCCGTCGCAGTCCCTGGAGCCAGAGTGACATACAAGCACGGCGCGACGCTTAGGAGACGGGCGGAGCATCTTGCGCAACCGGAATCGGCAGGTCGTCACGCTCGAACAGAAGAAAATCGGCGGTACCGTCGCTTCCTATCCGCGCCGCAAGTTGATCATGACGGAGGCGCTTGAGCTGCCCTTGGGTGAGCGGCTCGAGGCAGCGATCGCGAACAAGAAGCTGCATGTGATGCATTCGTCAGTACCCGTCAGCATTGACGAGCACGCGGTGCAGATCCGCCACAAGACGAATGGCTCTTCCAGCGATGTCTAGTTGCCGAACGACGATGTCATCGTGTTGATTAGGGGCCGCCCCATTACTTAATAACGGGCGCGAACTCGAGACCGAAGAGGTGCCCACGCAACTCGCCGAAGCCTCAGCGGATTAGGAACGAGAGCAACGCTTCCACGGCACGGAGTTGTTTAGCCGCACGCTCGTAACGGTTCGCAGCGATGTCTGGCCGACCCGCTTCTGAGGACGTGTCAGCGCGCTGCTGCGTATGCGCCAGCAGGAAGGAGTCTGCTTGCAGGAGTTCACGCGCAATGCTCGCGTAGAAAGGCTATTCCACGCACAGCTGACACAGATAACGCCCCTAGCGTAGCGAGCATGGAGCGCTGAAGACTGATGCCCCTTCTTAACACACGACCCGCGCAGTGCCCAGACTGGCACGACGCGGGTCAGTGTTGAACAGATACATCGAAGCTGACGCCGACGCATCAGGCTCAATTATCCTGCAGAAGCTCAAACGCCAAGGAAGGGAGCCGTCGCCTTCCGCAGCCCGGGCGTCTTCATCTTGTTGATGGCTCGCACCTGGATCTGACGGATACGCTCGAGGCTGACACCAAGTTCCTTGGCGACTTCCGAAAGCGTGTGCTCACCGTCCACATCGTCGAGGCCGAAGCGCATCCGGATGACGAGCTTCTCGCGTTCGCTAAGGCGCTCTATTGCCAAGCTGATGCCCTCATGCAGTGAGACTTCTTCCATGTCGGTCGAATAGACCTCCGCGGTACCCGCCTTTGCCAGCACATCACCGAGCCCGGTTCCTTCGTCCTTGCCGCCGATCGGCGCATCCATCGATAGCGTCGAACGCGAAGCAGTCAGGGCGCTTTCGACGAGTCCGACACCAAGGTCGGCCTCGCTTGCGATCTGTTCGGCCGAGACCGAATTATCACCAAGACGCTCGATGGCACGCTTCACGTGCTTCATGGCTTTCTGCAGGTACACGGGTACTCGCACTGTGCTCCCGAAGTTGTATAGGAAGCTACGGAAGGCCTGGTTCAACCAGTGCACGGCATAGGTTCGGAACAGCAGCCCTCGTCGCCAATCGAAACCGTCAACAGCGCGGAACAACGAGGCGGAGCCCTCTTGAATCAAGTCAAGTCGCGAGACCGGCAGATGGGAGTAGCGCTCTACATTGATCAGCACCAGATAGAGGTTTCGCTCGACTAGCTCGGTCCGCATGGAATGCAGTTCGAGCCAGCGACGACCGACATCGGCCGGGATCTTGCATTCCTCAGGCTGAATAGCGCGGAAGGTCGAGGGCTCGTAGTGCATCGCACCCTCGAGATCCGAACGATCCAGGCCAGCGCCTTCGAGTGCCAAGTCCAGGCGCAAGCGCGCAAACTCGATGCGGCGGGCGAGGCGTGCCTCGTCCTCACGACTCATCGTCTCGATGCAGTCAATTTCAGTCCGCAGCTGCTCCTCGATCGAAGCGACCTTTCTCTGCGTGACTCTTTTCTTGGGTCCGCGCCACGAATCCGAATCGGGGAGGAAAATGTCCTCTCCGTCGGCGTTCATGCGCAGGGCGAGTTTTCTCGAACCATCGATGTAGCGCTCCTCATCCCCCAAAAAGGAGGTGAGCAGCTCATCTATTTGCTTGTAAGTGGTGCGCGTTCTTTTCACGGTATTACCTCTAAATTCCCTCGTCGCGAGAGTGCGATTCGTTTCCATCTGGGATACGCACCAACACGGCGGAAGGGACTGGGGAACTTGGTTCAATTTCTATTGACGGCGTTCCCAGGATGCGCAACAGCGCGGGGACTAGGGCTCGCCTATAGCCAGAGCGGAAATCGCGGTAAAAGCGAACAGGAAAAACCCGATGCTGCGCCAGACTCTTGAACAACCCCAAAAACGGCTCGTGGTTCCTGGCTATTGGGGGAAACGCCGCATTGCAGCCGATCTTGGCCACTAAGTTGTAATCTCTCTGTAATCGCGTCCTTCTGGCCAACGGCGTACCCCTGCGCACACTTTCGTCATTGCGGCCCGACTGCCCGCGAAGCCCGACGACCGGGTCCACATGCCTGAGACGGATGCTGCGTCAGTGCGGCTCCAATCGTGTACGCAGCAAGCGTCGTTCATGCGACATCATGGGGATAATTCCTCACACGCGTGAGTGCATGATCGTATAGCGAGTGCGTGTGTGCGTTGATGCTCGCAGTATTACGCACGCAGTCTCCCCGAGTGATCATGACCCGGATGCGTGGCCCATAGTCGAACGACAAGCGCGCATGCAGAAATGATGAACGGCCTTCGCTCAGAAGGGCGCGCGAGCTCGCGCGCCTCGTCCCTCGCGGCATCCATCGAGAGACTCCGGTGACTATCTCCAGGGCGTCCATCCCAGAAGATGTTCGGCGCGTAGGCAGCAGCGAGGACTGAGCTGGTCTGTCGCGTCGTGACCTGCGGCACGAGACCAAAGCTCTCGTGAAATTCATAGCGCCGGTCGAGCAACGTGGCCGGCAGGCTCGCAGACCCGATGGCGTCGTCCCCCGTTCCAAAGACCTCATCGGGCCCAGGATGCACACTGGGAGCCGCGGCCGAGAAGCGCGGATCTGCGCCTCCTAACAGCGGATCGTGACAGATCGCGCAGGCGACCCTACGCCTGGAACTGAGCTGCTCCTCGAAGAACAGTGCCTTTCCCAGCAGCGCATTGCTGGGCGTAATCGGATTGCCCGCAGGTTCAGGCGCGGGGCCGAGTTGTGCATGCAGGCCAGGAGCGAACAGGACTGACGAGAAAACCAGGGAAGCTAGGCGAGCAAGCATGGGGGTTCTCCGTGCTTGTCAGGTGGGAACACGTTGGGGTGCAGCGGGCCCCGCGAAGCTACTCCTTAGAACTCGGTTAAGCGTTTCTAAGTAACACCCCAATCTCGTCTGTCATTACCGGATGGGCGAATCGTGTCTGAAGCATCAAGCTTCCGATCGAGTGCGGGCGACGAGTGCGAGGCATGCATTGCAGGGTGACGCAATCCCATGGGCGGTGTGTGTGGCGTGCATCCTTACCTCTCCACTCCGTTGCAATGAATGGGATCCCAGGTTTCAGTGCTTACGACAGGGACATACGATTCAGTCTATTCAGGACAGTTGAAATCGAGTTTGGGTGATGACAATCGACTCGCTATTTTCGCCATTCGGCCGACCCCATGAATGGTGTTCGTCGAACCGAGGCGACTCGATATGTCAGAAATCCAAGATCTCGAGAAGCAGATATCCGATCTCACGACTCGGTTGAACCTGCTACGTCTCGCCAATCGTGGTGATGAAGTGCGCGAGTACGGCTTCACGACGACGACCAGCGACGTCAGGCTCTCCGATCTCTTCGGTGATCACGACAAGTTGCTCGTGATCCACAACCTGGGGCAAGGCTGCCGCTACTGCACGCTGTGGGCAGATGGTTTCAGCGGCATCCTGTCGCACCTCGAGTCCGCGATGTCGGTGGTTCTCGTGTCCAAAGACTCGTCTCAGGTGCAGCGCAAGTTCGCGAACTCGCGTGGATGGCGCTTCCGCATGGCGTCGCACGCTAGAGGCGACTACACAGCGAGCGGACGGTCATGCCTGGTTCCGACAATATGCCGGGAGCCGTCGTTTATGAGCGGGATGGCGACAAGATCAACCGCAAGAACACATGCGTCTTCGGGCCGGGTGATTTGTACTGCTCAATATGGTTCGTGCTTGGTCTGGCCGGACTGTCCGAAGCCGAGTGGACGCCGTAGTACAATTATTGGCAGAGGTCGAAGCAGCTTGAGGATGGCGGCCAGAACGTGCTGGATTGATGGGTTAGGGCCTCGAAACTGGTCCGAGCCTTGGAGTCGCGCATACCCGTCAAGCCGGTAGCCCCTCTTGCTCCGCCAAACGGGAGGTAGGGCGAGTGACTGAGGTGTGACCGCCGCGTAGGCTGCGGCCATGGACAAGACTGATCCCGAGCGGCAGGTACTGACGGGCTGGCGCAAACGCGCACACGAGATCATCTACGAGTCGGACACGCCTTCCGGTAAGGCCTTCGACATCGCGCTGATCGTACTGATCGTCCTGAGCGTAGTAACGGTCGTGCTAGAGAGCATGGCCGAGGTTCGCGCACAGCATGGCGTATCCCTACGAGCTCTCGAATGGGGCATCACCGTACTGTTCACAGCGGAGTACGTGTTGCGCATCATTTGTGTCGCACGGCCATGGCACTACATGCGCAGCTTCTTTGGCCTGGTGGACCTGTTCTCGATCTTGCCCACCTTCCTTAGCCTGGTCATTCCGAGCGCGCGCTTCATGACCGTGATCCGAGCGCTGCGAGTCCTGCGCGTGTTTCGTGTGCTGAAGCTCGCCACCTACATGGCCGAACTCGAGATCCTGATGCAGGCCTTGCGCGCAAGTAGCAGAAAGATCCTGGTCTTCATCTATGCCGTGCTGACACTCGTCGTGATTCTCGGCTCGATGATGTACCTGATCGAGGGTCCAGAGAGTGGCTTTACCAGTATCCCGCGCGGTATCTACTGGGCCATCGTCACGCTGACCACGGTTGGGTATGGCGACATCTCGCCGCAGACCAACCTGGGCCAAGCCTTCGCATCGCTCGTCATGGTGCTCGGTTATGGAATCATCGCAGTGCCAACCGGCATCGTCACCGCCGAACTCACGAACGCCGGTCGACCACGCCCGATTGGCAGCGCTTGTTCGGGTTGCGGCGGTCAAGGTCACCTGGACGATGCGAGCTACTGCCGCTTCTGCGGCGTCGAGCTTGGCGACAAGGACTGAGCCTTCAGCTGCTTCCATCGGAATGCAGTGCCCGCAGCCCACACTCCGTGTGTGACGGGACGGTCCAAGCATCCACACCAATGAATCTGCGAAGCACGCACAGGTCTCTCCCTAGCGCCCTAATTCCTCGTGCCTTTATTGCAACGCTTGTGCATCCCATGCATCCATGCATCCCATGCATCCCATACGCCCTGCTCGACTAGCTACGCATAGCCTCCACCCGAACCCCTGTAGCGCCATGCGCACGAAGCGCGCCATTCCACTCGGATCCGTCATCGGTCACCTTTGGCTACTTCACGACCGCTGAGGCCACGAGCTTCATCGATGCGGGTCCTATCGCGCTGAGCAACACCTACATTGCGAGCATCCAATTGGCGAGACGCTCGGCAAGCAGCCCACGGATTGAAGAACACTGTAGTTCTCTCTATTTAGAATATCCGTCCAAGTTGTTCGTGAATTTACCGAGTGATGAGAGGTCTGAACTCGGTCAGGTGTTTATTACAGGTCCTCCTCGACCCTCGAGCTTGGACAGTGCCTTCGGAAAATCCAGCGAATGACCGGAATGAGTCGAGCAACCCTGACTTGCATCTCGATCGCCGTGCTCCTCGCGGGTTGCGCCGCCTCGGGTACGGCCAGGCCTCGTCAGTTCAGAGCCTTCACGCCTGGCGGTCTGCGCAAGGACAAGACGACTGGTGCCATTCACATGGGCTTGCGGCGCTTCAGGGATACGGACTGGAACGGAAGTTCGGAGGATCCCAGTCTCGAGGATGACCTCGGCCGACAAGGGCTTTTCGGGTTCGAGATCGCGTACTTCCCTGATGACGCCATTCTTGGTTACGAGCTGTCTTTCTTGAGCAGCTTCGCGACCAAGGCCCTGCGTGGAGAGCCCAGGGCCAAGGATGAGAGCGTCTCCCAGTCGATGACCTATGGCTTCGGCGGTCGCTTGAGTTTCGAGACTCCGGTGAAGCCATTGCGCCTCGATCTCGGGCTCGGGATCGCGCTGCTCGAGACGACAGATGGGGCGCCGGGCATCCGACTCGGCGATAGCGCGCAGGCCCTCGGGGGCTATGCACATGCAGGACTTTGGTACTCGGTCGGCAAGAGCTTCGGAATGGGCGTCGACTACCGGCGCTTCAGCGGAGCGGATTACGACGACATCGGCCGCGACAGCGACTTCGATCAGTGGGCATTGCTGGTCGGCTGGACGCGCTAGCCTCAGCGGCGCTCTACTACGAGGGCGACCGACTCGGCGTACTCTCTATGCTGGCCGTCTCTACTTGCGATCAACGCTCGACGGTCTGCTTTCCTAGACAGGTCTAGCAACCTGAGCATCAGCCCCACCGCACAAGTGAGCGAAGCTCCCTTGCGTACGGATTTATACACAGGGGAGCTTCACTCTAGCTGGCGAGCTGGCTGTCTCGGTCCGCTTAGCTGTTGTGCGAAGGCACCGTCTCCAACGGTGATTCTTCCGACTCATAGCTCAGCTGCGTCTCCGTCGGGATGAACTCTTTCAAGTGCTCGAGCTCGCCCGCTTCGCGAATCAGGTGACGCGCGATCACAAGCCTCTGCACTTGGTTCGTGCCTTCGTAGATCTGCAGGATTTTCGCATCGCGGAAGAACTTAGCGATCGGGTAGTCCTCCATGAAGCCGTAGCCGCCGAAGACTTGCACTGCGTCCGTAGCGACTTCCATCGCAACGTCGGTCGCGAAGCACTTCGCCATTGCAGCCATCTTGCTGTTCGATGGTGACGGGCCGGCGATGTCGATGCCTGAGGCGGCCTGATACACGAGCCAACGCGAGGCCTCAGTCTTCATGGCCATGTTGGCCATCATGTTCTGGACCATCTGGTGGTTCGAAATCGGCTTGCCGAACTGCTTGCGACGGTTCGCGTACACATTCGCCAGGTCGAGCGCACCTTGCGAAGCGCCGACGGCCTGCGCTGCAACACCCGGGCGCGCGTAGTCCAGCGTCTGCATTGCATGCTTGAATCCCATGCCGGCTCGGCCGCCGATCAGGTTCGCCTTCGGGACGCGCACCTTGTCGAAGTGAGTCTCGACGACGGGCACACAGCGGATGCCCATCTTGTCCTCGACCTTCTTGACCTCGAAGCCGGGCGTGCCCTTCTCGACGATGAAGGCAGAGATACGACGTGAACGCGAGTTGGGATCGGTCACGCAGAAGACAGTGTAGATATCCGCGACGCCACCATTGGTCGTCCACTTCTTCTCGCCCGTAATGATCCAATCATCACCATCCTCGACCGCGCGCACGGCCAAGGCTTGCGCGTCCGAGCCCGCAAACTTCTCGCTCAGGCAGAAGGCGACGAACTTCTCGCCGCTGGCGACTTGCGGCAGGTACTTTTGCTTCTGCTCCTCGGTGCCTCCGAGGATGATCGGGAAAGAACCGAGCGCGTTGACCGCGAAGGCGACACCGAAGCCGGAGTCGGCCTTGGCGAGCTCTTCAGCAACGAGGGCTAGAGCCAGCACGCCGGCGCCATGTCCGCCGTACTCTTTCGGGATGAAGGTCTTGAAGAGCCCAGCCTCAGCCACGGCGCGCGCGGCGTCGTAGTTGTACTCCTGAGACTTGTCGAACTTGGCTGCGTTCGGACGCACGTGCTTGTCCGCAATCGTGCGCGCAATGGCCTGGAGTTCGAGGGCCTTCTCGCTGAATTCGATGTTCTGCATAGTCATTGCCTGGTTGTGCCGAGAGTTGGGTGAGTTGCCTCGATGCCGTGCGATCAATGAGTATCACGCGCATCGAGCCCACCGGGCTCGCATGCCCCGCGCCTTGGGACCCACTCAGGTCCTCGACGGCGGAGCGGCTGATGCGCGGAGTATAAAGAAGCAGGCTGCCCGATCATCGAGCAGTTCGGGAACTTCGCGAGTCAGGATCGACTCTACCGCTGCCGGAAGCCTCCGAAGGCGTGGCCGCCAGATTGCATCTTGGCGGATCCGCACACAGCACGATCTGCCCTCAGCACACGCGTACGGCGCTGGCCTTGCATGCCGGCTAATTGGCGTAATTCCCGTCGCTTGTCGATCGAGCGCAAACGCAAAGAGGGCGGCCTGCGATAACTCGTGCCATCCTCAGCGCTTGCGAAGCAAAATCAGCTGACGCTCACTGTCGTCGCCAAAGTCCTCGCCGGCGAACGATCCGTAACGGGCCACCCGATCCAGACCGCACTGCGCCAGATCGCGATCGATCTCTTCGGGCTCAAACATGCGCACATCCTCGCGCCACGCACGCACGCGACCATCGGCAAAAGTGATCTCGACCTCTTTCGTCACTCGCTTGCCGTTTTCTTCAAGCGCACGGGATTCGCGCAGCTGCATACCGTCTCTCTCGGCCAAGCTTTCAGGCACGAGGTTCGCGCGAATTCGTGTCGGATTCATCAAGTCGATCAGCGCGAGGCCGCCGGGACGCAGCACGCGCGCCATTTCCTGCATGACCTGCCGGTCCCCCTCTTCGCCGAAGTAGCCGAAGGAGGTGAATAGGTTGACGAAGCCATCGAAGCTCGCGTCGCCAAAAGGTAAAGAGCGGGCATCGGCGCAGGCTAAGCGCCCAGCCAGCAAACTCGCGTCAGGCAGCTTGCGCGAGTGTTGCAGTAAGTCAGCCGACAGGTCGATTCCAAAGACATCGATTTCGGCACGAGCAAGCGCCAAGCTATGCCGACCGAATCCGCAGCACAGATCCAACACGCGCCCGCCAATTCCCTGCTTCAAGATCCACGCGACTTCTTGGCGCGCGGTCTCCAAGTCACGGTGCGGATAGACCTCGCGGTAGTCGTCACCGAAAGCTGTCACATACCACGGGTCGAGAGTCATAGAGAAGGTCCGTGCTGCGCGAATCGAATGGCGGCTCTGGGCGGCGATCGTGAGAGCAGCCTACGGCCCAGTCATGCACACTCGCAACCCAATCAACCTACGATCGATGCCTAAGAACGTGTCGCGCGCACTAGGAATCTGTTCAATTGCTCGAGCCTGAAGCCATAACTCTGGCGGTCACGCGCCACTCGTGGCCTCGTTTGAGGCGGCATAGATGGGCAATCACGAATTCCAGCTAGCCCGCCTGCGATCCATCAACAGGAAAGCCCGGCAGTTCCCGATTTACTTGCCGTGGGTGCTGTCAGCAGGCGCCTCTCCAACGACCGCGGGGAAGTTGGAAGGCACCTCTTTCGGCTTCGCCATACCAGGCTTCAGAATCACTTTGATCTCGAGACTGCCTGGAGCAACCGGCATCACGACGGCCTCGGTTCCTTCTTTGGTCTCGACTAGGCCATCCGGGTCATACTCGATCTTCAGCTCGAGATCCGGAGGCAACTCGACCGTCATGCCCGACATCATCGTGTCGGTGCTACGGATAGCGAAGCCCAAAACGCGGTCCGCACCATCCACCTGAAATTCAGGTGCGTCGAGCGGATAGCGTTTGATCAGCAGCGGCGAGCGGGTCTTCACCTTGCGCGCATACAGCCAAACGACGCCCTTATCAGCATTGGCGAGCTCCTCCGTCATGCGTACTTCGCCTGAGAAGATGACCTCGCCTTGAGCCAGCGCAGCACCGTGCGCGTTCGCAACGGCATCCTGCTCGGCCTTCGTAAGCGGCTTCCCGCCCGGTCCGGCGACCTCGCCAGACTCACCGCAAGAGGTGCCAATAAATATGAGCGAGAGAGCGACTGCCTGCGGCAAGAAGTGACGTGAACGCATGAGAGAAGAGGTAACTGGTGAGTGGAACAGCCCGTTTCTTAGCCTGAGCCTTTGGGGTGGTGCAAAGGAAATGCCTCATCTTCGATACGGGAGTTGTTCGTGCTGTCGCAGAGCTGGGCCCATACTGGCCGGCTCAAGAATGGCCCGTAAACGGACAAGCCAGAGAGCCGCGAGCGAGGGTGTTGAGCGTCGACTCCCGCGAGTTGCGCTGGCCGGCGATCGCCCCAGGCCCAGTCTATCGGGACTTTGGCTGCCACCGGAGCACGAGAAGTCTGGTCTGATTGCAGACTGCGCCAGGAAACTGCCGAGCCAACAAACATGAAACCTCCCATTCGACTGCTGGATCGAGCGACAAAGGAAGCCCGCGAGCGCGCTGAGCTGGCGCCTTGGGCAAGCCTCAGCTCTGAGTCGAGCGGGCTGCGGTATCACGAAGGCCTCGACCCCTGGCGCACGACCTTCGAGCGCGATCGCGACCGTATCGTGCATAGCACGGCCTTTCGCAGGCTGATGTACAAGACGCAGGTCTTCGTCAACTCGGAGGGCGATTACAACCGGACACGTTTATCGCACAGCCTTGAGGTCGCACAGGTCGCGCGCAGCATGAGTTCTGTGCTGCGTTTGAACGAAGTCCTGTGTGAGTCCTTGTCCCTGGCACACGACCTGGGGCACCCCCCCTTTGGACATCGCGGCGAGTGGGCGCTCGACACGATGATGAAGGACCACGGCGGCTTTCGTCACAACGCTCAGGTCTTGCGCGTCGTCGACCTGCTCGAGCGCCGCACGCCGGAGTTCCCGGGTCTGAATTTGAGCCGCGAGCTACGCGAGTCTTTGCTGAAGCACGAGACAGACGAGTACTGGCCAGAGGAGTTCGGCGAGCGTCAGAAGCACCCACTACTCGAAGGCCAAATCGTCGATATGGCGGACTCGACGGCTTACAACAAACATGACCTCGAGGATGGATTACGCGCTGGCATCTTGAGCGAAGACTCGCTCATCGAGCACTGCAGCCTGTGGCGTGAGGCGCGCGCAATCACCATCGAGCGACACCCAGAGTTCATGGATCAATCGATCGATGAGAAGCTGCGACAAGAACGCATCGCGGGCGAACTTATAGGCATCTGCATCTCGGACTTGATCCAGGAATCACACACACGCCAAGTCTCCGCCGGGCTGACATGTTCCGCCGACGCGCGTCATTTGGATCGCATGCTGGTTGGGCACTCTCCTGAGGTCAGCAAGCAAGTCGCAGAATTGTCACGCTTCTTGCACAAGCACTTCTACCGCCACAAAAAGCTCGAAGCCTTCCGCGAGTATGCGCGCAAGGTGCTGCATGCGCTGTGGGAGGTCTATACGAAGGACGCAACTCAACTAGCCCCGTGGTACCAACGGTGGGCCGAGGAGCACGGACTGATTGTCGCTGTCTGCGACTACATGGCCGGCATGACCGATCGCTTCGCCGAGCGAGAGTACGAGCGGCTCGTGGGCCCGCTACCTGTCTGATCGAAGTGGACGATCCGCGACCGCATCACTCGAAGACGCGGTGCATCTGGGACAAGAACTCGCGATCAGCGAAGTAACTGTGCAAGCGCTCGAATGCAGCATTTGTGATGCGTTCACGCTCGTCTTCGTTGTGCAGGTAGTGGCGTACTTTGCCGGCTAAGTCCGAAAAGTCCCACTCGATCGGAACATAGGTTTCGTAGGGCACAAAGATGTCTGGATCGACTTCCAAGTGGGAGCAATCCGGCTTGATCAGCAGCGAGCCGCAGGCGATTGCTTCGTAGTCACGCCACGCGACTTCGCCGTAACCAAAGGGACTGAAGCAAAGATGCGACTGCGACAGCTCCTTCAGGTAGGCCGCATGTGAAGCGCCCATGCCGGTGACGCACTCGATGCCGACCAGTCCGTCCACCGCGGCTTGCGCATCATCACGCATACGCGAGTACCAATCGCTGCCCTTTCTCCCAATGCGTGCATGCATGTCGTAACGCTTCGGATATCGCGCCATCGAGCAGTTCTTGTCGAAGGCTTCGCTCAGAAAGTCCGCGGTGACAAAGCTCGGCCCGACGATTAGCTTCTGCAGCAGCTCCTGCGAGACCGGGAAGCAAGTCGTCGGATAGTCGAAGCCGTACACCCGACAGTAGTGATCCATCAAGTTCGTGTCGCCCAAAGTCGGCCGCCCATACAGCGAGCGATCGCGCAACACATGCTTCTTCACATACAAGTCAATGTAGGGCTCGACGATATGCCCAAGCCGCAAATCGGTCGGTGCGAAGGAGTCGAAAAACAGCACGCGCTCAGGCTTGCACCGCTCGTGAACCATCTCAAGCAGCTGCCGCAAGCGATTCGCCTCGACATCGAACCACGGCTGCACAACGACGATGTCAGCCTCGGGTTGCCAAGCCGGCGCGCCTGCTTCGAAGGCATCCAAGCTGACTTCGCGCACTTCGATGCCGAATGCGTCGCGCAGCTCATCCTTGAAGTAGAACAAGGGATAGACCTGGCTCTGCGAGATGCTCCCCTCACAAGTGACGAGCAGCATGCGTCGCTTCGCGCGTTTGCTGAAGGGTACGGACCACAAACCGCGGTCTGTCAGCATGCGATGCAAACGCCAGCGGAGCTGTGGGAACGAGAAATTAGTCAGGCGGCCGTAAGCCATACTCGGGAGCGAGGTGCGAGTCGTCAGGGGGCGCGCTTCACCAGAGAAGCGTGAGGCTGATCTGCTTCCCGATATCGGTTGCTAGCCGATCAGCGCTAAACTTTCCCGCAACGGCATACATGGGCAATACAAAGGCAGAGCAAAACTCGGCCTGCGCCGGGGCTCTCTCAACCGAACCAGTACATACCGCTAGCTGCGGCAGCGCTGCTGATGACCGAAATCCAGAGGATGCGCCGGACCCCGCCTGCAGATGTGAACACGGCCGTAACCTCAAGTTCCTCTGGACCCTCGCCCATGCGCTCCCCTTGCCCTAGGGCGGCGAAGAGCGGCTCGACGATTTCGTCGCCGGGGCGGGGTCGGTAAGGCTCGTCCATTGTTCTATTTGTACCACGCTGGGGCGGACGTGGAGCTGGCGGGGACCCTGCCCCTCGGGCACGCTCGGGACTTGAATCCCCCATCGGAAGGCATGAGGTCACAGAACGCGCGGACCTGATCGCGCTCCGGCACCCATCGGATCGCTCGCACCCTGGACCCTTGTACGGATTCCAGCGGACGAAGATGAGTCTACTGCGAGGAAAACTAGAGAGCGCGGGCCGCCAGCAGCCCGCCCTCAAACCGCCGATCCATGTCTCGGGTCCTCCTCATCGTCTGGCTGCGGTGCCATAACTCACGAATAGCATCCAGCTATGCGCGCAAGCTGGCGCCTTGCCAGTCAATCCGGAGAACCCATTCCATGAACAGGCCTTTATGGGGCGGGCTGCTAGACTCACCGACGTGGATGCCCTGCCTCATGAATTCAAGGACGAGTCGCTGCTCGAACTCGCGCTCACGCACGCGTCGACGGGTCTGAACCGCGACAACGAGCGGCTCGAGTTTTTGGGCGATGCCGCGCTCGATCTGATCGTCGCGGAGGCCCTGTATCACGACCGTCCTGATCTGCCGGAAGGCGATTTGACGGAGCTGAAGGCGGCGGTCGTTTCGCGCCGCACCTTGGCGGAAGCCGCGCGCGGCTTGGACTTGGCTCGGCGCGCACGACTCGGGCGCGGCCTCAAGCGCACGACCCTATCACGCTCGGTGATGGCGAATCTGTACGAAGCGGTGTTGGGTGCCGTCTATCTCGACGCCGGCTTGGAAGCCGCTGCCGCCTTCGCGCGCCTCAGCCTGGCCGAGCAACTCGCTGGGGTAGAAGACCGGCGCAAGCGCGACAGTCCCAAGCAGCGCTTGCAAGAGTTCGCGCAACGCAACTCCGGTGCGCCGCCGACCTATCACGTGCTACGCAGCCGCGGGCAGGCGCATCGCCGAGCCTTCCTCGTCCAAGCTGAAATCGAAAATCGCACCTTCCCCTCGGGCTGGGGACGCACCCGTAAAGAGGGCGAATACTGGGCCGCCTTCGAGGCTTTGCTGGTGTTGGGAGAGAACGAGCTCGTTTGAGTTCGCGCACGAAACACGATGAGGGCTGAAGCGGCACAAGAGCAGGATTCGTCTGTGCAGAAGATCGAGGTCGATTGGCCGCGTGCTCAGGAATTGGCTGCGCACTGGGCAGCCTCGCGCCAACTGCAGATCGGTGGTTTGTGGGGCGCCGCGCAAGCCTTCGTGGCCGCGGCTGTCTATCGCGCCTGGCAAGCGCGCGCAAACGAAGACGCTCCACCCGAAACTTGGGCGCTGGTCGTCTCTAGCGAAGGCGAAGCCGACCTGCTGATCGATGACCTTGAGCTGTTCGGCCTTTCCGCGGCACGCTTTCCGGCGCGTGAAACAGGCGGAGACAGCGAAGCCTCGGTCATCCGCGCGCGCTTGGAGATGACGCAGCGTTTGGCCGGACCGGTCGAATCGCGGCCGCGAATATTGGTCAGTTCAGTCCTGGCCTTGCTGCAGCCCGTGCCGACGATCAAAGAACTCGAGAAGGAGTTCTTGCGACTCAAAATCGGCCAAGACTTGCGCGTCGATCACTTGCTGAAACACCTCGTGCAAGTCGGCTACCAGCGCCAACCCTTGGCAGAAGCGCCGGGAGAGGTCAGCCTGCGCGGCGAGATCCTGGACATCTACCCCTTCGCCAGCGAATACCCACTGCGCATCGAGCTGTTCGATGACGAGGTCGAGTCGCTGCGTCTATTCGACCCTGCCGACCAGCGTTCGATCTCGAGTCACGACGACATAGAGTTGTGCTTGGCCGCCGATCAGGGTGATGGCGGTTCGCAATTAGCAGAGCTGCTCGGAGCGAGTGCGCGCTGGGTCGAACTCGAACCCTTGCGTGTCGAGGAGCGCGCCGAGGCGCTGCGTATCCAATCACCCGTTCACGAACGCGCACTGCGTCTGTTGCATGAGCTTTGGAAGCAGTCTGCGCGGCTCGTGCTGCAGAGCTTGCCGGGCGGCACTGTCGATGTGGACACGCGCTCGACGCAGAGCTTGGAGGTCGGTTTCCGCGAAGCGCCCGCCGCTCTCGCAGAAGCGACGAGTGACGGCACCTACGCGTGGATCAGCTGCCCTGGCGAGGTCGAGGCCGAACGCTTCGAAGCCGAGCTCGCGAAGAAAGGGTTGACCGAATGTGTGACGCTGCTTCCCGGCAGTTTCAGCAAGGGCTTCAAGCTGCCTGAGGCTAATTTCCTGTGCGTCTCGCTGCGGGAACTGAAAGGACTGATTGGGCTGCGGCGGCGCGTCAAGAAGAAGGCGGAGCATCGCTCTCACGCGATCCAGTCCTTCTTCGAATTGAAGAAGGGTGACCTGGTCGTGCACGCGGTGCACGGACTCGCCGCCTATCGCGGGCTGACGCGCATGGAGCGCGC
Organism: Planctomycetota bacterium; assembly: GCA_047611405.1. Lineage (GTDB taxonomy): Bacteria > Planctomycetota > UBA1135 > UBA1135 > JBLFWN01. The sequence continues at coordinate 17,155 of JBLFWN010000059.1, read as the reverse complement.
CGGCGGCGAAGAAGAGCATTTGCAGCTCGAGTTCGGCGGCAAAGTCAGCCTGTATGTGCCTGCCAGTCGAATCGACATGGTGCAGCGCTACATCGGCAGCGGCCAGGGCATCACGCTGGACAAGATCGGCGCGACCAGTTTCCGCAAGCGCAAGGAGAAGGTCGAACGCGGGCTCTACGACTTAGCCGCGGAGATGATCGAGGTGCAAGCGCAACGCGAAGCGCGTGTGCGTAAGCCATGGGCGGCCGATCAGGAACTCGTGTCGCAGATGGTCGCGACCTTCCCCTACGAAGATACGCCCGATCAGGCGACGGTCGATGCAGAGCTAGCCGCTGACCTGGCCAGCAAGCGCCCGATGGACCGCTTGATCTGCGGCGATGTCGGCTTCGGAAAAACCGAATTGGCGATTCGCGCCGCTTTTCGAGTGGTTGCAGCGGGTGGCCAAGTCGCGGTGCTCGTTCCGACGACCGTTCTCGCGGACCAACACTTCCGCAACTTCACCGAGCGCCTGGCGGCCTTTCCGGTCGAGGTGCAGGTCGTCAGCCGCTATGTCTCGGCCAAGGATATCAAGAAGGCAGTAGCAGGTGCGAACGACGGCCGCGTCGACATTTTGATCGGTACGCACCGCATCCTGTCAAAGGATGTGAAGTTCGCGCGACTCGGCTTGGTTGTCGTTGATGAGGAACAACGCTTTGGCGTCACGCACAAAGAGCACTTCAAGAAAATACGCTCCAACGTCGACGTGTTGACGCTGACGGCGACACCGATTCCACGCACGCTGCACATGTCGTTGTCCGGCATCCGCGACATCTCGGCCTTGACGGTTCCGCCTCCGGGCAGGCAATCGATCGAGACCGTGCTTGGCTTCTCGGATGACGACAAGAAGATCCGTGAGATCCTGCTGCACGAGTTCGGCCGCGGCGGTCAGGTCTATTTTTTGCACAACCGTGTCAGCTCGATCGGTGCGATCGCGCATCGCTTGCGTGAGCTCGTTCCTGAATGCACCTATGCGGTAGGACACGGCCAGATGGCCGCATCGGAGTTACGCGAGGTGATGGAGGTCTTCACACGCGGTGACGCCGATGTACTGGTCGCGACGACCATCATCGAAAACGGCATCGACGTGCCCTCCGCCGGAACGATCCTGATCGATGACGCTGATCACTTCGGCCTGTCGGAATTGCACCAGCTGCGCGGTCGTGTCGGGCGCGGTTCCCAGAAGGCGCACTGCTATCTGTTGATCGAGCGCCACAAGCCGTTGAAAGACATCGCTCGCAAGCGGCTCAAGGCGTTGGAAGAACTGAATCAACTCGGCGCCGGCTTCGGCATCAGCGTCAAGGATCTGGAGCTACGCGGCGCAGGCAACATCTTGGGAGCGCAACAGTCCGGTCATATCGCCGCCGTCGGCTACGACATGTATTGCAGGCTGCTGAAGCAAACGGTCGAGCACGTCCGCGCGGGCGAGCAAGTCGGCGATGATTGGCTGCGCGCCGAGGAGTACGAAGCTGGCGTCGAGCTGGAACTCGGGCTGCGCGCGTACTTGCCGGATGACTGGATCCCCGACCCCGACACGCGCCTGGAGCTGATGCGCGAGCTGGTTCAGATCGGCTCGCAAGAAGACTCGGATCGCGAAGAGAGCATGCTACGCGATCGCTTTGGTCGGCTGCCTGATGAGGTGCAGGCGCTGCTGCGCATGCTGCGCTTGAAGCCGCTACTCGACCCGCATGCGATTCGCCGATTGGCGTGGCGGGACGGAGTCTATTTGGTGGAATACGATGATCCGGTCGCACTCGAACGCCTGTTTGGCGACAAGCAGGTCGATCTACGTCGCATCCGCCGCGGATTGGCTCACCTGGTCGTCCCGGAGCGCATCAAGAGCGCTGTCGATGCCCTGCGCTGGCTCGAACAGCTCCTGGGTCAGGATGCTTGATAGCCTCGCCATCTGAGCGGAGAATGGTGGTCACATCGCCCGCGCGCTCTCTCGCCGCACCCCGCTCATGTTTCTATCGATCGCACTTCTGTCGCTAGCCGGCAGCTCGCTCCCGAACACCGTCGCCCTGCTCCCGCATGTTGCGGCTAAGGCGAAGGCCGGGGTTGCTGCTCTTGCGCCCCAGCAGCAAGCAGGCGAGACCGCACCGGTCCAGCCGCGCAATCCGCTGGCTGGGCTCGGCCCGAACGAGGTACCCGTGACGGCTCTCGTCGTGGGCGATCAGCTCGTCAGTTACTCCGTGCTGGAGCAGACGCTGCAGCGCGAGATGGCTTTGGGCCGGGTCAAGGGTGGCACCAATCAGGATCTGCTGCGGCACTTTCAGCGCATCGGCAATCAGACGATGGTGCGCTATGTGAAGGTTCAAGCGGGCAAGGACTTCGGCTTCGCGGACGAGATGATCGACAGCCTCGTGCGGCGCCATCTCGACTTCGAGGTCGAACGGCGCGGTGGCGCTGTCGATGCATCCGCGGACTTCGAACGCTTCGGCTTGCAAGCCGGCGAGTACCAGGATTTCACGCGCGAGCGCGTGTATCTAGAGCAATGGGAGCGGGCCGCGTCCGGAAAAGGTGTCAGTGGCACAGGGCGCATCAGCGTCGATGACTATGTACGCCCGGGCGTGATCTGGTCAGCCTACCGCAGCCATGTCGAGTCGCTGGACCCTCGTCAGCAGGCGCGCATCGGCAAGTACGACCAGCGCGTACTGATGCAGCAGCTCGTGCTGGATGTCGAGGCGCATGGCGGCCTCGAGCCCACGATGCAGCTGGCCGAGTCCCTGATCAGCGCGTTGGAAGCTGGGGAGGATTTCACCGAACTCGTCAAAATGCCGTACAGCGTCAGCAAGACCAACGACGGAATCCTTGCTCCTCAATCTCTCGAGACCTACCGCGTGTACAGCAATGTGCGCTTCCAGAGCCCTGTCCTGAGCGAGTTCGCGATCAACGGCAAGGTCGGCGATCTGATGAAGCCCTCACTCGGGCAGTTCGAGGACGAGCGCTCCGGCGTGTTCATCTTTAAGATCATCAAGCGCCTCGACGCTACGGATGCGACAGGATTCACGGATCGCGACCTGCAGCTGCGGCTGAAGAAAGAGGCTCAAAAGGCGATCGACGACGCTCATTTGATGGACGCGATCCGCGAGCGCGAGAAGTCGATTTTCGTCTGGCCGCGCGATACCTGGTCCTCTTCCAAGCAAGCTCAAGAGGCGGAAGAGATCGAGAACCAGCTATATCAGGAAATTGACGGGTAATTACGAGCAATAAAGGAAGTCAGAGATGCTTCTTTGCCTCCCGCTGTAGCTCCTCGAAAGAGCCTGGATATACTCTGAACCGCTTCGGTCCTGCCGCGTTCTTACCATGGACGGTGGGATCGGTCCGGATGATCGAGCAGCCTCGATCGCTGCCACACGCCAGTGCGCGTGAAACGGCAGAGCGAGCCCCCCCAGCTACTTCGAACAACGCAAGGCGCCGACCCGCGCCAAACCTCCCTGTCAGGCGACCCCTTCGGCCGCGGGCATCGGAGACACCGCCCCCAGCGCGGCTCTGACCTGGACAATCGTCCGCGTCAGTCCCACCGCGACCCAGGTGAAGCCCATGAACGAATTTAAGGACATCCACATCGAGACCACGCTTCCCAAGCCTTGGGAAACGGAGGAGACCTTCAACGATGTGCTCTACGACTGGATGAGCCGGGCCCCGTGGCTCGCCATTTCGGCTGCGGCACACTTGGTCGCGTTCTTGATTATCCAGGCCATCCCGTGGGCCCTCTTCATGAATGATCCCGAGGTCGAGATCCAGGCCACGGTCGAGCAGGCTCCGGAAGAGATCATCGAGGATCCGCCCGAAGAGGAGATCGAAGAGATCGAGGAAGAGGAGACGGAAGAAGAGCCGATCATCCAGGACTTCGAGATCTCGGACCACAACGAGACCGACACCGACGAGGAGTTCGAGTCGACCGAGGGTGACCCCGACATGTTCGCGGACTCCCCCTTCGACAACGAAGCCTTCAACGATGTCATCGGCATCGGTGGCGGCGCCGGCGGTAAGTTCGGCGGTCGCTTCGGCGGTCGGCGCAACCTGCGCGCAGCTGGTGGCTCGGGTACCGAGCAGGCGCTGAAGGACGGACTCGAGTGGTTGAAGAAGCACCAGGCCGAGGACGGCTCCTGGGACTGCGACGACTTCATGATCAACAACGTTGAGGGCGGCACCGATTGTGACGGTGCGGGTCAAGCTCAACACGACGTTGGAGTAACCGGACTCGCGTTGCTCGCCTTCCTGGGCGACGGCAACACGATGAAGCGCGGCCCCTACAAGGAGATCGTGATCCGAGGCATTCGTTGGTTGCGGAGTCAGCAGGACTTCGACAACGGTTTGATCGGTGAAGAGATCGGCCACGCGTTCATCTACAACCACGCGATCGCGACGCTCGCCATCTGCGAGACGTACTACATCGACAAGTCACCGCTGATCAAAGGCACGGCCCAGAAGGCGATCAACTACATCACGCGTGCTCGGAACCCGTACGGAGTCTGGCGCTACGATGTGCCGCCCGTCGGCGACAACGATTCGTCGGTCACGGGTTGGATGATCTTCGCACTCAAGTCCGCTCAAGAAGCCGGCCTGAAGATCGACGAAGAAGCCTACAACGCGGCGATGAACTGGTTCGACGAGGTCACCGATGTCGGCAACGGCCGCGTGGGTTACACCTTGCCGGGCGAGCTCAGCTCGCGCGTCACCGGAATCAACGACCACTACCCGCCGGAAAAGGGTGAGGCGATGACCTCCGTAGGCCTCTTGTGCCGCTTCTTCCTGGGACAAGATCCCGACAAGGAGCCGGTCATGAAGCAGCACGCCGACTTGCTGAAGAAGACCCTGCCCGAGTGGGACCCCGAAGGCTTCGGTTGCGACATGTACTACTGGTACTACGGCTCCTACGCCATGTACCAAATGGGCGGCAGCCACTGGAAAGCATGGAACGAAGCCATGAAGCCCGCCGTGCTTAAGTCGCAGCGCAAGGACGGCGACTTCCTCGGCTCATGGGACCCCGTCGGCCCCTGGGGCTACGCCGGTGGCCGCGTCTACGCCACAGCCACCATGGTCCTCTGCTTGGAAGTCTACTTCCGCTACGCCAAGGTCCTAGGCGCCCGCTGACCCAAGCCTGACATCATTCAAAAGCCCGGCGAGCCCCAAAAGCTCGCCGGGCTTTTTCGTAAGGCAGCGTATGAACCACGTCCATCGTTGACGAAGTGGGCAGCGCTTATGCCTTCGGCATCCGGCTCAGTTCTCCGACCTATGGAACTCGGGTCTCGAAACGGAGCCCTTCCAACCTCTCCACCAGAGATCGCTTCGAAACAAGCGCCGCGCACAGCGGAGGCAAAGTTCTAGTCGGAGTATCGCACGCCGACCGCTTTGAGCCCGCCAGTGGCGCCGCCTACTGATTCGATCTGGCGACCGGTTGCGAGTTCATACGGCGCAACAAAGTGCCTGGCACCGTATGAACCACTTGGCACGCCGAGCGTTCACCTGATTGACGCCACGAGGGCATTACCTGCGCGCAGAGACCGCATCTGCACAAGGCGTCAAGTGCAACACAAGTTGCGCGCACTTCCCAATCGAAGTGTACGCGCCAAACGAAGTGTTCCCTTCCGAAGTGATCCAGTGTTCGACCGCTTGTTAGCGATTGACGCTACGAACGATCACTTCCCCCACAAGTAATCAACTGCGTTCACAACGCGGCAGGGAGAATTCATGTCCGAACAGGGGTATCTCATTGAGAGTACGCTTCCCAAGAGTTGGGGACGCGAAGAGAGCTTCCACGACGCGCTCTATGAATGGATGAATCGTGCGCCATGGCTAGCGCTGTCCGTTGCGGCGCACCTTGTGATGTTCTTGATCATCCAAGCGATCCCGTGGCGCATCTTCGTCGAAGACGAATCGGTAACCATCATTGCGACAGTCGAGCAAGCACCCGAAGAGATCATCGAAGATCCACCGATCGAAGACCCCGTCGAAATCGAACTCGACCCCGAACCAACCGACGAGCCGCAGATCCAAGACATCGACGTAGTCGATACGCCGCAGACCGACTCAGAACAGGATTACGAATCGGCCGAAGGTGACCCAGACGAGTTCGCAGACTCGCCTTGGAACGACGACGCCTACAACGACGTCATCGGCATTGGCGGCAACGCGGGTGGCAAGTTCGGAGGCCGCTTCGGCGGACGACGCCGTTCTGGCCCCGGAGGCTCCGGTACCGAAGAGAGCCTAAAAGCAGGGCTCGCATGGCTACGCCGTCACCAATCTCCCGACGGCTCGTGGGATAGTGATGGCTTCATGACCAACAATATCGAAGGCGACAGCGACTGCGATGGCGCGGGGCAACAAGCGCACGATGTCGGAGTCACAGGCCTGGCCTTGCTCGCCTTCCTCGGTGACGGAAGCTCGATGCGACGCGGGCCTCATCGAGAGGCAGTCACGCGTGCCATTCGCTGGCTGCGCACGCAACAAGACTACGACACGGGCTTGTTCGGTGAACAAATCGGGCACGCTTACATGTACGACCACGCGATCGCGACGCTAGCCATCTGCGAGGCGTACTACATCGACCAGTCCGCGCTGATCGAACGCAACGCCCAGATGGCGATCAACTACATCACGCGCGCTCGCAACCCCTATGACGTTTGGCGCTACGACACGCCCCCGCTCGGAGACAACGATACCTCCGTCACGGGTTGGATGATCTTCGCGTTGAAGTCAGCGCAGGACGCGGGCCTGAAGATCGACGAGAACGCCTACGCGAGTTCGCTGAACTGGCTCGACGAAGTCACCGACCCCGGCACAGGTCGCGTGGGTTACTCCTCGCCGGGCGAGATGAGCTCGCGCGTCACCGGCATCAACGACCACTATCCGCCCGAGAATGGCGAAGCGATGACCGCAGTCGGCTTGCTGTGTCGCTTCTTCTTGGGACAAGACCCGGAGCGCGAGATCACGATGAAGCAGCACGCCGACTTGTTGAAGAAGAGCCTGCCGCACTGGGACCCCGAAGGCTTCGGTTGCGACATGTACTACTGGTACTACGGTTCGTACGCGATGTACCAAATGGGCGGCAGCCACTGGAAGGCATGGAACAAAGCGATGAAGCCTGCCGTGCTGAACTCCATGCGTCGCGACGCAGACTTCTATGGTTCGTGGGACCCGGTTGGACCTTGGGGCTACTCGGGTGGTCGCGTGTACTCGACCGCGATGATGGTGCTGTGCCTGGAGGTCTACTTCCGCTACTCACGCTTGGCAGGTGCGCGCTGACCCCAGGTACGGCGCCTCGCCGAGTCGCCTGAGATCGCAAACAACAACTCGGCGGCGCACAGTCGTGCGCCGCCGAGTATTCGAATCAATCGGGAGCGACCTTCGAGGAGTCAGCGGGCGCGCCGGCCGTTCCTACTCCGCGGAGGGGACATTGATGCGAGCCGTCTGACAACTCCAGCAGACCTCGAAGCTGGCTGCGCTCTCTTCGCCACAAGACGCGCACTTCCAATCCTCAGCCTCGGGCTGATCTTGCTTGCCGAGGTCTTGGTGCTCCTCGATCAGCTTGCGACCGTGCTCCATGTGCTCGTCGGCGACATAGATATCGACTTGACGTGCGTCGGATGGGAGCTCGCCAAACGCGATCGTCGCCATACCGTTCGTGTGATAGGTCGGGATCTGATTCGCCTCGAGGACCTGCACGATCAGCGCAGCCTCGTGGGCGTCAGCGGCTCGATACAAAAGTTGTCCGTCCTTCATAATCCAAGGGTACGTCAGACGACCCGATGGATTCACCCCCGCCGTGAAGAACGAGGCTGGAGGGCGCCAAAAGCCCATACCATGCCGGACACTTATCGACACCTGAAGCTCGAAACGGTGCCGCACACCCTTCGATCACTTGGGGAGTGAGCTCAGGTGACCATCCGGCGGGGCCACAGGGGGTCTGCTGATACCCGTATCAGCAGACGCGCATCGTGAACTTTTTGATGAACTCGGAGACGTACTTTTTGTCCTTGGACATCATGCCGCCGGAGCTTTCAGAGCGGACATGGGTCGTGGATGAGGGGATGCCGTCGGGGCCCTCGATGCGGACTTGGATTTTTGAGTCGCCGGCGAGCATGCCGCCTTTGCACTCGCAATCGATCGTGAAGGCTGACTCGTCGATGGAGAGGACAGTCCAACCGTCCAGGTCTTCACACATTTCCTTGGCCGCTCCAAAGATGTTGTCCTTGGAGGTCGGAACGCGCACCGGCTGATGCCAGCGACTGCTGCTCTCTTCGCTGGTCTCAAAGACTCCCATGCTCGACTCCGTATCGCTCTCGACTCTTGGCGGGTTCGTTCGCGCACCAATGGATGCACACTCGACCCTGAGGGGGTGTCGTTCAGAAGGGAGAGTTAGTTGCCGGAAGCGGCGCGAACCAGCTGGCTCTTCTTACGCGCTGCGGCGTTCTCGTGAATGATGTTCTTCTTGGCGGCCTTGTCGACGCGCCTGAAGGCCTCGTCGAGGTGTGACTTGGCTTCGTCGGGGGTCTCGGCAGTCAGGACCTTCTTAACGGCCGTACGCATCGACTGACGCACGGACTTGTTGGCGATACGGCGCTTGTCGTTCTGAACGACGCGTTTCTTGGATTGCTTGCTGTTCGGCATTGGATTCGGTCTGGGATTCAGTCAGTAATTCGGACCGCACTTGGGTCCGGGATGGAACGTTGCGACTTCGGCGAGCCACAGTTGGTTGAGTCAGAGAGGCGCGTGGGTGCGTCAGCTCTCGTCTTGATTGGATTGTTGCTGGGGAGCGTCGCCCTGAGGTCGACTCAGCGCAGGCTCTCCATCTTGCCGGCCACATCCTTGTAGCCGATGTCGACCTCGTAGATACGCGCGTAAAACGTCCGCGCCTCCTCCTGGTCGCCCTCGTCTTCGGCGATGTTGCCTAGCTGATACAGGATGTCGCGAGCCCTCTCGTCGATCTTAGGGTGCTTTTCGAGCGCCTTCTTGTACTCCTTCTTGGCCAAATCGAGGAAACCCTTCTGCTGGAAGCATTGCGCCAGGAGGTAGAGGGCGTCGTCAGCGAGCCGAGGATCGGTCACAGCTTTCTGAAGCTCGCCCGCGGCCGCATCGAACTGGTCCTGGCGCAGCAGGGTTTTGCCTAGCTGGAGCCGCAGCAGCGCGTTCCCGGGCTGGAGCTCGAGCTGCTGGCGCAGATCCGTGACCTCGAACTCGCGCAACTCACCCTCGTAGCGGTCCGCAGCCTCCTGATCGCCGTCCTTGTCCGCGCGTGCGATGCGCTTTTTCAGCGCCTTCGCCTTCAGCCCGCTGCAACGCGTCCGCAGGTCGATCGAGTCCTTTCGATACGAGAGAGCGCGCTCGACCAGATCCAGCGCCGCCTCCGGGTCGCGCATCCTCTCGAGCACGTCTGCCATCGCCAGCATCAGATCGGCATCGCTCGGATTGTCCGCGTAGCGACTTTCTAGCCGTTCGAGCTCGGCTTCGAGCTCCTCTTCTGACAAGTGCCTGCGGCTCGACATCTCGAGCCGCTGCGCCTCATCCTTGTCCTTAATCTGTTCGCGACTGTGCTCGACCGTGTCGTAGCGAGCCTGGTGCAGCGCTGTTTCGGCCGACAAGTCCTTGCGCGCCTTCAACGCGTCGCGATCGCGCGGATCGGCTTCGAGCGCGCGCTCGTAGTACTCGAGCGCTTTCGGAACATCGCCCGCCTTGTGCATCATCGCGCCCGAGCGTTTGAGGCCTTCGGGGTTCTTGGGCGCGATCTCGGCCACAAACTCGTACACCGCGAGTGCGGACTTGAAGTGTTCGCCGTTCTCCAAGCAGTTGCCGAGCAGCAGGTTCGCCGCGACATCCATCGGGTTCGAAGCGAGGTACGTCTCGAGCTGTTTGGCCGCGCCATCGTTGCGACCGGCCTTCGCCATCGTCTTGCCCGCAGCCAAAGGACCGGCGCCCTTCAACTTACTGAAGAACTTCCCACCGCGCTTCGCTTCGTGACGTTTCTTCAGCACACGACGCAGACCTGCACGCGCCTCGCCCTGATTCAGGTCGATCTCGAGCAGCTGCTGATAGAGCTGCACCGCAAAGTCGAAATTGCGGCGTCGCTCGGCCTCTTCGGCCTTTTGAATGTGCTTAGAAAAATCCACGGTAGAAATACGCTCCTCGTCTCGGACGCCCGCTCTACCCAGGCTGGGGAGCGCGGCTTCGGACGGGGAGCGCGAACTTGAGCCGGAAAATACTATAGAGGGCCCTCCCAGCCGTCAACGGATGGCTATCCTGCGTGCCGGCCGATTAACCCTGATTTCGGCCCCACGACCGAAGACGGGCCTCTCGCCCATCAGAAGACGCCCCAGGAGCGGGCGCAAGCATCACCATGACCGACGTCCCCGAGCTCGTTCTTACCCTGTACCCCAGCCCAATTCTGCGCAAAGTCGCCGAACCGGTCGCCGCCTTCGACGATGAGCTGAAGACGACCGTCGAGGGTATGTACAAGCGCATGGTCGCCTCCAAGGGAGTCGGCCTAGCTGCCCCGCAGATTGGTCTTGGCAAGCGCATCCTCATTCTGAACCCGACCGGCGAGGAGGGCGACGACCTGACGCTGATCAACCCCAAGATCACGGCCAGGACCGGCGACAAGGTCTCGATGGAAGAGGGCTGCCTCTCTTTCCCAGGCATCTACGGCATGGTGCAGCGACCCGATCGCTGCACGGTCGAGGCCCAGAATGTCGACGGCGAGTTGCTCACAGCGGATTACGAGGGCTTCATCAGCCGCATTATCCAGCACGAGTTCGACCACCTCGAAGGCATCTTGCTGATCGACCGCGTCTCGCCCACGGACAAGCTCAAGAACAAGGCCGGCTTCGAGGAGCTCGTCGACAACTACAAGGCCGCCCGCGCCCGAACGCGCGGCTGATCCAGCTTTGATTGTCACGTTCAGCCACGAAGCGTTGCCGCTGAGCGAGCCGCCCGGTGGCGCCGCCGTTGTCAGCATCGGCGTCTTCGACGGCGTCCACTTGGGTCATCAGGCCATACTGAAGGCCAATGTCGAGCGCGCGCGCGAGCTGGGCGCGACTTCGACAGTCGTGACTTTCCGGCATCACCCCAAGCGCGTCTTGCTGGGCCGGGCGCCGCGCACGTTGACGACGCTCGAGCACCGACTCGAGCTATTCCGTCGCGCCGGCATCGAGCACACGCTGGCGATGCGCTTCGATGAAGAGCTACGCGAAGAGGACGCGGGCGAGTTCACGCGCCGCATCCTGATCGACAAGCTGAACGCTGAGTGCTTCGTGCTCGGCTTTGACAGCAAGTTTGGTCGCAATCGTGCTGGAGGACCGGAGTCGCTGCGAAAGGCAGGGCACTCCGTCGAGGTGGTCGATCGCGTGACGGTCGAGCAGCGCGCCGTCTCCTCGACCGCGATTCGAGAATCTGTCGAGCTGGGCGACCTCGAGCGCGCTTCCGCGATGCTGGGCCGGCCTGTCAGTATCTATGGGACAGTCGTCAGCGGGCGGCAACTTGGCCGAACGCTGGGCTTCCCGACCGCAAACCTCGATCTGCACCACGAACTGCACCCCCCCACCGGGGTCTATGCGGCCTGGGCCTACCGGGTCGAGCCCAAGCAGCGTACCGAGCAAGGTACGGGAATCGGCGCCGTCGTGAATATTGGCTACCGGCCGACGGTCCCAGGCACGCGACCGGATCAACCGCTGGTTGAGACGCACCTGCTCGACTTCGATGGCGAGCTATACGGCGCTCACCTCGAGGTCGAGTTCGTCAGACGCCTGCGCGAGGAGAAGCGCTTCGACGGCCTCGACTCGCTGCGAGCCCAGATCGACCGCGATGTGGTGCAGGCGCGCGAGATTCTGGCGCTCCCCGCTCCCTGACTTCTTGCTGCACGGCTGACTTCTGGCTGCTCGACTGAGTTCCGGCTCGCCCCGTTGAGTTCCCACCCGCCCCGCTGAACCCCTGACCCGCAGGGTTGGGGCCGTTTTCCAGCCTCGAGCAGTCGTTGAGACCTGCGCGGATACGGCCAAAAACTCGTCCTGAACTCGCCCCGGGTCGGACTGATTCCAAACGGATGCTTCAGAAGCGACACGAGGTTTGACGAATGGCGGTTGTGCCGCAATACTCTTCCGCTCGGTCGGGGGCTCGGAGCCTCGTTGACCGGTCCGCGGCGCCTGAAGATCGCGGATGGCCAGGTAGCTCAGTTGGTAGAGCACTTGACTGAAAATCAAGGGGTCACCGGTTCAAATCCGGTCCTGGCCACCACCCCCTCGCCGCTCTGATCGCCGAAACGGGGCACCGACGTTTCTTGGCCCTTCCCGCACATCGGTCCCTCCCAAGCTTGGGTGTGGCGAATCGGGGCGCGGCGAACAGCGCCGCGCGCGTGCCACCTGCAGTTCTCGGCACCTAAGCACGACACCCTCCTCTTGTCGAAGCCCGCGGGCACTCATTAGCCCGCCCCATGATGACCTCGAGCCAAACACCGACGCGCATCCGGACCCGCGAAGATTCCAGCAGGGTGAGTGTCGAATGGGAAGACGGTGCAACTTCGGTCTACACCGCGACGCAGCTCCGCCGCCTGTGTCCGTGCGCCCAGTGCATCAACGAGATGACCGGCAAAGCGATCCTGGATCCGACCACGGTCGCTGAGGATATGACGCATACAGATGTGCAGCTGGTCGGGCAGTACGCCATCACGATTCGCTTCGCCGATGGGCACTCGACCGGAATCTTCACCTTCGCTTTCTTGCGCGAAAACGATCCTGAGGCAGCCTGAGGCCAGCCGCGCGGGTTTCCGGAAGGCTTCCTTACGAGGCTCCTCGGCGCACTTGAACCTCCTGCGGCGAAAACCCACTGGATCATTGCCGGCGGACCGAGTCGAATCGATTGGCTGAACCGTGAACGCGCTTCTTCAAGTCGCGCCGCCAGCCCCCGATCATGGAAGCGCTCAGGATTAATGCACGGGTCGTCATTCCGGCGGCCGAACTCGAGGTAGGCTTCGCGCGCTCGGGTGGACCTGGCGGTCAAAACGTCAACAAGGTCGAGACTAAGGTCCTGCTGCGCTTCGATATTGCTCAAAGCGAGGTGCTGGGCGAGGTACGCCGCGCACGCCTGCTCGAACGCTTGGACAGTCGCTTGACGAAGGCGGGCGTGCTGCAGGTGACTTGCTCGAGCAATCGGCATCGAGCTCGCAACTTGGAGGAAGCGCGTGAACGTCTCGCGTCCATCCTGCGCGAGGGCCTGCAGGTCCAAGCGCCGCGTAAGGCGACAAAGCCGACGAAAGGATCCAAGAGGCGCAGGCTAGACGGCAAGCGCCAGCGATCGCAGGTGAAGCAGGATCGTCGCAAGCCGCGCATGGACTGAGGGCTTCGCGACAATCGGCATCTGGAGCAACACTCGGTTGCCGTACTCGGCCGCGTAAATTCGTCGAGAGCGGGTGATCACGGGCTGGATTCTCCGCGCTGTCTTGCGAGAATCTGTCTGGCGAGACCCTGTCTGGCGAGACCCTGTCTGGCGAGATGCCGACTGCCGCATAACGGTGGGCCTACTTGTTGATCATGGCAGGACAGCCGAGCCATTCGCAGGAGCCCATTCTAAGATCGGAGTCTCTCTATGGCTGTTGCTTTTTCGCGGAAGTCCATTCGCTCTTAGAACACCAAGACATTCAAAGCCAGCAATCCCAATCAAAACTAGCGGGTTTGCCGGAGGCATCCCTATTCAAGAGAGGAGCGCCAGCGCGAGCAAACAAGGCTCGAGTCCGGTTCTGGCTCCCCCGCGAGGTAATAACTGCTGCCCTTCGAGATACAGTTGCGGTCAAGACAACAGAAGTATGAACATAAGTCGTTCATTTACAGTAACTTACGCAATAAGCCACGCAGTCCCTAATCATTCGACTGCCAGCTTGGATTGGGTCCAAGCGATGTGTAGGCTGCGCCACACGGATCGCGAAGTGACAGGAATGACAGCGAAAAACGTCCATCAAACGGGCCGGAAGTTACACCCCGAGCGGGTCGCCTCTAGCCATCCTGCGCGCTCAATACCCCATCCCCTTACTCTCTCTATCTCTCTATCTCTATCTGCATTTCCCCATATATGGAGTGCTTACCAATGAGAAAGCTCGTTTGCAGCGCACTAGCGCTTACAGCGGCAACTGCTCCGGGATTCGCTTCCGAGACCGACTGGCTCAGTCTCGACAGTGAGCTCGAGGCTCTTTCCGCGACCCTGGCAGACAACGGTAATGCCCACTTCGGTGGCTACATTATCACTTCCTTTAACTACGTAGACGACGGCGACAGCACGTCGGGCGACAACCAGAACAGTGCAGACTTCGCCGTCAACAAGGCGCGCGTCTACGCCAAGAAGTCCTGGGACAATGGCTATTCAGTCAAGGTCCAAGGTGACTTCGCTGCCAGCACTGACGGCACGTATGACGACGGCGACGACGCAACGGACGATAGCGTCGAAGGCGGCTTCGGCGGCTTCTCGATCAAGGACGCCTACGTCCGTTTCCCCGCAGGCAACCTGCAGGGACAGATCGGTAACTTCAAGACGCCCTTCTTGCGCAGTGGTCTGGTGAGCTCGTCTCAGCAGTTCTTCCTTACGCGCACCGAGAATGGCGGCGATTGGTCTGATCGAGACACCGGTGCGCAGATCAATGGCAACTTCGACAAGCTGGACTACACAGTCGCAGCGATGAACTCGGACGCAGGCGACACGAAGTTCCTGATTTCGGCACGGATCGGCTACCAGCTGACCGGCGAAGAATTGAACAAGTGGGAAGGCGCCTACGGCTACGGCACTGGCAGCCCTTCGGTCTATGTCGCCGTCGCTTACGCGGATGACGATGCGTCCTTCGACGAGGGCGAGACCGCCGGCCTTGATCACAACGCTCTCGGTTTCGAGATTCACGCTGTGACCAATACCTACTCCATCAGCTTCGAGTCGGTCACCTACGGCAACGGTGGTCTTGATGACTACGGTCCCGCTCAGGCCGCCGATCCCGCCGATGCAGCGGAAACCTCCCCCATCTCCGGTACGGCAACCTACATGTTGACCCCCGAGACCTGGGAACTGGGTATCCGCTATGACGACATGGACGATGCGGGCGACACCAACAAGATCACCGTTGGTGCCAACCACTACCTGAATGGTCACGGCCTCAAGTGGACGTACCAGTACGAGATGATCTCGACGGACTCCACCAGCCGTTCGGAAGACAACATCTTCCGCATCGGTCTGACGGCCTCCTTCTGATCCCAGATCAGAGCCCCGATGCGCGCGTCGTACCGGGGCTATCGAACTCAAGGGTTCCGCTCGCGTAGCGGAACCCTTTTTTCGTGCGCCGGCTTGCAGCCGTGGTTCCGCTCGCACAGCGGAAGCGTATTTTCGCGCGACGCTTCGCAGTCGCAACATGCGCTCTGACACTCATGAACGAACGCATTGCACCACCAACCGAGGGAAAGGCTTGCATCGCGCTCAGCGCATCGGAAAGCTGCACATTGGCGATTCATCCGCAGGATCGCACAGTTCAACATCGGATCACTAATCCGCACCACCGCTGATCATGTCTCCCCTTCTGACCGGCCTGTTCTTGTTCGCCGCCGCCCCTCAAGACCAGGCGGACACCGTCTACGACCCTTGGTCCGAACTCGACCAAGAGTTGGCTCTCTGGGATCGGAGTTCCGAGGAAGAGATCGCTCCGGCGACCGTCTCGGGCTACATCCAAACTTCCTTCCTGCACTCTATCCTGGATGGCAGTGGCGGCTACGGAGGCTTTTTGGTCGACACCGCGCGCTTGGCACTCAGCGGCGACTCGGCCGATGGCTTCAGCTATCGCGTCTCGGGCGACTTTGCCGGCCAGTCGTCGAGCACCCTTACCGATGACGATGGCGATCCTGACACCGAAGACACAGTCGAATTCGACAATGGCTTCGGCTCCTTCGAGATCCGAGATGCGTACATTCGCTCGCCCATGCCGGGCCCCTTCAATCTGACGATTGGCAACTTTAAGGCGCCCGTGCTGCGCTCGGGGCGGATCGACGCTGACAAGATGCTCTTCGCGACGCGCACGCACGCAGCCGAGGCGCTGTCCGAGCGTGACCTGGGCGTGATGATCGACGGCCGCTGGGACATCCTGCGCGGCTACCTGAGCATCAGCAACGGCGAGGACCGCAGCGACGAGAAGATGATGATCGGCACGCGCCTCGAGGTCGATGTGGCCGGCAAAGGCGTCTCGCTGGTCGAGGGCGCGTTGGGTGCCCCCAGCGAGCTCGCCATCACGATTGGTGCATCCATCTTCGAGGACGAGACGGTCGAGGAAGACGGTCGCATCATCGGTGCCGACCTGGCGCTGACGTACGACCGCCTGTCCATCTCAGCTGAAGTCGTCGACTTCGGCGATGGCTTCGCGACTGACTACGGCGCCCGCATGAGCGATCCGCGCGGCATGCGCAAGACCTTGACGGACACGCGCCCGCGCTCCTTCATGATCAGCTACATGGCCCAGCCGGACAAATGGGAGATGATCTGGCGCATCGACTACCTCGACGAAGGCGGCGACAGCAACCGCAACATCCAGACCCTCGGTCTGAATCACTACGTCGAGGGACACGACCTGAAGTGGCAAGTCGGCGTGATCATCGACGAGTTCGACGGCGAAGACGAGACGCTGCTGACGGGCGGCTTGTTCGCTAGCTTCTGATCCAATACAGGGACGCTGCCGGATAGCCGGCGGCGCAATCGCTCGAGAGCCTCGGATCCCCCATCGGGATCGGGGGCTCTTTGCGTGCCAGGCTTCGAGACCGAGCGACGGGTTGATCGGATCAACGAGCGACGGGTTGATCGGATCAACGAGCGACGGGTTGATCGGATCAACGAGCGACGGGTCGATCGGATCAACGAGCGACGGGTTGATCGGATCAACGAGCGACGGGTTGATCGGATCAACGAGCGACGGGTTGATCGGATCAACAAGCGAAAGGTGTGGCGGGAGGGGCTCCGGTTGCCCGGGCACCCCGCCCAGCGGCAGGACCGCACTGGGCTCCGACCTTGAGTGGTGGATGCAAAGGAGGGGGCAGCGAGGGTACTGAGAGCGAGCAGTGCCCCCCCTGGGATGCAGACAGGCGCGCTACGTCATCGGACGGAGCGCGCCTGT
>JBLFWN010000058.1:0-40421 GCA_047611405.1 Planctomycetota bacterium | reverse complement strand
CGCAGCAGAATCGCCTGCCTGGCTGCCCGGACCGGTTCAGGAGCGCCTCCTCGAGGGGGGCCGCGCCACTGAGTCGGGCAAAAAATGGCACCTTGAAATTCCTATCGTCCGCAGGGGTTATCGCACGACTCTACGCGTATTGCCGTAACGGGAGTTAGCGGCCTGCGTTCTATCCTCCGGGGCATCCGCGTGCTTCAATAATGACATGTCGCTTGTTCCTCCCCCTGCGTGGATTCCACTACCTAGTGTTGTCAATCAAACACAGTTCGTGGATACACCATGCGGCGGAAAGGCTGAAGAAAAGCGCATAGAGGTTAGAACGTCAGGGAACTGCGGCGATGCTTCTGGAGTAGCTCTCACTGCCACGGCAGAGCTTGGGTGTGCAGGCTGCCCCCAGTGAAGAGTCGTTCGTTAATCATTGTCGCAGGCGCATTTGGTGTGGTTGCCATTGCTATTTATCTAGTTGGGGAGCGCCCGGGGAAGGAGGCTGCTGTCGTGTCTCCGGATTCGGGTTCCCAAATGGTAGCCACCGGAATGTCTAGGCCAGAGCTTTCAGCTCCTGAGGTGAGTGATAGGCAAAGCTCTACGCCACCGACAGATGTGCCTTCCGAGCCTGATGTCGCACCTGCACTGCCTCTTGAGAGCGCAGACCCCAGATATCTGAAAGTCGACATCGCGGAGTGCCCAACTGAGGAGCCTGGAAGGGAAGAATGGGTGAGGAAGCACAGCCTTGCCTACGCTGAGGCCCAAAAGCCAATTATTGAAAAGCGGATCGATGCGCTAACGGCCGCCGTAGGAGCCGACGAAATCCTGACGGCCGCTTCAGTGCTTGCTAGACAAAGCATTGGGATGCTCCTCGAGCAAAAGGGTGATGGCCGTTATTTGGAGTCAGGGGTTGAATACAAGTTTCCTCTAGACACAAAGGATTCTTGGTCATTTGTCAATGGTTACTACATGTTTACGATACATAAGGCCGAGTTTCCGACATATGCCCTGATAAGGAACTATTCAAGCGTCAACCGGGAAGAGATCCCAGACATTACAAATGGGGTCCTGATGCTGGCCCAGCGTGCCCTCGATATCTAAAAGAGATTCTTGGCGATCGGCTTCAAGTGCAGGGTCGGAGGGCCCAAGGCCGAAGATGCGATCTGATGCAGGGCAGTGAACACGATGGCGGCGCTTGGTCGACCGCTGTCGTTAGTGGCAGGGCAATGAATCTGGCCTAGACGGAGAGTCTCGAGTTATATTCGCAATCGCGCACCTGTTCGCCTGACGGATACCCTCGAAGATGTGCTGATGAGGCTTGCGACGACGCCAGCGTCAGAGGTGTCGACGCTCACGCCTTGGACGTGGTTTGCTGCTCGACAGCAGCACTGAACGCGCTGTCTTGGAAGCTGATCTCCGTAACGCAGCAGAATCGTCTGCCTGGCTGCCCGGACCGGTTCAGGAGCGCCTCCTCGAGGGGGGCCGCGCCACTGAGTCGGGCAAAAAATGGTACCTTGAAATTCCTATCCTCCTAGAGGTGGGAGCTACACCGGACTCGCACTCCGGGCGCGCATTGCTTTTCGCTTCGTCCAGTTCCAAGTCCATAGATTCCCAGATATTGGATTGAGGCCCACGCGAGGCATCGATTATTGAATTCGCCGCGTTGGTTTAGAGAACGGTCCGGAGAGGCTCTCCTCGCCGCGAATTTGCAGCAGCAAAGTAGGGCGCAAGCGGATACGCGCACCAGAAGCTACGAACTGCCAAGCACGGCACGGAGAATGCAGCGTGGAGCCGCGTCAGACCATGGGGCGGGTTTGGTTATTCGGAGTAAGGCTGCTCGACTTGCAGACTTGGAAAGCTTGGCACTCCATTGCTTCGAATCAGGGTTCCGCCCGGGTAGGCGGCGAGCCAACGAGCGAGGAAATCGAAGAAACTCCTTCGGATCTAGAGGGCCCAGCCGTTCCTAAGACCTGAGCGAAGGGGAGTGCGTCGGCACTCCAACTGGCTCAGTACTTCCAACCCCCTGTCGCTCCCAATAACCCCGTACGCCCTCTGCGTCCCCCCTCAACAGTCGCATTTTGGCAACCCGAAAGACGATGTGCGCGGCGAGACGGCAGACCTCTCCCCCATTGCGTCCATAGCTGCGAGCAACTTGTCGAACTCTACGCTGCTCTTGAGTACCGATGGTGAAGCCCGCCGAGCACTGGCTTAGCAGTCACCTCCCCTCTAGCTTGGACTTCTCGCTCTATCGGCGCGTTCCCGTCGAGCGAGTAGTGCGTTCGCGATTCGTTGTAATAGGCGATGAATTCCCGAAGCGTGCGAAGTAAGTGCTTCTCGCTCAACGGGATGATGTGATCCGTGCACTCGCGTCGCAGTGTGCCGATGACCCGCTCTACAAACGCGTTCTGCCATGGCGAGCGCGGCGCTGAGATCAGCTCCTCGATGCCCAACGACTTCACCTTCTGACGGAAGGCCCAACCGAAGACCTTGTCACGGTCGCGCTGGAGGTAACGTGGAGTCCAGCCATCACCGGGGAATGCTTCGACTAGTTGCCGAGCCGTCCACTCCGCCGTCGGGTGATTCGTGACGTTCACGTGCAGGATGCGCCGTCTGTCGAGGGACATCACCACGAAGCAGTACAACACCTGAAAGGTGACCGTGGGGACGACGAAGAAATCACACGCAGCGGTTTCCGCCATGTGGTTGTGCAGGAAGGTCTTCCAAGTCTGGTCCGGTTGGCTCGGTCGATGCCTGACCATGTACTTCGCAACTGTCGATTCCGCGACTTCATGCCCGAGCAGGGCGAGTTCAGCTGCAATGCGTGGCGCGCCCCAGGTCACGTTCTCCGTCGAAATGCGCCGAATCAAATGGATGATCTCCACTGCGATCGGAGGACGACCCGGCTTCGGGCGCGACTTCCTACGCCAGTAGTGCTTGAAGCCCTTCCGGTGCCACCTTACGACTGTGGCCGGTTGAACGAATACGAGTGCCTCGCGCCACGCCTTCAACATCCGCATGACAGTCAACCAGAAGATGCGATCGCCGTCATTGATGTTGGGCCGCTTCGCGCTGCGCTTGTACACGGCGAGCTGATGGCGAAGGGCGATGTTCTCAAGGACGAGCTGGCTGCGGTCCCTGGCCACGAGCTGGAGCAGGTTGACGATCAAGGCGATGTCGGGCATGCTCGGATGATCATCAAGAACGGCTGAACGCGCAACCAACCCCGATGCTGGTTGTTCTGAGGCCCCCTCGAACGGGCCTCAAAGGCTGGTTTATGGTTTTCGGGAGGGACAGGCCTCTCTAGGGGAGGAATTGGACCGTTCGAGCATCCGATAGGTTGTAGGCCGCGCCGCCAGCAGCAGGATCTCGGAACCAGAGTTGGAAACTCCACTGGGATCCAGCCGTAATCAGACCTGCGGCCGTAGGTGGATTCGTCGTGTCGAGGTGCCAACTGAACACATTGTCTTGTGCCTGCGTGACTCCCTGACGCTGGATTGGTCCGGTGACACAAAGGAAACCATTCCCAAAGGGCAGCTGAGTCTGCCCGGGACCATAGAAGAAGAGTCCGGGTTGATTAGGGGCGGGCTGCGCGACCAACACGAGCTCGTTGGCTGCAAGGCTCGATGTCCCACCGGTGCACAACTTAGTGGGTGAACCAGTCGAGTTGGCTGTGGCGGGGCAGAAGGACACTCCCGCGTCATCGAACAGGATGTCCATTCCTGTCGTGAAGCCGGATGTCGTCACTAACGTCTGAACATTCGAACCGTCCAGGTTGGATCGCTGCAGATCAGAGCTTGAGGTCTGGTCCGTGAAGTACAGCTTCTGCCCAACCTCATCGATTGACAGAGATGGGTTGTCGTTAAAGGTGATCGGGAGCGTCTCTAGGTTGGAACCATCAAGGTTTGCACGTTGAATCAAAGTCGGACCAAACTCACCGGCGTCAGCCCAATAGACCTTCCGCCCGATGAGGTCGAGAGCAAGGGCCGCCGCACTCCCACTCAGTTGAGCAACGGTCACGACTTGCGTGCCATCGAGATTCGCGCTCTGGATTCGAAGTCCTTCGAACTCCGACCAGTACATCCGACCTACACCCAAATCGAGCTTGATGTCAACGGGGCGATCGAATCCGAGCGACACGAGTTCGACGTGGTTGCTCCCGGCATAGTCGATGCGAGCAATCCGGCCAAGGTCGTTCGAGGTCACTCCCTCGGTCAGATACAGGTGTCGGCGAATCGGGTCCACCGTGATGTTCGTCGGTGTCCAAGGGGACTGTGAAGTGAAGATCGCTTGGACAGACGAACCGTCCAGCTCGCTGCGCATGACCTGCCTCGAAGTGAGATCTGTCCAGTAGAGGTGCCCATCACATCGCTCGACCGCAACCCCTGAGGGTTCCGCGAGTCCGGACAGGACGGTTTCGAGGTTGGCCCCACTCAAATCGGAGCGGAAGATCGAATCGCCGGCAGCCCAGTACACTTTTTCGGATTGCGCCGATGCAAGGGAGCAGAGGGCCAGGGATAGGAGAAGGGAGAGTTTCATCGGTGTGTAGCGCGAGGTGGGGAGCGGCAAGTGTGATACTAAATTGATCCGGCGGGTCGTCGCTGCGCTTACATCCCGGCAGAGTCAATCAGTCCGTGACTATGAACGACACTATTATAGAGGACGGACGCAGCTTGTGCGGTTTCTCGTAGAAGGATGGCGTTCCTGCACAGCGCCGCAGGCCGGAGGTGCGAGCCTCGTGGCTCCAAAGCTCGAGGCGTTCTCGCGCAACGTTGATTTGTCCGTGGTCGAGGATTGTCGTGAAGGACTCCGTCATCCGATAGGCGCTGTCGATTTACCGGTTCTGCTCCGGGGAAGCGTTTGTCTTCGAACGTAGTGGTGGGACGTGGACTCACCGGTTCAGGAGCGCCTCCTCGAGGGGGGCCGCGCCACTGAGTCGGGCAAAAAATGGTACCTTGAAATTCCTATCCTCCTCTTGTGGAACGTCATCGAGGACGATCCGCTCTATGACGACGCGACACAGGTCCCCCCTGTGTCAGGGTCGTTGCAGCTCCTCTCTGCGCACGACAACCCGACTTGGGCCCCTTGCCAGCGCGAAGCGCTGGTTAGGGTTGTCCGGCCTCCTTCCGCATGGAAGGAGCAGCCCCCGAGGGGGCTGCGGAATGTGCGATCCGAACTCTTTTCCTTCGGGGGCGATGAAGGCACAACCGTGCAGTACTCCGATGGCTTCAAAGCCCGCATGATCAAACGAATAGTTGGTCCCGAGCGAATCTCGGCCAACGCCCTGTCCAAAGAGATCGGCATCTCGCAGCCAACGCTGTCTCGCTGGGTTCGTGAGCGTAGGCTCGACGGCATGGACGACCAGACGCCTCCCGCACACAAGAGAAAACGCACCTTGACGCCCGCAGACAAACTCCGGCTCGTGCAGGAATCGTCGCAGCTGGCAGGTGATGAGCTCGGGATGTTCCTTCGACGAGAGGGCATCCACGAAGCGCAACTAGAGGAGTGGACCGCGGCGGTGACTGCTGCTGCGCTCGCGAGCCTCGAGCCAAAGAAACGCTCCCGGTCGAGTAGGTCACCCGAGGAGAAAAAAATCCAGGCACTCGAGAAGGAACTGAACCGCAAGGACAGAGCGTTAGCCGAGGTCACCGCCATCCTGGCGCTAAAAAAAAGAGTCCAGGAGATCTGGGGGGACGGGGACGACGACACGGACACGAGCAGCGGAACATGATCATGGGGCTAGTGAACGAGGCCGTCGAGCGCGGTGCGTCCGCGAAGCGGGCTTGCCGCGAGCTCGGCATTCATCCAACGACCTTGCAGCGCTGGACGTGCCAAGACATCGGCGAGGACCGCCGCGCAGGGCCGATGTCAGAACCGAAGAGCAAGCTGTCGGCAAAGGAGCGGGCTGCAATCATCAAGATAGTGTGCAGCCCGGAGTTCCGAAATCTCAGCCCCTATCAGATCGTTTCCTTGCTCGCCGATCGCGGGGTGTACATCGCCTCCGAGTCGACCATCCACCGCATCCTTCGCGAGAAGAACATGATGAAGCATCGGGGTCGTGCGAAGGAGCCGACAAAGAGGCACCGACCGCCGATGAAAATCGCGACCGCGCCTCGGCAACTGTGGAGCTGGGACATCACGTACCTCTCGGGCCCCGTGCGCGGCACCTTCTACTATCTCTACCTCGTCATGGATGTGTGGAGTCGCAAGATCGTCGGCTAGAGCGTTCACTCCACCGAGTCTTCAGACCTCGCAGCAGCACTCATCGCGAGGACGTGCGCTGCCGAAGGTATCGAACTCGGCCAACTGACCTTGCACTCGGACAACGGCGGCCCGATGAAGGGAGCGACAATGCTGTGCACTCTCCAGAGTCTTGGTGTCGTGCCATCGTTTAGCCGTCCGCGAGTCAGCGACGACAACCCGTACTCGGAGTCCTTGTTCCGAACGATGAAGTACAGGCCGCAGTACCCGTCGAAAGCCTTCGCCTCGCTGCGGGCCGCATCAGACTGGGTACAGAAGTTCGCAGGCTGGTACAACGACGAGCACCTCCACAGCGGGATCCGATTCGTCACGCCTTCGGACCGGCACGCTGGACGCCACCACGATGTCCTTCGCAAGCGCCGGAGGGTCTACGCTGCCGCACGCGATCGGCACCCCGAACGCTGGAGCAGTGACATCCGAAACCTCGACCCGATCGAAGTCGTGGTCCTCAACTCCGAACCTCCCGCTGAGGATCAAACGACCGCAGCATGAAGTGACTCTCACGGGCTGCAACAACCTTGACACTCACCGCCCCCTCATCGCCAGACTCTACTTACAGCGACCGCTGACTTCGTTTGGCCAAGCGCCGGCATCCGATTTCGCACCAAGGCGAAGATTGGCTCCCCGCTCTAAACGTATGATCGAATTCGACTCTTGGTTCGCGTAAGTGGTCGGAGTGGTGTCCGGTCGAGAAGGGGTCCGGACTCTCGCGGAAAGACGAGAACGGCTTCTCAAGGCCGCTTTGAAGGTGCAGAGGGAACATGAAGTTTGAACCCGTGTGGACTGAGGTTCCACTCCCAAGGGAATTGGGTGCTTAGGCACCCTGAAGCGCCTTGCCGAAGGGGCGTTCCATGCCGGCTTGGTTTGCAATGATTGAAAGCCAGGACACAGCCGAGGAGAGTGCGGCGGGGCACCTCGCCAGTCCTCGATCCTCGCGGGGGAGGGGAGTGCTCGAACTCGAACTTCTTTTGGGTTCCCTGGGGGATTCCTCAAAAACCGTGGAGGTCCGCTCTCTCATCTTGCGTGGGTAGGGTGAACAGAGTCACCAGACCTCTCACGGAGAGACACGGATGAAGCGACGCAAGAGCAACCGACTTCCCAACCAGCACATCGCGGCCCTTACCCTGGGTCTCCTCGCCATCCCAGCGCCGGCCTCAGCGTCGCTCGATGGGCAAGCTGGTTCTGGCGAGAGCTATGGACGTGCGACGGGTGATACGCTGATAAGGGGGCTCGGTCTAGTCATCAATTTCGTCGACGTAGGCAGCTCGGCTGCCCGTCTGCCCCGCTTTGATGGTGTTCCCGGGAACGCCAAAGTCAATGTCAGCGGCTGGTCTTGTAAGCTTGAGTCCAAGATAGAGTGGTCGGACCAGGGCAGACAGCTGTCGCGCTCCACCTCGATTCAGCATGGAATCAAGACCCTAGTGGAAGGCATCTCTCATGTGATCGACTCGAGGTATGGGATGACCCTCGAAATTGGCTTACGGCAAGAGTCGATGGAGCCTGGGACATCATGCCGATGTCGTTCTTCACGTCTTTGCTTAGAGCCTGCTTCTCGACCGTTATCCACGCTGCAATTGTCAACCGAAGATCTCTCGCTCAGCCTGGCCGCGGCTTGCACCACCGGGGGCGTTCAGCAATGGCGTTAAGCTCCACGCCGCCCCGTCGGACACCACTTTGGGGTGGGCTTGAAGGACCTTCGCGGATGTGATCGGCCGGGTCTTCTTCGATCACGGGTCATCAGGATGCGTCTGATGGCTCGATCTATTGTGTCCTTTGCAGTGCACGGGTTTGGATCGAGAAGGACGCGGGTCAGGAACACTGCAAGCGTCAAAGCGGCGCCCTTCTGCGACACGAATTCATCGGGATCGTCAATTGACTCGTTGGGAGCCTCGGCGACCAGCTGGCTTATGGCAAGGAAGAGGGTGAATGCTGCGATCTCCTGAACGACGCCTTGAGCAGAGGTCGAGCGGAATTGCTTCTGGCCGATGTACTGGCTCGTGAAGAGCTTGAAGTACTCCTCGGCCTGCCAGCGCAGGTGATAGAGCTCCGCGATGTCCGCCTTGCTCAACTCGTCCCGATCCAGAGAGCTGATGTAGAAGGCCGGCCCTTCCGGCCCCTCTATTCGCGTCAGACGTACATGCAGGGGACGCTAATTGTAGTCAGCGTTTGATGACAATTTGAGGGTTGCCATCGCCTCCGAATCCCCCGACAGTCTGAACTTGTCGACCGCTGCGAAGGTATGGCTGACCGGGACGCGAACAAGGTAGTCGATGCCAGCCGCCGCGCAGGCTTGGAGGATCTCGTGCGATGGATGCCCACGATCGAGGATCAAGAGGTCGCCGGGGTCGACTGAATCGAGCATGAGCAGCAAGTGCTCGCGCTCGCTGCCTCGATAGCCGGAGACTTCGAAGTCGACCGGGGCTCGTGAGCAGACGTCGACGAGCGCGCTCATCAGCACTTGAGGGTAGTGGGCACCCTCTGGAACACCGAACGAGTACTCAAGATCAGGCGCTCCGCGCAGATTGATCTTCGCTCCGTCGGCGGCATAGATACGTCGGCCACGCCAGCGCCGAGCTCTCTCCACTTGACCCGGTTGTGCGCAAGAGAGCGCGTAGAGCAAGTCTCGAAATACATCCGAGTCGTGCCGCGCCCGAGCCTGGCAGATCGCAGATGCGCTCACCGGCTTGTCGGAGGGCAAGGCCAAGCTATGGTCAGTCGCTTGCTCCCAGAAGTCAGGAAGCAAGTGGCGGATACCACGTCGGTTTCCGTCGGCGACCATGAAGAGCAGGAAGGTCGTCAGAAGTTCCGGGGAGAGAACACCGCCACGGGAAAATGCGTGTGGCGTAGCTCGATAACGCAGGCTGGGAATTGCCTTGAAAACCTGAGAGATAGTTTTGCAAACTCTATCGCACGCGGGAAAATTGGCGCGATTTTTAGTCGCTGATTTCCATGAGTACTTGCTCGTTGTTTGGGATCTGGTTGTCTATTCCCCATATTAGAGGCCGTTGAAGGCATTTCCGGGGATGCTCGTCGTAGAGCTATTATAGCAATAGCGCGCTAAGCACCCAAGCGCTACCGAGCAAGAGCACGCCATCTGCGCGGTGCCTGTGCACGCCGCGCGTCAAGGGATCGAGGGATCGAGGGGACGAAGCATCTCCGCCCGGAACCTTGCACGCGCGCATTGAAATTGCCTGGGAGCTTAACGCCATTGCCCAGGGGAGAGGGTTCTTGGCGGCGACAACGGTTCGCAACAAGGCCATCTTTGACGGAGGCGAAAACGGGAGTAGCACTACGTTCTACGACACGGTAGATATCTACGATCCCAGCTTGGGCACCTGGAGCCAGAGGAACCTCTCTGAGGGTAGAGCCTACCTGTGCGCGACCACTCTGGGCGGGAAGGCGCTGTTCGCCGGCGGATGGAGCAGGCCGCGCTCGATGAGTCACTACGTCATCGACGTCATTCGGCCTTAGCGGTGCTGTGTTTCGTAGAAACCCTAAGCTCGCATTTGAGACCGTCCTGGGGGCGGAGCCAGTCTTGGTAATTCAGAGTGGGTATCCTCACGGCACTCTTTCAGCAGCTGGGTATGGCACGGCGACCACCATTGGTCGCGGGCTTTCGATGCCCTGAAGAGTTTGAACTGTTTGAACACTGTGGAAGCGTTGGTCGTCTCTCGAAGAGCGCTCGATCCGCCATCCTTGGATTGATTGAGCTCCGGTCAAGACTTTCGCTTGTTCTGTACCAAACTGCTGAAGGGGTGCGGCAAGGACAGCCACACCGTATCGCACCGGTGGGGTCGTTCGCTTGGGCAATACCCACCTACTGAAGAGGTGCAGCAAGGCGAACCACTCTGTTGCTCCACGCAGGTGATGAATCTGTCCTTGCTGGCGCCAATAAGTCAGGAAGCGTTGCTGGCGGGGGAGTTTTTAACAGCGAACGAGGAATTCGTGCCGTCCTTCGTGAAGCGCAAGGCCACACGTTTCCTTCGTGATCCAGGCCCTGGCAAACCTGATTCCCATGCCTATGCTGCTACCGGCGGCTCCGGGGACTTCGAAGGATTCGTGATTCTTCGCGTGTGGAACCGATTGGGGCTCCCCTGACGCTGTACCGTACCACTTGAAGTCCGCAGATGCGGGCAGTGCGTGCTCCCCTCATTTTAGGAATTTTCCAATATGTCGAATACTCAGCCCGTAGCTAATGCCATGCCAACTTGGAGTTGGATAATCAAGCCGACCGCAAAGGAGCTAGAAGCGGAGTTTGATAAGTTCCGCCTTCCTGAGCCTAAGGGCGGTCGGATGCCTTGCTCTCGAACAGGAGACCGCAAAGTAAGGAACCAGTGCGCCGTTCGCATGAGTGTGGCGCTTTCTAGAGCCATGGGGATCGACGTGCTCGAATCATACAAAGGGGGGAACGTCCACTCTTCCCGTTGCTGCAAAGGCGAACATGGCACTCGGCACATAACAGGCGCAACGGATCTTCTGAATCATCTCAGGGACGCGCTCCATTTCAAATTTGAGAAATGCTTCATAAATGATCCGGCCACGGTCAACCAACAGAAGGGGATAATATTCTTCACCAAGTGTTTCTCGAAACACGACGGAACGATCGGTTCTCATATTGACTATTGGGATGGTGAGAAATACTCAAACAAAGCGTCTGGCAGTGGTGCTGCCAATGAAAAGCTGAAGCTCTTCGGTACCTCTATTGGAGACATCTTGTTCTGCAAGCTGATCTGAAAAAGAGCCGCCAAATTCGGCCAGCTTGATTTCCCCACGCTTTGCTGCGGCCCAGTGGAAGTGTGATTCAAGCTGGCTCAGTTGTGCGTCCCGAAATCTCCCAGCCATGCTCTGGGGCCTTCTGCACGGGGATGGTCGAGTGCGACTGTGGTGTCGGTACACCAACCGTTGTCCCGTTGGTCATCGACCTGTGGACCGAGTTGCGCATCGAGGTCAACCTCGACGCCGACACGACGGACGTCTTCTACGACGGAAACTTCCTGGTGAGCTCCCCCTGGTCCGGCGGTGTGTTCTGCGGGGACCGTTTTTAGCGTCAACCGCGTGAAGGCAATCAACCTGTACGCGGACTCCCTCAACTTCCCGGACGTGACGCCGATGTTCATCGACAATATGGAAGTGCCCATCAACTCCGGGGCGGCGCGACCAAAGGAGGAGTAAGCAGGAGTACTCGGTGGGCTCAACACGGCCTGCTCAGCCCAGGCCGCTCCACTGCGCACGAAAAGGCACGCGTCGCCATCGTCTTGTCCGCGGTCCCCGCGATCAGTACCGAGGCAGGAACGAAGTTCACCAAACCGTGTACTTTCACGCTGGGCTGCCGTCTCCCTGCGGGGAGGCGCCCTAGTTAGGATCAAGCGTTATAGGGAGCCGCACCATTTGTTGCGCGATGACGGTGATGCGGTGAGCGAGCAGTATGCGGGCGACCGTCGTCCGCTACTCCTCAGGGAGCCACACTTCATTGGCTTCTCCCGCGAGGATCGCAAGCGCGTTGGCGACGGCCAGGCGCTTGGGCTTTTTGGCCTTCCCGACCTTGAACGATTCGTGCGCGCGGCGGAGCAAGTCGGTGCGGCCCGAGACGAAGGCTCTGCCGGCATAGGGCAAAAGGGATTCCATCCCGTTGGGCGGTGTTTCGTCCGCGCCCTCGGGCCAGCCCGTCCCCTCGGCGATCACCGCAACCGCCTCGTGGATCCACGCTTTGCGTTGCCCGCTAAGAGCCTCTGCCACTTGCTCGACCGCAGCGTGGTCGCCGGCCACGGCTGCGAGGTAGCCCTCCTGTATGAGGACCAACCACGATGTCTTGCTCTTGCTGCTTGAGGTCTTGCTGGGTGTGGACTTGCTCTGCGTATGCCTGCTCTGCGCGGGCCGGGGCGAGGCGGCGGACTCTGACGAAGTTGTCGTAGCCGAGGCGGCCCTGCCTGCGGCCAACTCCCTCGGTTCCTTGCCTTTGGCGGCCCACATCGGTGGGCCCTCGAGACGACCGAGCGCGAACGTAATCTGACGCGCGGGGTCTTTAGGTGAAGGCCCCCGTTTGAGCACAACGTTGAGCTCGGGCGAAACGCTAAAGCGCCCGCGCGCGTCTGGATACGCGCCGCGCTTCTTGCCGGCTTCCAGGAGCATGACCATGGGCGCCGCGTCGTCAACTGGCAGTGATTCCGCACCCAAGACGACCCATACCCCGCCCTGCTTATGCACCAGCGGCAAGCCTTGCGTGGGGCCCTCCCAAAGCTTGGGGAGCGTGGCCTTGGCGACGCGCTCCCAGGCCGTGGCCTCGTCCACGTCGGTCGGTGCAAGTTCTTCTCCGTCGCTGGGCGCCTGGTCTGAGAGGCTCCAGTCCCACCAGTGGTTGCGTTCGGCGCCCGTCGCGTCGTTCCAGTCGGTGCGCTTGTAGATCTCCTCGTCGACGGTGCCGCGTACGTAGAGCAAGTGCAGGCGCTTGACCGGCGCCTCGTTTGGCGGAAGGCGCTTGCCGGTGGCGTCGCGCGCCGGCCGCAAGATGCGTCCCATGGTTTGAATGCGCTGGCGCGCGCTCGCCGTGCTCGCCACCGATACGCCCAAGCCGACGTCGGGAATATCGATGCCCTCTTGCAGCGCCTTGACCGAGACGAGCACCTGGACTTCGCCCGAGCGTAGTCCGTCGAGCGCGGCTTCGCGCGCGACGGCCGACAGACGCGAGTGTTCAAGCGCTACGGCGCTTGGGGGGAAGGGCAACTCGCCGAGCTTGGCGAGTCGTTTCACCCGGAGGCAGAGGCTCTCGGCACCGGCAACGAGTTGCTGCTCTTCGGGGTCGGTGCCGTCGTCCGGCCCGGTTTCGTGCTGGGGGGCAAGGTCGCCGATCCTCTCGTTGAATAGCACTGCGCCTTGAGGTGCTCCGAGGCGTTCGTCGTTCCAGGCTTCCACCAGAATGCGTTCGACGACGCGCAGTCGCTCGGAGG
Source organism: Planctomycetota bacterium (assembly GCA_047611405.1). Taxonomy (GTDB): domain Bacteria; phylum Planctomycetota; class UBA1135; order UBA1135; genus JBLFWN01. The sequence continues at coordinate 27,234 of JBLFWN010000058.1, read as the reverse complement.
CTTGGTAGAGGAAGTGCTTACGCTCGAGGTAGGCCGACTGCAACGCCGCCGACGCCTTGTGCACCGCGCCCGAGACGTTGCCTCCGCGGCCCGTCAGGTAGGCGAGGTAGCGATCGGGTGAGCCGCCTGCGCGCGTGACATCTTTGCGCGCCTGTGTCACGCGGTGTGTGAGGAGCGAGTGCTGCTCCTGCTCTTTGCCGGTTAACGAAATGCCGTGGTGGTGGATCTCGTAGCGCGGGAGCATGCCGCGCGTATAACCGTCGCGCAGGCTCATGCGGTAGCACACGTCGCCGAGCGCCCGACCGTGGAGCTGGCGTTCCAGCGGAAGCACTTGGCCAAGCTCGTCCTGGGCATCAGCCCCCTCACGACGCGGCGTCGCGGAGAGCCCGAGGCGAGTGTGGGTGCGCGCGTCGAAGATCTTGCTGCTCGAGGCCGCGCCTGCCTTGTGGCACTCGTCAACGACCAGGAATACCTCCTGCTCGCGAGCACGCGCCGTCTCAACGTCGGCGGCCAGGCGTGAACGCTGTCCCGCGCTCGCTCGCGCACTGGCAAGCACATAGACGAGCACGTCGTGCGCTCCGAATCCGTCACTGCCACTTCCCCCAACCATGCCGACGCGTGCGGCCGAGAGCGTCGTGCGCTCTGGTATCGCGTTCACCCACTGCTGAGCCAGCGCAATCGTAGGTACGACGACCGCCACTTTCGTCCGTGGGTTCTCGCGCAGCACGGCCGCCATAGCTCCCAAGGCTACGATCGTCTTGCCTGCGCCCGTGTAGATCTCGAGGATCCCGTGCCGTGCTCCCAATGAAGGCGAATCACTTGCCAGCCAGGCGTCGACCGCGTCCTGTTGCCAGGCTTCGAGGGCAAATTGAGTGCGTAGCTCGAAGGACATAGGCGAGTGGACGTGCGTGAAGCGAGATGGATGTGCAGAGGATCTAGGGCAACGCGACCACTCGTTGCGGACACGGTATTCCTCGATTAAGTACCCGATCGTCCGCTGTTGTTCGCGGCTGACCCGGAGTACGGAGCCAGGACAATTCTCCCACGGTTGCTCCCATTCGGACAAGCCAACACATCACTGCGTCTCGACGTTGATCTGCACAACTGCGGATGCGTGCTTTACCGTGGACAAGTCGTCCAGGCTCGGTACTGATCTCAGGCAATGGGTGGTGGTGGCGAACGCGGTTCCGTATCGCTCGCTACTCCGGATCCTGCTCTTCCCCTTGGGCACGCCGGGTAGCCCGCCTCTGGTTGCGTATGCGGTTGCGCTCGATGCGCTGCCGATCCTCCACGAAGAGCTGCTCCACCTCGACGCGTGCCCAGCTGGTCTTGCGTAAGAACTTGAGGCTGGAGTTGACGCTGGGATCCTGAGAGAAGCAGCGGATTCGAATGCGCGCGCTCAGCTCTTCCCAGCCGTGCCTCTCCTCCAACTCCTCGACGATGGCTTTGAGCGTCATGCCATGCAAAGGATCGTTTGATTGGGGCTGATTCATCAGACGTTCGTAGAGGTGGTGGGGCAGCGCTGACAAGGGTTGTTGCACATTCTACGCCTCTGGGCGGCCATCCCTCCCGAAAAGCATAAACCAGCCTTTGCGGCTTATACCCAGCCAGCGGCCTGTGCCGAGCCAGGAACGAAGTTTATCCATCCGTGCACCTTCGTGTCAGGTTGGCCTTCTTTCTGCGGGGGGGATTCCACCCAAATTCAGATCAATCCCGGCGTGCCTGGTTGCACGAGCCTGGTCCCGAAGTGTTCGGTACCCGCAACTCTGATCCTGGCTCGGTACTCCGGAACTCCGCGGTACTAGCGGCGTGCGAATTTCCGATGGGGGCCGCCGAGGCCTTTGAGGGATTCGCTCTTGTGGCGATGGTAGGACTGGTAGTCGCCCTGGTGGAATTCCACGTTGCCGTCTTCTTCGAACGCGAGGATGTGGGTGGCAACCTTGTCCAGGAAGTAGCGGTCGTGGGTGACGATGATCATGCAGCCCGGGTAGTGGGCGATGCCTTCTTCAAGCACGCGCAGGGTCTCGAGGTCGAGGTCGTTGGTGGGCTCGTCCATGATGACGAGGTTCGCGGGCTTGCGCAGCATGCGGGCGAGCAGGACGCGGTTGCGCATACCCCCGGAGCACTCTCCAAGCATACGGGCCTGGTCTTCGCCTTTGAAATTGAAGCGGTTTACGTAGGCACGCGCGTCCATGGTGGTGCGACCGAAGGGCAGGATTAGGTTGCCTTCGGTTACGTTCTCGAAGACGCTCTTGTTGTCATCGAGGGAATCGCGGGATTGCTCGATGACGGACGTCACTACGGTGGAACCGATTTCGACGTGACCCTCGTCTGGCTCTTCTTCGCCCAGGATAAGTCGCAGGAGTGTGGTCTTGCCTCGTCCATTGCCGCCGATGACGCCGAGCTTGGCTTGAGGCGGGATGTCAAAGGTGAGGCCCTCAAACAGAAGGTGGCCGCCGTAGCCCTTCTTGAGGTTGCGGACGTGAACGACCTTGTCGCCCAGGCGCGGGCCCGGCGGAATGCGCAGTTCGACCGATTGGACTTGCTCTTCCGCGCTGACTTCATCGGCCAAGTCCTGGTAGCGGCGCAGGCGCGCGTCGGATTGCTTGGTCTGCGCCTTGGGCGTACGGCGGATCCACTCAAGCTCCTTTTCGAGGCGCTTGTCGCGCAGCGCATCTTGCTTGCGCTTGACATCGAGGCGTGTGCGTTCGAACTCGAGGTAGGAGCTGTAGTTGCCGGGGTGCTCCGTGACAAGGCCTCCAGAAACTTCGACCATGCTGTTCACCACCTTGTCGAGGAAGTAGCGGTCGTGGGTGATCAAAACCACGAGGCCCTGGTACTCGAGCAAGTAAGTTTCGAGCCACAGGATCGAGTCTGCGTCGAGGTGGTTGGTGGGCTCGTCAAGCAGCAGCATATCCGGGTGCTCGAGGAGCAGCTTGCAGAGCCCCACGCGTCGACTCTCGCCACCCGAGAGACTCTTCACATCACGGTGGGGCGGTGGGACCTGCAAGGCGTGCATGGCCTGCTCGAGGTGTTGCTCCAGGTTCCAGATGTCCTTCACGTCCATCTCGTGCTGCAGGTGATCGAACTCGGCCGAGAGCCTCTTGAGCTGCGCCCCCTCCGCTTCACCCATCAGGTTCATGACCTCGTAGTAGCGCGCTTCAAGCTCCCGGAGGTGATCCACAGCCTCGTCGATGTTGCCCTTGACATCCTTTTCGGGATTGAGCTGGGGCTCCTGAGACAGGTACCCAATGCTGATGTCGCCATTGGTACGTGCGGTGCCCTCGAACTCCTTGTCTACCCCTGCGAGGATGCGCAGGAAAGTGCTCTTGCCTGCACCGTTCGCGCCAATGAGTCCGACCTTGGAAGTTTCGTGAAGAGCCAACGTGATGCCCTTGAGGACCTCCCGCTGCTCGTAGAATTTGTGCAGGTTTTCGACCTGATAGACAATTCGCTCCGCCATGTTGGCGAGGAGCCTATCCGCGCACCTCGGGTTGCCACAAGCTGGCGTGTGCGAATCGTGACCTGAATGGGTGCTTCCTTCGCCGCTCGTCACAGATTCACATGAGCTTGCCTATGGGCCTGCGATTTGGAGGTGGACGCTTCTGGCGGGTGGTTGATCTGCGGGCTGACGTACTCCGCCAACTTCTGGTCGACGCCGGGCGTTTTCGATAAAGCCCAGCAGGCGGAGGAGCGGATTGCTTCGTGACCCGAATCCAACCCAGAAGGGCATCCATGATTCTCTCCTGGTCAGGATTTCTGGGCGGGTCGGGGCGTGAGGGGGGGCAACTCCTCTCTCCGCGGTGGCGCTGTACTTGCGCTCTTGTTCGCGGCTTCGCACCTCGTCCGCGGCGACGCGCCCAATGGGGGGCAGCGTTGTGCGCGCGAATGTGTGGGTCATCTCTGCCGAAGACCGGTCTCTATTCACGCGTCAATACGGGACGAGGGAAACGCCGATCATCCTGCTCAGCGGCGGGCCAGGCTACTCTGGTGACTATCTCGAAGACGAGGAAGCGCATATGCAGCGGTGTTCTCTTTCGATAGAGGACCGCCAGTGCCCAGGTCACCGCCAGTGCCCAGGTCACCGCCAGTGCCCAGGTCACCGCAAGGGCCAGCGTCACCCCGAGGCCGAAAATCCTCGTTCTGGCATGCACCGCGGTGACGTCCCGCTCGCTAAGGACCGCCAGGAGAGTGGCGATGATAATCACCGGGGCGATTACGTACGAAGACCTGCCCACCCACCGGTGTTGACGGAAGCGCCTCGTTCGGATGAACCATGCTTGCGCGACGAGCATGAGCAGCCACAGTGCCATCAGGGCTGCTTGCACGTGGACGAGCACGGTAAGCGGCTTACCGGAGAACGTTACGCCGGCGAAGTCGTACTTACCAAACGCGAGTAGGGCCGCAGGGATCAGCAGCGCGAAGTAGATGTGGACGTTGCTAAACGGCTCCTGCGAGCGAGTGCCTTTCATGATTTTCACAACCTAATGCCACCCTTCTGCAAGGGGCAAGAGCGGGCCCAGGACCTCCCTCCCTCGCTCGCGCACCTTCGAGCCGATCCGTGAGTGCTCCAGGTCGCCATTTAGCCGCCGCACGAATGAGTGCGTGGACGTCGGGATCTGACTCGATGACCCCCGCGAGAGGAGTTCTAACCGTGTCCCCTTGCCTTCTCCATTGCGCCAAAATCGAAGGAGAGAGTCCGCGAGCGAGACGACATCGAAGTGTTGGTCTGGAGGGTAGGAGTACCACCGAGGCGCTCGCTGGCACTGCGATTCACGGAGGTACTCGTGAGCTTCACTGTTAGTCATTGAGACTTGTTGAAAAGTGTCTTCGAGGCCTAGTCCTTGCCCGAAGCACGCCACAACGTGGGCAAGAGTCGAGGGGGGCAGGCACCAGGTCCATACGCGAGCACCTGTGCAAGGCTTCGCGAGGGGAATTCGACTGGTGAGACGGTTACTGGGCGCGAAAGAGCATTGGGGAGTCAGTGGCACGTCAGTTCAATGCGCTGCGTAGAGCCATAGTCCAATCAGAGGCCATCAGATTGCACAAAGCACGAGTGCGGTCGTAGCATGAAGGGCTGCAGGCGGTACGTCTGATCCTCAGCTCTTCCCAACTCCAGCACTCTCATGATTTTGCTATCCCCCCTCTCGCCGGCTCTTAGTGTTGGCGTGCTCGTGGCGCTAGTTGCCTCTCCCCTCTCGGCCCAGACGCTGCGCGACATCCCCATGTCTGCGCCGGAGTTCGTCGAGATCATTGGACAGCGGGAGCTGCGTGGCGTTCTTGTCGCACGTCCGCTGCAGCTGGCCGACGCCTCTGCTTACGGTCTCTCGATCACCGAACTGAATGACCGCGCTCGTCTCGCGAACGAGCTGTTGTCGCAATACGAACTCACTCGCTACCAGCACCGCACGGACGAGACATACTTCGCAGTTCCCGTTGGTAGTGACGAGCAGCGAATTGCGAACAGCTTATTATCGACTGGTGCGTTCCAATATGTCGAGCCCGACTGGACCCTCTACCCGGTGGCTTGCCCGAACGACTCGAACTTCGGATCGCAGTGGCATCATGCCGCAGGCCTGATGGACTCCTGCGCGGGATGGGATGTCGGCACGGGCGATCCCAGCGTGGTCGTCGCGATTTGTGACACTGGCCTGCGAGTCACACACGAAGACATTCAGCTCCATCGTCGCGAAGGCTACAACTCGGTGGATGGGTTGTGGGAGAACTCAGGTGGCGACATCTCCGCAGTTCACCCGCACGGAACCATGACCACCGGTTGCGCGGCCGCGAACGGTGACAACGGTGTTGGCATCGCCGGCGTCGGTTGGAATTTGGGCCACCGCATGATGCGCGTCTCGAACGACTCAAGTGGCGGCTCCAGCATCGGCGCCCTTACGGACGCCGCTATGACGGCTGTCGATGCCGGGGACCGCGTGGCCAGCGTCAGCTACAGCGGCGTCACTTCGGCCGGCGTCGAAACCGCCGGGCAGTATTGCCGCAATAATAATGCGCTCTTGGTCTGGGCAGCTGGTAACGACAGCGCGAACCTCGGTGGATCTCGCGATGACTCCGTGATCGTCGTTGGCGCAACGGACATTAACGATGCTCTGGCCAGCTTCTCCGCTTTTGGATCCTTCGTCGACCTGGTCGCGCCCGGCGTGAGCGTCTACACGATGAATGCCGGCTCCAACTCCGACTATGCGAACGTCTCTGGAACTAGTTTTTCCTGCCCCCTTACCGCTGGTTTGTGCGGCCTTATCTGGTCGGTCAATCCCAGCCTGACACCGCAAGAAGTCGAAGACTTCTTGCGCCAGGGTTGTGACGATCTCGGCGGCGCCGGCGCCGACAACACCTTCGGCTACGGCCGCATCGATGTGGCTAGCAGTGTCGCTCTCGCGAACAGCCCGATCCATGTCACCTTCCCGAACGGACACCCTGACTTCGTCGATCCGAATGGCGGCACTTTGTTGAACGTAAACGTCGCTGCCGCTAGTGGCAGCGCTGTTCCGAACAGTGGACGCTTGCATGTCGATAGCGGATCGGGATTCCAGACCGTTGCGCTGACCGAGACCAGCCCGGGCGTACATGTGGGGAGCTTCCCAGCGGCGCCTTGCGGCAACGACATTGACTGGTTTGTCGACTTCGACCTATCGGGCGGCGGCATGCATTCTTCGCCCGCTTCCGCACCGGCAAACACCTTCTCGGCTCAGGCTTGGGTGATCACGAACAGTTTCTTCGACGATCTCGAAGTATCAGTTGGTTGGACCGGGGGCATAGCAGGTGATGACGCGACGACAGGTCAATGGACTTATGGCAATCCGCTCGGAACAGCGGCGCAGCCCGAAGACGATCACACCGCCCCTGGCAGCAACTGTTGGTTCACAGGTCAAGGGGTCGCGGGCGGCGGCGTGGGTGATAACGATGTCGACGGCGGCAGCACCACACTTCTCAGCCCCGTGCTGGACGCGAGCGGAATGAACAACGCTGCGATCAGCTACTGGCGTTGGTACTCGAATTCAGCGGGGGCCACCCCCAACGCGGACATCTTCGTCGTGGAGATCTCCGACAATGGCGGATCTACATGGTCGAATGTCGAGACGGTCGGTCCCACTGGCGCCGGAACATCTGGCGGCTGGATCCAACACTCATTCCAGGTCTCTAGCATCGTTGGGGCGACGAACAATATCCAGCTGCGCTTCATCGCTTCGGACCTCGGTAGCGGATCGATCATCGAAGCCGCGATCGACGACATTGCTGTCGACGACTACACATGCGGGAGCGGATGCCCTCCGATCATGAACTACTGCCAGGCGGCACCTAACTCGGTCGGCTCAGGGGCGACGATGTCCACGACAGGAAGTGCCAGCGTCGCTGCCAACGATCTTGTGCTGTCGGCCTCCGGCATGCCGGCGACTCAGCCCGGCTTGTTCTACTTTGGCGACATGCAGGTCCAGCTTGCCTTTGGCAACGGATTCCGCTGCGTTGGCGGCACGACCGTTCGCCTCGGCGTCAATGGCTCTGATGTGAGTGGCAACGCGAGCAAAGCTCTCGACCTGACGAGCTTGCCCGGCGGAGCGCTGATTCAGGCCGGCGATACTGTCAACATGCAGTACTGGTATCGAGATCCTGCTGGAGGAGGCGCCTCGTTCAACCTGAGCGACGCGGTCACGGCCACTTTCTGTCCCTGACACTAGCGATCTCTTCAGTCGTCATGCGGGACATCCCGACTGACTCCTGAGAATGATCAACCTATGAGACGCGAGAGCGGTCCGCCCCTGAGTCTGGGGCGGACCGCTCTCCATTTGAGCCAGGTATTGGCGTTGGTGCGCAATTCAGCTGCTCCTGGGGCAAACAGGCGCGTCCTGTCTATCAATGCGATCGAGGTCTAACCACAACAACGGCAACTGTTTGCCTAGCACTACAATGGGGCTATGCGAGCCGAGTTTCATCCACTCCAAACCCTGCTTCTGACGGTATCAGGCTGGTTCAATTGCCATCAGCAGTACGTCATCGACTACCTCTTCGAGGAGAGCCGCGTGTTGAAGGAACAGCTCGGTGGGACGGCTCCGTGACTGAACGACAATCAGCGCCGCCGACTGGACGCTAAAGCGAAGTGCATTGGCCGGAAGGGTTTTGAACTGCCATGCTTCCGTGTTGGAAAACACTATGCCCTCATGCCGCCTGCGCCTAGTGGTGTCTGAATGCCTCGATCGTCTGCCCATTGCTAGACATCGGATGGACGCTGCGCCGGCCCCACTCCCGCCGCCAAGCCAGCACTTCGCTTGCTGACAATCGGCTAGGCATCAGACCTGCCAACTGCGCCGCCGAGGCATCATCTCGATTGAAGCGCCGCCTGACGAGATTTCGATGCGCCATATGGAGCTGCAAGGCGAGGTCAAGATAGCAACGGTCTTTGCTCACGAGCCACGACTCCCGCCTGAGCCGAGCCATTAGATCTCGCATCATTGCCTCCTCGTGATTGATCGCGAACAACGGGTTGCGCGTGTCGCGCGCGAGCTTGCTATTGGTCTTGCGGTGCTCGAGTCGACGCTTACCGAAGGCCTTGGTGGCCAAGCCGCCATAGCTCGACTTCTCGTCCGTAAGGATGGCTCCGAATTGAAATGCCTACGCTGAGCGATTCGTGCTGTCGATCAAATCGGAATGCACGGACCGGATGATCTTCTTCGGAGAGCGCAGCCTTCGCGAAGCAGTCACTTCTTATCTTGAGCACTACCATGTTGAGCGTGCTCATCAGGGAATCGACAACCTGCGAATTGAAGGCAGTGCATCAATGGGAGCTGGAGATGTCGAATGCGTAGAGACGCTCGGCGGCTTGCTGAAGTGCTATCGACGCGCGGCGTGAACGGGTGGCCAGTGTTTGTGAGACTGAAAAGAAGTTGGTGGGAGCAAGCTTCCGGTGAGGGAAGTGTGCGCCTCGCTCAGCGACCACGTCCGAAGCACGGTCGCTCGGATGGATGCAAGTCACTGCACAGGTCCAGCTTGGTCGGCGACCGAGTTCTTGGACACCATGTGTTCGACGTTTTCAGTAGGGACAGGAGCTGCGGATGCTGCGTGTGATTCAGTGTCGCGGGATTGACTAGCCCATGAGGAGGGGGCCCGAGCCACTACGCTCACGGCGCGCCAGTCTGCGGTCCTTTCTCCGTGCTCGCCGCGCCCTCGCCATCAGCTGCGGTAGTCCGCGTTCTCCGTGACGTACTCGTGGCTGCGGTCGGTGCCGATGATGACGGCCGTGGCGCTCCCAAGGCCAAGATCGATGGCGATCTCGACGCGAGCTTCGTGCGGCGGGTACTTGACAGGCGGGACGAAGCTCAGGCCATCCGCGGGCGCAGCCGACTGATAGAGCTCGGCCGCTTTCAGATGGGCTGTCAGCTCGGACTCGACCTCCGGGGAGAGTCGGAATTCGCCTCCGACGAAGATCTCCAGGCCGCCCATGCTCATACGAGTTCGTGATAGGTCTGCGTCGGGAGCGGCGGTGCCGAGGTATTTGCCAATCGCACAGACCAACCGGCCCACGTTGGGGTCGTTGCCGCAGACCGCGCATTGGAACAGGGGCGAGTTGACAACGGACTTGCCAACGCCGCGCGCGATGGACTCTGAGGGAGCGCCAATGATCTGGACCCGAATGACGTGGTGAACGCCTTCGCCGTTGCGCGCGATGTCTTCGGCCAGATCGCCGCAGACCTGGTCCAGCGCAAGTTGGAATTCGTCCAGGTCAGAACAGGGAACGAGCCTGGAGGAAAGCAGTGCGACCGTGTCGGAGGTGCTGGTGTCGCTATCGACGGACATGCTGTTGAAGCTGCACGGGATGGCTTTTGCCAAGGCCGCCCGCAGATCTGCGCGAGTAAGATCGAGATCGGTCAGCAGGTACACCAACATGGTGGCGAGATTGGGCTCGATCATGCCCGCCCCCTTGGCAATGCCCACAATGCTTCCACCGCCGACCTTGGCGCGCCGAATCTTCGGATACAGGTCGGTCGTGACGATGGCCTCGGCTGCTGGCAGGATCGACTCTGATTGCAGTGCCGCGGCCGCGGCTGGAATAACAGGCAGCATCTGCTCGATCGGCAGTTCCCACCCGATGACTCCGGTGGAGGAGGGCAGCACTTGGTGCGAGTCCAGCCCGAGAGCCTTCGCTGCCACTTCGCACAGCCGCTCGCTATCGTTCACTCCGTTCGGCACGCACACATTGCTGATCTTGTTGTTGACTAGAACGGCGCCCAGGCTCGCTTCGTTCAATCGCTTGCGACCGATGATGACGGGCGCCCCCGGAAAGGCGTTCCGGGTGAACATGGCCGCGAACGCTGGCGTCGGCCGGTCCAATGCGATCAAGGTCAACGCCATCTGCGCGGGTTTGGCGACTTCCTTCGAGGTGAATTCAAAACGTGTCGTCCCCACTCGGAAGCCTGCCGGCAAAGCTGCCTGGGTCGTCAGCCAGGCGCGATGCTCCTCGCGCGAGGCGAAGCTGAGTTGGGTGCTGCTCATGGGGAGGACAATAGTGTGCCGAGACGCTTCCTCCACAGTTGATTCCTGCGATGCCGAGCATGCGACGGATAGAACCGGGAAGGGGGGGAGCGCGCGGGTGACCCTTTGCGTCACGCGCTGGGCGCGCCGCTGTTGAGCTTTGTCTCGCCAAGCTCTTCGAGGTTACGGAGAAGATAAGGAGGGGCTTTCCCTGACGCACTCCGCGACACCAAAGTACGGCACTGCCACACCGTCGTATTCTCCCATTGTGGTAGCAGGTCCAGGGCTGGTCATCGCTAGGGCTCTGGACCGCGTCTTGAGTGCAGTTGGCTCGTAAGCAGGTATTACGTTGTGCCGTACTTTGTTCCTGCAAATTGGGCAGAAGGAAGAGTCGCGACGTATCTGCCTGAAGGCCCTGGCCACAAGGGATGGGAGCGAGCCCCATTTTTTTTGCCAAATCCTATCCGGGGATTCCCTTCCCCACCTCGCCGTGTTACTTGGGGCTGAGTCACCGCACATAGTGCGGTGACTCTCGCCGCCGACGCGTCCGAACTGTTGAACGCTGGGTCCGGTGACAGTTCACTTCCTAGTCCCCACCACGACCGCACGTGCTCAGTAATTCTCCCTTCCACTCTCCACGCGTTCTCGCCGGTTTATTGGCCCATGGGCTAGGCATCGACTACTTGGAGCGCCTCAACGGGATCGACGATCTTCGCCGGTACGTCACGCTCTTGGAGGATGCGATTCAAGTAGAGGGCGTGGACTGCACGGTGAGACAGCTCGCAAATCAAGTCGAACACATCGTCAGGGCCGAGCCCTTTCGCAGGTGTGATGAACTACGAGGCGCGGTGTGGCTTGTCGCCGAACTCGAGCCTCGGCGCTCCGTCCGCGACCTTTGCCAATCCATGATGAGACGATCCACCTTCCCTTCGGGCGCGCCATCGCGTGGTCGACGACGGTTCGCCGTCGGCTCCTCATCGCGAGATATTGCGGTCGAGTACTACATACCCGAGTCCAGCGGTCTAAACCGCCAAGTCCTCTTCGTTCTCCACGGAGTTCTCCGCGATCCTGAGGCGTACCTCACGCCCTGGATGTCCTTTGCGGACAAGACAGGCTGCGCGGTGTTCGCTCCTCACTTCTCGAAAGATGATTTCCCGGACAGCCGGTCTTACAACCAGGGGAACGTGCTCTCGCGAGATCAGGTTGTCCTGCCGAGAGATTCGTGGAGTTTCCAGATCATCGAGGACCTGTTTGACGAGGTGCGTGCCTGGTGCGGTTCATCAGCTTCCACCTATGCTGCATACGGTCACTCGGCTGGCGCCCAATTTGCCCATCGCATGCTGCTATTGATTCCGGATTCGCGGGCCTCCATCGTGATTGCTGCGAACTCGGGTTGGTACACCCTTCCAAACAATGACATCGACTACCCGTACGGTCTCTCAGGGATACCCATCTCTAAGACTCACGCCAAGAGTGCTATCGGGTCCAACCTAGTTCTCCTTCTCGGAGACGGTGATACCGTCGTGGATGACCCCCACTTGCGTGCCACCCCTATGGCGCTGAAACAGGGGGCTCATCGTCTGGAGCGAGGCTTGAATTTCTACCTAAGCGGTAGATCGGCCGCGGCTCGCTTGGATACGGAACTCGGATGGAAACAGGTACGAGTACAGGGCGTGGGTCATGATCAGGCCGCAATGGCGATCGCTGCGTCTTCCATTTTGACAGAACATTTCTCATGAGCACTTACCCCGAATCCGAAATGGAACGCGTCGTCAAGCCGCAGCGAATCCTTGGAGGAAAGAAAATTGCGCCCGGGTTCATCCACCCGAGCGCTGCTTACTCAGTCCCGAAGAACCTGATTCGCACTTACGCGCTGTCCGAATTCTCACCTAGGCCTGGTGACATCGTCTACGGTCGAGTCTCGCGCGTTGGCTTCCACTCGAATCTCGAGAACCGCTCTGGCCGTCTTCATACTGTGAACGACGGTAGCAAGGCCGTGTTTGTGTACGGCAATCGGTATGCACCGGATCACTACGAAGGGCTTGTTCCAGACCGCCCCCGCACAGAGGTCGACCTCTTGGCCCGTTCCGGAATCATTGGTCAGGTCGCAAACAAGAACTCGAATCTGAAAGACCCGACTCGGGTGAGGATTCTCGGTCATGTTCTCGACCCAGAGGGGAATGTCCTTAATACGCGGGACTATTCACTCATCAAGAAGGGCAAGGAGGCCAAGAGTGGCGCGCGGTCCAAGCTCATTTTGGTTGTTGGAAGCAGCATGAATTCTGGCAAGAGCGTGACGGCTGCCTCCTGTTGCTGGGCATTGTCAAGCATGGGCTACACCGTGCGTGGATCTAAACTGACAGGCACTGCTTCGCTCAAAGACATCCTGTCGATGAATGATGCAGGGGCTTCCGTCTACAACGACTTCACGCACTTCGGCCACCCTTCGACTTACCTTCTCGAAAAGGAGGAACTCTTACGGATGTTCCGCGACGTGGACTCGAAGTTCGCGAACAACGCTAAGAACTTCTGGGTCGTAGAACTGGCAGACGGAATCCTCCAACGTGAAACCGCTATGCTCCTCGGCTCAGAGGAAGTACAGGCGCGAATCCACCGGCTCGTCTTCTGCGCGGGAGATGCCCTCGGTTGTATCGGCGGACTTAGCGTGCTCAAGGAGCGATTTGGACTCGTTCCAGACGCGATTTCGGGGATCGTTTCTAGTGCGCCCTTGGCTCGACGCGAACTGGAGGGTCATTCTTCCGTCACGGTGTTTGACAACTTGGACCGCAGCCTGGAAGCCATGTCAGAAGTCTTGCTTTAGAAGTGCAATACGGAGTGGTGTGCGCCAGGAGACTGGCGAGATGAACCGCCTACGACCGTGCCCTCTTCCAGCGTGGCGATATCACCCTGTGGGTCGCACTCAATGCAATCAAGGCATGGAAGGTCAAGCCCTCGACTAGACGTAGCGCTCTGTGCAGGTACTCGGACCTTGTGATCGAGACCGCTCCGAGGCTCCGCCTCGTGTTCCGGTTGTCGCTACGGCAAGCCGAGGGCTTCTTGCGTTCCTTGCGGGACATGATGGAGCTGAGGCTAGAAGCACCGGACCACACGATCATCTCCCGCCGAAGCAAGGAGTTGAAGGTGAAGCTAGAGCCAGTCAACTCAAAGCGAGGTATCCACCTGATCATCGACAGTACAGGGCTGTCCATAGTGGGGGGAGGGTGAATGGGCTGTCGCAAAGCATGGCAATCGCGGAAAGCGGGGCTGGCGCAAGTCTCACATAGGCGTTGGTCGCCAGGGCATGATCCATGTGTAGGTCTTGACGGACGGCTGGTGCTTCCGCCATGCCCTTTTACGACACGAGTGTAGATCCCTTGGCTTGAAGGATTTTGGGCCAGCCAAGACTCTGCTGATCATGAGGGGGGGGAAGGTGAGTGGGGACTTCAACCGGCATCTAGTCTGCCTGAATAATCTATGCGAGTTCCACAGCAGAACTCTCTCGAGCAACATCGCGTTGCATGGCTATTCGAGGGTGAAGTGGGGCAGGCGCCGTCGGTACAGGTGCGAGGCGTGAGGAGTCGAAGAGTTGATCTCCGCCCCAAGGTCGCCCTGGCAGAACGCGTTTGTGGAACGAGTCATCGGCACCCTGCGACGCGAGTGCACCGATCACATAATCCCGTTGAGCGAGAAGCACTTGCTACGAACGATTCGGGAATTCATCGCCTATTACAACGATTCGCGAACGCACTACTCGCTCAACGGGAACGCACCGATAGAGCGGGAAGTTCAAGCAAAGGGGGAGGTGATTGCGAAGCCAGTGCTCGGTGGGCTTTACCATCAGTACTCGCGAGCTGCGTAGAGCACAATCCAAGAACGAAAGTCTGAGACAGTGGGGGCGAGGTGTGTCTACCCGGTGACCACGACACTCTTCTACTCGCTAGAGTCGGTCCATCGAGGACGCCTGCTGAGGGTGTTCGACGTTATTGGTAGGGACACCGGTGACTGGACGCCTCAGTCGTGAGCGTGGCTTTGGGGCGCCTCGACGACGTGGCGTTCGGGTTCACCGGACATGTGAATTCGAACTACTAGGAGCCGTGCGCCCCGCGAGCCGGTCGTCACGGTGTGTACCGCCTTCAGCGGGATGTGCGCGGCCTCATTCGCGGCTAGGAACGCGTCCCTCTCCCCCTCGAAATGCGCTGTCAAGTCTCCTTCAAGGATGTAGGCGAACTCCTCACCGGGATGCCAGTGCCACGGCAGGCTGGTGTCCGGTGGGATCTCGACGTAGCTCATGATCACTTCGCGGTCTGGCGCGATCTCATCCGAGAGCTGGGTCCGGAGAATGCTCTCGATCTTGACCTGATGAGGGACCGACCGACAAGCGACGAGAAAGAGCGAGCAGCAGATGAAGAGGAGGTTGTAGCGCATGGCGCGAGAGTACAGAGACCTGCCCCTACTGAGAACCCTGGAGCAGCCCTTGAGGCCCGTTCGAGGGAGCCTCAGGACAACCAGCATCGTGGCCGGTTGCGCGATCAGTCGTTGGTGATGATCATCTGAGCATGATCGACCTTTTCCTGATCGTCAACCTGCTCCATCTCGCCGCCAAGGACCGCACGCAACTCGTCCTCGAGAACATCGCGCTTCGGCATCAACTCGCCGTGTACAAGCGAAGCGTCAATCGACCGAACATCAAAGACGGCGATCGCATCTTCTGGCTGACCGTCATGCGGATGTTGAAGGAGTGGCGTAACGCACTCGTGTTCGTGCAACCGGCGACGGTCATCAAGTGGCACCGGAAGGGCTTCAAGCATTACTGGCGAAGAAAGTCACGCTCGAAGCCGGGTCGTCCTCCGATCTCGATGGAAATCATTCTACTGATCAGGCGCATGTCGCAAGAGAACGTGACCTGGGGCGCGCCACGCATTGCATCTTAACTTGCTCTGCTTGGGTATGAGGTCGCGGAATCGACAGTTGCGAAGTACATGGTCAAGCGACGGCCAACGCAGCCCGATCAAACGTGGAAGACCTTTCTACACAACCACATGTCGGAGACCGCCGCTTGCGACTTCTTCGTCGTCCCAACGATAACGTTCCAGGCGCTGTACTGCTTCGTGGTGATGTCCCTGGATAGACGGCGCATCTTGCATGTGAACGTCACGAATCACCCGACAGCGGAGTGGACGGCTCGACAGCTAGTCGAAGCATTCCCCGGTGATGGCTGGACTCCACGTTTCCTCCAGCGCGACCGTGACAAGATCTTCGGCTTGGCGTTCCGTCAGAAGGTGAAGGCGCTTGGCATCGAGGAGTTGATCTCGGCACCGCGCTCGCCCTGGCAGAACGCGTTCGTCGAGCGAGTTATCGGCACCCTCCGGCGCGAGTGCACAGACCACATCATCCCGCTTAGCGAGCGGGACCTACTGCGAACGCTTCAGGAGTACGCCGCCTCTTACAACGAGGGTCGAGCGCACCAGTCGTTAGATGGCAACTCGCCCATTCCTCGGGAAGTTCAAGCGAGAGGGGAGGTGAGTTCGACGCCAGTGCTCGGTGGGCTTCACCATCGGTATTCGCGGGCAGCGTAGGCATCTAAAACAGAAACCCTTGACAGAATCGGTAGGGGAGACGTGTGCCGACTCGGAGCCCCCGTTGCCTTCCGGCCTGTCAGAATAGGCGTGCTGAAGACGCATGCTAAGGATGCGTGGCGTTTTCGGTATGGACAGGTAAACCCCGGACACAGCCAAGGCGAGTCCGAAGAGCAACCGCGCCAGTCCTCGACCCTACCGGGCTCCAAATTCGGTGACTGACTTACCGCAACGAAGAGCGTGTGCCCTTACACCACACGTCGCGAACGGCATGTGTTTCGTCCTCCAAACATACGAGGTCAGCGCGACTCCCGATCGCGATGCGCCCATGTTCTTTGAGTCGCAAGAGATCGGCGGGGTTGCTCGTAAATCCAGGTAGGACCTTTGCGAGGGAAAGTCCTTCGGTAAGCAGGCCGGCAAGCAAGGTAGAGAGAATCGCAGGACGCCCTACTTCGTAGGAATGCACGTGCCCTTCGGCGTCGAAAGTCGGAAGGCATCCGCCACTATCCGAGCTGACCGTCCAACGCGTTGGCTCCACATCGCTCGAGAGGAGAGCACGAATGGCGTAGGAGGCGGGTAGCTCCGCATCGGGCCCGGAGCCCGGGGCAGCGCGACTGTCCTCCTCAGGCTCGGCAGTCACGTCCACCGTGACGCCTCTGCTCGTTAGCGCAAGTGCCTCCTCGAACAGGGCTCTACGGCGATTGACGTGTGTCGGATGGAACACCCGAGCGGGCAGCTCGCTCTTGTCGAGCGCGGAACGAACCAGATCGAGGCCTCGTGGACCGTCGCCAAGGTGCAGGTGCAGGATGCCTGCCTTGCCAGTCATCAAGCCGGCAACGTGCACCTCCGATGCAACCCTTAGGACGTCATCGAGCGAAGGCTGACTGGAACGGTGATCGGAGATCGCCAGTTCGCCGAAGCCGATGATTGGATCGACGTGCACCATATCGCTTCGAATCGATCCGAGCAGGGTCGTGGGGGGCAGGTGATAGCCGCCGGTATAGCACCAAGCTGCTAGGCCGGCGGAGCGAAGCCCGTTAACAGCGTGAACGAGTTGCCCAGTGGTTCGCACGCAATCGTCCGTCCCCAACAAGCCGACGATTGCCGTGATTCCGCACGACGTGAACTCGCGAGCTTCGAGTGGAGCGATGGAGGAACCGTAACCGGACTCCCCGCCGCCACCGGTCACGTGCGCATGACAATCGACCAGGCCAGGGATCATTCGACGCCCTCCCAGGTCGATGACTTCGACCTGAAGTTCAGGGGGCAACGCTGGCCGGTCCGTTCCCATCCAGAGGATGCGTCCGCCACCGAGCATGAGGTGCCGAATCCCCAACGGTTCCGGAGCGTAGACATCCGCGTCAACTATAAGCTGCATTCTCAGGTCGGCCATATCATCCAAGCTTCGGGTCCGTAGATGGCGACGACGAGAAGTAGAGCGCCGACCACATGAAGGAGCAAAACCAGCGGCCAAACCCATCGAACCCATGCCGTCCACGGAATGCGAGCTGCTCCCAACACTCCCATCAGGACAGCTGAGGTCGGGACCACCGTATTGCCGAAACCGTCACCAAACTGGAAGGCGAGAACGCCCACCTGACGCTGAAGGCCCAGGATGTCACACAAGGGTGTCGTGACCGGCATAGTCATCGCAGCCTGACCGCTCCCCGACGGCACAAAGAAGTTGATCACAGCCTGCCCAGCCATGATGAGCGGGGCCGCGACGGGTTTCGGCAGGGCTTCAAGCGGAGCGGCGAGTGCGTGTAAGACTGTGTCGAGCACTTGTCCATCCTGAAGAACCTGCAGAATTCCTGCGCTCAATGCGATCACTAGTGCGGGCTCGATCATCGATGACGCACCCGCGGAGAATTCCTGTGCAAGTCGCGGAGGTCGGAAGCCGCCGATCAGACCAGCGAAGACTCCGGCGACTACGAATAAAGCCGCCATCTCCTCGATGTACCAGCCCCAGAGCGCGACCCCGAGCCCCGACAGTAGAAGCGTGGCGAATGTGGTCAGGACCACGCCGACTTCGCTCACCTTCAATGGCTTCGACGTCTCTCCAGAGTTTGTCTGCAGGCGCCCTCGCCAGTGCTCGTCCAACGAATAAGTCGGTGAGCGCCTAGGATCAGCACGAACCCGCTTCGCCCACAAGGCCACGAAACAAATTCCGATGCCAGTCACGATCACCCAGGTGATCACCCGAAAACCTAGACCCGAAAGGTGCGGCAGTTCCGCGATGCTCTGTGCAATTCCGACAGTGAACGGATTGAAGAATGCGCCCGCGAAGCCGATTTGAGTGGCGAGGTAGCACATGCATACGCCGGTGATCGTGTCGTACCCGAGCCGAATGGCGAGCGGGATGGTCACTAGCACGAATGCTATCGTGCTCTCCCCCATACCGAAGATGGCGCCTCCCAGGCTAAACAGAGTCATCGAGACCGGGATGACAAGCATGCGCAGTCTGCCCTCACCCAGACGCGTGACCACTCGCCCGAGCGCACGATCGATGGCTCCGGTCCCGAGTATCACTCCAAAGGCGGCTCCGATCAGCAACACGAATCCAATCACATCCGCCCGTGCAACGAACCCACGAATAGGTGAGAGAGCGAGGCTTTTAAGTGCGGCCAGGCCTTGGTCGATTCGACCGCCCTGTTGATCGACGGCAATGGCCTTGTAGGTGCCTGGCACAACAGCAGTGCGCCTGAGGCCTGGCGTTGCGACAAGCACGTGCGCGCCCGGGTGAAGAGAGGACACAGGTGCACGAGTGACTGCATCGACTACCTCGGTTAACGCGAGTTCGCGATCCACTCCTACGGCGCGAGAGAGTGCGGCGAGATCATCGCCCTCTCGAATCGTGTGAGCCACCAGCCTGGGGAAGTCCTTGGTAACTCGTTCGAACTCCCCGCGCGGAACGATCAAAGTCGCGACGGCAGCGGCGAGCATGATCCCGCCAAGGATTACGAGCGTCGGTGGAGCGCTCCTCTCCTCTGGGCTGGGGCCCGAGTGGCTCAATTCTCTTTGTCGCCGGACGCCAGCTCACCTCTCAACTCTTCCGCTGCGTTCTGTGCGCCCTCGAGGGCCTCAATATCGAGGATGGCGTCGATCACCGTGAAGCCAGCGAGCTGTTCGTCGCGCGCCGCAAAACGTGTACGTTCGTCCGCACGCAGAACGAGTTCAAAAGCGTCGCCGGTCGCCCGCTGCGCGATTAGAGGATCCCGTGCAAGTCCTTCCATCAAGATCGAGAGTGCGTACCGGTCCCACGGACCGAGCGTCCCGTGCTCGCCTGCAGCCTCGAGTTCGAGGGTCTCGACGAGGCGCTTCTCCGGATCAGCGTGAACTGTTCCGTGTTCGAGGTCGACCTCGTCCCCGCTACTCATCAGGGAGACCCGAAGTCCGCGTCTGTTGAGCCCGTCCTGCTGGATGTCGCTGGCATCGAGAACTATGACCGCGGGGTCGCCAAGTGCGCGGCCTCGTTGGGTGGCTAGGTCTACGGCGAGAGCCGCATTCTCGGCGATGCCGAAGCCCAGCTTCTGGTCCGTGTATTGAAGGGCGACGACCAATCGCCCGATGCGACCTCGCCGCAGGAAGTGCTGGTCGACCATTCCAAAGGGAAAGAAACCCATCCCCTTCTCGATGGCGAGCGCTCGATCTTCCACATCTCCGCGTACGCCGACCAGGAGGGCATCGCGGCTGTTACCCCAGGCAATCATTGGATCGCACATCATCGCGGCACCGGCTGAGCTACCGCCGACCGTTCCACCACGCCGGAGTATTTCACACACTGCCTTGTACGCTGGTGAATCTGCCGGCTCAGGCCGAAAGACCGCCAGGATGCGGGACTGAACACCGCCCGTAAACCAGGCGGCGCTCGCCTGTTCAAGAGGCTGGACGTACGCGGCCTCAAAAGCACGCTCCGGGGTATCGGCGTGTATCTCGACAAGTGAGACCGTTTGCCCTGGAACGGCGTACAGCTCGAAATCGGCGACAGTCGCCGGGCCGCTCCTCTCAGGAACCCCACTCGCCGTGGGTAGGACTACTGTCTGGGCTCCGACGTCGTGGATGAACTCGCCCATCACTTCCGAGTTCTCGGTCTGAAGCCCGCCCCCGACGATCACTAGCTCGCCGAGCCGTTTGGGGCCAGGGTGCATGCAGGCGGTGAGCCCCAGCATCATCGCTGAGGCGAGCAGCGGAGCGGCCCCAATCCGGGGAGAGTTCGGGTGCGTACTCATGCAGTTTACCGGCGGTTACGGATTCTCGCGGAGGTGCCAATCGTAGATCTTTGGAGCCTACCAGTAACTCTGCACACAAACCAGGCAAGGCAATCGGTGCTCACGGGGCGGCGTGCATCGAGCAAAGTGACGGCAGCAGCACCGTTCTGTCGATAGCGGGGAGGGAATGGGCTTATTACCATCGCCAAGGGACGGTCGAAAACGCCTTCTTCCACTTCAAGTCGATACTTGGCGATCGGCTCCATGCGCGCAATCGGATGGCGTAAGAAGCTGAGGTCGCGATCGGGTGCAAAGTGCTGAACAATACGTTCGCGCTTGGGCAGCCGAAGTCGAAGGCAATCCTTCGCTGATTCAGGCTGTGCTCGGGGAATTGTCAGGCCACTTGGAGTTGTGCAACAAACCTTGGAGTTGTGCAACAAACCGCTGCTTCGAGCGGCCTGACCAAAGACGTCTCAGCGGCTCGCAAATCACGGATGACGCTAACCGCGAATACGGGCATCCACAGATCCCTGCCGAGCCCTACACTGCTTCGACCCGAAGCCTCGCCATCGCACTCATGACGTCAACTCCCGATCCCGCCGAAGAACTGTATGCCGCCTACCTCAAACTCGTCGAGCGCGGCGAGGCGGCAGACTTCGAGGAGTGGGTACGCCAGCATACCGATCTTGCAGACGAATTAAGACGCATCCACTCGGAGTACAGCGAGACGGGCGAAGGGATCGGTTCCCCGGCTGGAGCGAGCAACCAGAAAGCGGGCGCTTCCTTTGTGTTGCACCGGCGCGGTCGTGAGCAGCCCCAGCCCGCTCCCGGCCTCGCTGCGGGCAAGGAGGTTGGCGACTTCCTCCTGATTTCGATGATTGGGCAAGGAGGTATGGGGCAGGTCTGGGAAGCGGAGCAGCTCTCGCTTGGCAATCGTCGCGTGGCAATCAAGTTCGTTCGGCCCGAGCGCGTGACCGAGCGTCAGCTCGAGCTCTTTCAGCGCGAGGCGCGTGCGGGTGGACGGCTGAGCCACCCTGGCATCGTCGCGGTCTTCGGCTACGGCGAGGACTCGGGCGTCGCCTGGATCGCGATGGAGTTGGTAGAAGGCACGTGGACGCTGCGTGACTTCCTGGACGAGGTCGCGCGGCTCGACGAGGTGCCGGTTGGGCACGACCGTTCAGTAGCGAACTTCGTCAAGGAGACTGCCGAGGCGATGCATGCCGCGCACGAGGCAAACGTGATCCACCGCGACCTCAAGCCACAGAACATCCTGATCACGCCGGACGAGCATCCGAAGGTCACCGACTTCGGGCTCGCGCGCATTACCGACGAAGCAGGTCTCTCGATTACGGGCGATTTCGCGGGCACCTACTTGTACATGAGCCCGGAACAGGTGGCTGCGAAGCGTGCGGGCATCGACTCTCGATCGGACATCTTCAGTCTCGGGGTGGTGCTGTACGAGCTGCTCGGATTGCGGCGACCGTTCGAGGGCGACACGACGCACCAGGTAGCGCAGCAGATTTTGTGGCGCGAGGCGCCGGACCTGCACACACTTCGCTCCCGGATCCCCCGTGATCTGGTCGTGATCTGTGGCAAGGCACTGGAGAAGGATCCGGAGAAGCGATACGCGACGATGGGCGAGTTCGCCGCTGACATTGGTCGGCACCTCTCAAACGAGCCGATCCACGCGAAGCCACCGACGAGCATAGAGCGGGCAGTGAAGTGGGCTCAACGTAACCCGACGAAGAGCATTGGGGGAGCGATTGCGTCGGTGGCGCTGATTGTCATCGCGGGGCTCGCGTTGAACTTGTCGCGGACGAACTCGGATCTGGGGGTGAAGACCAAGGAGCTGGAGTTCACGAACACGTCGCTCGAAACGAAGACCAAGGAGCTGGAGTTCACGAACACCTCGCTCGAGACGAAGACTCAGGAGCTGGAGTTCACGAACACCTCGCTCGAGACGAAGACTCAGGAGCTGGAAGAGTCGAACACGGATCTCGCGGTCAAGACGAAAGAAGCAGAAGCGAGCGCGAAGGCTGGGCAGGACAACGCTGATGCGGAGCGGAAGCGAGCGGAGGAGGTGCTGCGCCTCTCGCTGTCGCAGGACTACGAAGACTTGATGGTTTTGCAGGCGGAGCTTTGGCCACCCTTCCCGGAGAAAATTTCTGCGCTACGCACCTGGCTCGACGACGCGACCAAGCTCTCGGAGCAGCTTCCGTCATTGATCTCGAAACGTGATGAGCTTCGAGCGAGTGCTATTCCCCAGACCGATGAAGAGCAACGGCTCGAGCGAGAGTCGCATCCCGACTATCCGCATTTGATGCGACTCGAGGGCAGACTGCCCATGGAACGGGCGGCGCTGAATGTGCGCCTTGGTGGGGAGCCCGCGGAGCTTCCTGAGTTCGACGAGGACGAGTATCCCGGCACAACTGCTGAGCTGCTCGCACTTGCAGCGAGCTATCTCGATGCAGGGCGGCAGGAGTTCGGACGCGAGGGGCTAGGTGTAGTGTTGGCGGAGCGTGCGGTGGACTTGGCCTCGGATGAGGAAGTGGCAGTGTGCTGGGCGACCTTGGCGCGTGGGCTTCACCTTCTGGGTCGTGACGAAGATGCGCTGGCTACGATGGGGGAGGCCGTGGCGAGCGCATTGGGGGGCGAGGAAGCGACGCGCTACAGGCAGGAGCTGGTCGCGCTGGAGCAGGCCGTTCGGGGAGCCAGGAGCGAGGCCGGGCTCAAGGCTGCCGATGAGGCGATCGCGGAGTGGGAGGCCACTCGTGACGAGTTGCGGGTTCGGGTCGAGGAGCGCCAGCACTGGACCTTCTCGGAGGAAGCCGAAGCGCAGTCACGGACGCGCTGGTGGCACGTGCAGCTCTCGAAGCTGATCGTGGAGCTAGAATTTCTTTCGGAGGAGGGTCGCGGTCAGCTCGTGCTGGACGGCGTCAGTGAAGAGCACGGCTGGAGTGTGGCGCGGCGACTGGCCTTCGCTGAGGGGTTGCGAGGCTCGTACGCAGAAGGTGGAGAGTACGCTGCCCGGTGGGAGGAGGCTCTGCCGCGGATTCGAGCTGCATACCCAGGATTGGACCTCGAACGGCAAATGGGACTCGTGCCGATCGGCTTCGACCTTGACTCAGGGCTTTGGGAGTTTTGGCACGTGCAGTCTGGAGAAGAGCCGACGCGAGGAGACAACGGCAAGCTCACTATGGCGGAGCCGTCGGGGCTCGTGTTCGTGCTGCTACCAGGTGGGAAGTTCTGGATGGGGGCTCAGTCAACCCGCCCCGATGGCCAAAACTTCGACAAAGACGCTGACTCGAACGAGGGCCGCGTTCAAGAAGTGGAGCTGTCGGCGTACTTCTTATCGAAGTACGAGATGACGCAGGGGCAGTGGAAGCGGATCGCGGGTGTGAACCGGAGTGGCTATGGCCCGGATGGTGATTGGGCTTCCAACTGGAGTGGAGACGGTTCGGGCGGGAAACTGTTGCAGCCAGTGGAGACAGTGTCCTGGCTTGACTGCCAGCAAAGCTCTGAGCGGATGGGTCTGAACATTCCTACCGAGGCGCAGTGGGAGTATGGGTGCCGCGCGGGCAGCTCGAGTGTTTACTCCAGCGGTTCGGAAGTGTTGAGCCTGGAAGGTATGGCGAACATCGCGGACGAATACGCTAGCAATAACGGCGGCTCTAGCAACTGGGCATTCGAGCCTGGCTTCGAGGATGGATACACGGTGCACGCACCGATTGGCTCGCTCGTACCGAATGCATTCGGGCTGCATGACGTTCATGGAAACGTGCGTGAGTGGTGTCGGGACTTCTACTTGGACTACGACACGCGGCCTGAGCTTGGCACGGGAATGCGACTTGGTACCTCCGCGAGCCGTGTGCTCCGCGGCGGCAGTTTCAACAGCACCGCCAGGTACGCGCGGTCGGCCTTCCGCTTCTGGTACGAGCCCGGGTCCCGCGGTAGGGACCTCGGCTTTCGCCCTTCGCAGGATCTCTCCTTCTGACATCACGACTTCACCTGATCGGACTCTCTGGGTGAGGCACTTGTCGATAGCGAAGCCGCAGTGAGCGCAGCGAACGCGTGCGTAGCGGGGCTTGGACTTGCGAGTTTGTGTATTTGCTGAGATTGTTTGTGTTTTCGGGTGGCGGGGAGTTGGCGCCAGTTGCACATCAGCGTTGATCGCCAGGGCTTGATCCACGCGCAGGTGCTGACCGATAGCTCGGGTGACGATGCGAAGACCGGGCTGGAGATCATCAAGAAGACCAGGGTCAAACTGTCTAGTGTTACCGGTGACGCCGCCTACGACACCGTTGCTATCTGCGACGCTGCCGTTGCGCGCGGTGCAAAATTTGTCGTTCCGCCATCACGATCAGCAATCGTTTCACGTCGAGTGCCAAGGTCAGCTGAACAATACGTTCGCGCTTGGGCAGCCGCAGTCGAAGGCAATCCTTCGCTGATTCAGGCTGTGCTCGGGGAATTATCAGGCCACTTGGAGTTGTGCAACAAACCGCTGCTATGAGCGGCCGTATGCCAGCCAGAATGGGATCTCCAAAGCGATACCGTGATCCAGCCCTAAGGCAGGCCCGGTGGGCACCGTTTGTGACCGCCATCCTGCGCGCGGCCCGCGACTCCGGCTATCTCAAAAAAATCCTGAATCCTCGCGTGTGGAACCGATTGCGGCACCCCTGGCTCTGTGTCGTACCATGTGAGGCCACGCCAAGCGAAGTAGTCATCCCAACCCGTTTCGCCACATCAGACAGCCGCGCAAGCAGATCCAAGCCCAAGCCACTCCAAGATCCATGCTCTCCCAATCAATCGTTCTAAGCCTAGCCGCTGCTCTGAGTCCCGCGCAGGACTTCGGCGACTACCACGCGCTGGTGATCGGGAACAACGCCTACGAGAACCATCGCGAGCTGACAACGGCTGTGGATGACGCGAAGGCTGTCAGCAAGCTTCTGCGCGAGGACTACGGTTTCAATGTCGACGAGCTGCTCGATGTGACCCGCCAGCAAATCGAGAACGCTCTCTGGGATCGCGCGGAGAAACTCTCGGCCAAGGACAACCTGCTGATCTACTACGCGGGACACGGCTACGTCGATCCGCAGACGAACGAAGGCTACTGGCTCGGCGTGGACGCTGGCTCTTCGCCAAGGCGTTGGGTTAGCAACGCTACGATCACAACGGCGCTGAAGGCGATCCAAGCCAAGCACATCATGATCGTGAGCGACTCGTGCTACAGCGGGAGTTTGACGCGTGGGCTTAACATCGAGCGTGCACAACCCAACTATCATCGGAAGATCTCACGCCTGAAGACCCGTGTGGCGTTGACCTCGGGCGGGCTCGAGCCGGTAAGTGACAATGGCCGCGATGGACACTCGGTCTTTGCCTACGAATTCTTGCGAGCGCTTCGCGGCAACACTTCGATCTTGGACGGGACGGCTCTCTTCAAATTCGTCGAGCGACCGGTCTTCCTCGCGGCCGACCAGAAGCCGAACTACGGTGACATCCGCAAGTGTGGGCACGACGGCGGCGACTTCCTGTTCGTGCGCAAGAGAGGTGGTGCCCCTCCGCCTCCTGTCGAAGGTTCGTTGCATCTCGTTCGCGGCAAGATCAGTCAAGTGTCGCATCAGTCCGCGACGATTCGAGTCGAGGGCTACGCCTCAGAAAACATGGTCTTCGGCTCTGAGGACTTTGTGCTGCCGGTGGCGACCGAGGCAGAAACACTTGTGCTGATCGCTGAGGTCGATGGGGAGGAGCGCGTGCGCCGGACGCTGGACATCAGCGGTTCGACTCGTACGGAGAGATTTCAGGGTCGTAGCGCGCAAGTGCACGACGTTGGATCTTGGCGCGTCCCGACGCTACCCGTCTACGTTGAAGGCCGACTGGAGTTGCCACGAGGCGTGAACTCGGCACGCTTACGTCTTGGCCAGGACTTGACGAAGGCCGAGGACTACGATCGCGAGCTACACGTGTTGGAGCGTTCCCAGGGCTCCGGCGCATTCCGCCTTGTCCTGCCGGATACGCGAACTACGGTTTCGCTGCTCGTTACAGCGGAAGGTTGCAAGGACACGACCGTTGCCTTGCGCTTCGATCGTGCGGAGCGTGGCTACAGTGGGACGCAGCGTGTACGGGTGTTGAAGCTCGAAACGCTGCGGTTGGAGCCGACTCGGGTTGTTGCTTCACTCGATGCGCTGAAGGATCGTTCGCAGTATGCGACGCTGGACAAGCAGGCAGTCGAGGGGCTTGCTCGTGCGGCGGAATCACGCTGGGCACAGCAGTTCTCGGGGTTCACGTATCAACGTGTCGAGCGATTCTCGGCGGGTGGGGTTTCGCACTGGATGGCGATTTGGACGCACGCGAAGACCGGGTTGGAGTTTGTGCTGGTGCCTGGCGGGAGGTTCCAGATGGGGTCTTCCTCGAGCGAGGCGGATCGATCATCTGACGAGAAGCAACACTGGGTGACGCTGGATCCCTTCCTGATGGCCCGGACCGAATGTACGCAGGGTGCCTGGGCGAAGGTGGCTAGTGGTACGAGCCTGGACGGGGCGCCGTCGCACTTCAAGGGCTCGGAGCTGCTCCCAGTCGAACAGGTCAGCGCCGAGGACGCGGACATCTGGTGCCGTGAGGCTAGCTTGATGCTTCCGACGGAGGCGCAGGCGGAGTTCGCGATCCGGTCGGGGACGACGACGCCGTGGACGATGAGTGGCAACAAGAGTGAGCTGCGGCGCTTTGGGAATATAGGGAGCGCAGAGTGCCCGAAGGCCTGGATCGACAAAGGCTGGACCGAGTCCTGGCGAGATGGTTATGGAGACCAGAGCGCTGAAGTTGGCAAATTCGAGGCGAACGCTTTCGGTCTGTTCGACGTGCATGGAAACCTGTGGGAGTGGTGTCGGGACTTCTACTTGGACTACGACACGCGGCCTGAGCTTGGCACGGGAATGCGACTTGGTACCTCCGCGCTCCGTGTGTTCCGCGGC
>JBLFWN010000057.1:0-43449 GCA_047611405.1 Planctomycetota bacterium | reverse complement strand
CGGCGGCGGAGATCGTGACGGCGGCGGCGGTGGTTACCGCGGCGGCGGCGGTGGCGGTTATCGCGGCGGCGGCGGAGATCGTGACGGCGGCGGCGGTGGTTACCGCGGCGGCGGCGGTGGCGGTTATCGCGGCGGCGGCGGAGATCGTGACGGCGGCGGCGGTGGTTACCGCGGCGGCGGCGGTGGTGGTTATCGCGGTGGCGGAGGCTATCGCGGAGGTGATAGTCGCGAGCGTGGTAGCTACGGCGGCGGCTCGAAGTTCCACAAGGATCGCAAGGACCGCGACGGGGAATTCCCCAAGCGCGATGGCGGTCGCGGGCGTCGCGACTGAATAGCAGATCCGACGCTCTGTTGCCTGAGCAAGGCCTGAGCTGAGAGAGATTCCAACCCAACGCCCGCATCCATCGCGGGCGTCCCGGGCCTTCGCCTTGCCTGCCTTTCTAGCGCGCGAGGCAAGATCGAGCACGAAAACGGCAGTCCTGTCGCCATCCCAGAGCTACGGCACCCTCGCTCAGAGGTGCCCACAGAATCCGCCAGAGACCGCCTTGGCATGCATGCAATTGGCCGTACGAGGGTACGAGAGTCGTATGAAGCCACTTCCAGCTTGCACCCCAGTACTGCCCGTAAGCAAGCTCCGACCCTATTGCTCAACTCGTCTCGTGTGTCATGGGCGCAGAATCGAGTAGGCTGGAAGCGAAGGTCATGCGAGCCGACGACAGCCAGTCTCCGGAGCCCGAAGAGGCGCCCGACAGTTCCGAGGTAACACTCGAGCTCGTCAGAGGCGCGCGTTCAGGTTCGCGCCATGATCTCGAGGCGCTTTGTGATCGACTCGCTCCGGCGGTCCTGACCTGGGCCCACCTGCGCATGCGTCCGACGATGCGAGCGCGCGTCGAGCCAGACGAAATCGTGCAAGAGGTATGGTTGCGTGTGCTCGCGCGGCTCGATGACCTCGAAGCTGACCCCAAAAAGTTTCGTGCTTGGGTACTCGGGATCGCACGCAATGTGTTGTTCGAGATGTCGCGCAGCGCTCATGCAGAAGAGCGTGCTCGCGGCGCAGACCTGGCCGGCGAAGATCGCTGGGAGTCCTTCTTCGCGCGCCAACAGGATCAGATGACCGCCGTCAGCGTAGGCATCGCCCGCCAAGATATGCTGCATGCCTTCCTAGGTCGCATCGACAAATACGGTGAAGTCGAGCGCCGACTCTTGGTCCTGCGCGGACTTGAGGGCCGAGCATTCGACGAAATCGCGGAAGAGCTCCAACTGACACGCGATGTCGCCGCCAAGCGCTGGCAGCGCCTGCGTGACCGTCTGCAACTGGAAGGCGTTCCTGAGTATTTGGTCTAGCGCGCGTCTCGTGATGGGGATTCGGAGACTCTGCGTCACACGCACACGGGTTCGAATCCTGAGTCCCGGCTACAATCGGGAGGCCAGCCACCGCCGCTTTCCCAGCCGATGACTCAGAACGACGCCCCGGATCCGAAACGACGCGCGATGGAGCTCTTTGCCGAGTTCCAAGGCAAAGCTACCGAACTGCGCGAGGCGGACCTCGAAGCTTGGATCTCTGAGCACGCCGACTTGGAGAGCGAGCTGCGTGAAATTATCGATGAAGTTCGCTCGTTGCGCGAGTTGCTCGACCTGCCAACTCGTTCGATCGTGCGCGAGTTACAGATTCGCGGGGCGGCTGATGTCTCGCCCTCAGTCGAACTTCCGACCGAAGCCGACCTGTCGGAGGAAGGCGAGGAATCGATGCTCTCGCGCCTGAATCGGCACGAGACCGACCGGCGCTACGCGGTCGAGAAAGAGATCGGGCGCGGTGGCGGCGGAACGATCGTGCGCGTACGCGACCTGGACCTGCGCCGCTCTCTGGCGATGAAAGTCGTCGGCGGACGCAGCCTGCGGCCCGGCAGCAATATGCCATCGAATGCGGTGCTGTCGCGCTTCTTGGAGGAGGCGCAAGTCACGGGTCAACTCGATCACCCCGGAGTCGTTCCGCTGCACGAGTTGGGCCTCGACGCGCGCGGACGCGCGTACTTCACGATGCGCTTGGTGCGCGGTCGTGATCTGCAAAAGACGCTTGCGCTCGTTCCAGAAGGCAAAGAGGGCTGGTCGCGCGAGCGCGTCTTGGGCGTGCTATTGAAGGTGTGCGAAACGATGGCATTCGCGCATACCAAAGGCGTCTTGCACCGCGACCTAAAGCCTTCGAATGTAATGGTCGGGCGCTTCGGCGAGGTCTATGTGATGGACTGGGGGCTGGCCAAGGCAGCCGGCCAACGCGAAGGCCGCGACTTGCGCGTGCGTGAGACCGACTCATCAATGCTCAGCTCGATTCGCACGGACCGTCGCGACGAATCAGAGGCAGGGCCGGAGTCCTCACTCGTGACGATGGACGGCACGGTACTCGGTACGCCGGCTTACATGCCGCCTGAGCAGGCACAGGGACGGATCGAAGAATTAGGACCGCAGTCCGATGTCTACTCCGTCGGCGCGATGCTGTACCACACGCTTACGGGTCAAGCCCCGTACGCCCAGCCCAACGCGCGACTCGATGCTTATGCCTTCTTGGCGCTGGTCATTTCCGGACCGCCGACGCCGATTCGCAAGCTGACCAAGGATGTCCCGGTCGAGCTCGAAGCGATCTGTGACAAGGCCATGGCGCGAGAGCCTCGCGACCGCTACGAGAACATGGTCGCGATGGCCGACGATCTGCGTGCTTACCTCGAGGGCCGAGTCGTTCGCGCATATCGCACAGGCGCCGGGATCGAATTGCGCAAGTGGATCAGTCGCAACAAGCGCTTCGTGTCCATCGTATCGAGCGTGCTTGTCTTGGCTCTGATCGCATCGTCTGTCGCGTTGCGCCAAACCGTGATGGCACAAGAACGCGAAGTCATCACCGCACACTACCGCGACCTTCAAGTATTGCGCGGCTTGGGCGATCAAGTCGACTCGTTGTGGCCTGCGCATCCGCAACACATCCCCGCTTACGAACGCTGGCTAGAACGCGCACTAGATGTCATAACCCGTCGTGACAGCTATCGCTTGGAGCGCGAAGAGTTTGAACAGAACAGCATCAGCGCGTCCGAACTGCAGCTGGAGCAGGACCGCCTCACGCATCCGCAGTTCGCTGAGCTCGAGCATTTGCGCAACAACTTGGATTGGCGCCAGCGCCGCTTGTCCTACTTCTTGGAGCACGACCGCGATCCCGAGATGCCCGTTGGGCAGTATCTAAGCGAAGAGCGTGCCGAGGGCCGCATCCAGTACCGCCGCAATAAAATCAAGGCCATCGAAGGCGAGATCTCAGCTCTGGAGGAAGCGGTCGAAGTCCCCTACTCCGTTCACTTCGAGACTCCTTCGGACCGGTTTTGGTTCGAAGTCCTCGACGAGATCGTGCTCGGCCTTGATGCGCTGGTCGAAGCAGAGGGTGGACGGGTGCAACAGATCCAGGATCGATTGGAACAGGCACGACGAATCGAACCCGATACCGTCTCAGGCGCAGTGGCCAGTGCGGCCTGGGCCGACGCGATCACTGCCATTGAACTCGCACCCGCCTATCGCGGCTTGCGCATCAAGCCACAGATTGGCCTGCTCCCCATCGGCACAGACACCCTGTCAGCTTTGTGGGAGTTCGCATGCCTCGAGACCGGTGACACAGTAACGCGAGACGCGTCAGGCAACTTGCAGATAGCGTCCGAGAGTGCGGTCGTGCTGGTACTGATTCCCGGCGGCGACTTCGTGATGGGCGCACAGAACATCGAACCAAGCAAGCCGCACTACGACGCAGAAGCGCACAGCAACGAACTCTTCCCGCACCACGTGCAACTCGCGCCCTACTTCATCTCGAAATTCGAGCTGACGCAGATGCAATGGCAGCGTCTGATGGGCAATCGCCCGAGCGAATACGCCTACGGCAGCAGCAAAGGCGGACAAGTCATTCAGCCCACCAACCCGGTCGAGAGTGTGTCTTGGGAAGACACCGCGATCGCATTGCGGCGAGCCGGTTTGCAGTTTCCGACTGAAGCTCAGTGGGAGTACGCAGCCCGTGCCGGCACGCAAGGCAGTCGCTGGTGTGGTAACGGGCCGACCTCGCTGCTGCACAAAGAGAACGGTCCGGATCAGTCGGCTCGCGACTGGCTGGCGGGTCGCCTTGACTACGGCTGGGATGCCGTCGGCACATGGCTCGAGGAATCTGATGCATGGCTCGTGCCCGCACCGGTCGGGACATTCCCGCCGAACCCATTCGGGCTGCACGACACGCTCGGCAATGTGTCCGAGTGGTGCCTCGATCCTTACCAGAACTATCAGCGTCTGGTGAAGGAAGGAACGGGCGAGCGACGATCGGAAGCGGATGGCTATCGCGCGTTGCGCGGCGGCTCTTACTCAGAAGACCTAGTCCAGCTTCGTGTGACGAGCCGCCAAGGTCACGACCCCGCTCTGTCCGAACACATGATCGGTGTTCGGCCGGCGCGCTTGCTCGAGGACTGATCGTCTGTCGGAAGTAGCCGGGCTACTGACAAGAGTTGTGCGCGCAAGTTTGCGCCGCTAGCCACTCGGCAAAAGCGATTCACGTTGGCCACGCGAGCTACAAGCGGCTGAGATCCCGGCCGCTCTCCTCGACACGATTCGGGGCGCGCTCTCGATCAACGCTCAAACGATTATCGAGTGGCGCGACTGGTAATCACTGGAAGGTTACAGAGACACCGTCAGTAGTGTTGAAGCCAGCCGGCCCGCCCATCGGGTCACGGAACATCGCTTGGAAGTGCCATGTCTCACCAGGTGAGATGTGCTGGCTTCCCGGCCCTCCAATGTCATCGTCGTGACAAATAATTGTCGAGCCGCCATCGGCGGCGGCCAGCGGGCCGAGGCGCAGCAGAGGCCAGCCGACGCATCGGATGCCATCACCGAAGGGAACGCTGGCTTGCGTCAGACCCGTGTGGAAAACACCTATTGTGTTGGCTGGTACAGGCTCAGCTTGCAGACAGAGCTTGCGATCCGAGACCGCGACACTACCCGTCACGAACATCTTCGCCGGGAAGCCGGTCGAGTTTGGAGTGGGCGTGCAGAAGCTGTTGCCGATGTCCGTGCCCTCACAGCAACCCAAGGTCAGGTCGTAGTTGTTGCAGACGCGGCCGCCCGAATCGTTAACGTAGACACGAATGACGTAGAAGGTCGAGAAGGCAGTCGTATTGAAGACCTCCGTGAATTCTTCATCGACCGATATGCTCGATCCGTTCACTGTGCCGACAAAGGTCGAGCAGCCCAGACCCTCATAGATGTCCAGGTCGAGGTTCGTAAAGGCGTGCGAGAAGTTGGCGCGAATCCGTAGCGACCGGAACTCGTCAACTTGGATCGCGTACCAATCCTCGTTGGTGTTGCTCGTGAAGAGGCCCGTGTAGGTTCCATTCGACACGAAGCTCGGAGCTACGCAACTGTTGTTCGGTTCGAAGGTCGAGTCCGGCATGGCCAGACACACGGTCTCCTTCTTGCCATAGGTGACCATGTTCAGGCCCGCCCAGCGCGCGTTCGGATAACCACCCAAGTCCGTGCAGCTCGATGCGCCTTGGATTTCTGTCCACAAGAAGTCTTGCTGGCCTAGGCCCGTTCCCGGAGCAGGACCGAAGCCCCAGATGGCTTTGGTTCCATCGCCGAAGCCAGCCAAGGCCGGGTCTCCAGAAATCATCGGACCTGTGGCATTGCCGCCGCCCGCTCCACCAATCTGAATCGACCAACCAAAGCTGTCGTGCTCTGGGTCCCCGTCGAAGAAGGCATCGCCTCCGTCCGAATCCATGATGAATTCGTTAGTCGTACCGCTGAGGTCGATCGTGATCTGCCAGCACTGCGCGACGCCAGCACTGGATGCGCCCGGTAGTCCCGGCAGGATCAAGTCCTTGGCCAAGTTCCAGGGCAGCGGTCGAGTGCAGGGCGCGTAGGACTCGTAGAAGAGCACACTGGCCTGAACGCCACCCGGGTCATCGGTGCAGTAACCAAAAGTGAAACCATCGACGCGATAGGTGGTCGAGTTACCCTCTGATGTCGGCCCCGGAATACGTCCCGAATCCGTGGTGATCTGCGGGGCTTGCACCGGCATGAAATAGGGTGCGCCGACATCGTTTCGATAGATGACATCGGGCCCAAACATGCTCTGGTTGGGGCGGCTGAAGGTGCCAGTCGCGACGTGATAGACGCCCGCGTCGCGCGGCGCTGAGACCGGCAACTGAGAGGCGGACGCGGCCGTTTGGATCAGCGTAAAGGCCGCAAACGCGCGCGGCACCCAGCTTTGGAGTTGATGATTTTTCATACGGGATACTTCCTCAGATACATCCACTGTGTACCCGTTCCACCCGAATGGGACAGCGGATTGAAGAAAGTGTCAGCCCGGACGATAACTCTGAGATCGCTCAGTTCGTGAAGTCGACAGCGATGCCGTTCGTCAAGTTGTAGCCACTCCCGCAGGGCCCACCCACGGGATCACGGTACCAGACCTGGAAGTAGCGGCTCTGGCCAGCCATCCAGCCGCCCGCGCCGGCAAGACTCGGGCCAAAGTCGATGCTTCCGTTCGAGCCCGAGCCCGCGATCGTGAGCCGGATGACACTGCCGCCTACGCAGCGCAGGCCGTCACCAAAGGCAACGCCGTCCCCGCCCGCAATCCATTGAGTTCCAACGAACAGAAGAGCATTTTGGTTAGTGGGAAGCTGCGTTGCCTGCAGCTGTAAGTCATCCGCCGTGACGCTGCCGCTGCCTGTCGCTCGCAACCAACCGGAGGTTCCCGTCGAGTTGCGGCAACCCTCGCCCCAGGTGCCATAGCTATCGCAAGCCGGATCCGCGCCGAACCCATTACAGTGCCCGAAGATGAAGCCGGGGCCCGGGTCGATGTGGACTGTTCCCCACATGAACGATCCGAAGTGCGGCTGGCAGAAGTACTCGTACTGGCTCCCGAAGGTCGGCGGGTTCGAGAGCAGAAAGGCTTGATCAAAGGTCACCTCATAGATCTGCGCACCGCTGTGGAGCGGCGCGTGGAATTGCTCATTACCATTGACCAGGCCATCGGTCCCCTCGGTCACGGTGTGCACACCGTCCCCCCAAACCCAGCGGACCGTTGCTCCAACCGGGATCGTGATGACGTTGGGCGAGAAGGTGTTGCCCACCTGGGTGACGATCATCGTCTCGGCAAATGCATCGAGCGAGGTGACAAAGAGACCGATGGTGAGAGCCAGAGAGTTGTAGAGCTTCATGTGGGGGAGCTGCAAAGTTCCGGTGTAAGCCAGCGCTGGAGTGATTCGCTGGCTGAGGATCCCCGAACGAATCGGAGAGTTGGAGAACACTTCCGTTCGACGAGTCAGGGACGCTCTAAGAGCCAAAAATTGTCGTGAGAGTTCGCGGATCCTCAATTGTACCCCATTTAGGAAAGCTCCTGCGAGCCCACTCTTAGCCTGCCTGGTCGGCCAATTCGGCACGTGAGGAGGCCAAGCTCCCCCGCTCTGGCCTTTTCTCACAAGAATGTCGCCACAAGCATGCCCGAGTAAGCCCTGCGTCGAAGCTGCCCTTCTGCATGGCTGTGACTGGCATTTGTTCTCAATTCGTCGATCATCGTGCGCCCGAATTCGTCATCCGCCGGGTGCCCAATGCCCCCCTCCCCAAAATACGACGACACCGATGCGACGCTCTCTGTTCTGCCTCACGGCTCTCTTCCTGCTCGATAGTTCGGCCAGCGCGTTCCAAGACACAGCTGCTGGCATGCTGCGCTACCCAGATGTCAGCGCCGAGAGCATTGTCTTCGTCTATGCGAACGACCTATGGCTCGTTTCGCGCAACGGTGGTATCGCTAGCCCACTCGCCAGTCCGGCCGGTGCCGAGCGAGCGCCCAAGTTCAATATCGATGGCACTCGCATCGCCTTCAACGGAAACTATGAAGGCAATCCTGACCTGTACACGACCGCGGTCGCGGGCGGATTGCCGAGCCGCGTCACGCACCATCCGGGTTACGAGATGCTGTGGGATTGGGGCAGCGACGGGCGCTTACTGTTCTCGACCTCGGCCATGGCCGGTATAGCGCGCGCGCCGAAGATGTATTCGGTGGCCGAGACTGGCGGCTTACCACAAGAGTTCCCTGTGCCGTACGGACAGAACGGCAGCCTGCATAGCGATGGCAAGCGGCTCGCCTACACGCCCAACGCGCGCGACAATCGCAACTGGAAACGCTATCGCGGCGGCACCGCGAGCGATGTCTGGATCATGGACCTCGAGAGCAAGCAGTCGCGCCGCGTGACTGATTGGGAAGGCACGGACACGATCCCGATGTGGCACGGCGACACGCTGTATTACGCGAGTGACCGTGGCCCTGCACACCGCTTGAACATCTGGAAGTTCACGGCGGATGGGCGCCATGCCCAAGTCACAGAGTTTACGGACTACGACATCAAGTGGCCGTCCATCGGACCGGGAGACAAGGGCCAAGGCGAGATCGTGTTCCAGAACGGAAGCGGAATCGTGCTGCTCGACCTGGCTTCCGAAGTTAGTCGCGTGATCGATGTCCAGGTCCCTGGCGTGCGTGATTCCTTGCGTCCGCAGCGCATCGACACCTCAGACTTCATTGCATCTGCAAGACTTTCCGCGAGTGGCAAACGCGCTGTTGTTGAAGCACGCGGCGACATCTGGACACTTCCCGCGAAGGACGGAACGCCGCGCAACCTAACCCGCAGCGGCGGCGTTGCCGAGCGAGCCCCCTCGTGGAGTCCCGATGGTCGCTGGGTGGCCTACTTGTCGGATCGCAGTGGCGAGTACGAAGTCTGGATCACCCAATCCGATGGCCAGGGTGAGACGCGTCAACTGACGAAGGATACTGAAGGCTACAAATACGATCCGACCTGGTCTCCCGACTCAAACAAAATCGCGTTCAGCGACCGCTCCGGCTCGATTTTCATTCATGACTTGAAGGCGGATGAGACAAAGTTCGTCGCGCGTCATGAGGCAGCTGAATGGGGTGTGCCTGTGCGCTGGTCAGGCGACAGTCGCTGGTTGACGTGGTCGCACGTTGGTGCAAGCGCGGGAACGAGTTCGATTTTCGTTCACGACAGCACGAGCGGCGAGAACCGCCAGCTAACAAGTGACATGTTCTCGGACGACAGTCCGGTGTTCGACCGCAAGGGCGACTACTTGTACTTCGTCAGTGGGCGCAACTTCCGTGGGCAGAAGCAATCGGCCATTGACTCGAACTATGTGTACGAGGACAACGCGGTGCTGCTCGCCGTTCCGCTCCGTGAAGATGTCGAGAACCCGTGGATTCACGAGAGCGACGAAGAGGAATGGGATGGGGAAGACAGCGAAACTGAGGATGAAGAGTCCGAGAACGACGATGACGCTGCCGACGAAGATGAGGATAGCGCTGATGATTCAGATTCGGCCGCTGACGATGGAATCAGTGGCAGCTGGAGCGGAAGCCTGAGCATCCCTGAGATGGGCGAATTGACGTTCACAATGACGCTCGAGCTCGACAACGACGGTTCCCTTTCGGGCAGCGTCGATGTTCCGGAAATGGGTGAATCCGGCTTGTCGGGTACCTATGACGCAGAATCGAAGACAGCCAGCGGCACTATCTCTTCCGATGACGGCGACTCGCACAGTTTCGATGGCAGTCTTGGTGACGGCGAACTCGACTGGGTCGTCGATTCCCCAGGCGGCTCTGCGCAGATGAAGGGGTCTCGTGCAGCCGCATCTGAAGACACAGACGAAGATGCAGATGAGGACGAAGCCACCGAGGGTAAGAAGAAGAAGTCCAAGAAGAAGGATGTCGAGCCGGTGGAGATTGACTTCGAAGGCTTCGAGCGACGCGCTCTGGCGCTACCGGTCAAAGCCGGTTCCTTCAGAAGCCTGGCAGTGAACGACAAGAACCAACTGTTGTACGCGCGCAGAGGCGAGGACGGCGGCGTCAAGTTGTTCGACCTGCATGCGGACGATCCGAAGGAGACCGATGTCTGCACGGGGCGCGGCTTCGGCCTCTCGGCCGACGGCAAGCAGTTGATGTTGATGCGCGACCAGAAGCCGGCCATCGGCAAGGCCACAGCGGGCAGCAGCCCGAAGAGCGTAATCACAGCTGGAATGGACACTCGCATCGATCCGTCGCAAGAGTGGCCGCAGCTCTTTGACGATACGTGGCGGTTGTACCGCGACTACTTTTATGCCGGCAACATGCATGGAGTCGACTGGAAAGCAATCCATGCGCAGTACCGTCCGATGATCACAGCCTGCGTCAGCCGCAACGATGTCGATTTTGTGTTGCGCGAGATGATCGCCGAGCTGAACTGTGGCCACACCTACGTCAACGGAGGCCCGATGGAGCGTGGGTCTCGTGTTGGCGTTGGGCTGTTGGGGTGCGACTTCACACTTGAAGAGGGCGCGTATCGCATCAAGAACATTGTCGAAGGTGGCATCTGGGATTCGGATTCACGCGGACCCTTGAGTCAGCATGGTGTCGATGTAAATGAAGGCGATTGGCTGCTCGCAGTCAATAGCATCGCACTCGATCCTGCGCAGGATCCCTGGGCAGCTTTCGTCGGCTTGGCGGGCACGATCGTTGAGCTCACCGTTCATGACAAGCCCACATTGGATGACAATGTCAGGCGCGTCCGAGTCAAGACGATCGGCAGCGAGAACTCCCTGCGCTATCGAGCTTGGATTGAGAGCAACCGCGCGCACGTCTTCGAACAATCGAACGGTCGGGTCGGCTACATCTATGTACCCAATACGACCTTTCAGGGTCGCAACGATTTGTTTCGCCAGCTCTACGGTCAAGCTCACCTCGATGCGCTGATCATCGACGAGCGTTGGAACGCCGGCGGACAGTTCCCCAACCGCGAGGTCGAAGCCTTGGACAGGCCGCGCACAAACTACTGGGCACGCCGCTGGGGACGCTCATGGCCTACGCCCGCGGACTCGCATCAAGGCCCCAAGTGCATGTTGATCAACCGCGACGCTGGTTCGGGCGGCGATATGTTCCCGTACCTGTTTAAGCAGGCTGGCCTCGGCAAGTTGATTGGTACCCGAACCTGGGGTGGCCTCGTCGGATACTCCGGCAGTCCGCAGTTGATTGACGGAGCCTCACTCGCCATCCCCTCCTTTGGCTTCTACGAGTTGGATGGAAGTTGGGGAGTCGAAGGCCATGGAGTCGCGCCTGACATCGAGGTGATGGACGACCCGGCGCTGATGCAGGATGGTGGCGATCCTCAGTTGGATGCGGCCATCGCACAGATGCTGGAAGAGCTAAAGACGAACGCTTATCAACCGCCAGCGCGCCCCGAGATGCCAGACCGTAGCGGAATGGGCCTTCCGGAGTCCGACCGCAACCAGTTCCCAGAAGGCGGCGATCGCTAAGACCCAACGCTTAGCTGGCATACGACACCGCGATGGACTCGATTCCATCGCGGTCTGCGCCCCAACAGATCGATACAATTATCGCATCCTCTCCGAATCCCCCATCTGGACGACAACATGACGACAGGTCCCACCTGCCTTGTCCGCATTCGTTTGCAAGCCGCCCAGCTAGTGTGCTTCGCCTGCGCTCTCACCATGGCAGTATCGAGCGCATGTGCAACTCCGCAGGACGCTGGGCTGTTGTCATACCGGACGACTTATGTAGGCCCCCAGGTTGAGGTTCTCGCCACACACGGCATGCGCGAGGTGATCGAGTACTTCGAAGCGGAACGCGGTGCGCTGCTGCGGGCATGGGATGTCGAGAGTTCACCCCTTCGAAGTGAACGGCAGCGAGAGTTCCTTGGCAGTTGGCAGGGCCAGCTCGCAGCACTCGACATAGATGAATTTGATGTCGATGACAAGCTCGACTGGAAACTCCTTACGAACCGCGTCGACTCGCTGGCGAGTCGCGTTGCGCTCGACGAACAACGTTGGCACGAGAGTGCTGCGCTCATTCCCTTCGCCGGAAAGATTGCAGACTTTCAAGAAGCGCGTCGTGCGCTGACGCCTCTGAATGCCAGAGCCGCTGCGGATGCATTGACCGCGATGAAGACCGTTGTGGACGACCTTCGCAAGCGAGTCGTGCGGATGGATTCATCCACAGATGAAGGCGAAGAGTCATCCAGCGATGAGGCCGCAACAGACCAGAATCGCAGCACTGATGATGAGTTAATCGAGACAGCGCGACTGACTGCCAACCGTGCAGCGAGCCAAGTGCGCTCGTTGCGCCGCAGTCTGTCGAGTTGGTTTCGTTACCGAGATGGCTATGACCCGCTGTTCAGTTGGTGGTGCCAAGCACCCTTCGATGAACTAGACGCTGCCCTCGAACGCTACGCGAAACATCTGCGCGAGACGGTAGCCGGTGTCGACGAGGACGATTCTGATACGATCCTGGGCGACCCCATTGGGCGCACCGCCTTACAGGCCGAGTTGGAACGCGAGTGGATCGCGTACTCGCCCGAGGAATTGGTCGAGATCGCGCGGCGCGAGCTGAGTTGGTGCGATGCGCGCATGCATGAGGCCGCACAGAAACTGGGCTTCGACGACTGGCGCGCTGCGCAAGAGCACGTCAAAGGCTTGCACGTCGAACCAGGGCACCAGCCCGAGATGATTCGCGACCTTGCCTTTGAAGCGATCGACTTCTTGGAAGAGCACGAGTTGGTCACAATTCCGACCTTTGCCAAGAGTTCGTGGCGCATGGAGATGATGTCTCCGGCGCGCCAGAAGCTGACACCCTACTTCACGGGCGGCGAAGTGATCTCGGTCTCGTACCCGACCGCGAGTATGGATCACGCTGACAAGCTGATGAGCATGCGCGGGAACAACGAACACTTCTCGCGCGCCACGGTGCATCACGAGTTGATCCCGGGGCATCACCTGCAACGCTTCATGACGTCGCGCTACCGCCCCTACCGGCGCCCCTTCGGAACACCCTTCTGGCTTGAAGGTTGGGCGCTGTACTGGGAAATGTTGCTCTGGGATCAGGACTACGCACGCAGTGCGGAAGATCGCATTGGCATGCTGTTCTGGCGCAAGCATCGCTGTGCTCGCATCATCTTCTCACTCGGATTCCATTTGGGTGAGATGACCGCGGAGGAGTGCATTGACCTGCTCGTCGATCGCGTCGGTCATGAGCGCCGCAATGCAACGGCCGAGGTGCGCCGCTCCGTGCAAGGCGGCTATGGTCCGCTGTATCAAGCCGCGTACATGGTCGGCGGCTTGCAACTGCGCAGGCTGCATGAAGAGCTCGTCACAGGCGGCTCGTACACGAACCGCAGCTTCCACGATGCGATACTGAGGGAAGCTTCGATCCCGATCGAGCTCTTGCGCTACAAGCTGCGGGGCGAAGGCATATCCAAAGAGGCGAACACGAGCTGGCGCTTCTACTCTTTGTGACAGTCCATCACTGACGATTGTCCTCCGCACCCGACAGGGTCCGCACCCTCTTGTGGCTTCGCCCGCCTGAGGCTGCAGCCCTAGCAGCCCAGCCCATCCATCTCTGCCGTCGAGCTGACTCTTCGGTGCTGACCGACCGCAGAGTAGACTGCCCGCTCGCTCCCCCCATCGATACGACTCGTTCTTCGCCGCTTGATTCGGATGAACGCCCATGACTGACTCACTGACGCAACGCTTTCGAGACGCCGCCCCCGCGGCCGACTTCTGGTCGTTCCGATCCGTGGATGAACGCTCCGAGCACATCCAAGTGCGACAAGACATCTTGCAGCCCGTCACATCGGAGATCGATCGCGGCGTCATGGTCACGGTCATGCACGAAGGCGGACTGGGCTACGCAGCCACCTCGGACACGAGTCCGAGCGGACTGCGCGAGGCCTCGCAGCGTGCAATGGAATGGGCTGCGCGCAGCAAGGCGGCCAACATCATGCAGGGCAAAAAGCTCGAGCCGCCCACGCCCACAGGCAGCTACGAGTCCACGGTCGAGCGATCATGGAGCCAGACCAGTCTGCGCGACAAGGTCGAGTTACTGAAGGCCGAGTGCGCTCGCCTGAAGGTCGATGACAAGATCGTCGACTGGGATGCGATGCTGTGGTCGACGAGGACCGAGCAGCTCTACGTGTGCTCGGGTGGCGGTGAAGTATTCCAACAGTTCGAGTTCCTAGTACCAGGGCTCAGCGTCACAGCCAACCAAGGCAGCGAAACCGTCAGTCGTAACTTCGGTGGCTTCGACCTTGGCCGTCAAGGCGGCATGGAAGTTTTGGACTCAATCGAGTTCGCCGAGCAAGGCGCAGCCATCAGTCGCGAAGTGCTGGAACTGCTCGCAGCTCCGAACTGTCCTACCGAAACCATGGATGTGTTGCTTGACGCGACACAGATGTACCTGCAGATCCACGAGTCCATCGGGCACCCGCTCGAGTTGGATCGCATCCTCGGCGATGAGCGCAACTACGCCGGCACCAGCTTTGTCACGCTCGACATGTTCGGCAGCTACCGCTATGGCTCCGACCTGTTGAACATCACCTTCGACCCCGGCCTCGCCAGCGAGTTCGCCGGTTACGCCTACGATGACGACGGCACCAAAGCCGAGCGCGAGTACATCATCAAGGACGGCATCTTGAAGACGCCTTTGGGAGGGATGACATCTCAACTTCGCAGTGGTATGGCCGGCGTCGCCAACTCGCGTGCGTGCTCCTGGAACCGTCCGCCCATCGATCGCATGGCCAACCTGAACCTCGAGCCCGGCGAGAGCAGCATGGACCAGATGATTGCCGCGATCGAAGACGGCGTGTACATGAAACGCAACAACAGTTGGTCGATCGACGACAGTCGCAACAAGTTCCAGTTCGGTTGTGAGTATGGTCGCCGCATTCGCAATGGCGAGCTGGCGGAAGTCGTCAAGAAACCAAACTACAAAGGTATCTCCGCCACTTTCTGGCGCAACTTGAAGATGGTCGGCAACTTGTCGACGCAGCAGATATTGGGCACGCCGCATTGCGGTAAAGGCGAACCGAATCAATCGGTGCGCGTCGGCCACGCGACCCCGGCTTGTGTGTTCAGCGGCGTCGACATCTTCGGAGGAGAGTGATCATGCAAGAGACCTTTTAT
Organism: Planctomycetota bacterium; assembly: GCA_047611405.1. GTDB lineage: Bacteria > Planctomycetota > UBA1135 > UBA1135 > JBLFWN01. The sequence continues at coordinate 28,428 of JBLFWN010000057.1, read as the reverse complement.
CAGCTCGCAGACTTCCTGACCTCGAAGCTCGAAGGCGACGAAGTCCTGACGATGCTTTATGCCGGCGAAGATTCAGACTTCGTGCGCTTCAACAAGTCAAAGATTCGCCAAGCCGGTGCCGTCAAGCAGAGCAGCGTCTCGCTAGAGCTAATCCTTGGCAGGCGGCACGTCACAGCTTCGACAACCTTGACGCAAGATACCGAGCAAGACCGCGCCCAAACACTGTCGATCCTGCAGGACTTACGCTCGAAGTTGCCCGAGTTGCCCGAAGATCCGCACCTGCTGTACGCGACCGAGGTGTGCTCGAGCGAAGAGCACGGCGAGAACACCCTGCCCTCCGCCAGTGAAGTAACAGATGAGATCCTCACCGCAGGCCAAGGCCACGACTTGGTCGGCATCTACGCGGCCGGTGGCATTTTCGAAGGCTTCGCGAACTCACTGGGTCAACGCAACTGGTTCTCGAACTACAACTTCAACTTCGACTGGAGCAACTACCTCGTAGCCGACAAAGCCGTGAAGAGCGGCTACGCAGGTACGAGCTGGAACTCGGCTGACTTCCAAGTCAAAGTCGACGCTGCCGCCAAGCAACTGAAGGCACTTGCGCGCGACTCGATCTCAATCGATCCGGGACGCTACCGTGTCTACCTGGCACCGGCAGCTGTCTTCGACTTCTTGGGCATGCTCGGTTGGGGCGCCTTCGGCCTGAAGGATCAACGCACCAAGCAGACAGCACTACTGAAGATGCTCGAAGACGGTGCATCCTTGCACCCGATGATCCACATGACCGAGAATCATGCTGATGGTGTTGCCCCGCGCTTCCAAAGCAAAGGCTTCCGGAAGCCGGCAGAGGTCAAGTTGCTCGAAGCCGGCAAGCTGGCCGAGTGTTTGATTTCCCCGCGCAGTGCGAAGGAATTCGACCAACCCACCAACGGCGCGAACGCATCCGAAGCCCCCGAATCAATGGACCTGCGCGCCGGAGACATTCCCCAAGCTGAGGTCCTTGAGCGCCTCGGAACCGGCGTCTACATCAACAACCTCTGGTACCTAAACTTCTCGGACCGCCCGTCGTGCCGTATCACCGGCATGACACGCTTCGCATGCTTCTGGGTCGAGAACGGCGAGATCGTCGCCCCGCTGAACGTGATGCGCTTCGACGAGACAATCTACCGCGCCTTCGGCAGCAACCTGCTCGGGTTGACGCAGGAGCGCGAGATGATCCTCGATGCAGGTACCTACGGCTGCCGCGGAACCGAGTCCGGCCGCATGCCTGGCGCGTTGGTTGCGGATTTCAACTTCAATTTGTAGTCCGCTTCATTGAGCCTGCTTCGCCAGCCCAGGAAAAGCGAACAAGGTTCGACCTACGGCTGGAACGTCACACTCAACCGGTTCGTCAGATTGAACGCACTCCCGCACGGCCCGTGCGGATCGCGGAACCAGCCTTGGAAGTGCCACGTGGCACCGCCAACAATCTGGCCCGGCGTACCGAAGTTCGATCCGGAGTGGCCGACGACCGAGTTGAAGGTGCTCGTACCCGGCAGGTTCGAGTTGATGATCGGGTAGCGAAAGGTGTTACCCCCGACACATCGCAAGCCATCGCCAAAGGGGGCCGAGACCGTACCTGTGCCCATGAAGAAGATGCCGAACTGGTTGGGCGGCAAGGGCGTCATGATCAGCTCGAGGTCATCGTTGATGACACTCGGGGATCCGCTCGCCATCAGGCGCGCGCCGTAGCCGGTCGAGTTGCCGCAGCCGCGCGCATCGGCACTGCCGTTGTTACAGGCGGCACCGGCGCTGCAGAAGCAGTCGATTCCTCCACCGCCGTCTTGGCATTCATCAGCGACTCCGTCCATCGGGTTTGAATCGGTCAACAGGCCGTTCTTGATATCGATGCTGTCCGGCACGCAGTTACCATTGCAATCATCGCCAGCGAGCAAGGCCGTGTCCATTGCGTTGAGTTCATCGCCGAACAAGGCTGCCCCACCGCTTCGCACGGTGATCAAGCCCAAGGTTTCTGCAGCGATGAAGATGCTCGGGAAAGGAGAGGTGCCGCCCAGGGATGCGGGCAGAGGCGTTGTCAGGATGTCGCCCTCTTCAATCGGTGTGCCGAAGCGACTATCGGGCCGGCCGATGACTGCTGATCCGCGACGAACGGAGAAGAGCAGCATGTCCCTAGGCGCGGCCCCTGTCGCCCAGTCGTACACATCGAGCGAAGGCTCGAAGACTCCAGTGCCGTTCTCGCTCAACGCGATCGCGTCAAGATCGTCGGTACCGGCTCCTGCCAGGTCGAGACCCAGCGATGCCGCCGATGCGAACAGGCTTGGAAAAGAAGTTACCGATGCCGTTACGAGTACGTCTGCTCCCGAGAATCCTTGCGCGTTGGCACTGCCACTCAGAGGAAGGCCATTGATCGGATCAGCGAAAGCTGCGTCCAGCGAGTAGTACACAGGGAACGCATTCGCGCCGCCCGATGGATCCGTAGCCATGTCGAACGCGTCGATGTTGTCGCCCGGGTCCGGCGGGTTGGAAGGCGGGTTCGGCTCAACCAATCCGAAGCCTGGGTACGCAATCCCAGCTCCATTGGGCTGGCCGTTGCCGTCGTAAACTCCGACGTTGTCCATCGGCGGCGCGTTGTTCGGCAAGGGCGCGATCACCGGCTGACACTTGCCGCCAAAGATGTCTGCGGCGCCTTCTTGCTGGCCAAGCGCTCCCTCAGAACCGACATCAGGAGCAATCGTTAGTCCGGCACCAACAGCGTACGGATCGACCGAGAACAAGAAGGTCCCGGGGCGCTGAAGCATCTGCGGCAAGTTGTGATCGAGACCAAACGACAGAGCATCGAGCTCGACGGGACAATTCACACCAGGCGCGTGGCCTACACATCCGGCATGCGCCGACAAACCGAGTCCCGGCACAGCTCCCCCACCACCACTCAGCCGAATCCCGGGTGGCGTAGAGATCGAGAGAATCGGCAGGTTAGGTCCCGGCCCAGGTCCAGTGGATGGCGTCAGAAGGTCTCCCTCCGTGATCGCTGTGGCCGAGAACGAATCCAGCACACTGATCGTGGGACCATGACCATCGATCGAGAAGGTGACGGGCGCTGGGTAGCCCTGGCCAACGGCTACACCAGTGGTTCCCACCAAGACGAGACCGATGAGTAGGGAGGAGCGCTGGAATGAATGTTGAATCAGCAATTGCATGGTGAAGTTCTCGTCTCGATCGGAGGCTGCGCATCGCGCTCGAGGGATTGATGACGGCCGCGGGTTGCGGATCGGAGCCTGGCCACACTCTCCAAGAGAACCCGAGATCTCTGACTCGACAAGGAATCAGTCAATTTCGTACCCGACAATCGCGGCAGGCTCGCTCCCGAGCCGTGTGGCACCAAAAAGATCGACAATGGTCTCAGCAGGCACTCACGTGGGCCGCAAAGCCTGCGTGTGGCATTAAGATGGCTCCAATTGATCAATAGGAGCGCATCCCCCGGGCTAGAATGAGCATGCCATGGCAGATGCCAGCCGAGACCTCGACCCCGATCGCCTTGCTTCCCTACTGCAAGAGTTCGCCTCACAGCGGCTCGGCCCTCATAGCTGTACCTGGCTGAGCGGGCCCGAGGCGTCGGCGAACACCTTGGCTAGCCTCGCGGAGGGCCTCGACCTGGAGGACGCGGCGCTAAAAGAAATCCATCAGGGCGCCAATCAGAGTCCCGAGCTTGCGGACGAGTTCTTGCGCTACTTCTTGGGCGACCTGCTGAACATTGGTCGCTCGACCCTCTCGGACGGGCTGCACCGCTTCGTGGACACGTCAGATTTGGTGCAGTCAGTCATCGGCGACATCTGGCCCATCCTTGGCGATGCCAAGTTTCAGACGCGAGGACAGTTCCTGTCGTTCCTTTCACGTCGTCTGGATTGGAAGGCGGTCGGCAAGGCGCGCAAGTTGCGCGGAGAACGCGACCATCGTGAGGATGAGAGCACGCCCATTAGCGAACCGGCAACCGGAGCCCCCACTCCGCTCACTGAGCTCGCCTCGGACGAAGACTACGACGCGACCATCCTAAAGATCATGCGCCTGAGCGAGCGCGATCAACGCATCATCACGCTGCACATCCAAGAGCAACCCATCGATGTCATTGCAGCAGAGTTTGAGATGACGCGAGCAACGGCTTACAAGGCAGTGCAACGAGCCGTCGAGAGGTTCCGCGCGCTGCAATGAGCGACCCGACCGAACTCAACGAATCTGCACAACGCATCTTCCAGGACTGGTTAGATAAGTTCCGTGGTGGCGGCCCCATCGATGTCGAGGCGATGCTGGCCCCCCATTCGGAGCCGCTTCGCGCCGAAGCCTTGGCTTTGATCGAAAGCTACGAACGCCTACGTCGTACCTTGGGTGTCGGCCAACTCGCATCCAAGGAGGGTCGCACGCTGGGCGACTTCCGCTTGTTGCGCGAACTTGGACATGGTGGCGTCGGCGTTGTCTGGGAAGCCGAACAAATCACTCTGAAGCGGCGAGTCGCGCTTAAGCTCCTCTCCCCCATGGCGAGCTTGTCGGAGCGCAACTTGTTGCGCTTCCGACGTGAAGCCGAAGCGGGGGCGCGCTTGACTCACCCGGGAATCGTACCGGTCTTGGTCGTTGGTGAGCACGAAGGGACTCACTACATGGCGCAGGAGTTGATTCCAGGTGGCCACACCTTGGCGGATCAAATCGCAGACCTACACAACAAACGCGAGTTGCCGTCCGACTACTACGAGGGTCTAGTCAAGCTCTTTGCGAAGGCAAGCGCAGCCCTTGCGCATGCGCACCAACAAGGTGTCATCCATCGCGACGTGAAGCCATCGAACATCTTGATGAACGAGGCCGGAGATCCGGTAATTGCCGACTTCGGACTCGCGCGAGTCGAGGGAGCGATGGAGCTCTCGCGCACGGGCGATGTGATGGGCACGCCCTACTACATGAGTCCCGAGCAGGTTGACGCGGGCGAATTCGGCGTAGACCACCGCAGCGATATTTTTTCGATAGGCGTAACGCTGTACGAGTGTCTGACACTCTCGCGCCCCTTCGACGGTGACACGAGCCAGCAGGTCTACGAAAAGATCAAGCGGCATGAACCGCCCGATCCACGGTTGTTGCGTTCGCGTGTTCCGCGTGACCTCGCCATCATATGCATGAAGGCAATGGAGAAAATCCGCGAGCATCGCTACCTGAACATGGCGGCTTTCTCGGACGACCTGACGCGCATCCTAAACAATGAGCCGATCGTGGCGCGCTCAGCGAGTCCCTGGGCGCGCGCCGTTAAATGGACGCGCCGGCACCCGATCATTTCGACTAGCGGCGGGATTGCAGCCGTTGCGATTGTCGTGATCACGCTGCTGATCTTCCAATATCGTGAACAGCGTGACAGGTCGCGTCAATCCGAGAAGCTTGCCTGGGAGCAGAACTACCTGGCGAACATTTCCCCCGCCGCTCTTACGCTCGAGGGCGGCAGCTTCAGGATCGCAGACAAGATGCTGGCGGCATGCCCCGAGCACCTGCGAGGTTGGGAATGGAACCACATGCGCCAGTGGTTGTCGCGCTCGCTCTTGTCCATCGAAGCTGGAGACTTTTCCATCGCCGGCCTGGCCTATGACCCTGACGGCAAGTGGCTCGTCGGCTCTGACTTCGCCAAGTCTCTACGCGTGTGGAACGCGGCTAATGGTGAAAGAGTATCGAGGTTGAAACTCTGGTCGCCGCTGCGAGTCAACGGCAGCCCTGAAGCGGGAGTATGGAGGTCAGATAGTGGAACCCCGACCATTCTACAGAAGCGCCCCTTGCCACAGACATACGCGTTGCGCTTCAGTCCCGATGGATCGCGGCTCTATGCAGGCTCGACTGAGTATGGAGCCGGCACGACTCGTGGACTCGTACACGTCTGGAGCGTTCCCGGCTTCGAGCCACTGATGAGCTGGACGGCGCAGGAGCGAAGTGTCGACGCACTAGCCATCTTGAGCGACGGTACTCGTATCGCAACCGGTGGAGGCGACGGTTTCCGGGTCTTCGATGCCGCTAATGGCGCGGCGCTCCTCATCAACGATCAGTATTCTGGCGACATCACGTCACTTGCCTTTGATCCTGCAGGTCAACACCTGATCACCGGCGCCAAGGATGGCAGCGTGCGTTTGTGGTCGATGGCCGACGCATCACTCGTGCACACCTGGGACGATCCACAAGGCATCGTCACTGCGGTCGCAACCACGCACGATGGAGAGCGTGTCTTGGCTGGCAGTGCTCTGGGCCATGTACATCAATGGGATCTACACTCCTTTGAAACACTTGCCGGCTACGACCAGCACGACGGCGAAATCACCTCGATCCTAATAATGCCATCGGACACTCGCGCGATCAGCAGCTCGAAGGACGGTGCCGTTTACGCTTGGGACTTGACGGGTACGGCCTCGGCCAAGTCTCCCGTAACTCAAGATCCCTCCGATACTTCTATCAGCCAAAGTAACGACAGTGATCTGTTGTGGCGTGCTCCCAGCGCGGTCGCGCTTGCGATAGATACCGCCAACAGCCGGGTCGCGCTAGGCTCTTTGGATGGCGGGATACGAGTCCTTGATCTGCTGCCAGATGAGCCCGTTACAAACTGCCCGAAGACCCCAGGCAAGATCCGCTGTGTCGCCTGGAGTCCCGATGGGAATCAGGCCGCAACTGGAACCTCCACTGGACACATCTGGATATGGGACACTCGGGTTGCGCAGATCGTTCGCGTCATCAATACGAAGCAGGCAGCGGTCAACAGGCTTCGATTTGTTGGCAGCGACAGTCGGCTACTAGCGCTTTGCTCAAGTGGCGTCATGCTGATTTTTGATGGGGGCAGCACCCCATCGATTCGCATTGAAACCGCTGACCGAAGTACGGATGGCGCTCCACTGACGGTTCACGAGAGTCTCATCGCGAGTGGTGTCGACGACAAGATCACTGTCTGGGATTCCGATACGGGCTCCGAGCTGCAGCACTTTGAGGTTAGCGGAGATGACATCACGGCGGTCGCCTTCGACACTTCGGGCTCACGCTTGGCCTGCGGTAGTGGAACTGGCAGCGTGAGTGTCTGGTCGGTGAGCAATGGCCAGCGCTTGGCATTGTGCGAATCCGAACCCGGCTACGTCACCTCGATCGCGTTTGGAACCGATGAGCGCGTCGCCTATTCACGCGGCAGCAGCCTCTACCTATGGAAGGTCGACGAAGTCCAGGCACAGTTCTTGGGTCAGCAGGCATCCATGGTGAACGACCTGCGTTTCACCGCAAACAATGAACGCCTGCTGTCAATTGGCACGGACGAGCGACTCTCCGTCTGGGCGCCAGAGTCAGGCTTTCTGGTGGGCTTGAACGCGCACAATGATAGCGTCTACGGCTTGGCACTCAGCCCTGATGAGAATCGCATTGCGACTGCGGGAGCTGACGGTATTCTTCGATTCTGGGAGACCGATCAAGGGCGCATCGCCCACATCGGGGCGGCTCGCAAACGCCAGCGCCTGTGGCGCGCCAAACTCGAGTCATTACTCGATCGCGACTATGACCTTGCTGACGCATTGGTCGCACTACAAGGCGATGTCGAGTGGAATGACGACGCTGAACGATGCGTGAATGGAATCGTCGCGCTGAGGTCAGTCACCGAATAGCGATCATCGGAAAGACCTTGATCCGTCAGCGAGTGCAGGATCATGACCCATTGCGCTGCGACCAATTCGTCTCGGCTGTGATCAGGCATATAGTGCATGGGCCAGGCCTCGTCCACACACATGACCAAAGGGGAAGGCCCCGAGGGTCACCCATCGAGGCCTTCAGTTGGTGGAAACCGTCTCGTGCGGCCGAGAGAAGCCTGGAGGGACTTGGTTCTTGGTCGCTATCGCCTGATTCGAGACGGCCGAACCGCCAGCATCACCATTCACACTCACTCAGATGGTCGAGGTCCAAGCGCCGCCGGGACAAGATGTACCGTGCCGAAAGAGCGTGGTATCTGTGTCCGGTACAATGCTCGCTTGCCTCCACCACTGTCTTCTCGCACTGTGCGGGCCGGGCGTTACAGAAGACTTCGAAGTCCCGGAAAGATCGTGAGGCGCGCTCACTCACTTCACGTAAAAACCGCATGGTGTTAGTGCGGACTGCATGCATGCAATGCTGGAAGGAGGGCAAGAAGTCCTGAGCCCAACGACGAAGTAATGAACGCCCCGCAAGCCTGCACGCTCGCTCGGATGCAACAAGTAACGCATTGCGTGGGGAGGTGTCGCTCGAGGGCCATGACGGGAGAAGACCACCTGCACACAGGCGCGCTGAACGCGTCACTGGACGAGGAATATGGCATTTCCTTCCAGGCATGGCCTTCTCAAGCTGGCCACCCGACATCGACCATGACAGCTTGCATGCTCTTGATGGCCAATCCAACTCCACGGACGGATATCGTAAGCGGTGCCTAAACGACATTTCCCCCTTCGCACGAGTTCGTAGGCGACTAAGTCTCAGGCATTCTCGTTCGCCAAACCGAATCCTGCATTTCCCTCGGTGCGAACGGCAAGTTCGGCATTCTGAGTATCTACGTTTTTGGCGTCACAAGGTTAAGCACATACAGACCAACAACGCCAGGATTGGGTTACACGTACTAACACGTGTGAAGTCGAAATCTCACTCCTCGTCATCACCCGCATAGCCGAGAGCCTTCAGGTCTTCTTGTGTTCGCTTCGCGAGGCCTTTGTGGAAACTGGGTTCGAGTTCAGTTGTTCTGGCCTTCCACAATTCAAACTTTGCCTGCATTTCTGCGAGCAGTTCAGGATCAAGCAGGCTTGTGCGCTCACCTGGATCAGAAGCTAGATCGTAGAGTTCAGCGGGGTGCAGATCGTCCTCGTAGACAATGAACTTGTAGGTTCCCGAGTACATGCACCACGACTGGAAGCGCTCCTTGGTGCGCTTGACCTTGCGCCCCATTGCGGTCTCGGCCACAACGACTCGAGAGTCTTCTTGCGACTCAACACCGGTTACAAGCGGCAGCAGTGAGCGGCCTTGGGCATGCTTCGACTCGGGTGCACCGAGGCAAGCCAAGACCGTTGGCATAATGTCAATCGACTCTGCAACTGACGTGATGCGCTTGCCGCCCTCAACATTCGGGACGCGCAAGACAAATGGCACGTGAAGCAATTCTTGATACAGCGAGTGTTGGTGTCCGACCTGCCCGTGCTCAAGGAACTCGTCACCATGGTCAGATGTAACCGCGATGACGGTGTTCTCGTACAGACCGCGCTCCTTCAGTGCTGCGATGATTTGTCCTATGTGAAAATCGACCCAAGCGATCTCGCCGTCATAAAGGGCCAACACATGCTCCAAGTCGCGCGGATCCATGCCCTCGTGGACCTCACCGCTGCTGGCGAAGTCGTTCCCTGTGATCGTGCCCTGATAGTCAGGGTCGAACATCGTGTGATAGGGCTCAGGCGCCTGGTAGTCGTAGTGAACATCCCAGTAGTGCAGAAACATGAAGAACGGCGGCTCGGCACTCTCGAGCATCTTCAGGGCCTTCTGATTGATCTTGGGGCTTGTGATGGCGCGGTGACTGCGCTTGTGTCCACCCTGAGCAATTGTGTCGTCGTACTGCTCGAAGCCTCGGTCCATACGGAACTGCGATTGCATGAAGGGGCCACTGACGACAGCCATTGTGTCGTATCCACCGCCTGCCAATGCGCGCGCAAGGGTCGTCGCCTTGCCAGCTGGCAAGCGACGCTCTTTGAGGGTCACCTGGTGTGCGCGCGGGTACATGCCTGTAAGCAGCGAAGCGTGGGACGGAAGAGTCCACGGAGCCTGTGACATGGTGTTCTCGAAAACCGTACCTTCGGCAGCAAGCGCGTCGATGACTGGGCTCGTCTCGCGCTCATAGCCGTAGCAGTGCAAGTGATCCGCGCGCAGACTGTCAATCGAGATTAACAACAGATTGGCACCTGTCGCAGGCGCCTCCTCGCGAGCATCGTCCGTCGAGTAAGTGAAGGGCAAGTAGTACGCCCAGAGCGCGCCCAAACCGGCGAGCAACACCAGGGCTATGCGCCCGCGGCCGTTATGAAGGATGGATTTCATGTGATGCGCGCCATAGATAGCAAAAGGAATCCAGAAGGGCATCATCGGCAGGCGATAGCGCGAGTCCGAAATAATCAGCACGCAAACCACGAGGTTTCCGAGCATAAACAATGCCATCAGGCTCTGCTGCTCATTCCGAACGCCCTGCATCAGGCCGACAACACCGCCCACCAGTGCCAACATACAGCTCATCAAGACGAGGCCGATCAAGAGCTCCGCTGCAGCGGGCGACAAGCTCTCGTAGCGTCCGAAGCGGATGTAGCGCACGACCATCGAGGTAGGGTTGAATAGATCGGCTGCGCGCAGCACGGTGTTACGTAGGTAGCGACCAGGATAATCGGTCGCATAGTTGAGAGCCGCGTGCACCTCGGCGCTGTTTCGTGCTGCGATGCCAGACTCGACGACGCGCTCTCGCAGAGGCGGAGTGCCGCTATGGTTCTTAATCTCCTCGGCACGCTGCTTGTGCAGGCCGAAGTCGTAGTTCTCGGGCCGCACCGCATTCACGTTTTTGTGAAGCACGTTCCCGGTGTTGCTATCGATCAGCAGGAAGCCGTCGTAGCGCACCGTGTTACGAATCGACCACGGTCCAACCACGAGTCCAATTCCCACGAGGAAGAGCCCCATCGAAAGGACTCGGCGACGCTTGTCCGTTTGCTTTGCGCGCAGCATCCACCACAAGACGAGCGGTACATTGATCAGAAACACTGAGCGCGTCAATGCAGCCAGCCCACCTAGGATGCCGGCAAAGAAGGCGGCACGTGGGTCGGTACTCGCTTGCTTTCGCATCAAGATCGAGGCCGATGCGAGCATAAAAAAAATGTACAGGGTCTCGCTGAGCAAGTACTGCGAGAAGAATACGAGCGGCGGATAGAACGCAACCCCTGCGGCCGCTAGCATTCCGACTCGTTCAGAGAAGGCTCTGCGAGCGATCGACCACACAAGAAGAATCGAGAGGCTCGAGATCAACACTTGCAGCATCCGAGCCACAAACTCGAAATGATCTTCCCCGACAACTTTCAGGCAGGCTGCGAGGAAGTATGGGAAGACGGGTGACGCGTGCGCTTCATCCCAGTTCGGATTCGGATAGCTCGGGATGCCATCTTGCACAATGGCCTTGGCACCCTCGATGTAGCAGTGCTCGTCGACCGCATTGCGTGAGGGGACGAACCCAAGCAGGAGCGCCACTTTCAAGACCGTCGAGAGAGCGACGATCAGGGTGATCCACCTCAGTGCAGGTCGGTCTGCCGGCATTCTGTCGGTCGAGGCGTGATCGTCGGAACTCATGCAATTGGCTGTGGGATGATGCGGGCCGGAACAGTATGTCTCACTGGCCGCTCCTGGCAAAGCAGAGGCCTGACAACAGCTCACGAGCCCGGCGCCAGGTCGTCGTTCGATTGCGGATGCAGACGATCCTCGCGGTCTATGACTGCAGTGGGTCGAGAGCCTCCAAGGCTTGGCCCCAGAGCAATCGATGGTGACTCCTTTGAATTCAGGTGCACCATCGAGAGGGGAAGGATCCGGCGATTGGTAGGATCGACCGCATGGCATCGACAAGGAATCCAAGAACGTCAAGCGCGCGTCGATTGTACATCGCAACGAGCGGGCTGGCCCTCTTTGCCCTCGCGTGTTCACCGGAAGCTCCCGCGGCTCGCTCAGGTGATGTGCCATCAGGGTCACGCGCCACGTCTAGCGTCGAGCGTCCGAACCTGATCTTGATCTCACTCGATACCCTGCGCGCTGACCGCCTGGGCTGCTACGGCTACGACCGGCCGACCAGTCCAGCGATCGATAAATGGTCGGCACGTGGCGTGCGCTTCGCGAACACGATCAGCGAGAGTTCGTGGACGTTGCCATCGACGATGACGATGTTTACAGGTGTCCCACCCAGCGTGCACGGCGTCATCAAGCGCAGAAAGTCACTGCCGGAAACATTGCCGACCGTGTTCGAAGTGCTCGCGCAACGAGGCTACCGAACCTTCGGCTTCACGGCAGGCGCATTCGTAAAAGGCCACCGAGGCTTCAACCGCGGCTTCGAAGAGTATCAGGACGAGCCGGTGGATTTTCGTACCGTGCTCGAGCAAGCACAGGCGCGCATTGAGAGTTTCGACGAGGACGAAGCTTATGCGCTCTTCCTGCACACCTTCGATGTCCACTGCCCCTATCACCCGCCGACGACCTACATTGATCAATTCCGTACCCGCCCTACAGATGACCATCTGGACACGGAAGCAGGCTGCGGAAACATGGGCGATCCAATCTTCAATGATCTGGATTTGAACGCGGGTCAGGCGCGCTTCTTATCGGATCAATATGATGCAGGCATCCGCTGGGTCGATGACGCCATTGCCGAGTTTCAGAGCTTCTTGGATGCGCGCAACGAGCTGTCACGGACGGTCTTAGTCCTGACCTCGGATCATGGCGAAGAGTTCATGGAACATGGCCGCATCGGGCATCAACGTACACTGAATATTGAGACGCTGCGCATTCCATTGATCGTGCTCGCGCCGCAGCTTGAACCGCACGTGGTGGAGGCGGGCGCAAGCTTGTCGGATGTCATGCCGACCATTCTCGAGTTGCTCGATGTTGGCCCGCCCGCGAGCGTGCTCGGACACTCCTTGGTGCCACTAGCTTTGGGGCTGGACCCAAGCTGGGCAGATCGAGCTCTGCACTCAGAGATCGATTACCTGGCCAAGCTACGTAGCGTTATTTATCGCGGCCAGCATTTCATCGAAGACCGCGGCGCGGGCGCGTCAAACTTCCCGGAAGGGGTAACCAAGCTCTTCTTCGACATGAAAAATGACCCCGAAGAGATGATCAACCTCGCACCAGAACGAGCAGACTCAGTCAACGAGCTCGCGGCGTTAATCTCCTCCTACTACAAAACGCTCGACCAAGTCGATGTAGGCCAAGCTGGAACCATCGAAATGTCCGATGAGGATGTCCGCGAGCTCGAAGCTCTTGGGTACGGCGGAGGAGGCGACTAATCGCCACGCAGTGACTGTGTGCCGAGAGACGCACACGGTTGGGGCAGTGCGCCCCCTACGGCACTGGATCGATCTCGGCATTCCTCGCCCTTCTGAACCAAAAAGTCAGAACAAATGAATCCATCTCTCGACCGCGAACACCGGAGGAGTATGGAACCGACTCGCGCCGAGAGAGACTGGAGTGCTCAGGCGCTGCTTCAAGAAAACTGACTACACTTTTGGCAGCTTCGCCATTCGAGCTATCCAGCGCTTCCAGGGTCACCTCGAATCTCTGCTCGAAGCCCTAGCGGAAATGGGCCGCACAATCTCTCTGCAGAGCCTCCCGCCCTCCTACTGCGCATGCTCTCTATCGCACGCGTTCGAAGCTCAGCCCGCGCGCACGGTTTGTGTCCATCCAAAGGTGATCGACCCGACCTTGCGCGTCTCGCTCGAACAGCATTGATGCGCCTAAGTCACAGAGAAAGAGTCCACTGCCCATCGCATTGAATGGAGGGAGCTGAACAAGAGGCTCGTCTTGATCAAGCATGAGTTGCCCGCCGGAATCAATCAGCTGAATGTCAGCGTTCAAATCCCTGTTGTGCCATTACCCCACATAGTCCGAGAGTGGTGAGACTTCTGTCGGGGGAAAGGGAGCGCGCCGGAGCCGAATGTCGGTCGCCCCTTCCTGTTCGATCACGAGCGAACTGTCATCGAGCGTAAGCGCAAATGGCGATTGGCTATCAACCGCTTCGAGACGAGTTGGAGAGGTAGCGATCAGGTCTAGGCGGATGTCCCCGAGGGAAATGAGCATAAAACGCCCCTCGCCTGGGAACAGCATCCATGGCTGTCGAGTCGCTGGGTCCGTCCAAAGCCGACCGAACGTAGCTTGTTGCGTGGCATTGAGTGACACCCCTTCCTGTTCACCCCGTTCCTGATAACGCTCGCCCAGCACGATCTTGGCTAGTGCAGAGCTCACGTCTTGCGCGTCGACATCGGCCCGGTTGGATAGCACGATGATGGAGACTCCAGTATCGGGAAAGCGCAAGAGGTCGGCGCTATGTCCGAAGGCTTCGCCGTTGTGTCGCTCTGCGCGCAACCCTCCGATGGTGGGCAGCATCCATCCCGCAGCATAAGGCCCCAACTTTGGATGATGAGGTGGCAGAGGTGCCTTGACGAGTTCCGCACGAAGGTTCTCGTCTCCCCATGCTCCCGCTGTCCATGCTTCCTCCCACTTGATTAAGTCGGCGAGAGACATCATAAGGCCGCCCGGTCCGCGCAAGCCTGTTTCGGGCTCTCGAGGCTCCCAATAGTCGTTATTGGAGGAGTAGCTCACCGGCAAGATAGGGAAGCGCTCGTCTCCAACATAGGCTGCCTGTTCCATGCCGAGAGGCCCGAAGCAATGAGCTTGCGCGTAGGTCGCCAGATCTGATTTTGTGACACGCTCGATCGCTTCCGCGAGTAGCACGTACCCAGAGTTGCTGTACAAGAAGCTTGAACCAGGAGAGAAGGTCAAGTTTGGTAGTTGGCCAAGCAACTCAATTGCATTGGCATTGGAAGCGATGACGGAGTGATCGAGTTCGGCTCCGATGGTGGCATCGTAGACATCCGGAATGCCAGATCGGTGATGGAGACAGTGACGCAGCGTGGCTGCGCCATAACTCTCAGGAAGCTCGGGAAACAGCTCGTGTAGAGACGAGTCAAGCTCGAGCCCCGAGTGCGTCGCGGCGTGAACGACGCATGCCGCCGTGAATGGTTTAGCGAGGGACGCCAAATAAAAACGGCTCTCTCGGGTCACTGCCAAGTCAGACTCCAGGTCTGCCATGCCATAGGTGAAGGTCCAAACAGCATTGCCATCGACGAGCACTGCAACGGCTCCGCCTGGCGCGTCCTTTCGATCAAAGGGGGCCAAAGCTGCTTCGGCTGCCTGGATCCATGAGTCTCCTGTGCACACGGTGGCGAGAGCAAGTAGAGAGAGATGCATCATGTCTAGAGTCCGAGCTAGTTAGTGAAGAGTTCAGTCAGTTCATTCATCAGCCGCTCATCTTCCAGAGGCTCCAATGGAGGCCGATAGTCGTCGAGCAAGATGTACTCGCGCATCACGGCAGAGACCGCTGTCAGGGCGACATCGACGGCGGTTGCGGGATCGGGGTGAACAACTTTGTCGAATCGCTCGGTAAGCCGTGCGCGCAGCAAGAAGTGCAGCTCGATGTTTAAGGCGAGCACGCGTTCACGAAAGCTCAGGCCTTGACTGGTCCGGCTTCGAAGAGCGATCTGTTGCAAGGTCAGTCGATGCTTACGGGACCCTTTAAATGCCGTTTAGATGTAGCGTGCGATCAGTTGCTGCGCGGTCAAATCGTGTGTGGACACTTCGGAAAAGAGCTCGCGAGCGTTCGCGACAATCTCCTCCTGTACATTGCTGTTGAAGTAGTCGAAGAGGGCGTCTTTGCTGGCGAAACGTGCATAGAAGCCGCCCACGCTGATGCCTGCGGTCTTGGCAATCTCAGCAACCGAGAGGTCTTCGATGCGCCTAGCCGAAAGCAGGCCGAGGGCCGCCGCAATGACCCGCTCGGCGGTCTTGCGGCTGCGATCCTGCTTAGGGAGCCTACTGGAGGGGTCTGAGCTCGATAGGTCCCCATCCCAAACCGAATTCGAATCGGATTCGGGTTATTTCGGATACCGGCGGATTCCACCCTTTCGCACAGCTGCATGCCTTACGGCGTCGAGATACGCGACCTCTTCTTGCGTCTCACACAGAGGATGGAGAGACCTCGGCAGTGGCCAGCATGAGGACGCACTAGCTTGGACTGGCTCGCAAATCTTCAGCCTGCAGTTATTCAGATTGCGCCTGCACTTCAGTCTCAATCTTGCACCAGCGCGTGGGCGACATCGGCTCAGGCATAAGAAAGATGAGGCGGAGTGCGGCTACGCCTATGCGTCGCGCCTGCCATGCGCTTATGAATCAATCCGGCCAAAGAAGTCTGAGCCCGACGACTTGACTTGGCACCTCAATTGCAATGGTCGCGGTCCCCACACTGGACTCAGCCTCACGCACCACCACGGTGTAATCCCTCCCCCCCCGTGAGACTGATAATGCATTGCCCCCCGAAGGCACTCGCCTTCATCCTTCCGTTTGCTACCACAATCCTCGCCCCAAGCGCCCCTGCTCAGAACCAGACACAGAAGTTGATAGCTAGTGATGGTCAGTCCGCCGATATGTTCGGCATGGTCGCGATGCGAGCTTCACGCGCTCTTATCGGTGCCCCGCTTGCCAATAGACCCGAAGATTCAGGCGCGGCCTACCTGTTCGAACGCGGCCCAGCCGGATGGAGCCAGACCAGTATCCTGCAGGCTAGTGACGCTGGAGAGTATGACTCCTTTGGTAGTCAAGTCGCGCTATCCGACGATCTGATGCTCGTGGTTGCCCTGTCGGCTGACGGTCAGTCCGCTGACGCCGGTGCCGTCTACGTCTTTGAAGAAGATGGCAGCGGTCAGTGGACAGAGACCGCAAAATTAGCTGCCCTCGACGGCTTCCAATACGACAGCTTTGGTAGCTCGATCGACGTATGGGAGAACCGAGTCATCGTGGGCGCGATCAACGTCGACGACTCCGGCGAGAGTTCGGGTGCAGCCTACGTATTCGAGCGCTTTGGGAGCGTGTGGATTCAAACGGCTCGCTTCACCGCGCCCGATGCTGAAGAGTTCGATCGCTTCGGATCTGCCGTCGCCATCCATGGCGATCTCGCCATGGTGAGTTCAGAGGGAGAGAGTGAATTGGCTCCCAGCGCAGGGGCTGTCTACGTCTTCGAGCGGACTGAGACTGGCTGGGTGTTTCTTGAGAAGCTACTGCCATCGACCGCGAGCTTCCTGTCGAATTTTGGTTCATCAATCGCACTCGACGCGGACCTGGCTGTGATTGGCGCTTCTGGAAGCGTAATTGCTGGCCCAAACTCCTCGGGCGCCGTCTTCGTGTTCGAACGCGACGAATCAGGCTGGCACGAGAGCTCCGTTCTGACCGCCCCCGGTGCGGCCTCAGGAGACCGCTTCGGAGGCGCGGTAGAACTAAGTGAGAGCCTCATGCTCGTCGGTGCGAGTTCGCATGATGTGGACACGCAGAGTGGAGCCGGCGCCGCCTACTCCTATGCCCGTTCCGGCAGCCAACTCGAGTTTATCCGCAAGCTAGTCGCCGCCGACCCATCGCAGAACGCTCGCTTCGGCCACTCACTGGCCATTGACGGAGAACGAGCGATGATCGGTGCGATCTTCGATCCCGAGCTCGGTCCATTAGCTGGAGCGGCCTACGCCTTTGAGACGACAGCTCTTGCCGTACCCTACTGCTTCTGCGACAGCATGGCTCAGTGCGGAAACGCAGACGCTGCAGCGGGATGCTCGAACTCAACCGGGGTCGGGGGACTGTTGGAAGCGAGTGGCTCGGCTAGCGTCTCTATGGATGACCTCAGCCTGCACGTCACGCAGCTGCCGCCAGGAGCTGGAGGACTTGTGTATATGGGCGGCGGCTCGATGGCCTTACCGATGGCTGACGGAGTCCGCTGCGTCGATTGGGGCGGCCTCGGAATCTTCCGCTTCCGCGTGCAGGTTGCGAATCCCGCTGGTGAATTGACACTCGGCCCTGATCATCAATTTGGACTCGGC
This sequence comes from Planctomycetota bacterium, assembly GCA_047611405.1. GTDB lineage: Bacteria > Planctomycetota > UBA1135 > UBA1135 > JBLFWN01. The sequence goes on along the minus strand of JBLFWN010000057.1, from coordinate 10,732 downwards.
GTAGTGGGTAGTTCGCGCCAACGATTCGGTTCGCTGGGCGAAATCGTTGCGGGCCAGACCTGGAACTTCCAAGCCTGGTATCGCGACAGCTCGGGACCATGTGGCCACGGACACAACCAGAGCAATGCACTCAGCATCGCCTTCCTTCCCTGAGTTGCAAGCCAAGGCACCAATGATGAATCATCAAAGAAGAATAAGAACACAGGCTGATTCGTGGCTCATGGGTCGCTCCACCATTGTGCGTGGCGCATTGATCGTCATCACGGCAGGCATGCCGCAGTTGGCCCACGGCAACGTGCTACAGGAATCAACGACGCACTCTCAGCATGCAAATAACGCGACGGAACCCCATGAACATCTAAGCCCCTATTGTTACCTAGATGACGATGGCCACTTTGCCGGTGGCAAGGTCACGACCCTGCAGCCCGAAGGTCTCAAGGGCACGCCGGTGACGGTCGCGCCATGGACAACACTGCATGCTGTTCCATCCCAAGCGGCAGGCTCCAGCTCGGCTCTATCGGGTAGTGCCCCACCCAACAGGCTCGACCTAGTCTTCGTCGGCGATGGGTACCGCAATCCTCAGCTCGACACCTACGCGGATCACGTAGACAACCTAGTCAGTAGCTTGTTCACCAACGAGCCATACACGACCTACGCGAGCTACTTCAATGTTCACCGCGTGGATGTAGTGTCAAATGACTCGGGTGTCGACAATGCACCGACCCAGGGAGTCATGAAGGACACGGCGTTGGATATGACCTACTGGTTCGGAGGGATCGAACGCGCACTATGGGTCGACACAGCTAAGGCTTGGAGCTTCGCCAACAACGTGCCCGATGCCGACATGGTCATCGCAATTGCGAAGAACGCGATGCACGGCGGGCTCTCTTTGAACGGCAGTGATGTGATGACGGTTGCGGGCGCTAGCTCGGGCGCACATCTGACGGTGCAACATGAGCTTGGGCACGGTCTGGGGAAACTTGCAGACGAATACTTCTTCAATGATGGAGCAACACACACAGGAACACTCGACTTCGGAGAACCCAACATCTCTATCCTGGAGCATGCGGAAATGGCCAACAGTGACTCCAAGTGGGCGCACTGGCTCGGCGAAGACATCCCGGGAGCCGGCGGTACGGTCTCTACCTATGAAGGAGCCCGCTATCACCAGTTCGGGATCTTTAGACCGACCGCAAACTCGATGATGCGCACAAGCGGAAGACCCTTCAACGCTCCTTCGCGAGAGGCTTTGATCCTCGAACTCTATCGACGCGTGAATCCCATCGAGGCAACGATTGATCCGAACGTATTCTACGACGAGAGCACGACTCTCTGGGTCACGCCGATGCAGCCCATCGGACACGACCTAAAGATCGAGTGGACAATCGACGGTCTTCCGATTCCTGGAGCCACTTCCGAGTCACTCAGCTTGTGTGGGGTTGCCATGAATACTGGTTGGCACGCCGTCGGCGTCACCGTCACAGACACCACTGAGATGGTGCGCGATGAAGCACTGCGCGCTGCTTGGCTGACGCAGAGTGTGTTCTTCGTTGTGAACACCAAGGGCTCCGAGGGAGCATCAAGTTACTGCACAGCGGGCGCTAACTCCGTGGGGACGGGCGCCACTCTTGAGGCGCTAGGAAGCACCGCCCTGGCCGCAAATGATTTTGGGCTGCAAGTCCAGTCGGGGCCCGCGGGTCAACCAGGTCTCTTCTTCACAGGTAGGAACTCAGTCGAATCGCCCTTCGGCGACGGCTTCCTATGTGTTGCAGGTGCCATTGTCCGCTTCCCGGTCGAGGCAATTCAGCCGGATGGCACCGTTCATCGCCCCATGGATTGGCAGACACTCCCGGGTGGACTGCACGTTGCGGCGGGTGAGACGCGAAACTTTCAGTACTGGTATCGAGACCCTGGGGGCCCAGGGGGGACCGGCTTCAACCTGACGGACGCCCTTCGGGTGCTGCTCTGCCCTTGAGAATAGGATCAACCGATTAAGATCCGGTGTCGCACACGCTGTTGTCGTTCGAAAACAACAGAGTGTTCGTCACCGTATCGAATCGCCGCAAGATCGTTCAGAATGCTCGCATGTCATCATCCCCTCAATGGCTGCGCATTGCCTCGTGCCCTTTATCACTCTCCGCCTTTGGCTTTGTGGCTGCGGCGCTCTTTGCATTTTCGCTCGCGAGCGATGCGCTCGGCGCCCAAATCGACGAGCAAGATGAGTCGGAGTGGATGAACTGCTATGCGATCGTCGTTGGCAAGGCGTGCACGGTCGATGGAAGCGTCCTTTACGCGCACAATGAGGACAGTGGTGCCAATCGCGCAGTCAACCATTGGAAAGTCCCGCGCCACCTGCGGGCGGCTGGGGAGCGCCAAACGCTCGTCGATGGTGGCACGCTCGCAAGCGTGCCAGCAACTCAAGCCTACATCTGGTGCCAGATGCCTGGCTTGAAATACTCGGACAGCTACCTCAACGAGTCGGGCGTAGCTGTGGCCTCCAACGGTTGCCAATCACGTGAAGATCACCCTCAATTGACCGATGCAGGCATCGGGCTCATGTTGCGCAGAATCGTAGCTGAGCGGGCGACGTGCGCACGCGAAGGGCTCGAGATTGCTTGCGAACTACTCTCGACCTTCGGCTACCAGGACTCAGGGCGCACACTTGTCATCGCAGACGCCGAGGAGGCTTGGCTCCTCAATATTGTGCGGGGTAAACACTACGCCGCCGCTCGCGTCCCTGATGACAAGTGTGCAGTGCTCGCCAACCACTACACAATTCATCAAATCGAAGCAGAGGACCAAGAAAACTACCGCACGAGCCCTGGCCTTATCGAGTACGCCCAAGAGCGAGGCTGGTACGAACCGGAACGGGATGGAGCATTCGACTTCGCCACCGTCTACGGGAAAGATGGTGCACGCAATCATCGCAGCAACATCCGGCGTGCATGGCGAGGGAACGAGCTCGTGAGCAAGAGTGAACTCCCCGAGGAGTGGTTCCAGCCGACCTTCATCACGCCGAGCAACAAGCTTGGCCCCCTCGCCCTGATGGAGATTCTGCGCGATCACTACGAAGGATCGAAGTACGACATCTCGGAGGGCTACCAGGAGTGTTCGCCCTACGAAATGAAGCAGCCCACGATTTGTGCGGGCAGAACCTCCTTTAGCACCGTCTTCCAACTCCGCAGCCATATGCCAGCCAGCATTGGAGCCGTGATGTGGATTGCTATGTGCCGACCCGACACGAGTGTCTTTGTTCCTTGGTATGCGGGCATCGAAGAAGTTCCGCCGGGCTTCGGAAATGGCGCGGCGGAGATGGCGCTGGCCAAGCATTTCGAGCCATCTTATATGGAGTTGGGTCAGCCCGAGAACTTCGCCGCGACGCGCGCACTGCAGAGTCGCATCGAGAGCGACTACGGCAAGTTCTACCCAAGTCTCGACAAGGCTCGCGACGCGTTCGAGCTCGATCTACTGGGGCTTCAGGCTGAAGTCGAGGCCTGTGCATTGCGGCTCTACTCCCAGATCCCAACGGCAGCTAGTGAGCTATTGACGGCCTACACACTTGGTCAACAAGCGCGGGCGAATAGCCTGATCCGAGAACTTGATAACACGCTGCGCTGATTCGGCCCCACTTTGAGCACTCCAGCCGGAATCAGCTCCAACTTAGTCTGCTGAACTCCAGCCCACCCAGGCGTTCATGAACGCGAACAATCGATAGCCCACATTGCCCTGGACGAGAACACTGCTGGTCATCTTCGCGGCGACCTTCTCGTGCTCGGGCCAGCACAAGCACTGGGCTCGGGTAATGAACTCGACCCATCGTTCCCTGGTTGGCCGCGTCCTGCTCCTTACTTGCGCATCACGCAGTGGCCTGAACTCGATGAGTAGATTCTCATAGCGGATGGTCGCAGCTGGAACAGAATCAATGCCACTCTTCGCAACTTGGACACGCTCAATTTGGCGGACCGAATCAAGTGCCCCACTCTGGCCTCCGTTGGAATGACCGACGAAGTCTGTCCACCCAGTACGACCTATGCGGTCTTTAATCGAGTGGCTGGTGCCAAACGAATGCTCCCCTACGCAGGTGTCGGTCACTGGGTGTCGGCATCACACAACGACCTCAAGTGGCGGTGGATCGCACAGCATTTTGCGATTGCCGACTGAGTGCCTCCAGAATTCACTCTCTTACTGAGTTCTAGTCGTAGCGACAGGGTGACTGATTCCATTGGTCCTGCAGCTAATGCAGCCGGCTACCCGCAGCTCGACGCATGCATCATGAATGGGCCAGACCAAGGAGCAGGCAGTGTCGCCGGCGTTGAAGGTATTGCTCATCCAATCACGGCGGCTCGACGAGTGATGGAACAGAGCAATCATGCGATGCTGGTCCGAGAGGGGCCGCGCTGGTTCGCCCACGAGCAAGGACTTGAGTCGGTTGAAGTTACGGAACTCGAAGCCTTGAAGACGAGCTAGCTCGAAGAGACAGCAACCCTGCCGAGCCGGCAGCGAAGCAGGCATGGTCATACTCATGCTCCTCTCACTCGCGTTCGCGCCGACAACTGCCTACCTATTGGCACGCTGCGCCGCCTGTCTCTATCCTGCGCTCGACCTCACGCACAGGAGCGTTCAGTGGGTGTACCTCATCCTGGCAACTGCGCTTCTAACCCTGCTCGCCCCCCAATCATGCACAGGCTCACACACCGGGCGAGTGTTCGTTCATTCATCGCTGCTATTGGAGCAAACTCGATGGCCAGCGCTTGCGTAGCAGCCACGGCGGCTACCTGGGTTTCTGTCGCCCGGGACACTAGGCTTCCGTTCATGGTCTCCTGCATTGTCGGCTTAGCTCTGTTAGCAGCGGGTCATGCTGTGGCTGCCCTTGGCGGTTGACATGGACCATGGCGAATCACCTCATTCATGAGGCGAGCGGAAGTTGTTGATCCCGATTTCTGATTGAACTCGTGCATAGGTGTGGGCAAAGACGTGCTCCAAACAGGCGACTTTGAGAGGGGCTTCACTCCCGTGTGCTCTTGCACTCTCCGGTGACGCAACACCTGTCTGCCGTGGCCACGGCGAAGTCATTAGCGTCAGGCATTCACACCTAACGTGGGCGAGAGATTCGATGAGCGGAGCCGCGTAGGGCAAAACATTTAGACTGGCATCGAGTCGCCTCGACAACCTGCGACTTGGGCTCTCGAAGCTGAACAGCCGACCCCTCCAAAACCCCTCAAAAACCCCTCCAAACGGCCTTACGAAATAAGGCCCAATCTGGATAAAGTTTCATAGCTCATCTGGCGTGGTACCGAGGCTACGATACATTCGATTGGAAGCTAGGCCGTCCAGGCAAGTCGCCCGGTCACACATTTCACCCAGTCAAGGATCGTTGGGCTCAGGCCTTCTACCATTCGATTTCACTCACACACTAGCCACGAATGCACATCCTCACACATGGCCTGAAGGCTGCCTCACAGTTTAGGGGCAGATGGTCCCTGGGACTCGCTGGTGCGTTGGCGCTCACGGGCTCCAGCTGCGACCAGTTCGAATCATCTTCGAGCTCGAAGACCAAGGTCATCGAATACCCCTTCCACACCCCTTTTGACTTCAAGGACTCCTTCTATCTCGCGAACGGGGTCGATCCGGATGGTTTCCCGACGCGGCTGACAGCGGATAGTCCAGAGGCGACATTAGGAGAATCCGTCGACGAAAATCGGAATGGGACGCGCATCCTATCCGTGCTGGGCGGATACGACGCGGCCGGGGCCTTGCTGTACTACCCGAAGCCGCCGGCGCCGATGATGCCGGCAACCTTCACGGACGATGATGCGGGCGACGATGCTCTTGCTCTCGCCGATTCTTTCCGCGCATTCTTGTTCCCCCTGGCCGATGCCCCGCCGCTGAGCTCGGTCGCCGGAGAACGACGCCAAGGCAACGTGTTCGATACATCGTCAGGCTACTTCCACACGAACCCGCTGGGCCTGTGGCGACTGACTTTCCCGCACTACACTGACGCCGCGCTGAACACTGTCGACGGTATGACGAAGCTCGACGCTCTTCGTGAGCGCAACGGCGAAGACAAGGACGGAACGCCGCTGCTCAAGCGCTTGTCCGAGATCAACGAGCTCGAGGACCTTGGTTATCTCGAGCTACTGCACAGAGCCGACGATGGCTCCGAGGGGCCGCCCTGGGTCGTCTGACCTGTCGTTCAGGATCCCCGTGCGGGAGCCATCGCTAGTGACGCTTTTCTTGTACCCGTTCTCGCTGAGGACGGAAGCCCGATCGATCTGAATGTGGTCGACGGTTTCAACTGCCTGCAACAGCTTGGTGATCGGTGTACGGATGACATCGTCGAGCTAACCCCCTTCATTCAACCTTTGCCGATACTGCCGCGTGCCGTTCCTGTTCCTGAGCTGGACCCGGCACCCGTTCCCGCTAATCATCAGCTGTGGGATGAGCATCCGCCCGTCGATCTCTACGACGTTCACATCGTTCAAGCCGAACATCAGTTCCACCCGGACTTGCCGCCCTCAATCGTATGGGGCTTCAATGGACACCCATTGGGCGAGACCTACTACGCGAACTACGGCGAGCCGTTCCTGGTGCGTTTCAACAACGATCTGCCCATCGATGGTGACGGGACAGGCTTCGGTAAGCCTGAAACGACGATTCATCTGCACAACGCACATACGGCTTCGGAGAGCGACGGCAACCCCGGCGACTTCTACCCGACCGGCATGTACAGGGACAACCACTACGGGATGTTCTATGCGGGAGGCGATGAGAACGAGGCGTTAGGCACGCTTTGGTACCACGATCACCGTGCCGATTTCACGGCGCAAAGCGTGTACAAGGGCCTGGCCGGCATGGCGCTCTTCTTCGATCACCGTGATTCCGGCGATGAGGCGCACACCCACGATGGGGCCTTCAAACTGCCCAGCGGCGAGTACGACGTGCCGATGATCTTGGCCGACAAGACCTTTGCATCGACGGCGGATCACGCGCTGTACATGGACATCTTCAACACGGATGGTTTCCTCGGCGATCACTACACGGTGAATGGCGCGGTGCAGCCCTACTTCGAAGTCGCAGCGCGCAAGTATCGCCTGCGCTTCCTCGACATTGGACCGTCACGCTTCTATCGCCTGGCTGTCTACATCGAAGACGAGGACGCGACCTACCAGATTCCTGTAACCTTCCTCGCGAACGACGGCAACTTGCTCGAGAACCCGGTCGAGGTCGACCACGCACGTATCACCCCGGCCGAGCGTGTCGACTTGATCGTCGACTTCTCGGATGTACCGCTTGGCGATGTGGCTTACCTCGTCAACCTCGAAGATCAAATCACCGGCAAAGGTCCAACGGGAACGATCCTCGATCCCGGCGAAGCTCCCAAGCTGTTGAAGTTCATCGTCGATAGGAATGCCGCTGATCCGAGCGAGATTCCGGAAGAGACTCGGGTGCGCCCAGAGATTGACGAAGCAGACATTGTCGCCGAGCGAACCTTCGTGTTCGACAACATCAATGGCATCTGGACCATCAACGGCTTGGCCTTCGACTTCAATCGCACGGATGTGACGGTGCAAGGCGGCACGGCAGAACGCTGGACGCTCGAAAATGCCAGCGGAGCTTGGTCTCACCCTGTTCACATCCACCTTGAAGAGCACCACGTAATCACTCGCAATGGAGAGGCGCCTGCGGTGCATGAAGCGGGTCGCAAAGACGTGTCCGTCTTGGATCCCGGCGACACGCTCGTGATCGAACTCCAGTTCCGTGACTTCACCGGCAAGTACCCTATCCACTGTCACAACACGGTCCATGAAGACCATGCGATGATGGCACGCTGGGACGTAGTGGATTGAACGGCACCCTGCTCGGCATGACATGCGGCGTCGTACTCGGCGCCGCTGGACTCCTTGTTTCTAACTATGCCATGCGCAAGCCGGCATGGGACCTTCGGGTCGAGAGCATCGATGAGTTCCCCAACGTGAGGTTGCAATCTCACGATGGGGAAGAGTTCGCGTTCTATGACGACTTGATTAAGGGCAAGATCGTCGCGCTGAACTTCATGTACACGAGTTGCAAGGGCTTCTGACCCGCAGCCACTGCGAACTTGGTGCAAGTTCAAGAGCAACTGAAGGAGCGTCTGGGAAAGGACCTCTGGATGTATTCGATCACCCTCGAGCCCGAAACCGATACACCCGAAGTGCTCGCCGAGTATGCGCGTACCAACGGAATAGGACCTGGTTGGAAGTTCCTGACCGGGCGCCCGCAGGACATCATGCGCTTGCGCAAGAAGCTGGGCTTCTACGACCCTGAAGCGCCGAGCGACGACGCCTCTCAGCATCTTGGCTTTCTGTTGATGGGCAATGAGCCATATGGCTGGTGGGGAACGGTTCCGGCGACTGCAGCACCGAGACAAATCGTTCAGTTAATCACCTGGCTGAAGCCCGGAGCCAAGGGGCTGCGATGAAGGCAATCGTCACAGCAGCCCTTACATCGGCACTGATCTTTGCCGTCGGCTTGCCTATCATCGCTTCCCGTCAAGCAACGCCGCCGGCGCTTCCGACGACCCTCGAGGTCCAACAGGCTGACCAGCTGTGGAGCGAACTCGCGCAGCTTCAGTCATCCGCTGTCGATTTGGGCACAGAAGCATTCCTGCATGCCTCGATCGTGCGCACGACCGAGTTCTTGCAGGCTGATGCCAAGTCCGGAGCCCAATTCGAAAGCGCGACTCGTCAAGCCTTGCAGGAGTTGAGAGATGCGCGTGCCCGTATGGAACAGATCCACTCGGGGCTCGATGGGATGCTTGACGGTGCAGCCTCCATCGCGACTCAACGTGCCGCATGGTCAGCCTGGCAAGAGTCACAAGCCGAGGCTGCCGAGACTCTCGCCGGTGTGCTTGATCCGAGTCCACGCCATGGACTGCTGGCCGAGAAGGCACTGTTCTGGTTGTTGACGTTGGACTACGGCGCGCGCCCGCGTTGACGGCGCGGATCTTGCATTAGCCCCGCACACGTCATACGCAGCACCCAAGCCGCCAAAGAATGCGACGCGAGGCAGCCACAGGCGGTCGCACCTCGGCTGTGGATCCCTAAATTTCTAAACAAGCCGTCCTGTCCAAAAATTCGGCCGCCAGCCAAATCGGGCCTGAGCCGTGACTTGCATCCATCCGAGCAACGGTACTTCGGACGTGATCGCTGAGCGAGGCGCGCATCTCCCCCACCAGAGAGTTGAAAAATACACGAATCCATGGCGCAGACTCCCCATTCGCCCGCCACAACTATTATTAAGAGAACTCGTAGCTCCCACCCGCGTGAATTTAAGCAGAGAGTCTCGACTGAGACTCGCATCCTTCCATTTCCCCCCAATAGTAGGCCCCGACATGGTCCAAGTCCCCGAATCGATTCTCAAGGCCGTGACGAAGTACGTTCGCGCGTCGGCCGTATCCAATGGCGGATCCTGCTCGTGGCACTTCTCGCAGATGTACGGGAAAGTTGCCAAGACGATCGGCGCTCACGAGGTCAGCGAAGATGGCATCTGCGAGATGCTGTCCGCCTTCTACATGGAGCGACACAAGCGGTGCAGCAGCCTGGAGACCTATGTGACTCCGCACGGCAAGCCGGGCGGGTTGGACCTGTCCAAGATCCGGCAGATCATGCAGCTCTTCATCATGGGCAACACCATGAGCCCCAACTCGATGATCGGAAATGATTATTGGAGTACCGGTTCCGATCAGGACCTGGCTACGCGGGTCTGGCTCAAGGCTAAAGGTTTGAAGGAGCGGGAGACCTTCCGTGCCTCACGAGGGGGCGGAAGTCGGTCGGGGTTCGGCATCAAACTCGGCACGGAGCTGGCCAAGGCCAGTTCAAAGGCCCCATACGTCTTGATCGGTATCCACGGCCCGGATTCGGGGCACGCCATGGCCGTCAGTTTCCTGAAGGATGTGCGCTTCTTCGATCCGAACTTCGGCGAGTTTACGTTCCCCACTCCCGGACAGTTCGGCAGTTGGTTCGGGATTCTCTGGGGGAAGTTCTACGGACGGAAAGTCTTGGGCGCCAACCAGTCGGATTCGTACGAGTTCTTCACCTACGTGTGAAATCCCTCGGACATCAACTACGGTGATCGCATCTTCTGGCTCACGGTCATGCGCATGCTGCGGGCGGTACGGAGCCAGTGCAACTTCTTCCCGATTTTCCGCACCCCCCGCTGATCACCAGGGTGTCCCTACTGAAATTGCCGAATACCCTCTGTGGAAGTCGTCAACAGAGCGATTCTGACAGGACGAGGGGCGTGGTGATCACCGAGTTGACACACCTCGCCCGCCCTGTCCAAAAACTCGGCCGCCAGCCAAATCGGGCCTGAGCAGTGACTTGCATCCATTCGAGCAACGGTGGTTCGGACGTGGTCGTTGAGCGAGGCGCACGCCTCCCCCACCAGAGACTTGCTCCCACCTGCCCTTGGTCGTGCTTACTCGCGCTGGTCACGCGGTCAGGCAGCGCGCCGATAGCACTTCAGCAGGGCGTTGTTGCACAATCCGAAATGAGTAGGGATGGCCTCTTCCTAAACGGGATTCAGAGAACGATGGCCACCGACCTGGGCTTTCCGACTTGCAGCATCCGATTCAAGACCTTGCACGCGATGAGCACCTCCGTCTTCTGCGCAGCTAGACCCCTGGCGTGAAGCCTGTCGCCGAGTTGCGACTTGTACCGGAAGAAGGCGTTCTCGACCGTACCCTGTCGATGGT
>JBLFWN010000056.1:0-44162 GCA_047611405.1 Planctomycetota bacterium | reverse complement strand
CATTGTCGAGCGAGCCGCGCACGACCATGACGCCGTGTTCTTTGCCAAAGGCTTCGATCGGGTCGTCCGAGTCTTCCGTCGTCGTGGCGATCACGATTTTGTCGAGCTCGCGGCACTGCTGCAATCGGTGGACAATGTGCCACAGAAGCGGTCGCCCGACGATGGGCATCAAGACCTTGCCGGGGAGCCGGGTCGAGCTCATGCGCGCTTGAATGATCGCAACGGCGTTCATGAGAGTCTGTGCGTAGTTGGGCCAGCTCTGGGTTCAGCAAGGTACGAGACCGTCTCGAGCCGACTGATGCGAACTCCTTGGCCTGTACAATTATCGTCGTCCATACAGATCACTGACCTGATGTAGAAATCGAGACTGTTCGCGAATAGCTTCCCAACGGTGGCTAGTCTCCGTGGATGGACAAACAAGAGTTGCGAGCTCGAGTACGAGCCATGGCTGCGAAAGCCGAGGTAAAGGGCGATGCATGCGCTTGGTTTGAGGCCCTGTACGCCGAGGCGGGTGGGGATGCGGGCTTGATTCCTTGGGCAGATGGCGAGCCCAATCCGAATTTCATGAGTTGGCCGTCCGCGGACGCATTGGCTCAGGGAACGCTCTCGCTCGTCGTCGGATGTGGTCTGGGAGACGATGCGCAAGAGCTCGCTCGACGAGGCTTGTCCGTGACAGCCTTCGACCTATCTCCGTCCGCCATCGAGGCTTGCCGCCGGATTTACCCGGATAGCTCGGTACGTTATGAGGCACAGGACCTGTTCCGGCTGCCAGATGCCTATCACCAGCAGTTCGAGTTCGTGCTCGAGATCTACACGTTGCAGGCAATGCCGCTGTCCATCCGCGCGGGTGCCTTCGCGGCGCTTGCTCGCTGTTTGGCCCCTGGCGGTCGCCTGCTGGTCATCGCTCGGCTGCGAGATGACGACGTGATACCGGATCAACTGCCGTGGCCATTGAGTCGGGCCGAGTTGCGTGCTTTCGAGGAAGCGGGCCTGCAGCTGGAATGCCTCGAGGACTACATGGATGACGAAGATGTTCCGCAGCGTCGCGTGCGAGCATGCTATCGGCGTCCGAGTGACGGCTCGCTCGCGCAGGCTGGCGGCTCGAGTCCGGACTGAATGAAACGACCCACCCATGCCTTCGGAGCAGGGGTGGGCCATGGATGCTGTCGCGCCGTGCGAAGGGCGTCGCGTTGGAGACGGAACTTACTAGTCCAGGACCGGCAGCGAACTGAAGGCGCGGATCGCGATACGCTGGGCGGTTTTGCTCGCGATCTCCGTCATGCGCTTCGCGACCAGCGTGTTCGGAGCAGCGACGACAACCGGATCTCCGGAGTCTCCACCGACACGCACGATCGGGTTGAGCGGGATCTGACCCAGCAGCGGGCAATCGTGCTTCTTCGCCAGGCGCTCTGCGCCACCCGTGCCGAAGATCGGCACGTCGACCCGGAAGCGCCCTTCAGGATCCAGTTCGAGCAGGTCCTCTTTGTCACCTGTGTACAAGCGCACCTTCTGGCCCGGCGTCCCGCCCTCGATCATGCCTTCGATTGTGAGGCCGGACATGTTTTCGACGATGCCCAGGATCGGCACATTCACCTGCCCAAACATCGCGATGGCTTTGTTCACGTCGTAGGTCGCTACCTGCTGCGGCGTGGTGACGATCACCGCACCCGTCAACGGAACGAGTTGGGCTAGCGACAGCTGCGTGTCGCCCGTGCCGGGCGGCATGTCGACCAAGAGGTAGTCCAGCTCGCCCCACTCGACATCGCCCAGGAACTGCTCGAGCAACTTGTGCACCATCGGACCACGCCAGATGGCGGGCTTGTCCTCGGGCAGCAAGTAGCCGATCGACATCGTCTTGACGCCGTGCCGTTCCTTAGGGATCAAGCGCGGCTTCTCGGCCGTTCCGCCATGCTCGGGCTCGCCGACCAGGCCCATCATCAATGGGATGTCAGGACCGTAAATATCGGAATCGAGGATGCCGACCTTGGCCCCGGTCTTTGCGAGCGCGCAGGCCAAATTCACGGTAACCGTGCTCTTGCCGACGCCGCCCTTGCCTGAGGAGACAGCGACAATGTTCTTGATGCTCTTGGTTAATTCGCGCGGAGGCCCACTGGGCCCGCGCACTTCGGCCGTCATCTCGACTTTGACCTCGGTCACGCCGGGGACCGCGCGCAGCAAGTCTTCTGCTTGCTGCTTCAACTGGTCTTTCACCGGGCAGGCCGGTGTCGTCAGGTTGATCACGACATCCGCGACTCCGCCTGAGCACTCGGCTTTGGTCACGAAGCCGAGCGAAACGATGTCCTTGTGGAGATCGGGATCGATCACCCCGCGAAGGGCGTCGAGGAGTTGGTCCTTGGTGGGGGACGACACGGGCAGCCTCCAACGGGCGTGAGTCTAGGGTGCAGATTGGGCCGCCCATTTTGGACTGCCCGAGGGTGACGGACGCGCTTGTCCGCCGTTGTTTGGGCAAGCAGTTTAGGCCGGGCGAGCGAGAACTCAAGCTGAAGCGGGACTCCTGACCATCTCTTCATGAAGAGAGCCCCACGATCTCAGCAAATTGGCTCTTTCGGGCCCCAGAGAGCGGGCGCCGCTGAGCGGCACGCTTGGCCCAGCATCGCAAATTGAAGGAAGCTCGAGCCTGCGGGAAGACCGGGCCTCGAGTCGCGTCAGACAGCATGTCCCAAGGGACGAAAACCAATAGACACCGGACTCTGAAAGGGAACCTATCATGAATCTGCCCCCCCTCTTGTTGATGGCCGTTTGCACACCGTTGCTATACGCGAGTCAATCCGCCGACGCGCAGGCAGCTGCACCAAAGAAGAAGGCTGCGCAGTCTGAGGCTTCGAGTTGGAGGCTGTGGACAGGGGAAGCGAAGGGCGAAATGGTGATCATGCCGGAGGCCGGTGGCGATGGTCCCTACTTGCTCGACATCGTTCGCAGCTACGAGGACCTGACCGGTATCCATGTGATGGCCTCTCAAGAGACGCGCACTCTTCTGGAAAACACTCCGATTGGGATCGAGGGCGAGCTGCGCATCGAAGCCAAAGAGGTGTCTCCTTTCCTGCATTCCCTTCTGCGTGGTTCGGACTTTGCCGTGCGACCTGTGCGTAGCAAGGCTCCACGCGTGATCGGGATCGTGTCAATGCGCACGCAGGCACGCAATACGATTCGCGGGCACGCACCTTTTGTCTCTGTCGAAGAACTCGAAGTGCTAAGGAACTACCCGGCACTCATCGTTAGCACGGCACTGACGCTGGATCACTTGGATGTGCGGCAATTGAGTAACTCCCTGCGCACCATGATTACCGATGCGAACACGGAGCAAATGATTCCGGCCGGAGCGACGAACACGCTGATCTTGACGGGCTTCCCGGATCGCTTGGAGGCCCTCGTGAATCAGCTCCGTTTCATCAATGCCGAAGCCAAGCGCCAGGTAGAGCCGCCGCGCGTGTCCGGTTTCTTACGCCTCCACAACGCGACAGCCAGGGATGTCGCTGCGACGATCCAGCGTGCTTACCAGAGCCAGGTGCCAGCGGTCGAAGGAGCGCGACAAGCTCATCCCTTCCAAATTGTCGCAGACGAGCGCACCAATGCAATCGTCGTGCACGGTTCCGCCGCCGACCTGCAAGCCATCAAGGCGCTTGCGCTGGAACTGGATGTGAAAATCGGTAAGTGATGCTACCGAGGTGAGTGTCTGACACTTCTGGCAACAGAGTGTCGAGGCAAGTGGGGTGAAGCCCTGATCGGCCCAGCATGGGGCGGTCAGGGCTTCCGCTATTTGTAATTGGCTCGGTGTGAGGGGAAAAGATAAGTACAAAAACCGAGCGCACTCTGCGGCAACATCTCTGCCAGCCAAGTTTGCGCTTCGTCCGTGGGGAGACTCAGCGTTCCTTGAATGCATGCGTTATCCGGCACTTTGGATCCGGAAGTTAGATTTTTCTCCATTCAGAGCCGGTTGTTGTCGAGGAGTTGATGAGTCTTGCCTCCTCGCTTACCTGTTTCTCCCACCACCTATATCTAAGAACCGCTTGTATGGCGGAAACCATCAAAGTAATTGTCGTCGACGACGCAGTCGTCGTGCGAACCCTGCTATTACGAGTCCTCTCTACGGATCCTGCGATCGATGTTGTGGATGTCGCGGAGAACGGAAGAGTCGGAATCGAAAAGATCGCGAAGCATGCGCCTGATCTAGTCGTTCTGGATCTCGAGATGCCGGAGATGAACGGGCTCGCAGCCATGCGCGTGATTCGCAAGCGCTGGCCTAAGCTACCGGTCATCGTCTTCAGCGGTCATGCCGAGGATGCAGGCAGAGTCACGATCGAGGCAATGGCGGCCGGTGCGACCGACTACATCTTGAAACCGGATGGGGGTCGCGGCAGTCGTATCCACGAGGTCTTGAAGGGTCAGTTGATCCCGATGATTCGAGCGATCTGTGGTCGCCATCCTGCGGCCTTGACCGCGCCTTTGGCGGCCCTGCCGAAATCGACGACTGCACGGAGACCCGGAGTCAAGTTTGAGGTCCTGGCGATCGCTGCTTCGACTGGAGGACCGATGGCTCTCGACCAGATCGTGCGCGAGCTGCCATCCGACTTCCCGATTCCAGTCGTCATCGTTCAACACATGCCGGCTGGATTCACGAGACACTTCTCGGAACGAATGAACACGCACACGCTGCTGAACGTTCGCGAAGGCGTGCAAGGTCCGCCGCTGAAGGCCGGCGATGTTTGGGTCGCACCCGGCGGATTCCACATGGTGCTCCAGACCGACGAACGGGGCCCGCAACTCGCGCTTAATCGAGATGAAGCGGAGAACTCATGTCGCCCTGCGGCGGATCCTCTGTTTCGCTCGGTAGCCAAGCTATACGGCGACAAGGCGTTGGTCGTCGTGTTGACCGGAATGGGACGTGACGCTCTCGCGGGTTGCAACGCGATCTCCGAGGCCGGCGGTCACATCCTCGTCCAAGACCAGAAGTCGAGTGCCGTTTGGGGCATGCCCGGCGAGGTCGCTTCCGCAGGATTGGCAGCGGAAATCCTGCCGCTCGATAGGATGGCGGCTACAATCGCTCGGCTCTGCTCGAAGCCTTCGGCAGCGTTGGGTAGGCCTACGGGCTGATTCCGGCCAGTTCGTAAATGGCGCCAGGCGACCGCCCAGGCTCCAATCAGAGCTCGCGCCCGCTCGTGTGCGGGCTCTCCTTAATGAGAGCAGCTCCGGCTGCACAGAGTTCGTGTCGCTTACCCTCCGTGTACTTTGCTGTGCCAGGGGAGGCGAATCCGGCGTAGCAAACCTCACATAGTGGAGTTGGCTGCAATCGGCGCCGCAGCGTCAGTGCTCGCGGGCTAGACTGTCCGGATGTCGAACGCAGCTAACCGACCGCCCGCAGTGTGCTTGCTGTCTGGAGGCATGGACTCTGCTGTCGTGTTGGCGGAAGCCGTCGCTTCCGGCAGGACTGCGTATGCGCTCTCCTTCGATTATGGCCAACGCCATCAATGCGAGCTTGATGCAGCCAGCCGAGTCGCGAAAGCGCTTGGCGCCGAACAGCACCGCGTCGTGCGCATCGATTTATCGATCCTTGGCGGATCCGCATTGACGGACGATATCGATGTCCCGAAAGATCGATCTGAAGCCACGATCGGAGAGGGCGTTCCGGCAACCTACGTGCCGGCTCGCAACACCGTCTTCCTGGCCGTCGCACTGGCTTGGGCGGAGGTGCTTGGCGCGCGCGAAATCTATTGCGGCGTCAACGCCGTCGACTACTCGGGCTATCCGGATTGTCGACCCGAGTTCTTGCGTGCCTTCGAACACTTGGCGTCGCTTGCGACGGCGGCCGGTACGGAGGAGGGCGCGACCCTGGACGTGCGCGCACCCCTGATGGAGATGGGCAAGGCGCAGATCGTCGAACGGGCATTCGAGCTCGGGGTCGACCTGTCGTCGACGCATACCTGCTACGACCCGGTCATCGATGGCGAGCGAGTCCTCTCGTGCGGACGCTGTGATGCGTGTTTCCTGCGCTTGAAGGGATTCGAGGAAGCGGGACGCGTGGACGGTGTTCCGTACGCGAGCAAGGCTCGGCCGAGTTGAGCGGAGGGGCGATCGGGCGCCCGATTCGATCACTCGCACAAACTGGAGTTTAGGAGGCGGTCGCCGGGTAGATTCAGCCGGAATGCGTCGCGCCATGCGGAACCCTCAGGCCAGCTCTCGCCTGCGACCGACCAGGTCGCTTGAGGGCAGCTCGCAGGTGGACTGAGACCCAACAAAAAAAAGAGACCCGCGTCCAGGCGGGTCTCTTTGATTGAGTGGTGGAGACGAAGGGGCTCGAACCCTCGACCTTCGCATTGCGAACGCGACGCTCTACCAGACTGAGCTACGTCCCCACTAACGGCGGACATGTTAGGACCAGGACAGTCTCGATGGAAGGGGGGGATCGCCGTCTGGTTAGGATATCCGTCGAAACGGATGAGCTACCCTCGATGATGATGACCCTGAGCACGACCCTAGCCCTCTGCCTGAGCCTCGCACCTGCGCCGATCGCCGACTGGGAATGGGTCGTCGTCGAGTCGGGGCAAGTTCTGAACCTGGTGGACGGGAGCGTCCTGGAAGAGCGCCAGGACGGTGATCGAGAGCCGGCGGACGAGCAGGCTTGGGCCGAATTGTCGTGGGAGAACGATGTCCTGACATCGCAAGCGACGCTGCGCGTGCTCCCCACCGTGATGGGGCGGACGCCGATTGTGGAGCGCGGACTGGGCGAGCCTCTGTCTGGGATCGAGTTGCAGGAGGGACTAGAGATCAGCTTCGAGCGATCCGAGTCGCTGTGGGGATATGCGCGTGTGCTCGCATTCGACGATGATCGCCTCGCGCTCGAGTTTCGCAGGGGAGCGCCGGGTGAATCGATGTTGCGCAGGTCGCCCGAGAGCATCGACGTGCAGCGTGAGGTCTCCGGTCGCGTTCACCTGGCGTGGCCCGGCAAAGGTCCTGGCCCCTATCGAATCTGGCGCCGCTCTCTGCGCGCGGCGGGCTGGGATGCGGAAGTGATAGGCGAAGTCGCCGATGTGCAGTTCTTGGACGAAGAGGCGCCGCAGGGAGTCGCGCTCGAGTACAGGGTCGCCGCGATCGGTGGCGAGCGAGTTCCATTTGGGGCCGTCGCAAATTGTCTGCCGCGAGGCACGTCGATGGAATGGCCGATTCCGATCGAGCGCGACCAACGCTTGGATGTGTTGACGGGTCATCAAGTCGACGGTCCTGCGCATGTGCTGATCACCTACGCCAGTGACGCGACCGTGAATATGACGCCGGTCGATGGCACTTTGCTTGCGCTGTTGCCGAGCAAGGTCGCCGTGTGGGAGGCGCCTCAGTTCCGTCGCATGCGTCCTGGCGGCAAAGCTTCGGCGGGCGAGTACAGCACGAACGCCCGCTCGATGCGCAAGGGCACGGATCTGATGGCGCGCCTACCCGAAGGGCTCTTCGTGCGCTTGTCGCTCTACGTCGACGCTAACGGCCCGCACTTGTTGCGACAGACCAATGTCAGTGGCGGGCGTTTGCTTCCGCGACCACCGACTGCTCCACGCATGGCGCTGGCAGATGGCATCTTGGAATTCCAATTCGACGATTTGCGGCGCATGGCCGTACACCCCGAGCAACTCGAGCTGGTTGTCGAGAGTGAACTGGCCTATGGGCGTGGTGACTGGCAAGAGTTGTTCGTCGGTACCGCAGGCGAGCGGAGCTTGCTGATAAAGACGAGTGCATTGGCTGAATCTGCGCTGACCCGCTTCCGCTTTCGCCAGCGGTATGGCCCGAAGCTGCTCTCTCACCCGACCGTACCGGTGTTGCAGTTGCTCGTTGATCCGTCTGATCCTTCACGCGTTGAGGACTTGATCAGGCAAGCCGTGGTCGATCTGTCGGATGCCAATTTCGATCGTCGTCAGGCAGCGCGTGCGCTGCTGTTGAGCCTTGGCGATGCCGCCCGGCCCGCTTTGGTGGAGAGCCTCGAGTCCTCAGATCCTGAACTGCGCAGCGCAGCGCGCGAGTTGATTCTGGAAGACGGATATGACGGCGATGACTTAGAGGTCGTCATGCGCGCTTACGCGCGCGCAGAAGGTGTCGCTTCCGATCCACCTCAAGGTTGGCTCGAAGGCGACCGCGAAGACAGGGCGTTGATGCTCCTTAAGACGCGGCGCAAGGGGGCGCGTTCGGAGGAGGAGGAACAATGTCAGCGAGGATGGTTGCGTGTGCTCGCGACTTTCGACCCGGATCATTCGTTGCGCACGGTGTGCAGCATGTTGGCGACGCGCATTGACTCGAGCCTGGAGCTTCAGCCGGATGGGCTGCCGCGCATGCTCTATGCGCCCGACCGCCGCAGTGAACCTGTTATCGATGCACACATGCCCGATGACTGGACGGGAGAGATGCGCGAGAACTGGACCTCGAGCGAGTTGGCGAACGCGCTACGTGCCGGTCTTGACTTGGACCATTTGCGTATGGCCTTGATCGAGCTAGAAGTCGCGCATCATTTGGATGGTCGGCATGCTCGCAACGACGCGCCCCCCGCAACTGCGATGGATGCGTTGCGCTTGTGTTCACACTATCGAATCGACAACCGCGCCGTGTTGTTGGATGCAGCCCGCGCATTGATCTTGGACCCCGGCGCGCGCCTGGCGGCATGGCGCGAGTTGGCGGGCATCCGATTGGCAGGTTCTGCGCTCGTTAACTCACAGGATTCAGCAGCTCTTGGCCGCAAGCGCCGCACTCTCAATGAGCCCAACGCTCGCGAGTTGGTCAATTTGCTAGAGGAGTTGTTAGGCACTTCACAACACTACGTCGACATCGTGTTGCCTCCCGGCATCTACCAATTTGAAGATAGTGGACGCGCCGCCAGTTGGTTGGAAATTCAGGTTCCTGGAATACGTCTGCTCGGCAATGGGGATGTTGTGTTCGAGTTCGGCGTGCGCATCAATGGCGCCGAAGACATCGTGTTGGATGGGATAGAAATCGCCAATGCCGGTGGAGCGGCCTTGATCGCAATCGACTCGAGCTTGCTGCTGCTCGATACGCGCTTGGCGGGATCGGACTACTCGATGATGCTTCACCGCGCGCGAGTCGAAGCCGAAGGACTCGAGTTGGCGGGCAGCGTGACAGGCCGTAAATCCTCGTCATCACTGCGCATGCAGGGCGCTTGCACGATGATTGCTCGTGATTCGATCTTCCGTGGCGGAGCACTGATGCCGACCGAGGACTCTCTGCTTTATCTTGAAGCTTGTGTGATCGAAGGTGGCGAACGCGCCGCTGTCCAGGCTCAACGCGGCGGCGAAATGGTGCTGCGCGATGTGTTCCTGACTTCGAAGGGCATGGGTGTCCACGGCTTGAGCGGGGGCTTGATGGAGGGGGTTGTAGTCGACGTGCTGCGCAGTCCGCTTGGGACGACCTTCGACACGATCGATCTATGCCCGGATCACGTGCACCTGGGATCATCACCGATGGGCGAAAACTTTTCCTGGTTGCCCCGCTGTCCGCTCGTCAGACGGCGTTGAGGCGGCGCTTACTTTTGCGGCCTGCTCGTGGGCTGTGCAGGCGCACGACGAGTGAGATAATTGATATGAGAGCATCCTATTGTTCACGGAGGCTCCAGACACGACCCGCAGCGCGTCGATGAAGAGGCGTCGGACCGCCGTCTCTTCTCTGAAACTCTCGCTGTATGTCCTCCACCGAAGCCAAGCGCGTACTGCTGGCAGAACCTGATCCGATCCTCAGTGATCGAATGAAATCTATCCTCGAAGAGGCCGGATTTAACGTTCTGCGCGCTAATGACGGACCTACGATCTTACAGACGATCACCGAATTCGAGCCCGATTTACTCGTGCTCGCATTGAGTCTTCCGGATGGCGGCGGTTTGGCGATTCATCGCTCTTTGCGACTGTTGCCTGGACCGGACCGGGCCGTCTTGATGGTGATCAATTCCGATGATGCCGGGATCATTGAAGAGGCTCATGAGGCAGGCGTGAGCGACTTTTTGATGCGGCCCGTGTTGGGAACGGAATTGATATTCCGCGTGTCCCGACTGAGCACGCCGGAGCCCGAGATGCCCACCGCAGCTTCCATACCGATTCACCACGAACAGGGTGAGTTCCGCGCGACAATCAACGCGGCGATCAAGGACTCGGAGCGCAAGAAGCTGAACGTCGGCCTCCTGAACATCGTGGTTAACTTGGACGCGTTGCCGGGCTGTCCCGAACCGGGAGTTCGTGAGG
Organism: Planctomycetota bacterium; assembly: GCA_047611405.1. Lineage (GTDB taxonomy): Bacteria > Planctomycetota > UBA1135 > UBA1135 > JBLFWN01. The sequence goes on along the minus strand of JBLFWN010000056.1, from coordinate 33,924 downwards.
GTTCCGTATTGGACGCGGGGCTAGTCGCTTCGATCGAGTCTGCGCTCGAAGACTTCGAGTGGGGCCTGAATCCCGCCAATGCCAAGGATCATGTGATCATTCGGCATACCGAGGAGGGGCGCGTCCTGGTCGTGATGCCGCGCCTCGTGCATCTTCAGACGATGGCCCGTCTGGGCAGTTTTCTGCAGGACCGTTTGGGTGCCTCCTTCTCGTCTAAAGGAGTTGACTACCGGCGTGTGACCAACATCGGCGTGTCATCCTTTCCAACGGATGGGCGCGATGCGGAAGAGATCCTTACCTGCGCCGAGACGGCCTGTTACTGCTCTCGCCAGGAGGGCGGCAGCAACATTCAGTATTACACCGCCGCGATGAACCGTTGGGCTTTCGAGCGCCTTACGCTCGAGCGCAGCCTACGCGACGCAGTTGAGCGCGGCGAGATGGAGGTCTACTACCAGCCGCGTGTCGACATCAAGACGCGCCGAGCTGTCGGCTTCGAAGCGCTGATCCGCTGGAACCACCCGCAGCTCGGAATGGTCTCTCCAGCTCAGTTTATTCCGCTCGCGGAAGAGACCGGCCTGATCATTTCGATCGGCGAATGGGTCTTGCGAACGGCCTGCAAGCAGAACAAAGATTGGCAGCTCGCCGGATTCCCGCCCGTGCGCATGTCGGTAAACCTCTCCGCTGCCCAGTTCAATCAGGACGACCTGTACGTGACGGTCTCCAACGTGCTTGAGGAAGTCGGGCTCGATCCGAATTGGCTCGAGCTAGAGGTGACGGAGAGCATGTTGATGAAGGATGCGGAGTCCACGATCGACACTCTCCACAAGCTGAAGGGCGCCGGCATCTATTTGTCGATCGACGACTTCGGAACCGGCTACTCATCACTGAGTTACCTGAAGCGCTTCCCGATCGACGCCTTGAAGATCGACCGCTCGTTCATTCGAGATGTAACGACGAACCCGGATGATGCAGCGATTGCGACCTCGATCATCTTGATGGGGCATAGCCTGCGACTGTCGGTTGTGGCCGAAGGGGTCGAGGAAGAGAGCCAACTGGCCTTCCTGCAAGTCTTGCAGTGCAACGAGATTCAAGGCTTCCTGTTTAGCCCGCCCGTGCCTGCGGATCGCGCACAGGCATTCCTGGGTGAAGCGCCGCTGCGCGTGGCGTAGCGGACGGAGCCAAGGTCGGAGCCTATAAGACAGCGCTTGCTAGCGTTGTCATGATCTGAATTCGCGTAAGAGCCTGCTGGGATGCGTAGGTCTCTCACCGACTCGAAGACCACTCCGTCTGCGCGCAGCTCACGAGGATCTGCGTGCAGCAGCCGCGGGCTGGATACATGATGGATCAAGCGTCCGCGCAGAGTCTCATGAACTCCCTCGTGTCGTAAGCGCGATTGTTCGATGATCAGGACATCGAGACCTTCGGAAGCGGCAGCGTCAGGCTGAAGCAGCTTCCAGAGCCAGGCGTGCTGCGCACCGAGACTTCGGCACGCATCAAGCTCGCAAGCCGCTTGACCACGGTCAGACCCAGGCCCGTTCCGCGCGCATCGTTATCCTCGCGGCTGTTGTAGAAGGGCTCGAAGATCGTGGCCTGATGTTCGGGAGCGATGCCGCTGCCCGTGTCTTGCACCTCGAACAACAGCAACTGCTCTTTCCAATTGCTCGTCGCTCTGGTGCCCATGCTCAGGGTGACCGAACCCTCGGACGTGTGTTCGATGCCGTTACGTAGCAGCTGCGATAGTGCTCGCTTTAAGCAATAGTGATCCAGCATCGTGATGGACACGTCGGGGTCAGTTTGGATGAACTCGAGCGTAATCCCTTTGGCCTGCGCCAACGGTCGCAGTTCTTCTACGGTTTCTTCTGCGATCGTTCGCGGGCAGTCTTCGGCCGCGGTGAAGGTCATACGTCCCGCGTCGAGCTCGGCTAAGGTGCCTAGCTCGTCCAGGCTCGATAGGACGCGGCGGCTGCTCGTGAGCAGATTCTCGACGCTTTGCAGATTCTCGCCCGAGGCGTCAGAGCACGCATGAACTGCGCTCTCCAGGATGCCCGTGACACTTGCATGGATCGCACCCGATAGCTGCGCGATGAAGTCGTTCTTGAGGTGATCGGAACGCTCGGACATCGCCTTGCTCGACTCGAGCGCGCGGTTGACAGTCTCCAACGAAGACGCATAGGCGCGCGCCTCTTGTTCCTTGCGCGTGAGTTCAGCGAGCAAGGTCCGCTCGCGTTGACGCATGCTCCACTTCGCGGTTAGCGCGCTAGCGAGCTGGCAGATCTCGACCGGATCGAAGGGCTTTTTCAGGATCAACAGCTGGTCGGAGCTGCCGAGCTTCGAGAGGGTCTCGTTCCACGAATAGTCCGAGTAGGCCGTGCACATGACGACTTCGAGCTCGCTGTCCTCGGCCCACATCTCTTCGATCGTCCGCACGCCATCCCAGCCGGGTGGCATGCGCACATCGACAAAGGCCATGGCAAAGGGCTGGCCGGCTGCGCGCGCTTCCTTCAGCATCGCCAGGCCTTCTTGGCCTTGATGGGCGGAGTGCATTTCGAAGCTGGTGCCCTCGGGCTCCGCTGCTGGCGCGGATGATCCAAGGAAGGCCGCCTTCGCGCTGTCCACTGCTGGCTTCGCCGAGTCCTTGACGAGGATCTTTTTGAAGTCTTCGTGGATGGCCGGGCTATCGTCGATCACGAGGATCTTGTGGTTGATGTCGTTTGTCATCGTTGTGATTCGGCTACCGGAGCTTCTTGGAAAGGCAGTTCAAGGCGGAAGGTCGCGCCTGTGCTCAGTCCTTCACTGGAAAGGTTTAGACTTCCACCCATCTCGACGGCCGAGTTGGCCGCAGCGTGTAGGCCGAAGCCGTGACCGCTGCTCTTCGTGGTGAAGCCCATGTTGAAAATCTGCTCGGCAGTCTCTACGTCGATGCCGATGCCATTGTCGGTGACCTCGATCACCAGGCGATCCTCTTCGGCACCGGTCCTCTGAGCGCGGATCGTCAGATGGCGTTCATGAATCTCGGCTTGCAGCATCGCTTGACGTGCGTTTTGGATCAGGTTGACCAGGATCTCGAGGATCTTGTGGCGATCGAGCATCAAGCGCGGGAGGTCTTGGATCTCATGCACGATCGTCAGCTCCGAATCCGGAAGCAATGCGCGCTCGCTGATTAGGTTTGCCTCATCGATCAACTCGTGAACGAAGAGCGACTCGACCAGGGCGGAGCGCCCGGCCAGGTTCTGTTGTGACTGGATCAGCTCGCGGATGTGCTCAATGCCGCCTGTCAATGAATCGACTTCGTGGACGAGATGACTGACATCCTCGTCCAGGCTCCCGGCAATGCTTGTCAGGAAGGGACTCAGGTTGCTGCCTTGTTCGCTGCCGATGAACTCGGGCAGGTCTTCGGCATGTTCACTGAGCACTCCGACGACCGCATTCAGATCCTTCGGTCCGGACATGCCGCGCACTTTGTTCGCAAGCAAGGCGGCCGAGACGTTCACGCTGTTCAACGTGTTGCCGACGTTGTGGAGGATACCCGTCGCAATCTCGGACATGCCGGCTTCGCGCGCAGCAGTCACCAGATCGGCGCGGGACTGCGCCAATTTGCCCATCAGCTCGTCGAAGTTGCGCGACAGGATTCCCAGCTCGTCGTCGCGATCGAGGGCTAGCTTGGCGTGGACATCCTCGGTCTTTCCGATGGCGACGACGTGGCGCGTCAACAGCGACAACGGATCCAGCACGACCTTCTTCAGCACAAAGACGAGCGCCATCAGCATAATCAGGCCGGCGACGACGGTCGAGTTCCAGGCGAAGCGTAGCGCCGTCTCGCCAGAAGCCGAGACGCTGCGTGCGACGCGGGCGCGCAGCAGGAAGGCCGGCTCACTTGCCATGTCGTCCTCGCAGGAGTACACGTGTAGCGTCTCGGCGTCTGCTTCGACGACCAGAGGTTTGTAGCGCGCGGTCACTTGGTCCATGACCTCGCGTGCTGCTGTCGGGATTGATGCGTCCTCTAGGGGCCACAGGTCGAACGTGACTTGTGTCTTGTTGCCGAGTGCCTCGATCATCTCTTGATCGATCAGGCGCCCAACGGTGACAGCTCCGCGAACTTCGCTCACACCCTTCGGATCCGTAATCGGGCGTGTACACAGCAGCACCGGGCCCAGGTGCGTCGCGCGCATCCCTGACAAGGCGACTGTTGGAGTGTAGTTTTGATTCGACGGCTCAGACTCGACTTCGAACTCCCAAGCTTGGGTCAACACGACCGCGTCACTCAGAATACGCGGCAGATCGATTTGCTCTTGCCAACCCTCTTCGCGGGTTCCACCAAACAGCAACTCGCCTCTTGGGTTCGAGATGAAGATCAAGTCCAGGCCGTAGCGATCGAAGGCTGATGGTCCGAGGTTGTCCTCGATGTAGCTTTGATTGCGATCGCCCGCGAAGTCCCAGGTCGGCTTCCAGGAAGCCAAGCCTTGGCAATCACGCGTCAGTTCTGCGGTCTCAGCTCGAATCGCATGGCGTACACGTTCGATGTCTTCCAGAGCTTCAGTCGTTTGGACCTCTTCGAAGATCGGAGCAATGACAGCTCGCTGAACGAAAAAGTCGGTCAGACCGTATGAAACGACCACGACCAACAACAAGGCGACAATCTTGGTGCGTAGGGGCATACCGCGTGGGGAGAGGGGGCGCGGGTACGATCAGCTTGCGCGTCTCGTTTGCTCAAGAGGATTCTCTGAGCAGTGTGGTAAGGACTCAGGCACTGCAGTCGGATCGAGCTCTTCCGTAACCGTGTTCGAACCTTCTTCGCGCAGAGGTGCTGTGACCTCGTTGAGCAGCTCGCAGAAACCGTGAAGTTCCGGTTCATCTTCACCGCGCAGTTTGCAGTCTCTCGGATTTTCGCCGTTGATCGTCGCCCTCATGAACATCTCGAGGCGGTGCAGAGGACCGGCGAATCGAAAAGTGGTCATGACGCCGACCAAGAAGATCAGGGGCATGAAGAGTGCGAAGGCAATGCCGATTGAGCTCAGAAGGACGGCGCTGATCTCGCGCAGCATCAGTGCGCTGTCGGTCGGTAGACGAAGGGCTGCGGATGTCAGGCTGCTGGTAAGCAGCAGGTATTGCATCAACAGACTGAGCGCAGAGAAGCCCATGAAGATCAGCGTGAGCTTGATCTGCAACCGGGGCTTAATAAGTTTAATTCTGCGCTTCTGCTTACTCGGCTGCATGTTCGTCTCGTTATCCGGGTGCCGGAAGGTGGATCGACTCGTTCGAGCCGATCCCTTTAGGTGTCCTCGCCTGCTGTGTATGGGCTCGGAAAGTCTGACGGTCGTGCTTCCCAGAGGCGCGTGCTCAGGCTCCGATCGCGCTCAACCAAGCGTCGGTCTCACCCGGAAGATCTCGGTCGAAGATAATCCGCAGGGAGTTCAGGCAGGCTTCGCGCACCATCTCACGCGGGTGCTCCAAACCTTGGATCAGGACATCTCTGGCTTCGTAAGCATCGAGTGTCCCGAGCGCACAGGCGGCCAGGCTGGCGGCGGTCGGATGGCAGGACTCGACGGCGTAGCAGAGGTTCGCGACAACCTCGTCACGGTTCATCCGATTGCGTGAGAGTTCCTTGGTCGCGGATACCTGCGCAGACGGATGTTCGTCGCGAAGTCTCGTGATGCATGCGTTCGCGTTCTCGCGCCACCATTTCGACTCACGCACGTGCCATCGACGCCAGTCCGAGCCGGACTCGTCAAAACCGAAACCGGTGAGTCTGCGTAGCGAATGATGTGCACTGTGGCGCACAGAGATTGATGAATCCTGCAGCAGATCGACGAGTTTCGGGAGACCATCGAAGTCACGTAGCGAGCCTACGCACAGGGCGGCCTCGCGCCTTACCTTCGGCGAACCGTTCGTGAGCAACATGCGAATGCGAATGAACGGATCTCCATTGCGCTCGTATCGGATGTTGCCGGCAAGGCGATTCAGCTGCGACAGAACAGCGACATCGAGGTGCGAGCTGCGGCCGACGAGGTCGATCAGTAGTTGGACCGAAGCTTGGCTTGGGATGCCTCCAATCGTTCTCAGCGACAGCGTCTGCAGCATCGGATCGATCTGCACCATGTCTTTACGAAGTACCGCGTAACCCGACGGCCCTCGCAGCAGCAGACGCTCCAGACTTGCCTGAAAGCGTTTGCCATGCGCGCGCGTCATGCGCCATTCGTCACAGGTGGCATTGAGCTCCAAAAGGTCCGTGACTTGGCAGTCACGTCCAAGTGCATCCAGAGCCGAGTTTGCGATCGAGCGCAGATTGGCGTGCGTCTCAGCGCTTTGCGGAGTGGCGGCTCGAATCCGTTTCAGAACAGAGCTCGGCAAAGCGCTCAGCAGGGAATCAAAGCGGTTGCTCGCTTTCCCCTGCTGGCGTTCGAGCACGTCAACTAGGCCCGTGATTGAAGTGAGCTCAGATGCGAGCATGGCATCCAGCAGTGCTGAGGCAGAGTCGATGCGACCAGCAATCAGCTCCGCCACAAGATCTTGATCTCGATCGGACGCGCATGCGTCGACTGAATGCGCTGCACCTGCTGCTGACAGGGCCAGGCATGCAAAGGGAAGCGCAGTCAATAGGATGCGGGAGATGATCACGTTCAAGTTCTGGTCAATGAGCAAGCAAAGGGAGGCACCCGTCCATCAAGGGAACACCAAGCTATAATTGGTAAGCATCCTGGACGAGAGGATCGTCTGGCGGGACGGGCTAAGCGTGTTGTAGAACGTTGTCATTTGCTTGATCGTCATCACACCAGCTCCGGTGTCGTACAGTGCTTCCGGGTTGTCCGGATCGACGGCGATCGGATCATCTGTACTGGATACCTCCATAAGTGCGACGGCATCAGTATCGGTCGAGTCCGGTGTCTGAGTGCTGTTGGCGATGGGGAGCGGATCTTCGGGTACATCACCAACGTCCGTGTCGTACCAATCCAGGCCGAGTACGTTGGAGACGTTGGTCGAATCGAAGTCGGAAAGCAGCCCGTCGTAGGCGTGCACACCGCCGACATTGTCGAGGTACTCGATCGACAACGACTCTTCGCTATGAGCACTGTGGGCCAACGGAGCCGTGTAGCCGCGCGCTCGCAGGATCAAGATAGGGTCGATCCCACTGCGGACTAGCTGCTCATCCGGGAGCGCGAGAACGCGCCAACTGATCAAGCGCGGCAGCGAACTGGCACCGATCGGTTTCGTAGTCAGCGCTTCGTCGAAACTGACGCGTGCGCCATCTTGCAACTCGAGACCATCCGAGACGATCGAACCATAGATCCGAAGCCCGCTCGGGATGCTCAAGTTTGCGAGAGGCGCATAGATCAAGCCGTAGAATGTGCCGCTCGAAGCAATGGTTACGGTCGCTTCCACGTTCAAGTCGGCCTCGGCGTACTTGGGTTCATCACCGACAGCTGCGATACCCTCTTCTTCCGCCTTCAACGCTTCTCTCTCGGCTTCGACCTCTTCCTTAGCGACCTTCGCTTCCTCGCGCCTTGTAAGATTCGTCGAGATCATGAAGGCGACTGGTTCGGTGCTCGCCTCAGACTGAGTCAGTAGGGAGCCCTCCTCCAGGATCACGTTGTCCAAGCAGTGCAGGTTGACCCCACCTGAGCTCGTGTTGAATTTCAAGGTCCCGCCAGACTGGACCCGCAGGTTACCTACAATGACTGTTGCAGGCCCCGTGATGGTCAGCACTCCGCCTGTGGGCACGTCGAGCGAGTCGTACGCCACTTCTGTATTTGAGATCGCGAAGCCTCGGGTGATGGTTGGAGACTCGGATGTCGTGATGGTCGGGACCTCGATCATCGGCAGGGTGGCCACTTCTTCCCGCGGAATGGTGTCTCCGCTGATCGTTACATCTGGATCGACCATCACGGAGCCACCTGGCCCAGGGCTCACGTCGCCATAGACGTAGGTGGGTACGCTGCCAGCCAGTGGGTCTGGCAGAGCCTCGATGATGACATCTTCGTTCGCGTTGACCGCTGCATCCTTTCCGGTTGTTTCTCCGGCCAGACCCGCGTCGATCTGTGATGCAAATGTGCCGATGCTGGAGTCGTACCCATCGAGCAGAGAGCCCGTTCCGATCAGCATGTCACTGCGCGAAAAGAACCCGAGCGAGGTGACGGGATTGACGATGCGCTGGACTGTGATGGTCAAGCAACTGCGACCAGAGCCATATAAGCCCGTGGCCTTGAGATCGACTAAATTGCCAGTCTCGGTTGCTTCTACCCAGAGCACGCCATTCGCAAAGCCGGCGGGTTCATCGGGCGTTCCGATGTCACCGGACTTGCCCTGTGCGATGGCCACCAGTCCCTCGCTGAGACCGGCCTCCGCAATGTAGAACGCGCGTCGCGTGTCCATCTCGACCGATTTTGAGCGAGCGCTCGACAGGTGAGACTGAATGAGCACGGCTCCCATGCTTGCGACGATGGTTACTACCATCAGCGACAGCATCAGCGCTCCGCCAAATCGTGACCGATCGTGTGCTCGCTGCGGAACTTGTGTGTGACTCAATTTCAAATCGTTCTTCCTATTCAGTTCCTGGCAGTCACGCGAGTGACGAGTGTCTTGTTGTATTCCTGCCCGTGTTGGTCCTCTTGGCGCAGTGTCAAACGGACCGTGACCTTGCGACCGTTCATGTCGAAGGAGAGGCCATTCTCGTCGAACAGGCCGTTCAAGTTGTCGTCCGAGCCATTCTCGAGTTCCCCCTCGAGGAACTCGGAAACCCAGTTTGACCACACAACACGGCGCTCCTCGGGCTCGTCGACGTTTTCGATCCAGACGATCTGTCCAGAGTCGTCCTCGAGCGAAATTCGCTCGTCTTCTCCCCAAGTGATCACGCCGTCGACAATGCCGACGTTGCGCTTGTAGTCGAGATACTTCTCGCTGTCAGGTGCCTCAGGTGCAGGGGTGATTCCATCACTAGACGAGGCCATGATCGCGTTCGCGATTCGGTTCATCGTGAAGCTTGCCTGGTTGTCCAGCTGAGCCAGTCGAATGCCAGCGTCGGTCGCGCTCTTGCTGGTCTTCATGACCAGCGAGACGTTCATGACGATCAGTCCCATGATCGTCATGGCGATCATGATTTCGATCAATGTGAATCCGACGCTGCTATGGCGCGAGGGGAGCCCTCGATCGAGAGTTGATCGGCAGTGCACTCGACGCCAGGTGAGGCGCGGAGTGCGCGCACTTCGATCGCAGAAGTCTTCGTGCTGCGGGCTCATGCCTAGTACTTCTCCATGTCCGCCATCACGGTGCTTAGCTTGAAGGTGCGAGAACCGGCATAACCCTTCCACTGCAACTCAACACATACCGGCAATATGATGTAGTCGCCGGAGTGATCCAGGCCGTCGATCCAGCCATCGCCGTTCAGGTCACGCGGCAGTGTCAACAACTCGTAGTCGACGTGTTCGTACAACTCGGGGCCATAGCCGGGGAATAGGATCCGCCCCACAAAGCCGTCGATGTCAGCCACGTCAACATCCAGCATCGGTACCTCGAAATTCATCCCCGGCGCTGTTCCTTCACCATCGGGGTCGTCCGTCGGGTCCCCGTTGTAAAGCGCGTACAGGTCTTCGAATGACTCGGCGCGCAGGTCCTCCAAGATGTTGCGAGCAACATCGGAGGCGTAGGCACCTTCTCGACCCGCAACATCGTGCGTCATCGTCGCGGTGATCGTCGCTGACAACAGGTAGGCGCAAACGGTCATCACCGTCAGTGCGATCATCATCTCGACGATCGTGATGCCGGAGCAGGTGCGACCTTCGGAGCCGACACGAAGCGGCCTTCGTGCGCGATAATGATTAGGATGATGGCTTTGCATGTGAGTTCGACTGGGGGGAGTCGAACAAGAGACCCGATCCTTCCATCGGGTCTACGGGCTGGTCATCTTTGCCCGTATTCTGAAATTCAAAGGATCCGCGTTCGGGATGGGCAGTCGAGGGTGGAACTTTTTTCCGCATGGGCGCATGCTGAGGGTTTACGTTTTTTTACACCCGATACTCCCGCTAGGCATGGTCCGACTCAACCGCATTTACACTAAGACCGGAGACGATGGGTCGACCGCCCTCGGTGACGGTTCGCGACTCCCGAAGCATCACCTGCGGATTGATTCCTACGGGACGGTAGACGAGCTCTCGAGCGTGATCGGGCTCGCGTTGTCGGAAGGTGTCCCGGCTCCGAGTTGCGATTGGCTGGCAGCGATCCAGAACGATTTATTCGATGTGGGCTCGGATCTGTGCGTTCCAGGGCAAGACGGAGATCGCGGCCGATTGTCAGCGGTCTATACCGAACGGCTCGAAGCTTGGATCGACGAGTTGAATGCCGATCTCGAGGATCTGACCTCCTTCATTCTGCCGGGTGGTTCCAAGGCCTCTGCATGGATGCATTTGGCCCGCACCGTGTGCCGGCGTGCCGAGCGACTCGTCAGTGAGTTAGGGGCGCGGGACGAGGAGAAGGACCGAGTCAATGGCGAAGTCCTGCGCTACCTCAACCGTTTGTCCGACCTGTTGTTTGTGATGGGGCGAGCATGCAATGACGGTGGCCGAGCCGATATCCTGTGGAAGCCGGGACAAGGACAAGGTTGATCAAGCATGTTCAAGCTTGATTACTTGACCCCACCGGAATGGGTGGAGCAGGTCGAAGCGGAGGATGTCTGTACGCTGCTGGCCGATCACGCACACTGCGAATTGAAGGCGGCGTCATCGGCACAGGGGATCCTCTCGCGCGGCATCGACAATCCCGCCTTGATGGTCGAGTTGGCGCGCGTCGCGATCGACGAGATGGAGCACTTCGAGCTTGTCTTGCATGAGCTTCATCGCAGAGGGGGCCAATTGGGTCAGGTGCAAGAAAACCCGTATGCCGATCGCCTGCACCGCGCCGCGGCCAGCAACCGTAGCAACCGACTCCTCGACCGACTGATCGTCTCCGGCCTGATCGAGGCGCGCAGCCTCGAGCGCTTCCACTTGCTCTCCGAAGGCTTGCACGAGCTCAAGCTCGCGTCTCTCTATCGAGGGCTGATGGCTTCCGAAGCTGGGCACCAGCGCCTCTTCTTCAGTTATGCAACGGAAATGTTTGGTGAGGAAGCTGAGCAACGCATCGCAGAATTGCGCCGAATCGAGGGCGAGATCGTGGCATCGCTACCTTTTGCCGTTGCCGTTCACTCCGGTTTGTGTGTGAGCTGAGTTCGGGCTTGGTCTTGGGAGCGGCTCTGGCGGCCGCGCTAGCCTACACTTGTTCGGCTAAGCTACGCTTCCGCACCGACTGGGGGCTTCGATGGAGGCTCGTTCCGTTCACGGCCGAGTGCGTGACCCGTACTGAATCCAAAGCCGTTCTCTTCGAGTAGAAAGTCAGTTAGAGATGATCCCCTCGCTCCCCTCGGTCTGTTTGCTCGCCGCCTCGGTGTTCACCTTCGCGCAAGATCAAGCAGTCGCCGCTCAGGATTCAGTTCCCCAAACGCAGGCCTTTGGCTGGGGGACAGGCCAGCTGCTGCCGGACATTGAACTTCCACGCATCGACGGACAAGGCAATATGCGCTTGTCATCGCTGCGTGGTCAGCGCGTGATCTTGATCCAATTCGCTTCTTGGTGAGAGGGCTGCCGTCGTCACGTGCCGGTCTGGCACGACATCACAAAGGAAGCGCGCGAATCGGAATTGGTCACGGTCATAGGCATCACGCAGGAGCAGCATCCCGACCGTTGCCAGCTTTTTGCCCAATGGCAGGAATTCGATTGGCCGATCCTGTGGGACCCATTCAACCTGACTGGCGCGTCGTCGGTACCGATAGTCACCGGTGTCGACGAGTTCGGCAGGGTCACGGAAAAGCTTGAACCTCGCAGCTTCGAAGATCGTTTCCTGTATGCCGACTTCCCTGAAGGGGACCGGCTGATGCTGCCCGAGCCGGCTGTGTTGCGAGCTCATCAATCTAAGGACGTACTCGATCGTGCCAGCGCGCTAGCCAAACTCATGTGGGGCGGCGGCGCATGGGCGGAGTCCGATCCGCGCCACGCAGCCATCGCTTGGCTCGAAGAGGAAGCGCGACGTGATGGGGCAAATGCAAGCGCCGCCTTCGAGCTGGGTGTCGCCTATCGACTACGCTACGACTTGAATCAGTTAGGCCAGCGACACCGTCCGCTGGATTTTCAAGACTCGCTCGATGCATGGCGCACGGCGCTTGCCCTGGACCAGAATCAGTACATCTGGCGCCGACGTATCCAGCAGTACGGACCGAGGCTAGACAAACCCTATCCCTTCTATGATTGGGTCGAGCGTGCAAAGGCCGATCTCGTTGCAAAGGGCAAGCTCCCGACCCCTCTGCTGACACCGTTGACAGGCAGTGAACTTGCCAGCGGTACGAATGCAATGCCGACGAACCTGGGCGAGCACTCCGCACCGGATCCTGGTCGCAAGGCTCCCATCGACAAGGGCGAATGGATCCAGATCGAGTCTGCCGTCGCGACACATACGGGCAAGCGGGGAGCCCGCGTGCGCGCATCCGGTGCTTCACGCATTCACTTGGTGCTGCGCCCGAACGCGAAGAAACAAGTGCATTGGGGCGATGAAGCCGGCGCGACTTTGGTGTGGGTCGCCACGCCACGCGACTGGCGGATCGAGCGCAATCTGTACACGCTCGCTGTGCCGGATGGACAACAAAATTCGGGTCGAGCGCGCACGCTCGACTTCGAAATCGTGGCGCCTCAGCAACGCGGCGACGGGCCGAGTCGGCTGCGGGGCTACGTTCTCTATTACGTGTGTGAGGGAGAGGGCGGCAAGTGCGCCTATTTCCGTCAGGACTTTGAAGTGTCGATTCCGTTGCCGGAGAGTTCGGACGAACGCGGCGGTTGAAGTGGTGCTTGATGATCGAGTGGTAGGCGAATGCTAATCGTGGCCGTGCCGGGCGCTGTGTTTGACTCGCTTACCCAATCGATCGTTCCACCCAGGCAGCGAACTAGCCCACGGGCGAGATCCATTCCGAGACCGAAAACGCGTGCTACGGATTTCGATAGACCGCCATCGTTGAGGATCCCATCGCGCAAGAGCAGCACATCGGACTCTGTTGGATTCGGCCCGCTGCCTGAGAAGCGAATTTCGACCAGTTCGTCGTCGATAGAGTGTTTCCACACGCGCACCACTCCTTCGCGTGGGCTGCTATGGACCATGAAGCCCAACAGACCTGAGAACGCGAGTTCTAATAGTCCGGGGTCGAGCGTGGCTTTAACTTCACCGAACTCGATGTCGAACCGGACCTTGCGCGTGTTCGAACGATCGCAGGCGCTATCCAAGATTTCCTCGACGTGCACCTTGCGCGGAGTCGCCGGAATCATGTCGAGCCGCATGCGCATCGAATCATGGAAGGTCTCGAACAGACCGATCATCTGTCCGACGCCCTCGCTGACATACGCCAAGTACTCGAGTTGACGTTTGTTGAGGTCGCCAGCGAGACCATCGGTCAAGATGGCTGAGAACTCACCGATCGCTGTCAGAGGTGTCCGGAACTCGTGCATTGTGTCGCGGATATATCGCTCAATGCGCTCTGCGTACTCACGATCGCGTTCATCACGCCGCGCATCGTTCAGGTGCGCCGCGTCGAGTCTTCGTTCCGTCTGTTTGTGGGTCGAGCTCAGTCTGAACTGATCCAGAGCGAGCTTACAGTGGGGGCGAAGCCAGGCACCGCTGCCGGTGAAGCTCTCACGCGTCAGGCTTCCTTGTGCTCCCGCGCGTATCGCAGCGCGTTGCAAGTCCGCGTCCTCACGATCCTCGATCAGCAGGATCGGCCCGCGACCCGTCTCGGCAAAGATGGTCAGCCACACGAGACCCGTGTCACGCGCCAAGCTGGCATCGAGCAAGAAGACCACGCCTCGATCCGGTGGCAACTGCGCCAAGCAATCGGCAGGGTCCTCATACAGGCTCGTGTCCGGCAGTTGCCGTCGCACGAACTCGAATATGTCCGCCTCCGGGGGCGCCTCGGGGGGGAGAGCAGGCGCGATGACAGCCACGACCCAGTCAGACTGGGTCGTCTCGGGCTTCTGCTCCAAGCCGGTTGAAGTTGAATCTCGCACGCTCCTTACTTCGATTAGACTCGCGGTGCGCTTGACACTTCTCTGACGAGAGTCCCACCGCAGGGACCGAGGCGGGCCAGAATTCCACGTCAGGATGGGCGGCAGCCCGTAACCGCTCGATCTCACGTCGCTGGCATGCAACGCTTGAAGCCTATCCAGCCTGTGTCTCATACTTGTGACTCGCCCCGTCTGAAGCATCCCTGAGTCACCGCACGCTCAGAGGTGTTCAATTGGTTTAACCCCGGCCGCACGGGACGCTGGAATGGCGCCGCCCATTGCCCCTGGCTCATCGATGACATCGTCTTCTGCTCGCACTCCCCGAGCGCTTCTTCCTCGATTGCAGCTCGAGGCGGCGGCGATTGCTTGGCTAGGACTATTCTCCTGTACGACTCCATCAGTCGCCGATCGTCGCCCCTTTGGCCCTATTCCTGCGCGAATTGAGCATCCGCTCTCTCTGGGCTTCCTCTCGCTGCGGCCTCGCAGGGCCGAGGTCTTGCCCGCTGGCAAGTTTGGCGCTTCGGTCGAGAGCGCGTACCAGAGCATCTACGAGGTCCAGCACGACGACACCTATCGCGTCGCCTTCGATGGCGAGACCTGGCACACCTCATTGCGAGTGCGCTACGGCTTGGGCGGGGGCATGGATCTGGAGGCTGAAGTTGGTGTGTTGTCCGGTCGCAGCGGCTTCCTGGACGGCTTTGCCGAGAATTGGCACGACGCAACCGGCTTCCCCGATGGAGGCCGTTCGCGGGATCCCAAGGATCTGTATCGCATGCGGATCCGGCGTGGGCCCAATGAGTTTCTGTATGAGCTGGAAGAGGGAGAGCCAGGCACGATGGATCTGCCGATCGTACTGACGAAGCAATTCAGCTCTGCTCCCGATGGAAGTTCGGCTTACGCCGCGCGCGCCGCCATCGAGATCCCAACGGGCGAGCAGTCGAAGGGTTTCGGAAACGGTTCACTCGACAGTGGCTTCGGGTTGCTGGGAGAGCAACACCTGGACGCACTCAGCTGGTACTGGGCGACTGACTACGTGATCACCGGCAACCCCAGGGGCTTCGAAGAGCTCGGCATCGAGGTCGAAGACCTGTTGCATCTCCAGCTCGGTTTCGAATTCCCGTTGGGTTCACGTTTCGCTTGGCTGACTCAAATCGAATGGGTCTCGCCCATGGTCAAGGGCATCGACCTCGAAGAAGTGAATCGCGAGATCCTCGACCTGGGCATTGGCGCAGCCTATCGGCTCAGGGACGACACACACCTGCGGTTGAGCTTCCACGAAGACCTGGTTGCTGCCACCGGGCCCGACTTCACGCTCCTCTTCGGACTCTCGTGGGGTCTTTGATCGAGAGCGCGACCAGGCTCGAGCGACTTCGCAAGCGTTCAGCTCTTGCTTAGCCTCGCTCGATAGCAGCTCGTCCTAAATAAAGCGATCCGCACAGCACCGGTCCTCGAACGCAGCTCTGCGCTGCACCAAGGCCAGCAAAGCATTGTCTTCTGTGGCGGTGAAAGCGCTCGGAACTTGATGTGCCTTGACCGGCAATCGATGACCAACACTGTGCGAACCGCTCTTTTCAACAGGCGCGCCAGAGGCACCAGGGGTGGTCAGGGCGCGTAGGAAACGCTCAGGCTGTTCGACAAGTTGTAGCCCGTGCCACCGACCACAGCAGGGTCGCGGTACCAAAACTGGAAGTGCAGGCTGGAGCCAGCTTGCAGCGTCACCGGCAGTTCGTCTGAGCCAGCAAACAGCCTGGCTTGGCCACCCGTGATCGAACTCGTATCGAGCCGAACGGCCGGGGCTGCGATGCACATTACGCCATCACCGAAAGGAGCGGGTTGCAGCTGATGGCCAAAGAAGAAGACACCATAGTTCCCGACGGCATCGCTCACCTGGAGCCGCAAGTCCTGCATCAGGATGCTCGTTGTCCCGGTCCAGCTCAGCTCGGTCTCGACGCCGAGCGAGTTCGGACGACTGTGGCAATTGATGCGTGGAGTGACTCCGGAGCTACGCCATAGCGCATTGCGCAATGCGCGATACTTGGGGGCATCCTCGATCGGTTGATCTTGCCACTCAAGCGCACCCCAATGCCCGAAGAGTGAAGGCGTCACGCACGAGCTGAATGCACAGAAGGTATCGCCGCCCAAAGCTTCCCAGCCAGCCAAGTAGCGGTCGTAGAGTTCGCCCATGCGCGAGTGACGATTGGCATCCCTGAACAGCTCTTGCAAGGTCGAGTTCGTGATCCACGAGCCGACGCCGACAAGATGCTGCCCTCCCTCGTAGGCCGTCACGCTGAGCCCGTGTACCGCTGCGTTGGTCACGTTTTCGGCGATGTGGCCCAGAGTCGTGTCCACGTGATCTTCACATGCATCGAGCACCTGACCAACATTCCAAGTGACGGTCGTGGTTGCCTGCGTTCCGGCTCCCAATGTTCCGCCGAAATAGGGCGCGATACCAATTGAGTCGGCATGCTGCCAAGCATCTTGGTAGCCCATGATTTGGCGCCCGGTCCAAGGATTGGCGCTATGAGATCCGAGCACGCGCACGAGCCTGTCCGTGCCACCGAAAATGCTCTCCCACAATTGGAAAATATGCACAGAACGAAGCGAGTGAAAGAACAGTTGCGCTTGAAATGGATCGTGGGACAGGTTGAGTGAATTGCCCTGTTGCCAGGCCCACTGTGACTGCTCGAAAATTGGGTTCCAGACTTCGTTCGAGTGTTCGATGTAGACCTTCAGGTCCGGCTCGAGCTGGTCGCGTACCAATGCCGCGAACTGGTTCATGTAGTCGTCCGTCGCTAGGTGCGGCATGCAGAACCATGCGTCGCAGTCCAGCTGGTTGCACAGCTCGATCATGTACTCAAGTGCTACCCCGTCGTTGCTGGCTTGGGTGAAGTAGTCCATCTTCGGACGATCACTCCAGTCGGCTTGTTCGGAGTTGTTCGTCTCCTGCCAGTCCATGAAACGTAGGCAGGTGAAGCCGCGTAGGCGTTCTAAGAAGGTCGGGTGAAAGACCTGCGTGGCGTAGTTGGACTCGAAGCCTGGCATCAGCACGCGGATGTTGCGCACAGGATCCGTCACGTTGGAAGCGACGACCTTCACGTGTATGCCAGCATTGGTGGGGGAGACATCCATCTTCGAGCCGTTCGACCAGGTCTGAGTGACCTGTGCATCGAAGTGGAACTCGACATGACCGGTGCCGTCCCACATCGCTGTGTATTCACCACTCGGATAGTGACCATCGAGCTCGCGGCACAACAGAGTTCCGGCGGCTTGACCTGCTCTCAGCAACGGCCAACCTTCATCGGTCAATGCCAGCGGTATACCCGTATCCCAGACGAAGCCGGTGACCTCCTGTGGAATCCAAGCGCGCGCATGCTTGAAGGTGTCAACGAACACCCACTCGGTGCTCCAATCTGCGATCGGCCACAGGTTGATACCGACCCAAGTGTCTTGTTGGGGAGCGGCGGAAGTCAGCGTTGAAGATGACAGCAGCAGAAAGCCGGCCCAATAGAGTGAACGTGCTCGCGAAAGCATTGCAGAGAACCTTGGAGTGATTGGGTACTAGGAAACCCAATGGGTGCGTCCGCGATGACGACGGCGAGAAGGTGACGCGAGACCGCGGTTTCAGGGCTGGCCAGGTCCTGGTGCCGAAACCCTCATTTCGACTCGCGGAGCATAGGGTGCTCGTTTTGCTCGATCAACGATGTCGCTCAGAGGGAGCTTGCGATCGGTACGCGGTATTCTTTGTCGCGTGATGCATTGATTCAATTCGCACAGTTTCTGTGCGCTGAAGCAACGAATTCAACTGCGCGGAAGCTCTCACGGGATCGGATAAGCCATTGTCTCAATTCAATTTCTGGATCTATGACAGACGCCTAAGCCTGCCTAAGGGTTCCAGATGGCTATGAACTTCCTCTCGCAAGTTGCAATGACATATGCCGATCGGAATCGATCACGATTGTGACGTCAGCAAGTCCAGCTTGTTGCGCGACATCGCGCAGTTCGTCGGGCGTGAGTGCCGCGCACAAACTCGCTCGAAATAACTCCTGATTATATGCATTTTCTGCGGATGCATAGAGCTGAACGAGGTTGATCGCATCCTGTTCAGTTTCAGGTCGGTAGAGATCGCGGATTAGCAGCACGCCACCCGGCTTCAGGACACGCCGAGCTTCGGCCAAGAAGGGCATCGGATCCGGAACGTGATGCAGAATAGTGTTGCTGTACACGCTGTCGAAGCTGGCGTCTTCGAAGCCGAGGCGTTTGGCGTCGGCGAGTTCGTAGCGGATGCGGGACGTGTGCTTCGACACAGCCAAGTGTCGCTTGGCATGCGCTAACATCGTTTGCGCCAGATCGACGCCAACCACCTTCACATCGGGCACGCGGTCGCATAAGAGCAACGGGATGTGACCCGGACCCGTACCGATGTCGAGCACCTCGCCAAACACATCGAGCTCCATCAATCGACCGACGAAGGACTCGTTCGGTGCGGTGTGATCCATCGCGTCATAGCCATCGGCCTCTTCGGGCGTATCCATGACTTCGGGCTCGAGGACTCGTTTCATCATCACGTTGGTTGGATCTTCAGTTCCACAGCGTGCAAGAGGTGGAGATTGGGGCTGCTAGAGGTGGAAGTATTGTGCCTGCGGATGGTGGGACACCAAGAATACGGCGGATGCTTCAGGAGCGAGTTCATCATTGTCGGCTGTCAAGCCGATGCGGTGGGTGCCAAGCAGCTCGAGCGCCTGCCGACGTCCATCCAGGCCAGGTAGGGGAGCGACGCCAAACTCGTACCTGCAACCGCGATAGGCCTTGGCCAACAACTGCCGCGTGTCGCGCGCATCGTCATGTGCGATGCCCCATTCACCGCGCAACTGGCGGTGGACGTGTTCGGCTGTCGCACGCAAGAGTTCGACACCGAGCCCTTCGAGTTCGCGCGATTCAACCTCGCGCCCTTCACGAAACAGCTGGCGCACCTTGGGTGCGAGCGCAGGTCCGAGGGTGAGCGCGAAGAGGGCAAGCTCGTCGCCTTCGTCTTGCGAGATGTAATCGCAGACACACAGGTGCTTGCGATCTTGCTGTCGCGGAGGCTCGAGGCTCATCAAGACCTCGCGCCGAGACTCGTCGAACACTTGCAGCGCATCGCCCGAGACGCGGGCGGGCCAGAAGCCATAGATGGCACTCGGGGCAAGCACTTGCTCGGCTTCGTACTGATTGACTAGCTCCAGGTAGCGCGGGCGTACTTCACGCTCGAGCCAACTCTCGTGCTCCTTCGCACCGCGCCCCTTGCGCGGTAGGTCCCAATGGAAACAGAACAAGCGGTGCTCGTCCATGTACGGCAGTACGTTGCGCAGCGGAATCAACTCGACTCGACGTGGGCCGCGAAAGGGTGCACGCGGGACGTCCACGGTCGGAATCGTGGGCGCCTGGAGAGTGCGGCGCGCCGGTAGTTTGCGTGCACGCGACGCGGGTCGTCTGCGGCCGATCGCACGCACCGTTGCAGCCATGTGCTCCGGGGTTGTACCGCAACAGCCACCGACCAAGGCGGCACCGTCTTCCTCGACGAAGCGCAGCAGCCAATCCGCGAGCTCGGACGGGGTCAGCGCATAGCGCGGGACTCCATCGACGATCTCGGGCAAGCCGGCATTCGGGTAGACGCCTAGAGGAAAAGGCGTGAGAGCAGCCAGCTCACGCACTGAATCACTCATCTCGCGTGGACCGGTCGCGCAGTTCAGTCCCAGCAAGTCAATCGGTGCCGTTGCCAGTCGTTCGACGACTTCTCGCAACTTCGTTCCGACGAGCAAGGTACCGGTTATCTCGACAGTGATTGAGACGAAGATCGGCAGGTCGCTACCTCGACTCTCGCGAGCACTCGCGACGCCCGCAATGGCCGCGTCGATCTGCAACGGGTCTTGGCAGGTTTCGATCATCAGGCCGTCGACGCCGCCATCGATCAGGCTCTCGGCCTGTAGGCAGTATCCAGCTTCGAGCGTGTCGCGATCGACCTGACCGAGCGTCGGAAGGCGCGTGCCAGGTCCGATAGCGCCCAGCGCAAAGCGCGGGCTATGTGGTGTCGAATGCGCGTCGCAGGCTGCGCGTGCGATGCGTGCTCCAGCTTCATTCAAAGCACGTGCACGGTCCGCAATGCCATAGTCGGCCAAGGCCAAGGGCGAGGCCTGGAAGGTGTTGGTCTCGACCAGGTCGCAACCGACACGCAGGAAAGACTCGTGTACTTCGCGCACGGTCTCGGGATGTTCGAGACACCACAGATCCAAGCTCGAACGACGACCCGATGCGATCAGTTCGCGGCCGAGAGGCGTTGAGCTCAGGGTCGTACCGAGTCCTCCGTCCAGGATCAGGACCCGCTCGGCAAGAGCTTCGCGTAGGTCCGGCACTCAGCGCCTGTCGTCGGGGTCGTACGCTAAGTAGGGCCCCAACCAACGCTCCGCGTCTTCGACACTCAGCTTTGCACGCGGCGCATAGTCTTCGACTTGATCGCGCTCGACGCGGCCCAGTCCGAAGTAGCGCGCCTCTGGGTTGGCAAAGAAGAGTCCCGAGACGGCGGCGGCCGGCGTCATCGCGAAGCTCTCGGTCAATCCAACGCCAATTTCAGACGGCCTCAACAACTCGAACAACATGGCCTTCGGCGTGTGCTCGGGGCAAGCCGGGTAGCCGAAGGCGGGTCGGATGCCACGGTAGCGTTCGTCGATGAGTTCCTCGTTCGTGAAACTCTCCGCGGCCTCGTAGCCCCACTCGATGCGCATCTTGGCGTGCAGCCACTCTGCGCTAGCCTCGGCCAAGCGGTCAGCGAGGGCCTTGACCAGGATGGAGTTGTAGTCATCGTTGTCCGCTTCAAACTCAGAAGCGAGCTTTTCGGCGCCATGCACACCGACGACGAAGGCGCCGAGGTGATCGGTCTTGCCGCTTTCCTTCGGAGCGATGAAGTCGGCCAGGCAATAGTTCGCGGGAGTGTTCTTGCTCTCGCCTTGCTGGCGCAAGAAGGGGAAGCGGATCGAATCCGGATCGCCCGCGTCCTGCTTCTCCAGCACAATGTCGTCGCCCTCTGCGTTCGCTTTCCAGAAGCCGCACACAGCCTTGGCGGTCAGCGAGTGCTCGCGCTGAATCTTCTCGAGCATCTCCTGCGCGTTCTGGAATAACTCGCGCGCAGCAGCACCTTGTTCGGGGTGGGCCAAGATCGCGGGATAGCGACCCTTCAGTTCCCAGGCCAAGAAGAAGAAGGTCCAGTCGATGAACGGCAGGAGTTCGGCGATCGGAATCTCTGCGATGGTCTTGCGACCCAAGTCGGAGGGCGCGGGCAGCTCCGCCGCTTCCCAATCGATCTGCAGCTTGTGCTCACGGGCACGCTCGAGTGAGATCAAGGGGCGGCTGCGCTTCTCCTTGAACAGCGCGCGCAACTTGTCTTGGTTCTCGCGGTTTGCCAGGTCGAGTTTTGCTTTCAGATCCTTATCCAAGAGGTCCGAGACCACATTCACCGAGCGCGAGGCGTCGTGCACATGGACCACGGTCCCATTGTAGACCGGAGCGATCTTGACGGCTGTGTGTTGGCGACTCGTCGTCGCGCCGCCGATCAGCAGCGGGATCGTCATCTCGCGCCGCTGCATCTCTTTGGCGACGGACACCATCTCGTCCAGCGAGGGGGTGATCAAGCCGGACAGGCCGACCATGTCCGCGCCTTCGGCTATCGCAGCGTCCAGGATCTTGTCCTGTTGGACCATCACGCCCAAGTCGATCACTTCGTAGTTATTGCAGCCCAGGACGACGCCGACGATGTTCTTGCCGATGTCGTGCACATCGCCTTTGACGGTCGCCATGACGATCTTACCGCGCGCGTTGCCGCCTTTCTTCTCGTCCTCCATATAGGGCTCGAGGTAGGCCACGGACTTTTTCATCGCGCGCGCGCTCTTGACGACCTGCGGCAAGAACATCTTGCCCGCGCCGAAGAGGTCGCCGACGACCTTCATGCCATCCATCAACGGACCTTGGATGACTTGCAGTGGGCGCGGGTACTTCTGGCGCGCCTCCTCGGTGTCCTCGACGATGAAGTCGACGATGCCATGGATCAGTGCGTGTGCCAGACGGGCTTCGACATCACCATCGCGCCAGCTCAGGTCGAGCTCGTTCTTCTTGCCGGCGCCTCGGACGGTGTCGGCGAAGGAAATCATGCGTTCGGTCGCGTCAGGACGGCGACAGAACAGGATGTCCTCGACGTGCTCGAGCAGCTCCTTGGGGATGTCTTCGTAGACATGAAGCTGGCCAGCGTTGACGATGCCCATATCCATGCCGGCTTGGACGGCGTGGTACAGGAAGGCCGAGTGGATCGCCTCGCGCACGACGTTGTTGCCGCGGAAGGAGAAGGACAGGTTCGAGACGCCGCCCGAAATGTGGACGCCGGGGCAGCGCTCACGAATCTGCGAACAAGACTCGATGAAGTTCAGGCCATAGCGATCGTGCTCTTCGATACCGGTCGCGATCGCTAGGATGTTCGGGTCGAAGATGATGTCTTCGGGCGGGAAGTTCACGCGCTCAGTCAACAAGCGATATGCGCGCTCACAGATCTCGACCTTGCGCTGTGTCGTGTCGGCTTGCCCTGTCTCGTCGAAGGCCATCACCACGACACCGGCACCGTAGCGCCGAATTGTGCGTGCCTTCTCCAGGAAGTCTTCCTCGCCTTCCTTGAGCGAGATTGAGTTGACGACGGCCTTGCCCTGAACACACTTCAATCCGGCCTCGATGACCGTCCACTTTGACGAGTCGACCATGATCGGGATGCGCGCCACTTCAGGCTCGGTCGCAACCAGATTCAGGAAGATGCTCATGCATTGCTCGGAGTCGAGCAAGCCCTCGTCCATGTTGACATCGAGAATGTTTGCGCCATTGCGGACTTGCTGCAAGGCGACGCTCAGTGCGCCTTCATAGTCCCCAGCTGCGATTAGCTTGCGAAAGCGTGCCGAACCGGCGACGTTGGTGCGCTCGCCGATTATCTGGAAGGTCGAGTCCTTGCGGATGGTCAACGGCTCGAGACCACTGAATACTGTGAGCTTCGGCTTGGTCGAATCCTCAGGCTTCTGACGGTTGCGTGGTTCCTTCTGCGCAACGGCCTGAGCAATCGCGGCGATGTGCTCCGGTGTCGTACCGCAGCATCCACCGACGATGTTGACGATGCCGTCCTGCGCGAACCCGCCCAGCAGCCCGCCGGTTGTTTCGGGCGCTTCGTCGTACTCGCCCATCGCGTTGGGCAGGCCAGCGTTCGGATAGCAGGACACGTAGGCGCCGCTCGAGTTAGCGAGTTCTGCGACGTAGGGGCGCATCTCCTTGGCACCGAGTGAGCAGTTCACGCCGATCGACAAGGGGTTCGCGTGCGCGACAGAAACGCCGAATGCTTCGACGGTCTGACCTGACAGCGTACGTCCGCTGCGGTCCGTGAGCGCGACAGAGATCATGATCGGCAGCTTGACGCCGAGCTCCGTCTGCACCAGATCGATCGCGTACAGAGCCGCCTTTGCATTCAATGTGTCGAAGATCGTCTCGACCAAGAACATATCGATGCCACCCGCCAACAGACCGCGCACCTGCTCTGCGTAGGCCTCCATCACATCGTCGAAGTAGACCTCACGGAAGGCCGGCTCCTCGACGCGCGGCGAGAGCGAGAGCGTCTTGTTCGTCGGCCCGAGCGCGCCGGCAACAAAGCGTGGCTTGTCTGGCGTGAGCAATGTCTGCGCATCGGCAGCCTGACGCGCGAGGCGCGCACTCGCTTCATTCAGCTCGAGCGCCAAGCCATCCGTCGCATAGTCCGACTGCGCGATCGACGAAGAACAGAAGGTGTTCGTTTCGATGATGTCCGCACCGGCAGCCAGGAAACTGTCGTGGATGGCGCGGATGACTTCCGGCTTGGTGATGCTCAGGATGTCGTTGTTGCCCTGCAGGGGCTTCTGCGAATCCTTGAGCCGGTCACCACGAAAGTCCGCTTCTTGCAGACCATAGGACTGAACCATCGTTCCCATCGCGCCATCGATGACGAGGATGCGTTGGTCGAGGATCGCTTCGATATCGCGACGAATGTCGGTAGCAGGCAGAGTCATTGCTTTTGCGGGAGAGGCTCGTCGTCAACGGAGGTAGGCACGGCGTGAGGGGCCGTAGCAGTTGCGACGAGAGTCATGAAGTGCGGCGGCTGAGGATCGCGCGCCGCTCGGAATAGGTACGGGGACTCGAAGCCCGCGCCCTCGACCAGCTTGCGCAGGCCGTGTTCGGTGAAGCCCAGATGTTCGTGCTGCAACTTCTCGCGCACCCAGTCTTCGTTGTGTGCGAGCAAGTCGATCAAGAGCAATCGTCCGCCCGGCTTCAGTACGCGCCGCGCCTCGCGCAGAGTGGCAGCCGGGCGTTGCACGTAGTGCAAGGCTTGCGAGAGGACAGCCACGTCGTGCGAAGCATCCGGCACCGGAAGGTCTTCTATGTTGGCTTCGATCGTCTCGATGTTGTGCAGGCCCTTGGCCTCGGCGCGATGACGAACTTGCGCCAGCATTTCGACGGAGCGGTCGACGGCCGTGACGCGCTCGGCGATTTCGGACAACATCATCGTCAGCAGTCCATCACCGACGCCCAGGTCGATGTAGCGACCGCTGGGGGCCAAGTGCAGGATTGCTCGCGCGAGTCCTTCCCAGGTTCGGCCCGGCATCGGCTCGTCACCGAAGGTCGCGGCGACGCGATCGAAGTAGGCGCGAGACTCGGCCCGACGTCGACCGCGCAACTCTTCGAGTCCTGCGAAATCGGCCTCGAACTCGAGGCTCTTCTCGGCGTCGCGCAGGACCTGCTGGCCCAAGGCGGCAGCGGGGCCCGGGATCGTCTGGTAGTGCGATCGTCGACCGACGCGCCGGTCGACGACCAACCCGACTTCCTTCAGCAGGGTCAGGTGGGTCGAGACCCGGCTCTGTCCGATGTTCAGGACCTCCATCAGGTCAGTGACGGACAGCTCCTCGTGAGAGACGAGGTTCAAAATTCTCAAGCGCGTCTCGTCTCCGAGGGCTTTGAGCAGGCGGGTCGTTCCGGTGAGGCTCACGGTGAAATCAATATATCCAGATGTGAGGATATCGGGCTTTGGGGGCCCTTGGCCACACAGATGGCGGTGTTTTATCTCCCATCTGGGAAATCGCTCACCATGCATGACCAGGAATCAAATTCCAATTCCGGTCGGAAATCCTTTCCACATAGGGCTTTGCGGCGAGAACTGGCGCTTTCAGAGCATTGGCCTGATGGAGCTTCGGGTCGCCCTACGCCGGTACCCATGAGCGCGGGAAGAGCCCGTGCATCCATCAGCCAACAAGACCCAACCATGAATCAATCCAAGACGAGCCTGCAGAGGCGCACCGCCCAGTCGCCTGCGCTGCTTACCTGCGCCCTGCTCGCCAGCCTGGCCGCGAGCGCTTGCACATCAGGCGGAGGCGACAAGGGTGAGACCACCCCCGAACAGCAGAACACCGACGCGATCTGGGACGAGACATCCTGGGACGACGGCGAATGGTCCTGAGCCACCTGACATGAGTCCGAATCCGAATCTGAAGCGTCCCCACGATGCAGCCCGAACTTCACTCCCCCCCTCAATCGAGCAATAGACAAGCAATAGAAACGAGCAATCCCATGAAGATCCAAACAAGCAACATCACCTTCGCTCTCCTCGCCGCCTCCGCAGCCAGCATCGCCTTCGTGCCCGAGCCGGACGCACCCGACTTCACGATCCCGAACGAGTTCGTCGCCGGCACCACTGCCAAAGCCAGTGAGGTCAACGACAACTTCACAGCGATGTCGGTTTCGATGAGCGACTATGCCACCGAGGTCAACACGGCCATCGCCGATCAAGAAGCCGTCAGTGAGTCGCTCTCAACCTCGCTCGATGCTCTCGAAGCAGAAGTCGTGGGCCTATCCCGACCCGGCAACTTGATCCTGGTCGCCGGGAACGGCGGAGACTTCACCTCGGTCGCCGAGGCGCTGGCCAGCATTACGGACAGCTCGGATTCCAACCGCTACTGCGTCTTGGTCGCTCCCGGTGTCTATTCAGAAAGCGACGTATGTGCCGTACCGGCCTTTGTCGAGTTGCGCGGTTCCGGTCGCACGGCAACCGTCGTGACTTCGACACGGAGCGGTGCGGTCCAGAACTCGAGTTCCGCGACAGTCAGCATCACCGCCGAGTCACGCGTCAGCCGTATGACGATCCGAAACGAAGGTTCCAGCAGCACCTTCAGCATCGGCATCTACGGCGGCGACTTGAGTCGTGACACCGTGCTGGAAGACCTGGACATCCGCGTCGATGGAAGTGGTGGCGTCGGTCACTTCGCGGTCTATGTCTCCGAGAGTGACATGACGATCGAGAGCTGCAAGCTGTTCGCCGGAGGCGCCAACGCGGGTGCCGCGATCAACGCTGCTTTCTCTTGTGTAGACAACGCAGGTGCCTTCTCACAACCCTTGTTGCGCAACAGCGAACTCGAAGGTGACGGAACCGTCTCAGGCTTCGGATGCTTCTACAGCAAGACGGCTGCGACCATCGAGGGATGCCTGGTTCAAGGCGACTTCCGCTCGATCTCAGCCTCGATTTCCGGAACCTCGACCGTGCTGAACAGCAAGATCCAAGCGCTTGGCTTGAACCCGGTGTACGAGCAGACCGGCAGCTCGGCGATCCTGAGCGGCTCCTGCTTCTTCGTCGGCGGAGGCCCGATTGGCCTCGCGTCGCAATTCAAGTACGCGCACTGCATCAAGCCTAACTTCGATGTAGTCGTGAACGGCTTCGGCTCAGACATCTAAGAGAGACCGCTGGAGAACATTGACACTCAAGTTCGAGGGAAAGCGGCCTGCGACGTAGTCACAGGCCGCTTTCTTTGTGCTTGTCGATTCGCATCGAAGCTGCAGTCTGCTAGCCTCGGTTATTCATGATGCTCGAGGCTAGATGCCTCGATTCGGCCCCTGCCTGTAGTTCATGGCGTTTGGTGCGAGGGCTCATGAAAGATTCGGGCTAGCCCAAACCCTGCAACTTTGGCCGCGCCTTGTGGAACAGCTTGATGCGCGCACGGTAGTAAATGCCCTCGGCTGCACGATCCGAATCCTTGCCCAGCTTCTTGGCGATCATCGAGTAGGGCGCCATGCAGTAGTCGCGCAGCAGGATGGCTTCACGGTAGTCCTCGTCCAGCTCCATCATGCAGTCGTCGATGACACTGATCATCTCTTTGCGGGCCACATCCTGGTCAGGACCCGGACTGCTATCGGCGGGATCGAATCCCAGACCCGAATCGTCGAGGGCATTCCGCAGAGCTTCCATCGGGACCTCGAGGTCGACATCACGCTTGCCTGCGTGCATGGCTTGACGCTTGTCCAAGATGTGATTCTCCGCGATCTTGGCAAGCCAGTTGAGCATGCTTCCGGTGCCGCGATACTCGAAGCGATCGAGGTTTTCGATGCCAATGATCATCGCACCCTGCGCGATGTCCATCGATTCCATGTTGGCCTTGAGTTTGGCTCCCATGCGAATCCGAACGATGCGTCGCAGCCGCGGTCCGTAGCGAGTCAGCAATTCGTTCAGTGCTGACGGATCTTGGTCCTTGGCGCGGCGCACGAGGTCCTGCGATTGTTCTTCGGCGTCGTCGCGCGCCGCCCTCAAGTCACTGAAGCTCTCGCTCAGCGGGTCCGGGCCCTGGTCTTGCTCGGATCCGGGCTCGACAGAATCATGGCGCTCTTCGGCGGCGTCATCGCTGCCGGCGGCAGCATCGTGAATCGTCATCTCTCGTGCTCCCTACTCTCGAAAAAGAGTCTGTGCTTCAGGATTGTGCCTGCGACCAGCCGACCTGCAGACGCTCTCGCATGCGCTCGGTCATCGGGCTCGAGTTGCGTCGCTCAAGCTCCAATTGGATCTCGGCCATGGTCGGCAAGCCCATGCGGACGCGCTCATCGTCCGTCGTGCGCGGGTCGACGTTGTGCAGTTTCCAGATACCAAGCACCGGCTCGAAGCGCAGCTGCGTGCCGTACTTCTGCGGCATGCCGTGCTTGATCGCAAGCAAGTCGATCGCCTCGGCTGCCACCATCAGTCCGCGCGCCTCGCCAAGTCGATTTGCCTCTTCGGCTAACTCGTGCGCCAGCTCCAGATCGGCGACGTCATCCGAGGTCACGATGATGGCCGCGCTCCACAAGTGGTCATCGGCGCTCTCGATTTGGCCGTCGGCTTCGGCCTTACGGACGGCTTCGAAGCGCACCTCTTGACCCTCCATGACCGACTTGCTGATTCCGCCCGTGGCAGAGTCAGTGCTATAGGCCCGGATCATCCGATCGTAGGTGTGCTTGGGCAGGAATCGGTCGCTGACACAGCTCGAGAGCAAGAGGGCGGAGAACGCGACGAAGCCCAGAATTGGGCTCCGCTGGCTGAGACAGAAGAGTGTTGTTCGCATGGTCAGATCGAGTTTTGGGGGAGGCCATCCTCCCACGGATGAGGCACGCGTCAAGGCGTCCGCGTCAGCATTACGTCCCACGCGCCACCTTGTGAAGCTTCCGAAATTTCCCTGACGCCCAGGGCGCGGCCTTCAGGTCCAAGTAACCACTCTTCCACCGCTGGTTTCAGCCTGGCTTTGCCGCCCGGGCTACCCCAGCCGCGGCCCGTGATGATGCGCACGCGCGGGATGCTCATCGAGCGACAGACCGTCAGGCGCAGCTTCAAATGCCGTAACGCCTGGGCGACCCTCAGCCCGTGCAGATCGATCTCGTGTTCAGGTTCGGGCTGAAAGGAGGAAGCCATGGGTCAATCTTTCGCTTCTGCGGCGATTTTATCCGCCGGCTCAGAAGCTTCCATCTCGACTCGTTCGACCTCGAACAACAAGGTCGCGTTCGGGGGAACGGTTCCGGGCACTCCATCCACTCCATAAGCCATGGCGGGCGGCAGGATCAAGCGCCTTCGCCCACCGATCCCAATGCCTTCAAGACCTTCGTTCCAACCCGGAATGGGGGCCTTGCCAAGCTCAAAGATCACGGCTTGACCCCAATTGGAGGTCGAATCGATCTCGGTGCCATTGTCGAGCCAGGTCGTGTACTCGAGCGCGATCTGGTCACCCATGTTGGCGCCCTCGCCGATCCCGGCGAAGAGGTCGCGCACGATCACGCCGCTGGGCGTTTCCCAGGTCGCGTGGTCGACGCGCACCGAGCGCGGGCCGAAGCAACCGCAAAAGAATAGGAGAGACAGCGAGAGCCAGCGCGCGGACATGGTGGGGGATCTGAACGCTCCCGAATGGGGTGCGTTGGTGTAGTAGAGAGTGGGGGGCACAATCACGCGAGCACGGACGCGATACAGGCTACGTTGACGATGTCCTCAGCTGTACATCCGCGCGACAGATCCATGAAGGGTCGGCGCAAGCCTTGCACGAGGGGTCCGAGAGCCGTGGCGCCCGCCAGGCGTTGCGTCAGCTTGTAACCGATGTTGCCAGAATCAAGATCAGGGAAGATCAGCACGTTGGCTCGTCCAGCGAGCGGCGAGCGCGGCGCTTTCTTCTCGGCAACGGAGGGCACGATCGCTGTATCGAGTTGCAGCTCGCCGTCGCTCGACAGCGAGGGGGCGCGCTCGCGCAGCATGCGCGCGGCTTCGCGAATTTTGTCGACCCGCGGATGATCCGCTGAGCCCTTGGTCGAGAAGGAAAGCAGGGCGACGCGCGGCGTCTGACCGATGAGGCGTCGATGGCTCTCCGCTGATTCGATCGCGATATCGACCAGCTGCGATGCGGTCGGATCCGGCACGACGCCGCAGTCGGCGAAGGTCAACGCGCGGTCCTTCATCAGCATCAGGAAGCACGATGACAAGGTCGCGTTGCCATCCGCCAAGCCGATCATTTGCAAGCCGGCGCGTAGCACTTCGGCTGTGGCTGCTTCCGAGCCGGCCAGGCCGCCGTGGCAATCGCCGGATGCGACCAGGGCGGAAGCAAAGACGATCGGATTGAGCATGCGCTCGCGCGCGTCTTCGATGGTCATGCCCTTGGCCTTGCGCTTCTCGTACAGCTCCTGGGCAAAGCTTTCGAGGCGTGCGTCACGCGAGGGTCGAATCAATTCGACGCCGGCTGCGACATCGCCCATGCCGCGTGACTCGAGCACGACAGGCTTGGCCAGCCCATCGGAAGCCAGCTGTGCCGCGGCTTGCAATACGCGCGCATCTTGACTCTCGGGCAGCACGATACGGCGCGGTTCGCGGCGCGCTCGCTCGCGCAGTTCCAGAATGACATCCATGGTTTGTTGGCAGCGAATCGCTACGAAATCACGCGTGCTCGGGGGCCGGCGTCGCGGCGAGGACATCCTCGGGTACGTCCATACTCATACGCAGCAACGCGAGGCCGTGGGTCTTGCCTTGCGCATCGGTCTTGAGCGACGCAGAACCACCGCCACCCAAACTGTCGTCGAGCAGGAAGTTCAGCACGCGCATGTTCGGAGCAGCAAAGCGGCGCACCGCGCCGAGGTTGATGCCCGACAAGTGTTCGCGCACGACATCTTCGGTCAGTTGTTCTTCGAGAAAGGCATAAGCCGCTTCTGAACGCGCGATCACTCCGGCATTCGAGCCTTCGCCTTTGTCACCCGAACGGGCGAGAGCGATGCGTGAGAGGAGGACGTGGGGCATGGTGTCGTATTGCTAAATGAAGACCAGGTTCGTGCGCGATTGGCGAAATACGGGCAGTTCAGGAATCGCTAGTGAAGACTTCGACGTTGGTCGAAGCCAGTTCCTTGGACATCAGAGCCGGCCAGTAGCCGATGATCTCTGTCGCTTTGGGTCTGCCTCCTGCGAAGCCGGTGACTCCCGGCGGACCGCTGGTTACCAGGGGCACGAGTTCGGAACCGAAGCGATCGATCTTGGCTCGATCCTCACCCTTGACGCCCATGCGCAGCACGACCTCGGGCGGATCATTTTGTCCTTCAACTGCGATGCCCGCGTGACAGACGTTGGCGCCGACAAATTCGACGAGTCGTTCGTCCTCTGCATACTCGAAGCCGTCGAAGGCCAAGCGCTCCCACACGATGTCGGCGCACAACCTGGCTTTGTCGATTGCGTCCGGTCCGCTGATCGTCAATTGGCCGAGAGCCTTCCAACCGTCGGAGTAGCTCATCGAAACTTTGAGGGTCGGCGTAGCTGGCTTGCCCTTCACGCCGCTGATGCGCACGCGATCGGGACCGTCGTCGCTCAGAGTGAAGCTGGTAAAGTCGGCCACGACATCGGGTGTGATGTAGTTGGCGGGGTCGCCCATCTCATAGGCGAGTTGGCTCGTGACAGTGCTGATGTCGACCGCACCGCCCGTGCCTTCGTGCTTACACACGACGAAGGATCCGTCTTCGTGCGCTTCGATGATCGGATAGCCGATGCGCGCCATGTTCGGGATACGACGCCAGTCGGTGAAGTTGCCGCCTGTGCACTGCGCGCCGCACTCCACGATGTGACCCGCGACGGTACCAGCCGCCAGCAAGTCGAGGTCCTCGGGACCCCAACCGAACTCGTGGATCAACGGACCGATGACAAGGCCCGGATCCGTACCGCGCCCGGTGATGACGATCTGCGCACCCTCGCCGAGCGCTTCCGCGATGGGGAAGGCGCCAAGATAGATGTTCGCGCTCGTGACACGATCGCGAACCGACGACAGTGGCTCGCCCGTGTCCATATTGGTGAAGCTCTCGCCCGATTCCATCAGGTCGTCGATGCGATGCAGGATGTCGTCGCCTTCGACGACCGCAACCTTGATGCCCTTCGCACCGTGCTTTCGCAGTACTTCGAGCACCGCATCCTTGCACGCGTGCGGATTGACCCCGCCGGCGTTCGCGATGACCTTGATGTTCTTCTCGATCATCTGCGGCAGGATGCGATCGATTAGCTTCACGAAGTCGGTCGCGTAGCCCATTTCAGGCCGGCGCGTCTTCAACTTCTGCATGATGCTCATCGTCACCTCGGCCAGGTAATCGAGCGTCAGATAGTCGAGCGGTCCCTCGTTCACAAGGCGAACGGGCCCGAGGATCGAGTCTCCCCAAAAGCCTTGGCCATTGGCCACGAGAACAGGCTTGCGCGTCATGGAATCGTCTGGATTGCGCCGCCGGACGGGCGCAGAGGGAGTTCGGAGCGGATGAGGCCCGGTAGTCTACGCGGACCGGCTCGCGGCTCAATGTTGGAGGGGGGTCTGGGGTGCGTTCAGCGCGAATGATTGGGGCCGAGGGCGGATTCGGACGGGGCGCGCAATCCTGCGGGCGTGGCTTTCGCTGCTTTAGGCGGGCCTGAATCGGTCCCATGCCGGAGCTTTCGCCGTGGCGGCTCGCATTCTAGTCTCGTCCGGGCCGAATCGGACTCTTCGGCTCGCCCCGCACCGCGCGGGATCGATCTGCGACGAGTCCTCGCTTACCGCCCGCGGAGCTCTCGCACCCGACCCCCGATCCATGGCTGACTTGTCCGTACTCTTGACCGGCTTCGGCGCCTTCCTGGATGTGGCCGAAAATCCCAGCGGCCAGCTCGTCAGCGCTCTCGCGCAGGACCCTCCGCCAGGCGTTCAGGTCACGGGCATGCAGCTGCCCGTCAGTTTCTTGCGTGCGCCGCAGGAAATCGACGCGGCCTTGGATGGCGGGAGCTTCGATTTCTTGCTGTCGCTCGGAGTGCACCGCGGGCCGAGCTTTCGTCCCGAGCAGGTTGGCCGCGCCGTGCTGCATTCGGAAAAGGCCGACAATGATGGAGTGCTTGGCGGCGATGTCGAGACCGATGGGGGCCAGCCGTTGCAGACTCCTTTTGACCTCGACGCAGTCGATCGCGTGCTCGCGACGGGACTGCTTGAGGTGACGCCGTCCATCGATGCCGGCGGCTACGTTTGCGAGCGAGTCTGCCGCCATATCTATCGGCGCGGTCAGGCGCTCGGAATCCCGGCTCTATTCCTGCATGTGCCGCCCCTGGCCTTTGCGTCTTTGCCGCAGCAACTGCCAATCGTGCGTGCCGCGCTCTCAGAACTTGCCAGCCAGTGCCGAGTTTCTCGCGTCGGTCCTCCCACTCCCTTCGTCGCAAGCTAGTCTGCCCGCATCATGAGCAAGCGCATCAATTGGTACTACCACCGTAAGAGCTGAACCTCTTGCAAGCGTTCGGACGCCTACTTAGAAGGCGCCGAAGGAACCGTCCGTGAGACGGTCAATGCAAGCAAAGAGAGATTGGGTCCCGAGGACTTGGACAAGGTCTTCGAGGGCATCAATCAAGTGACTGTCGCACGCGGCAAGAAGGTCTTGACGTTCAACATGAAGGAGACCGAGACGACGGACGAAGAGTTCCGCAAGGTCGTCATCGGCCCGTCGGGCAATCTGCGTGCACCCACTGCGATCATCGGGAAGAAGGCACTCGTCGGCTTCTCGGACGATGCGTGGGATACGGTGTTCGCATAGCGAAAGCTCGCATCGCGCTAGACCGACGGCTTTCCAGGGAAGTCACGAGTCGCACACGACGCTGCATATGAGCGTCGTGTGCGATTCTCATTTGTGCGCGGCGCTGGGCGTGATTGACAGGTTAGGTTCGGTGACTGGGTGCATGAGTAGGGAGAAGCACCAAGCGGTTCGTCCGTGGTGCTGAATGGGTGCCTCGTTATGGACGAATCCTTCGTCGCAGTCGGAAGTGGCTGGTGCGAGAAGGGACAAGCGGCATCTCACGGTGCCTCGACAACGCCCGGGTGAAGTCTCAGCGCGTTAACTTGAGCTGAAGGTGGCTCGCCGGGTCAAGGCTCGGAGCCCGAGTCCGGTTATCCAACCGTGACCGGTACCTGCTTCGGTGACGCTTCAAGCTTTGGCCCGACAACGGGTGCTGCCCGAGTACTGGCCGGCGAGCGCGTCTTGCGCTTCGAAA
>JBLFWN010000055.1:0-44754 GCA_047611405.1 Planctomycetota bacterium | reverse complement strand
CACGATGGATGAATGGGATCCGAATTACCTCGGAGTGCGGACGATTCCGGAGATCATGCGGCTCGCGCGCTACTTCACATTTAACAACGGCAAGCTGCACTACAACTTCGTCTATGACGTGGACCAGATGTACGACAGCCTCGAGCGCAAGATGAACTTCCACGGCGCGGCGGATGGCACTTGTTGGAACGGCGACACTGCAGAGAGCCTACGTCCGTTTTTTGGTCAGATTCAGATGACGGGTGGCAAGAGCCGCGTCGCGGCTGTCGTTGATCGCTCGGCGGTCCAGGTGCCGCCCTACTACCCGGACCATCCAACGATCCGCGAGTCGATCGCGCATCACTACGACACGATCCTCGACCTCGATGCGGCTGTCGGCGACATCGTCGCTGCGCTCAAGCGCGATGGCTTGTACGAGAAGACCGTCATCGTCTTCTTCTCTGACCATGGCATGTCGCTGATGCGACATAAGCAGTTCCTGTACGAGGGTGGCATTCGCGTGCCGTGCATCATCGCGGGGCCCGGCATACCGAAGGGCCAGGTGCGCGATGACATCGTCGGCGGCATCGACATCTCCGCCACGACGCTCGCGCTCGCAGGTATCACCATCCCCTCGCACATGCAGGGCCAAGACATCTTTGCCGAGGACTTCGCGCGCGACCACTTCGTCGCAGCACGCGATCGTTGCGACTACACCATCGACCGCATCCGCGCGGTGGTGACACAGCGCTACAAATACATCCGCAACTTCATGACGGATCGGCCTTACCTGCAACCTCAATACCGTGATGGCCGTCCCGAGATGAAGGCAATTCGTGAACTGCACGCAGCGGGGCAATTGAATGAAGCTCAAGCTGCCTTTGCGGGTCCGGAACGACCGGCTGAGGAGCTCTATGATCTGCACCAAGACCCGCACGAGATCGTGAACCTCGTGCATAACCCAAACCACGCGCAAGTCCTAGGCGAAATGCGCACCCGCCTCAACCGTTGGATCGTCGAGACGGATGACCAGGGACGCTTCCCCGAATCGGATGCAGCGCTGCGGGCAGCATTGAAACGCTGGGGCAATAAAGCCGTCAACTCGGAGTACGAGCGGGTGCGCTAAACCCGGCCGGTTGGAAGGCCAGGCAACGCTGATACTTCGGCGTCCCCTAGACGGTGCCGGAGGCACCGTCTAGGGGAAATGATGATGCTTAGAGCGCCTAAGCAGGCGAGACCGCGTTCGCTTCGGAAGCAAGCCAATCTCTCGAGCGCGTAGGTGGCCCGCCGGTCAGCGCACCCGCTCGACCCAAGCTCGCGCTACTTGATTCAAGTCCGGCTCTTTATGGCCGTTGTTACCGAAGTAGAAGCCCTCGATCTGCTCGATGTCCTTCGCTAGGTCTGGGCGATGGATCTCGTTGACGGCGTTGCCTTCGCCGATGTTGCGCAGCAAGCCGATGACGGTGAAGGGCGAGAGTTCGTCCGGGACGCTGTAGCGTGCGATCGTCTGCACTTCGGGTCCGGCGTTGTTCATTGAGCGGAAGCCGACCCAGCCAAGGCCGGCGACGGCGAGTAGGCCGAGGAGCATCGCGATGGTGTTGTTGTGATTCTCTTCGCCATAGGTGCCAACCAGCGAGATCGTCTGCTCAACACTCTCGAGGTCGGCGTCGACGAAGCGCTGGAAGTCGGACTCGATCGTGTCGACCTTGGCCGTCGCGAAGGTGAATTCTTCGGGCAGCTCGTCGAGGTTTTCCTTGGCCTGCATCTGCACCATCCAGGTGCGGTCGCTGATCACGGTGCGTGCGTCGCCTTCGTCGTCGAACTTCGAAACGGCAACGCCTTGGTCTTCGTTCGATACGATCTCGAAGCCCTCGGGGGCCAACACGAGGATGTCTTTGAACTCGGGTACCAGGCCGATCGCTTTGGCTTGCACTTCAAGGATCAACTTGCCTTCGTTCGCTTGT
The DNA here is from genome assembly GCA_047611405.1 of Planctomycetota bacterium. Classification (GTDB taxonomy): domain Bacteria; phylum Planctomycetota; class UBA1135; order UBA1135; genus JBLFWN01. The sequence continues at coordinate 42,811 of JBLFWN010000055.1, read as the reverse complement.
CGCTCGTCCAATGTCTGCGTCAACTGCAAGTCGCGGAAGGGCCTGTCGGTCGCTTCAGCCGCTGTGGCATCCAGCACGATGGGCGAGGATTCGATCGGCAGAATCGCGTAGCCCGAGGTGTCGAGGAAATCCAGGTCCAGACGCAGCGAAGGAATCTTGTCGATCTCGGGGCCGTGTGGCTTTAGCAGCAGATAGGCATAGGGCGTGACGCGCCAGCCGTACTCTTCCGTCGCTTGCGAGTTTACCTCGGGATGGTTGAAGGTGATCGACTTCACTTCGAAGTGCTCAGCCAATGAGGTGCGCACGATCTCTTCGAACTTGTCGCGGTAGTTCTCGGTCGGGCGACCATAGTTGTACGAGTAGCGCTGGTTGTTCTGGTTGATCAGGTACTTCGAGAAGCCACCCGCTTCGCGCTCGATCTCTTTCGTGTGACGCAAGTCCACGAACAAACCGAAGGGCTGATCCTTCGCGATCGTGTCACCGCCATCGATGCGCGTCTCTAGCTTAATTTCGGTCACGAGGTCGCCGTAGTACTCGAAGACTTCATGTGCATCCGCGGCGCGCTCATGATCACCGACGATGTCCAAACCTGACTTGACGTAGTCGTACTTGACCGACGGGTTCACATTGCTCATGCGCGTGAACAGCGAGTTCGCGAACATGCCCATATGGCGGTCGGCCGCTTCACCCGGGATCTTTTCCAGCGCATCCCGGACCATTGCGAACTGAGCTTCGACGGGAACCTTCTCGGCGTTAATCGCTGCCAAGTCGCAGGCACCGAGCGCTGCGTAGAACCATGTCTCGAAGGGCTCGGTCGATTCCTTTTCCTTGTCACGCTCATCAGAACCGTCGATGTACAGCTGCGCGGAACGCTGGAACTCTCCAAAGGCGGCTTGGCGCTTACCGGCGAACTCGGAGCTTTTCTCGACCTCCTGGCGGAAGTTGTTCTCGTCATGCATCAGGGATGCACGTACGAGCACCAAGCTCCACTCTGTGGGATGATCGAGCAGGCTCTTATCGATAACGGAGAGAGCAACCTCGTAGCCGCGGAAGACTTCGCTCTGTATGTCCTTCTGCTTGCGATTCGTCTTGGCGTCTTTTTGCGTGGACGGTTGACGCCAGACGCCGACGAGGTTCGCGCGCATCTTCTGCACGAGTTCCGAGAGCGTCTTAGGCTCTAAGTCACCTAGGTCTCCAAAGACGCTTTCGATCGTCTCCAAGCGATAGACCTCGGCACTGCTGTGCGCTGTCGTGAACGCGTTCGCGATCAGCTTCTCGTCGATCGATTCGACCGGCAATGCACGCAGGCGCGTGATCCATTCCGAGAGCTCGGCCAGGTTCCGCTCCTGCTTCGAACGCGTCAACGGGATGCCGTTGGCGCGCTGCTCGAAGCCGTAGATGAACATGTACGGATTCGTGCGCTGACGCTCGGAGTTAGGATTGTGATTCGTCGTCCAGACGCGCAGGAATTCTTCGACGAGTTCCTTGCCACGCTTGGGATTCGCGTGCGCCAGGGTCTCGATGTACGGGAAGGCCTCGGACTCTTCGTTCAGCTTCAACAAGAGCTGCGCGATCACCATCGTAAACTTCGGACGCAATCCGCTGTCGACGCGCTGCAGCCATTCGTCCGATGGACGGATGTCGAGCAAGTCCGCAGTCTTGATCGTCGCAGGCATGTTGCGGCTGCTGCTGCGGAAGTTATCGTAGTAGAAGTAATTCCCGTAGAAGTCGCGTTGCAGGTCGGGACCACGGCTGGTCGAAGTGTCGTACTTGTAGGAGTGAGCCGCTTCCTTCAGCCAGTTCGTGGCCAGCAAGTTCAGCGTTTCGGTCCACTCATCAGCCAGTTCAGGTGAAGATGCGATCAACGCATTGGTGGCTGTTGTCTGCAGCTTGAGGCCCTTGAAGCGTACGTCCTGCAAGCGAGCTTGGTCGACCAAGCCTTTCGATGAAGCCGACCCGATGACGCGCAAGATCTCCATGCCGCGCTCGGGTCGTTCGGCGAAACTCTGGTCGAGCCAGGTCTGTCCGAGTTCTTCGGAGATGCGCGGCGCGATCTCGACCGCACGCTTCAGCGCTTCTTCCTTGTCCTTCTCGTCGACCTCACCGTCGGCCAGCGCATTCTGGAGGATCTCCCAGGCCTGCTCGAGGTACTCGGTCTTGGTCTCCTTCGCGTACTTCGCCAGGTAGTAGCGCGACAGCAGGTTCAGCGCGGGACGATCATTATCCTCTTGTGCCTTCTTCGGCTCCGGCAAGAAATCGCCCGACTCGATCACGTAGTTCGCCGTCATCAAGATGCGCGCAACACCAGTGCTGGGGATCTGCAGGTCCTCGGAATCGAGACCTTCCTTGAGTCGCTCGATGCAGTGCTCGATCAAGCTGCCCGCCATGACGCACTCGGTCAGGAGCTTGCCGACCTTGTCTAAGTCCTCGACTTCGAATTCGATCGGTGAGCAAAGGATGACGCCGTAGATATCCGAGGGGTCGTAGAAATTGACTTCGCCGTACGACGCGAACTGGCCCTTGGCCTTCGGCGCTCCCCTGTGTAGCGAGGTCAGCAGTTGCTTGTAGCCAGCCTTAGCCTCTTCATCCTCAAGGCTCGCGAGGTAGGTCTTGACCTCGCCCCAGCGTCCCAAGGTGACGTTGCGTTGGAAGAGCTCGAGCTCGGCGACGAGAGCTTTCTCCTCGGCCGCCTTACGGTCAGCTTCGGCCTTCTTCTCAGCCTCTTCCTTGGCCTTCTTCTCTGCTTTCTCGGCGTCCTTGGCTTCTTTCTCGGCCTTCTCCGCTGCCTCGGCCGCTTCCTCAGCCGCCTTCTTCTCTTCTTCGGTCAGCTCTTCGCTCGCGCCGGCTTCGCCTGCTGCACCTTCTTCCGCAACGGCCCCGTCGGCAACAGGTGCGCCCGTCGCCGCATCACCAGCCGGCGTCACGACAACCGCTGCACCTGTCTGGCTCGAAGCTGCGCCGGCTGCCGGATCCGTCGCGCCGGCGGCATCACTGGCAGGTTTCTCGGCACCGCTTGCCTGCGCATCACCGTCCGCTGCAGGCTTCGTTTCTGTACTCAAATCCGCACTGCCCTCTTCGTCCGATTCTGTAGCCTCATCTTCGGTATCGCTCGCTTCGACTTGCTCCTCGGCGGGAGTTGCGCTCGGGAGACCCAGAACAAACCTGCCGGTCCCAGGGCCTCCAGATGAGGCGGGTCCTGACGCCGTTCCGCCCGAGGCGCTCGGCGCAGCAGCACCCGTCGACGGAGCGACCGACGGTGCTCCCTGCACAACAGGACTCAGGGTAAGAGCAGGAAGGACCGGAACAGCCCTAATCGTCCCCACATGACTCGTCGCCGGCCCGGTACCAGGAAGGGCGGGCACGCCCGCAACCAGCCCAATGCCAGACGGTTCAGCAGCAACGGGCGCTTCAACGCCATTTTCCGCATCACCAACTGCATCCGCAGCTTCGCCATCGGCCGCGGCCTCTTCGTCCGTCTTCGGCTTTTTGGTCCACTCCGCCAAGATCACGGACGGCCGGCGATCGAAGGTCAGCTTCTTGAGCCGCTTAGTACGCTCACTGTCCTTCTTCGGCTTCTCGTCTTTCTTGTCATCCTTAGCTTCCGCTGACGCGGTGGGCTGCTGGACTCCAAGCGGCGAGAGTTCGAAGCCCGCGGGCAGCTCGATTTCTTGGAAGGTGACTATCTGCTGGGCTCCGACCGAACCACACAACGAGAACAAGGCAGCAAACGCCGCGAAAGACTTCTTCATCTCCGGACCTTCTGTGTTGGTGTCACGGCAAGCGTGAACAGGCGGGGAGGGCAGTCCCCTGCGCGTGTGGCGGGATCCGCACGCGTGCGATTAGCAGGTGTGAAACCGGGTTCATTCCGATTCGTCTCGATGACATGGCCATCGAAGGGTGAGGAGTCGAACAGCTCGCTCGCCGAACAAACCAAAGCCCCTCGATCAGACTCTGTAGTACTCCAAACGACGCAGGCTGCGATTCCTCACAAGCAAACCGCCCTTCTTTTCAGGGAAGGGCGGTTCGTTATTCGTGTCGTGTCAGGAACCTGAGCCATCCGGGGGCGGACCCGAACTAGCACCACGTGCGTCCTCAGGCTTCTTACCGCTTCTGCTGTTGCCTTTATTTCCTTTGCCGCGACCGCGGCCAGAACCACAGCCGCTTCATTGGCTGGGCAGAGGCAAGCCCTGCAGGTCGGTCAACTCCATTCGCGCGAGGCGAATCGTGGCCTCGAGGTCTTCTTGATCGCGCTCGAACACGCTCGTGTCTTCGGCGGCGTTCGGTGCTTCAGCAAGCAGGCGCAGCGTCTGACGTGCAGACTCGATGCGCGGCTCCCACTCGGCGCGGCCCAGGCCTTCAAGGCGCATCAGCCAAGTCATGTAGTACTCGGAGTTAGCAAGAGCACGACGCGCGTCGCGCAACACCAGCTCGTCCGCCGTCTCGTCGGCCTCCATCTCTTGCACCAGCGTCACCAAGTCGGTGTTCGCCTCGGGCAATTTGCTGATCATCATGCGGCACTTGGCTCGCTCGAGGATCAACTCGCGCTGAGTAGCGACCTCATTCTGCGGCAACAGACCGAGTGCATCGGCATAGGCCGCTTCGGCCTTGGCCCACTCGCTCGCGGCTTCGAGATCTGCGCCATCGGTCTTGAGCTCGGCGGCTAGCGCCGCATGCCCATCGGCTTGGCCCATATAGGAGCTGGCCTCATCGAGACGAAGCATGTCTTGGCCGGGGCCCAGGTGGAACGCAACCGCTCCAACGGGGACCATCAGCAACGCGGCTAACAGCAGTTTTCTCATGATCATCTTCTCGGGAAGCGAACCCTCCAGACAGGAGGGCTTCGTCGAGGTCAGGTCCTACGATTCTAAGAACCTGTCCGTATACCAGGTAAGGGGTCAGTCCGAAGACGGGCGAATAGACGCGAGGCACGGCGCACTCCCAAGCCACTTCCTGGACGCCAACTCGTTCCGAAAAAGTGCAGAAGCAAGGGTAGCAAGGCGAGCAGCGCGGATCCGATACCGGTTGCTAGCAATGCGTACTCGCGCCTTCCCAGCTTCTCCAGAGCCCCTACTTGCCCCCCAGCGGTCAAATCGCCGATCAGGTTAGAGCTCAGATGCTTCACGTTTCCGTTATGAAAAACGCCCCCGAGCCGCGTCGCTATCTGTCTCAGGGTCGAGACATCTTGTCGCGATTGGCGCCCGTCGATAAATTTGCCGGCGAGCGCGTCACCGACCCCGATCACGACCACATCGGAGATCGATGCCGGCATCTTCGGCATGCCTTGCGCGGGAACCGTGTCGCCGTCGCTGACCAGAATCAGCGTTGTGCTGTTCGGATTCCAAGGCTTCGCGATACGTGCAGCTTCTTCGAGACCCTCGAAGATCTTGGTCTTGCCGGAACGGAACGCGAAGTGCATTGGCAGATCGCCCAGCACGTTGCGAACCACTTCGATGTCGCGCGTATCGATCACGACAGGCTTGGCGCCGTTGTAGGTCGCGACGACGGAGATGCGGTACTGATCAAGAGGAACGCGCTTAAAGAAGGACTCGAGCACATCACGTGCGCGTTCCATGCGGCTCTGCTCCGACTTCGGACCTGCATCGACAAGACGCATGCTGGGCGAGACATCGAGCACCATCATTACATGCTTGTACTCACCGTCGCGCAGCACCTGGTCCTCCGTCGCGCTGTGCTTCTTAGGCTCGAGCAGCATCAAGGTTACGAGTCCCCAAGCCAAAGCACCAACAGCACCTGCGCGTAGCACGGGTAGCGTTCGCACCCACAGTGCGGGTTGGCGTGCCGGCCCGAAGACCAAGGTCGCTACGCGTCGCACTCGCAACAGGTGCAAGCTCTCGGCCACCAAGACGACGATGAACGCGCCAGCGAAGACCAGCACTGGAGTCAAGACCACGTCTACCACGGCGTGTACCTCAGCCCGAAGAATCCAAGCAGCGTGACGCCCAGCAGGCCAAGGCCGATCCTGGTCCACAGCTCGTAGTCATCAACCGCTTCGGCACGTGCCTTCTCGATGCGCGTCTCTTCCATCGCATCAATGCTCTCGAAGACCCGTCGCAAGCCATCCGGGTCGCCCGGGTTAAAAACTTCGCCACCGGTCATCGACGTGATGTTGACGATCTCGTCGGGCGGTTCGCTGTTGGCGATGTGGACTGCATATACAGTTACATCATCCGCCTTCAGAAACTTGATGATCTCTTCCTCGCGACCGCCGCCGATGTCCGAGCTGAAGCCATCCGAGACGAGCACGATCAGACGGTCGCCCTTCTCGCGTTCGGCCAAGATGCGGCGACAAGCCAACAACGCCTTACCGATCTCGGTGCCACCAAACCACGGTGGAATCTGACCCGGCTTCATGAAGGGTGGCGCGCAACGAAAAGCCGATATGTCGGTCGTCAGCGGCACCCAGTGCAGCACGGAGTTCCCGAAGAAAGTCAGTCCGAACGCGTCTCCCTCACGGAAGTCGATAAAGTCGTTGATGGCTTGCATCGCCGCGTCGTAGCGATCGCCCTCACCAAAGGAAGCGGTCATGCTGCCGGACACATCGACGCAGAACTCGATGTTCGTCAGCACCTTCTGGCTGCGCGGCTCATCCCAGCGCTGCGGTCCGGCCAGGATTAAGATCACGAGCGCCAGAATCAACGCGGGCATCGACTCGCCCAAGTTGATGAAGAAGCGCAACCACAGACCGCGCGGCCGCGTGCTGTTATCAAAAGGCAGCACGACATTATTGCCACGCCGGTTCCAGACCCACCACAGCAATAAGGCGGGCACGAGCAGCAAGAACAGGAACGGCTTGTGCCGAAACGGGAAGAGGACCTCCATCGATTTCAGTCCAGCGGGACTTCCTCCCGTTCGCCAGCGGAAGACGCTGCAACTTCATCGATGATCGGCAACGACTCGTAGGGCTTCAACAACACGGCCAAGTCGACTTCCTTGCGCGGCTCGGGTTGATGCAACCACTCCTCGAGTTGGCGCAAGAGCGGGCCGGCTTCCTTGTCGTCGCGAAGTCGCCTGAGCGATTCGGCTGCTCCCAGATCTTCGAGTCCGCGCTTCTTGCGCCAATAGGCGACCAGCAGCAGCTCGAGTTCGGCGCGCTCCGTCGATGACATTTCGCCTGACATCGCATTGGAGACGAGCGGCTGCAAGCGCTCCGCCATGGACTGCTTGCGCTTTCTTTGTGCTTCGGTTCCAGCGTCATCGCGACGGCCCATCCTCAAGACGGCAATCATGGCCGCGAGCCACAGAATCCCGCCCACCCACAGCATCAGGTGATAGCTGCTAAAGGTAGGTACTCCGCGCGTCTCGAGCTGATTGGGCTTAACGATACCCTCGGGTAGAATCGAGGTGACGCGGATCGGAACGGGCGGCAAATCATCGAGCGAACTGCCATCCTTGCGGCGCAAGTAGTCCAGCAAGTTGTAGCTGCCAGGATCGAGTCCGTACCAGACGATGTCGTAGCGATACGAGTCGCCGTGCGGCCGCGTATCCGCGAGGCGGATGATTACCGCTGTCGACTCGTCCACCGTGCGCACTTCGACTTCGCCACCGGGGATGACGTGCTCGCGCAGCGATTGGCTCATGCCAACCTGGCTGACCGACTCCGACGCATCCTGGCCTACGCCGCGATAGGCCGCGAGAGCAGGGCTGGCCGTGGCTGCGATCAGACTTGGCGCCGACAGCATGCAAAGGAGTATTGAACGACAAAGGCACATCGAGACGGTTGAATTCACCTAGCGTGCTCCTCGACCCAAAAAGCCACGTGACTCGAAGAAGTAACGCACGGAGTGTGCGTAGGGCTGATCCGTTCGCAGCAGCAAATGATCGATACCGGCACGCCGCAGCGTCATGGTCAATTTTTCTTGATCGGTATGCGTCTCGCGGCCGTGCGTCCAGAACTCGCGCCCCGTCTCGGCTTCACGCGCGCGCATGAAGCCCGCCCCACGCAAGTTCAACTCGGCCGGATCCTGCAGTTGCACCACGGCGCAGTCGTGTCGTTGCGCGAGTCGCTTCAACGCTTGCGGTGCAGTCGGGTCGTGCATATCCGACAGCACAATGAAGAAGGCGCGCGACTTCAGACTGGGCGTCAGCTCGGCCAAGCGCTCCCCCATCTGGGTCGGCTCGTCATAGCGGAAGCTGCGTAGGTGCAGCAACCACTCCATGACTTGGGGCTTTGCCAAGCTCGGTTGGATGCGGAACTTGCGTCCGCCCACGCCGACTACACCGACGGGACTGACGCGATCCAGGCAAGCCAAAGCCAAACCACCCGCCAGGTACAGAGCTGTTTGGTACTTGCTGGCCGCGACCGAACTGATCGTCATCGAGGCCGAGGTATCGATCAGCAAGTAGACCGGCATGCTCTTCGGCGACTCGTACTCCTTGACGAAGACACGCCCGGTGCGCCCCGTGACGCGCCAATCTATCGTGCGCACCGAGTCACCCGGTTGGTACGGCCGTGACTGCACATATTCGACGCCACTGCCCAGGAATGTCGACAAATCGGTGCCATACAACAGGCTGTCTGCTAGCCGTCTGATGACGATCTGAAACTGCCTGGCGTCCAGGACATCGAGCGATTCAATCTTGCCTTCCATGACCTCCTACTTGGGCGCAGCGTTCGTGTCGAGATGACGGGCGCTCACTCAGATGAGCACCCGATCGGTGGCGAGGTGATTAGTTAGCGCTTGCCCCGACGGGCCCCGCGCCGTTCTTTGTCGACAAGGCCGAAGGGGTCGCACCCATCGACTGCAACATGTCTTCCAACACGCTCTTCGTCGTCATGCCATCCGCGAGGGCTTCGTACTTCAGCCGCAGACGGTGCAAGATCACATCTTCCGAGAGCGCGAAGAGATCCTCCGGCACGACGAAGTTGCGTCCATGAATCAGAGCCCGAGCGCGCGACGCCTTGATCAAAGCAATGCCGGCGCGCGGGCTGGCGCCAAGTTCGAGGGCGTCATGCTTGCGTGTGCGACCGACTAGCTCGACCACATGCTCCATGAAGGTCTCGCTGACGTGCACCGTGTTAACTGCTTCCATGACCGAGATGATGTCTTGCATCGTCCCGATCGCGTTGTGCTCCATCACATCGAACTCGGTCTGCACGATCGCACCACCGCCTTCTTCACGACTGACACCGAGCATCGCGTTGCGGCGCAGCAACTCGCGCTCTTCATCCGGCGTTGGATAGTCCAATCGATGCAACAGCATGAAGCGGTCGAGCTGCGCCTCGGGCAGCTCGAAGGTTCCGGCCTGCTCGACCGGGTTCTGCGTCGCGATCACAAGGAAAGGCGCCGGCAGTTTGTATGTCACGTTTCCGATCGTGATCTTGCGCTCCTGCATGGCCTCGAGCAGCGCGCTCTGTACCTTGGGTGCGGCGCGATTGATCTCGTCAGCCAGCAGCAGGTTCGTGAAGATTGGCCCCTTGTGCGTGCGGAACTCGTTGGTCCGCTGGTCCAGGATCTCCGAACCTAGAATATCTGAGGGCAACAGGTCGATCGTGAATTGGACTCGCGAGAAGTCCAGATCAAGTGCCTTGGATAGAGTCGCGGCCAGCAACGTCTTGGCGATACCTGGCACGCCCTGCAGCAAGATATGCCCGCCCGTGAAGAGCGAGACCAGCAGTCGCTCGACGACTACATCTTGCCCGACAACGACGGTCGCAATCCGCTCTCGGATCGACTCAATGAACTGGGAAGTGCGTTCGAATTCGGGTGTCTCACTCGCCATAGCGCTCTTGTCAGGCCTCTCTAGTGGAACGCGCCGCTAGCGGACGCACCTCTGAACGTACGGGCTTAGATAGTTGGTGCGGGGTAGTAACCCACGACAATTCGCGGGCGTCCGATTGCTGGCTAGTCTTCAAGCCCACCAGCGCGACTTTGGTTCCTGCCCAGACGGACTCCCTGACGTGCGCGTGATGAGCTTCGACTTCGCCGCTCCCGCCCCGCCTCGCCCCGCCCCGCCTCGCCCTGCCAGCAAGCGTTTCGGGCGAACATCCATCGAGTCATCAAGGACAGGGGCCAGCATTGAGGCCGTACTGCGTCGTTATGGGTGAGCAGTCGAGCTGCCAAATCACGTGCGCAAAGCGTTTGTCGTTGATCACGCCAGGAATTCGATTTCTTCCGTCCATGTCGAAATCACGGCTGCGAGATATTCCTGCGAGTGCACCATGCTGGAAAGGAAGACGTTGCCGAAGTAGGTGTTGAAGCCGGTGTTGCCGTACTGGTAGTTGCCTGTGAACTGCATCTGCACGACTTAACCGAGGTGCGAGTCATTGAAGGAACTGTCCCAGCAACCAAGGACGGTTAGGCGCGCCCATAATTCCCCGAGCAGTCTGTTTTGCTCATCGGGATCGGTCCCGGCGAGGTAGTGCGCGTCGGTGTCAGAACCCGCAGGCATCTCGTAGGTCGTCTCTTCGGGCTCATCATTGCCGCCGCCGATCTTGCACGAGGTATTCGGCAGCGCGGTCAGGGCCGCCGTCGTCAACAACAAGGCTCTGGCTGAACCGGGGGAGGGCGTCGAGCGGATTTGCATGGCTATGGATGCTGTTGCATTGATACGGATTAGATTGAGAGCGCGGTGAGTCGCCAGTACCTAGTCGATCAAGCTCGCGTTCTGTGACGGGAGGGGAGTGGCGAAGAGATACCTACGCGGGCGCTGTGTATTGGCAAAGCGCGGGTCAGCTGCCTCGTCACAGGGAGATGCAGTCCGCTTCACCATCATGCCCGTAACCTATTGCGGCAGTAAACTTAGGGCACTCAGTGCACCCTGAAGCTAGTACTGAGCCGCCGACCTGCTTCGGTGAGCCTTAGCGAGGAGTTCGGAGCTGGCGGGTTCGGCTGGCCTACCGGCTTCAGATCATCGGAACCGACCACGACACTGGTTCCTCGCGGAGGGTCTCAATAACTCCAGCGTGAGCAAGGCTCAGCGGCTTGGGACTCTTACTGAACTCGACTCTAGTCACCGGAGCGATCCGATGCTGAGTGCCGATCGATCACGCCACCTTCTCAGCCCTGCAGCCCGTCCCGACAGAAGTCTCGGGAACTGTTCATATATGGACTGCCCAGTCAAAGCGTGGATGAGGCGGCGTAAGCGGAATCAAGACGAGTCGATTGGATGGCCCATCTAGCGAATCTGCCAACCACCTCCGGAGCTGACTCCGCTCCCCTTTCAGTAATCGAAATCACTCACAGGTGAAGGTCATGTCCACCTCCCTTCGCCTGCTCTCCTTCGCAATCGCTTTGATCGGTGCCCTCTCGTTCACTGCTGACACCAGCTTCGCCCAAACGGATAAGATGCACCCGCCATTCGATCACCTGAACCCGTCCAAGAAGGTTCTCGCGATTGAGGGCCACGACCCCGTCGCTTACCTCAAAGAGTTCGGTGGCAAGGCGACGAAAGACAGTAAGAGCATCACGACCGCTCACCGCGGCGTGACTTACCGCTTCGCGAGCGAGAAGAACAAGAAAGCTATCATCGCGAACCCGAGCAAGTTCGAGCTCCAGTACGGCGGATGGTACGCATGGGCTATTTCGCAGGGCAAGGGCAAGAAGGTTGACCCCAACATAAAGTCATTCACAGTCGAGAATGGGAAGCTGTTCTCATTCACTCTGGAGCCTTGATAAATCTCACATCAGCGCGACGCGCTAACCATCACTCATACACAAGCCACAACGGCCCGGGCAACAACCACGTCAAACCCTCGCGCAATCGATCGCGCCAGTTCTCCCAGTTGTGTCCGTCGCGCGCTTCAGTGAAATTCACCGTCACGCCGTGATCGCGCAAGAAGGGAACCATCGCGCGGTTGTAGGTAATCAACGACTCGTACGTCCCACATGAGAGGTACACCTCGGGCGGCAGCGTGCCGGGTGACTCGCGGAACTCGTTCACGAAGTCAACGACGGGATCGAAGACTGAGGGCTTGTCGTGCGGGCCGATGTCAGTGAACACAAAAGATCCCGACTGCAGCAGTAGCTTGCCGAAGATGCCGGGGTGCCGCCATGCGGTCGCCAATGAAGCGACGGCGCCAAAGCTGGCGCCCATCAGGCAACGGGCGCTCGCGTCAACAACCAGCGGGAACTCGCGTTCGATGACGGGCAAGACATCCTTCACGATGTAGTCGCCATGCCTTGGATCGCCGGCGTACTCCTGCATGCGGTTCGGTGAACTCGTCATCACGACGATCGGCGAGGCGATCTCGTGGCGGTGAACCAGGTTGTCCAGCACGGTCTTCAATGCGGCGAAGCGCACGTAGTCCGCGCCGTCATGAACGATGAGCAGCGGGTAGCGCCGCGTGCGGCGGAAGCGAGCGGGCAGGTAGACCTGGATCTCGCGCGTGTCGCCGAAGACTTTGGACTCGATCGATCGGGTCTGGATCTCGCCAGGACGTGCCTGCTCGTCTTCGTCGACCCAATCGGGCTCTTCGTAGCCGGCGGCGTGGATGACCGAGTTTGCGCCAAAGGGATCATTGGCGAGGTGACGGTTCAGCGGATCGCGCACGAGTTGCCTGCGACCTTGCTGCACGAGCTCCAACTTGTACTCGACGCGTGAGCCCTCGGGCATCTCCATCACGAGGTACCACAGGTCGTGTGTGCCTTGGATGCGTGCGAAGGGTTGACTCGATGTCAGACCATGGATCCAATGCCGCAAGTGAACGTCTTGCGCCGGACCGCGATAGACAAAGGTGACTTGCCGGCCTTCGATCAGCGGAAACTCGTTCTCCGCCAAGAAGGACTCTATACGACCGAGGTCGACATAGGGCGCCTCGGTCAGCTCCTTGATGCTCAGCATGTCGCGCCCTCTCGTTCGGCACCGATCGGAACCAATTCGCCGCTGGCCGTCAGCTGCTTCGTCGCCGGATCCAGACTGCGCCAGCTGGCGGCGCCGGCGGTTTGTGTTTCATCCGTGATCGTTTCGATCCCGCACTTCGGCAACAACGCGACACTGGTCGAGGGTGCAAAGCGACGCGAGAAGAGAGCCACGCGGGCGCGGTCGTCGAGTCGCAAGCGGTGGCCAGCGTGCGGCAAGGGGACGACGCCACGGGCGATTCCGAGGCCGGTCGACCATACCTCGGCGTCCCCAGCACCTTGCGGCGGACTGTCGTGGAAGAGCACCACGCGCTCCGAAAGCACCATCGACCCCGCCGACCACGCAATGATCGGCCGGTCGGCCGGGAAGAGGTCCAGCACACCGAAGATACGCAGCCGGGACAGCAGGATCCCGACGTGCCCGCCGGCGATGCAAAGCGCACCGCAGTCGTTCAGGATGTCTCTCAACTCAAGGCGCTGCTGCGCGACCGACTCGCGGTCATGGATATGCCAGCGCTCGTCGAACTCGGCCTGGATCGCGTCGCGTTGCTGCAGGTGGAAGCAGTCCAAGGCGCGCACCGCTTCGACAGCGTGTGCGCGATGCGGCGCGAGCATTTCCGGGTCGCCCTTGCGCTCGAACAGCTCGCGCGCGGAACCCAGGACGTGAGCCAAGCGTGAGCGGTACAACTCTCGCAGCTCGCTCTGCCGGTCATAACGCGCGCTCAGGGCAGCGAACAGCTCGGAGTCTTGCTCGAATACCGACTCGGCGCGCGGGAAGAGGCCCAAATTGCGCGTCCGGCCACCGAGATGTTGGGCGAGTTCTTCGTCCTCACCCTCGCGCTCCTCCCAGCCAGCTGTGACGGTTGCGATCGGGCCTTCGACGCCCAAACGATCCACGGCAGCGCGGACGGTGGGCTCCACACGTTGTGGCCCCAGAAGAAGGACGGGTCGGCTCATCCAGCGATAATATCGAGCTCGGATCCGAATCGATCGGCTATCTCCATTGTCGTTTGCAGATCGGGGTGACGAACGACGATCCACCCGTCCCCACTGACGACCTGACGCCAATCTCGCATCGGAGATCCGATCGGATTCAATTCGAGAGCGACGACCTGCTCGCCGTAGCTCGACATCAAACGATCGAGGCCGCGGTACTCGGTAATTTGCCCCTTGCCCTGCGCGCGCTTGAACACGATGCCAGCATTGAATTTGCGTGAGGTCTCTTGGGACAGGCGCCCATAACAGACCGCCTCAGCCCAGCCGACGAAGAGGTTGATATCGCAGGTGTAGTTCATCACGTGCACGAGCCGGCCGCCGGGCGAGCGCGCGCCGATTTCACCGAAGACCGCTTCGCCGGACGGCGTGTAGAACCACTCCATGTGCGAGAAGCCGCTACGAAAGCCGAGCGCTTCGATGACTTGGTAGCCCAAATTGCGACCCTTGACGATGTGCTCCTGCTCGAGGTCGCGTATGCAAATGGCCTGGCCACTGACCCAAGGGTTCATGCGAGCGACCAGTGGCTTGGGCCGATACTGGGCGACGTTCTCGAACAAGATCTTTCCGTCGCCGCAGACGGTGTCAAAGGTGAATTCTTCGCCCTCGATGTATTCCTCGACGCTGACCTCTTTGACGTGACCCATTCGCGCCAACGCATCTTCGAGGTCGTTTGAGTCTTGCAGCGGATAGGTATCCGCCGAGCCGGCGCCATCAATCGGCTTGATGATCAACGGATAGCCGATCTCTTCCGCAGCGGCACGACACTCGTCCTGCGTCTGTCCGCGCGCGTGTTTCGGCGTGCGCACGCCAGCCGCGTCCAGCACCTGCTTCATGCGTTCCTTGTCACGGAAGGCATGCGATTGCTCGACAGTGATGCCATCCAGCCCGAAGGCTTCGCGCAGACGTGCAGCCAGCGTCACGCCCGGTTCCCAAAGGCACTCGACGCGATCGAGTTGGCGACCCGCGAGCCACTCTCGAACTTGCTCGACGACCGATTCTTCTTTCCACAGCGAATCGACGCGCAGGTAGTCACTCAAGGCGGCTCGCACGCTGTCTTCCATCGCTCCAATAGGCTGATCACCGACGCCGAGCACATTCGCTCCGACTTCGGCAAGGGCGCGGGTGAAGTTGGGCATCTCGTCGGGGAAGCCCGGAGATATCATCAATACATTCATGAGATGCACGGGTGGCTAGCGGTTCAGTTGTTCAATCAACCCAGGTCGACACGTAGGGTCTTCAGTACGAGAGACAGCCCGCGCTCGACGATTTCAGAGTCGGTATGTCGCAGCAGCACGTAGCCTTCGCCTTCATAGCTCGAAGACGCGGGCGTGCCGATGGCTGGGATCTTGCTCTCGATCATCACGGAGCCGAGTTCGCGTTGCAGTTCTTCGAAGCCTCGCACCGCGCGCACGCGTCCTTCACCTTGGCCGCGCAAATAGACGGCTCCAGCGGAATACTTGCGCTCCGGAGCCTCGAACTCCTCGAACACGAGTAGGCGACTCCAAGCCGCGTAGAAGTCGAAATCGTACGCAGCGGATAGCAAGGTCGTGATCTGTGCGCCCGGCGGTCTGGCCGCGACCTCGGAGATCGCGATGCTGCCATCGGGGCGCCGAAACCACTCCATGTGCGTGATGCCGGTCACCATGCCAAGCGTGTCCAAAGCCTTCGGTCCAGCTTCGTGGATCGCTTCGAACTCGGGCCCATCGATTTCGCGCGGGAGGTGAACCACCCATTGAATCCAGGGTGACTCCATCACCTGCAGCGGCGTCGGGTGATAGGTCGAGATCGAGTTCAAGAGCTGCCGTCCACCGAGGCTGACCGAGTCGAAGGAAAACTCACGCCCTTGCACGAACTCCTCCAGCAACAGAGGTTTGCCCACGCGAGGAGGAGCGCTGCGCAGATAGCTGGCGAGCTGCTCGGGATTTTCGACTCGAATAGTCGCCTTGGCGCCGGCACCGTCGGGCGGTTTGGCGACCAAGGGATAGCCGATCTTCTCGGCCGCGGTGCGCGCTTCCGCAGCACTCTCAGCCGTCGCGTGCCGCGCGCAAGGCAGCCCGGCCTCACGCAGCGCCGTCTTCATGCGCGCCTTGTCACGGAACAGGATGGCCTCGCGGTAATCCATGCCGCGAATTCCCAGCGCTTCGCGCGCTTGCGCCATGGGCTCCTGCAGCGGCTCGAGGATTCCGATCAAACGATCCACCTTAGCGCCGAGGTCTTGTCCAAGTTGAGTCACGGCGGCTGCGAGCTTCTTCGCATCCATCGCGTCTTCGACCACGACGTGGGCGGCGACTTGACTGCGAAGGTCTTCCGGCAAACGTCCCGGGCCCTCCTGCGAAATCACGCCTAGCCTGACGCCTTCCAAGCGAGCCGCGGCTCGGAGGAAGCGCATGCTGCTCTCGAGAGCGAAGGGGATAGCGAAAGCGACGTTGAGCATGTGCGAAGTGTATCGTGAGCAGGCTTCAATTTTCCCTAGAACGCAGCGACGACCGCCGAGGCTTTAGGCCGCGGCGGTCGTCTCTTGTCTTTGAGTCCCGCAACAGGTGTGCGGAACTCGGTTGTGAACTCGGCGGGAGGCGAGCGTCTCCGTTGGCGATTGCGGTCGGGAGTGCTCAGTCGGTCGAGTCAAAGAGAGCGTGGAGTCTTATCGACTCGAGATCTGCCTGAGCTCGGCCCGCGAGTGTCGTGCGGAAAGGGTCTACCAGCGGTCGCCGCCGCCACCGCCGCCGCCACCGCCACCGTAGCCACCGCCGCCACCGCCGCCGCCGCCGCCGCGGGGCTGACGCTCGCGCGCTTCGTTGACCTTGATCGAACGACCATCAAGGTCGGCTCCGTCCATGGCTTCGATCGCTGCTTGTGCGTCTTGGTCACTGGCCATTTCGACGAATCCGAAGCCACGGGGGCGACCGGTTTCACGGTCGACCATCACCTGGACTTCTGCGACGGTACGACCGTCTTCGCCAAAGGCTGCGCGCACGGACTCGTCCGTGCTGTCATAAGAGAGGTTTCCAACGTAGAGGCGCTTGCCCATGAAAATCAGATAAGGGGGCTGTGAGACGTCTCTAGCGTGTCGAGATATTGCAACGAGCTGTGACGAATCAGTACTAACCGAAAGGGGAAGCGATCGAAGCGGGATCCTTGTGGAGACCTTCGTGCTCTGATCGCGTACGAAATCCGAGAAGAGCGACCTGAAGGCGACGACAAGAATGACGCCGCTTGGCGGCCCGACTCATCTCAGGGGTGCATTCTGCCGCGCTCTGTCAAGGTGGACAAGCCCCCCACGAGTTGTAAGCGCAAGTGTTGGATTTCTGATCGCGGTGTTGGGCGTGCCTCCGGAGGGTCATACAGAGGCTTAGGAAGTCGGTAAGCAGAGTGGAGCAGCCTTCATGAAGCGGTCAGAATGGGTCATATGAGGGCTTGAGCGTGCTACCTACGTGTTTGAACCAGGCCAGTGACGAGCCTGCAGAAGCGAAGGAAGGGTCGGGCGAGAATTGGCGATCGAGGCCCGAAAGCGGTCCAAGTTCACCCAAGCCGACACGAGACCAGCCGCGTCAGCAGTCACGACGCGACACTCGACTGCTACTATCGTCATCCCCCTCAGGCCGCTCTCGACACCTCATGCGTATCTGCCTCGTCGCTTCCGAGCTGACCCCTTTCGCGAAGACCGGTGGTCTTGCCGACGTCTCGACCGCCCTCGCTCGCCACCTGTCGCGCGCGGGTCACGACGTGCTGACCTTCCTGCCGCTGTATCCACGTTGCCGTCGGCCGGAGTGGCCATTGCAGCCGGTCGAGGGCCTAGTCGGCCTCGAAGTCACTTTCGAATCGGCACACCATAACTTTGCCGTCTACTCCACCCCCCTACCGGCTGGTAGTGCGGGCGGCGAGGCCGGGCCCTTGATCTACTTCGTCGACTGTCCGGATCTGTTCCGGCACGACGATTTGTATACGGACGATGGCGAGGAGCACCTGCGCTTCGCACTGCTCTCACGCGCCGCGATTCAGAGTTGCCAGCACCTGGGATGGGCGCCCGATGTGTTCCATTGCAACGATTGGCACACGGGTTTACTGCCGATCTATTTGAACACGCTGTACGAGTGGGACCGTCTGTTCGCGAACACCAAGACCTTGCTGACGATTCACAACATCGGCTACCAGGGTGTGTTTCCAATCGATGTCATCGAGTCGCTCGGTTTGGCCGAGAGTCGCAGTCTCTTGTGGCAAGAGGACGTCGAACAGGGCCACATCAACTACCTGAAGACCGGCATTCAGTATGCGAGTCATCTGTCCACGGTCAGCGAGACCTACGCGAGCGAGATTCAAACCGAGGAGTTCGGGAACGGCCTCGAGTCGCTCCTGACTGAGCGCGCAGACAGCCTGTCCGGAATCGTGAACGGAATCGACTTTCACGAATGGGATCCGGCGGGCGACGAGCACATAGCAAGCAACTACTCCGTACAGGACCCCTCGGGCAAGGTGGACTGCAAGCAAGCCTTAATGGAAGAGGTGGGGCTCAGCTACTCCGATGAGGCACCCGTCCTTGGCATCATCTCGCGCCTGACCGGGCAAAAGGGATTCGAGCTCCTGCCGGACGCCTTACCGATCGTGCTGCAAAACGAAAATGTGCGCATGGTCATCCTTGGCAGCGGCGAGGAGTCGTACGAGCAGTACTTCCACTGGCTCGCACGCACTTTCCCCGACAAGGTTCACTTCCACTGCGGGTATGACGAAGCTCTATCTCACAGGATCGAAGCCGGCAGCGACATCTTCCTAATGCCGTCGCGCTACGAGCCCTGCGGATTGAACCAAATGTACAGCCTGCGCTACGGCAGCGTTCCGTTGGTCAGGCTCACCGGTGGACTCGCCGATACGGTCGAAGGCTTCGACCCCGATCGCTCGACCGGCACAGGATTCGTCTTTACTGAATTCACAAGCCAAGCCTTCCTCGACACGCTGCGTTTCGCGCTCGATTCCTATCGAGATCGCGAGGCCTGGTCCGCACTCGTGCGGCGCGGCATGTCGAAGGACTACTCTTGGGAGCATCAGATCGGAGAGTACGTGCGACTGTACGAAAGCCTGCTAGGCTGATCAGTCCGCCGATTTACAGCCAGACTCAACCCTCTCTCTATCGATTTCACCCTCGATGCCAGCCAGGGCCTGACCTCGCCTCGAACATGACGCAGTGAAGCGCGGCTTCTGAACCCGAGGCCTCCTATCCCACGCACCAAACATGCATGTAATCTTCGTCGAGCCCAGCTTCCCGCGCAATCAGCGCGAGTTCGTACGCGCCCTCTCCCAAGTCGGCGCACACGTCACCGCCATCGGCGAGGCACCCCTTGCGGCCCTCGATGCCGAGACGAAGCGACACCTGCACGGTTACGAGCAGGTGCCCTCAGTCGTCAACGAACAAGCCTTGCTGCAAACGGTGCGCGCCATCCAGGAGCGCGAATGGGTTGACCGCCTGGAAGCGACGATCGAAGCTCACATCTTGCCGGTTGCGCGCGTGCGCGGTGCGGCGGAGATCCCGGGCACATCGGTCAGCACGGCCTTCCTATGTCGCGACAAGCCCGCGATGAAAGATGCCTTGCGCGAAGCCGGCGTTCCGTGCGCGCAATCGACGGGCGCTTCGACGCGCGAAGAGGTCGTGAGTTTCGCGAAAGAAGTAGGCTACCCGCTTATCTTGAAGCCACGCGATGCCGCGGGCGCCTCTGGCATCTATCGCGCGGACGACGAAGCCAGCCTTGAAAAGGCGATGGATGAATCCGGTCTGGACATGGGGATCTCCGTGGCTGTTGAGGAGTTCGTCGAGGGGCACGAAGGCTTCTATGACACGCTCTGCAACGAGGGCGAAGTCGTGCACGACTTTGTGTGTCACTACTATCCCGGCGTGCTCGAAGCGATGCGTGAGCGTTGGATCTCGCCGCAGATCGTCTGCACGAATCAAACCGACGACGCCACTTACGGCGAATTGCGTGAGATGGGCAAGAAGGTCATCGAGGTACTCGATATCAAGACCTCGGCCACGCACATGGAATGGTTCTTCGGCCCCAAAGGCCTGAAGTTCAGCGAGATCGGCTGTCGCCCGCCCGGCGTCGGAACTTGGGATCTGTATGGCGCCGGCAACGATATCGACCTGTACCGCGAGTGGGCCCAAATCTTGGTGCACGGCGGCACCGAAGCAAAACCTTCTCGTGCGCACTCCTCCGGCATGATCGCTCTACGCCCGGACCAAGATGGAGCCATCTCCGGCTATGAAGGCGTCGAGACGATGATGGCGAAGCACGCGACGCACATCATCGACTCGCACTTCCCGCCGCACGGCAGCCGAACGCAAGGCGTCGAAGGCGGCTACATGGCGAACTCTTGGGTGCGCGCTCGTCACTCCGAATATGATTCCCTGCGCGGCATCCTGAATGAGATCGGCGAGAAGATCCACGTGCACGCGCGCTGAGGCGCGGGTACCGATTCGGAGAGCCCCGTTCGCAAGATTCGATGTCGCTAGCGCGGCGTGAATCGATGTTGGAGAGCGCAGCGATCAGCCTTTGCCGCCGACTCGCTTCTTGATTGGATCCCGTCTTCAAGCCATGGACGTTCATCACTCAGCCTGTACAGCTCCGGAAATTCGCTCGCAGGCAGAGTCACTTTGAACCAACCTTCTTGAGAGGGCCTCATCATGTAGGCGGCGATCTCATCAGACGAATCCCGGCTGGGGACGTACAGGCTGTTTCCTGGGCCGAGGGATACTGCTTCTCCCGATTCGAGTCGACGGAGGGTTCGGGTTGGGTCGCTTCTCGAAACTGTAAGTCGATGGACACTTTGGCCGCGCTGAGCTTATCCAAGTCGCAGCCTTCGTCCTTCCTCTTGAACTCGGCCTCTGTCACCGGCGGAGTCACTACCGCTTCACGAACTGGCGCCCCAGTCGTTGGTTCAGACGTGAGTTGCTGGGTAGGTGACTTCCCTATCAGCGCCTCTGAGGAAGCAAGCTGAACAGCTGCGTCCGAGCAAGGATCTGGACCGGGCGAGTTCAAGAGTGGTGCATCCCCACCGATTGAAATGAGAATGACAATAAGGGGCACGATAGCTGCGATTGAGATCAACGTCATCGCTTGGGTGCTGCGCATCGATTCTCCTCTCGTAGATCAGTACATCCGCTGCTGGCCACTCTTTCTCCATACCGGACCACGCAAGGAATCACTCCTGCGCCCCTGAATTTCGCTTAGCAATCGCTCTACGGGTAAGGAGGGCGGCCGCATCTCGACCCGCCGGGGGCTAACGGTCCTCCGAGTAGAGCGTTGCCCCAAAGACAAGAAGAGCCGGCGCGCGAACGCCGGCTCTTCTTTTAGTTGCTTGGAAGCTGCCCGTAGCTAGCGGGCAGTGAGCTGCTTGATTACAGCTTGTTGATCAATGCGTCGAGATCGCAGCTTTGGATCTCTTGCGGCAATATTTTGCCCATGCTCGTGAAGCGTGACTTCTCTTCCTTGGAGCTCATCTCGATCTCGGAGCCTTGCGGCAGATAGGTCGAGCGGCTTCCGGTGCGAGCTTGCTTGCTCCTGCGGGCGACTTCGGTGAGCGTATCCGGGAGGCCTTCGGGCAGGGCTTCGCGGCGTTCGAGTGCTTTGCGAGCTCGGCGGCAAACCTCGAGCGTGCTCTTCAAGTTGGTCTGGATCTTCTCGAGGCGATCCACGTCCGGCTCGGGTCCGGACAGCGATTTCTTGACCTTGGCATTGGCCACTTCGAGAACTGCGATCAGGCAATTGAGCTTGCGCATCAGCCGGTCGCGGTACTCGGCGTCCTGGAGGCGGGCTTCGTTGAAGGGCTTATCGGGCTCTTGGCTCATGATTCGTATTGCGATGCTCTGCGGTGTTTGTTGGCTACAAACTAAGGTACCCCGCGACTGAGCTCTAGGTCGGAAGGCGCGGCAATCTCGATCTTTTTGAGCGAGGGCGTTGAATCTAATGCCCCAAACACACCGTAAACCATGGTCAATCAACCACCAAAGGTCGGTTTCGACGGAAACTCGATCAGTTCGTCGCGAGGGCCGAGCCGACCATGGTCAGCAAATCGTCCTCGAGGGCACGCCCAGTGATCACGAAGCCGGTGCGATCGATCTCGCCCGAGACAACCACCAAATTACCGAGAGTGATCACCGTGGCTTCGCCGCTGGAAACCTGATCCAGCGAGCCGGGAGCGGGCACATTCTGCGCGCGGTGCATGAAGGTCAGCACCTCGACGCCATCGAGGTACGAGAGCTTCAACCAATGACGACCCGCCGGGTCGGTCAAGTGCGTAGCGGTGTCGAGTTCGAAACCGGGTGCCGGCAGAGTCGGAATGCGCATCTCGAAACCGAGCGTGCTCGCGCTGTCATCGATCAACGTGTTGACGTCCAGCTCCTCGCGCTGCATGCGGCCATCCGTCAGCACCATGTCCGAGAGGTCAGCACCATATTCAATGGAGCTGTACTCCATGCGAGCGACGACAACACCTGTGGCATCGCGCTCTTCGCTGCGCAGCACAAGCGCGCTGCTCGGGTCGACGTGAACGGTGTAGTGCGCGGGCGAACCATCGTTCCGCCCAACCTGGAACTCGACGCAGTTGATGCCAGCGATCGGGACATCGGCATCGGTCATCGTCAACTGATAGCTCTGGCGGAACAGCTGTAGGTCGCGAATGCGGAAGTCACGCTGGCGATAGTTGTGCCCCTGCTGAGGCAGCTGCTTCAGCGCGAAAATCTCGGGGTCTTGGGGCCCCGACAGAAGCTCAGCCTCGATCGCGAATTTGCCGCTGCCGTCAGCCCCAACCTTCTCTTGGAAGTGGTGCTGGATGCGTTGTCCGCCCGACTCAATCGTCTGCACCAGTTCGCGCGTGCCTTCGAAGTGCACATTAAACGGTGCGTCGGGCATACGCTCGATCAGCGTACTGGCGATGGCCGAAGCCACATTAGCGCTGGCACCTGTACCGATGGATGAACCGGTCGAAGAACTGGCCGCACTGCTGGAGCCGCTCGAACCCTGCGTCGCGAGGTCGTGCGTGCCGCCGTCAATCACATCGGCAGCGGGTGCCCGACCACAGCCCAGCGGCAACAAGGCCAGACCGACGATCCAGGTGATCGTCAGGGCGTGCATTCTGCGCGTGGTTTTGGGCGGGCGAGTCATTGGATGGGGATCCGAACTGAGAGCTGCTGCCGACGGCGGCTTGGTGGTTTCGAACCGAGGCGGGGAGCTTGGGGCAGTGCCTCAATAGAACCGTTTGTTGTGTGCGAGTATTCAGTGGAGAAGCGGTCAGCCCGAGGAGAAGGCACCCCCGGACGCGGCTTCGATCAAGCCTGTGATGATGGGGTCGTCGGAGACCTCGTGGAGACTGGTGACGCGACGGACCGTGAATGGGTAGGTCTTCTTCGCGCGGGCCACTCTCGGGTTAGCGCTGGAAGCATAAGCAGAGCCAGAGTTCTCGGCGGCGCCCATCACGGTGTTCTGAGTGTTATGTGTCGGCTGCGTGTTCTGCGCATCCGCCCCGGCGAACTGCTTCATCGGACCGGGAGCGATGGCTGGCGGCGCCGTCGTCAACATAACGACCGCGGCAGCGACAGAGAGCAGACTGGCCACGAGCCAACGTGTCTCGCCTTGCGACAGAGCTGCGGGCATGAAGCCACGCTTCGGTCCCTCGGCTGTTCCGAGAGCGGGCGAATGCGACGCGGAAGCTTGCGGCGCGAACTGCAATTCGAGGCGGCGCCTCAACTCGTCGGGAGCACGGTGGCGCTCGAGCCCGGCAAGCGGAAACCCGAGGCGACCCGCGAGCTGGTCGTCCGTCGAGAAGCCGCCGTCGAGAATCTCAGGCACGCGATGACGCGGGAGGTGCTTGATAGCCTCGACGACGCGGTCTTCGCGATAGCCGGCGTTCAGTGCCGCGACCACACGACCCTCTAAATCGACGGGCGCCTGCATCCGTGTCAGCGCAGCCAAGCAGCGTGACTGATCGAGCAGCCTCTGCCATTGCTGACTGCACGAGCTGCAGTTCGCTAGGTGCGCGTGCACCAGCGAGTTGGACTCGGCGCGATGGGCTCCTCCCGGCTCGACATAGTCGAGGAAGGATTCGGCCACACGGGCGCAAGTTGTTTGATGTCCCCTTGTCACTGAATCACCATCAAAAGGTCATGTAGTGTTTGTCGAGGACGGGCGAGAGTTCGCGATCTAGGGCGGCGTGCGACCGCGAGAGGCGAGACTTGACGGTGCCGATCGAGATGCCGAGGGTATCGGCTATCTCCTCATAGGAGAGGCTCTCGATATAGCGCAGCACAATGATCACCCGCATTTTCGGGCTCAGGCGGCCGATTGCGCGCTGGATTTCCTGCTCGAGCTCGTGACGCGAGGCGGCGGCGGCCGGGAGCTCGATGCCCTCATCGCGCAAATCCACGCGCGGGCCCTCGTCGGCGCTTCCGTGCGGAGAGTCGAGCGAGGTGACGTAGTTCGAGACCGAGCGGCGCTTTAGGTCAATCGAGGCGTTGACCGCCACGCGATAGACCCAGCTAGAGAACTTGGAGTCGAAACGGAAGTCACCAATCTTACGGTGGATGATGCCGAAGGTCTCTTGGGAGGCGTCGAGGGCATCGTTCGCGTTGCCGGTCACGCGATAGCACACGTTGTAGACGCGATCCTTGAACTCCTCGTACAGCTGTCGAAAAGCACCCTGGAAGCCCGACTGGGGGCTTTCCATGCAGGCGAGGACCAATTCCCGGTCCGGGTCGATTCGAGGAGAGCGAGCCATTGCTTACTTAGACGTGCATTACCAAGACGTGGTTCCATCGAATTGAATGCAGCCTCCAAGCCAGGCAAGAAGCGGAGTCAATTTTCTTCGGATCGCTGACGAATTGTCCGGATTCAAGCCCGCGGCAGACACCGCGCCATAACAAGCGAGCCGCAAACATCGAACTCAGCCGCCGACGAGAGCCAGCGGATCGACAGTCTGGTAGGTATCTCCGACCGACTGTTCGCACCCACTGGCGCAGAAGGAATCCCAGCCTTCTTGGCACTCAGCGGTTGTAACTTCTTGAGTCAACACTGCGCCCGTGACTCCCACGGTTTCGGCGGTCCGATAACAGATTTTGCCCGCACTCCACCCTTCGGGGATGGAAGAACCATCACCCGGGATTGGCTGGTAGACCGAGCCTGTGCCCTGAGTCTGAGTCGAGCCTCCGCCGACGCCACTGCTGGCGGCGCGAACGCGCAACAGCGGCACGCCATCACGGTTAATGAACGAACAGACCGCGGCGCTCTGGTAGTAAGGTTGCCACGCAATGCCCGCTGCGGCGAAATACGAAACGTGGTCTCCACCCAAGATCATGTTCGGCGGTAGATCCAAGTCGAACAGTACCAACAAACCGCCGCCTTCGACCGGCATCGTGCGAGTGTTCGCACGCCACATAATCCATCCAAACGGCACTGAAATAGGCATTCCGTTGCGAAGGACGCCGAATCGAATAGCTTCGTCGTCGAGCGTTCCGTCCGCGACGAACACGCCCAGCATCATCTTTACGCCGTTGCCGTGGCCTCCGCGTGCGGTCATCCCGATGCTGATGTCGAGCGTCGAGGGCACAGACAAATCCAGTGTCGGCGAAGACTGACATGCGAACTCGAGCGCGTCCGAGTAACCGTCGCCGTCGGTGTCGGTCAGCGAAGTCGAAGTGCCGATGACGATTTCTTGCTTGTCGGGCAAACCGTCACCGTCCGTGTCGACGGCCCATGTGCCGGCAGCTTCGAGCGTCGTATCTCCGAGCTTGCCTGTGACGTCTTCCGAGAGTCGTTCTCCCGCGAAAACAATCAGACCTAGCGGAAGCGAGTAGAGCAGAACGCGATAAACCGAAGAGATCGCTAACTTGGAACTCGAATGGGTCGGATGCATGAATACCACCTGCTCTACTATTGGGGCGCTTCGCTCAAGGGGAGAAAACTGGGAAGGAGCGCAATTTGCCCAGCATCAGAATACGGCTAGTGTCCGGATTTCGTCAAGCTGAGGTTCAGGCTGCGACGGTCCTAGGCATGGGTCCTGCAACGGATCGACCCTATTTGGGTCCTGCAAGGGATCTATAGGTCTCCACCGCAGGTCGCTAACGATTCATCTCTGGAATTTGCACGGCGGCTCGAGCCTGCAGAGCGCCCAATCGTTCTCCTGGCCCGATTCCGGGGCCACTTCAGCTCGCATTGGCGTTGCCTGTGGCCCATCAGCCAATGGAAGGCTAGGATTCTCGGCCGTCACTAGGGCGCCCGTAGCTCAGCTGGATAGAGCGTTCGCCTCCGAAGCGAGAGGTCACAGGTTCGAATCCTGTCGGGCGTACCACCCCTCCCTGGTCCTGTCTCTCGCGAACGCGCGCAGCGGGTCAAAAGTAGGGCTTTACGGTGCCTCTAGCGGTGAGGGCTGTGTCTCGCTGTCAACTGGTAGCTCCGGATGGCCGCAAACGGTGGGCTTTCCCTTCGGTTCGCATGCCCAGAAGCGCTGATCGAGCCGCCCTTCGAGCCCCGCGCGCCCCCTCGGCGCTTCAGTCCTCCTGGCGCTTCAGTCCTCCTGGCGCCGCCGGCTTCGAGCCGGCGCCAATCCAGCCCAACTGATTGATCCTATCGGCGACCGCTGCGGCCGCGACTTGTTGGCCTCTGGCGTTCCAGTGGAAGTCGTCGGCACCGACGAACACGGTCTGCGCTCCGCACTGGCGGAAGCACTCAGTCAGGTCCAGCCCCTCGACCCCAAGGCTCAGCAGGCTTTCACTGATGGCGGCGCACAACCGATTCGGGTCGTAGCCAGGGTGGCGAATCGAGTCGACACGGATCTCGAACTGCGGGTCTAAGTCAACTGCTGAGGGAACAATCAAAACGAGCAGCGGCACCTGTTCTGCTGCGCAATGATCACGCAGTCTCTGCATTAGGGCGAACATCAGCCGACGCTTGTACTGGGCCGAGTCCGCATCTGGTCGAGCAGCGACATCGATGTCGTAGTAGTCTCGAAACAAGGAGTACACGAGCGGATCTTGGCCCGCGAGGTACTCGTGAAACTCTCCAGCTGCAGCCTCGAGATACCACTGTATGTAAGGGGGCGACTGCAGACTTGCCTCTTCAGCCGCTCGTGCTCGCGCACGTTGTTCGCTCCAAAAATCGAATAGGCGGTGCAAAGCAAGAGCTCGCTCTTCCTGCTTCATCGTCTCAAAACGCTGCGCGAGTTCGGGCGCTAGAACGGGTTTGGCGCGCACTAGCTGATCATGCGCATCCAAGCGGAACAGCTTGTTGCGGATCAGATCGCCATGGTCGTTGTGCGCACACAAGACAAATATCACAAGCTGCGGTGCAATGCGGGACAGGTCGCGCTCGAGCTTCAACAACGCCTGATCAGGCCCGTAGCCAGTGACCCCGGCGTTGACGCTTTGAACATTGATGGCGAGCCGGCTCGTTAGCTGTTCGCCCACGCGTTGCACGAAGGTCTCGCGCTGTGGAACGTTCTCCGCCAACACCAGAGAATCGCCAAAGCATGCGATGCGCAGCGCTGCATCAGGATCGAGAGCCCTGTCGCTGCGGTAGCCTTCGGGACCGATCTCGATCAAGACGCGTGCCCCACCGGCCGCTTCGTCCATCGCCAGGATGCGACGTGAACTGGGGCGCGTATCGTGCAGCAGCTCGTCGTCTAGCTGAAAGATGCGCACGCGGACGGGGAACCACTGATGCACGCTCAGCTCGGCCGCGATCAGCACCAACACGAGCGTGGTCACGAAAATTCGGAAACGGCGTGACAAGCTGCTGCCTTGATTACTCACGCCATCATCCTAGCAGCCCAGTGGGACCGAAGCTTCCCACCCGGCACGGTACGAAGCGCGCAAACCGAGGATGAGGTCAATTCCGTTGCTCTCTAATGAACTCAGCTAGTTAGGCTATTTCCAGTGGAGCGTGTTCATGAGCCAAAGAGACTCGGAGACATCTTCGAGTTTATTCAGAACTGTCCGGCATTTGCGGACTTGAGTCCGACTGTGAATCGGCTGCTCGCTCGTGGCATGGTTTTGCACGCGTTCGATAGCGGCGAGCGGATTTTAGAACAGGGCAGTCACTGTCAGGGCGTGTTTTTGATCGTCTCGGGCCAAGCGCGTGTGCTGATGCACAACGAAGAGGGGGAGCAAGAACTCGCGCGCATTAGCACCGGGCATGTTTTCGGGGAGATGTCGCTCGTCACGAACTCGCCTGTTTCCGCGGACGTGATCGCGCTATCCGACTTACGCACGTTACGGCTCGACTTGGAGTCGTTCAAGGTGATTGCGCAGGAGCACCCCGAGATCGGCATTGCATTGACGCACCTGACTGCCGAACGACTCGGGCAAGAGAGCATCGACGGTCTCGGCGGCAAGATCCTCGATGGCTATCGCATCAGACGTTGCATCGGACGAGGTCAGATGGCCGTCGTGTATCGTGCGACGGAAGTTGCAACTGGCCAAATCGTTGCGCTCAAGATGATGAGCCATCGCCTGCTATTCGAGGACGGTGGCATCAAACGCTTCCACCGTGAAGCCGACATGATGATGACGCTCGAACATCCGGGCATCGCGCGTCACCGCAGGAGATTCGATGCATACGGTACTTGCTTCCTCGCGATGGAGTATTGCGATGGCGAGGACCTTGCCGCGCTGCTGCGACACCGACGACGATTGCCCGAAGCCGAAGTGCGCAAAATCTTGGGTCAGTTGGCGCAAGCATTGATCCACTTGCGCGAGCGCGGTGTTTCGCATCGCGATTTGAAACCCAGCAATGTGATGGCTACCTGCGCGGGCGAGATCAAGCTGACCGACTTTGGGTTGGCGCATCCTCGCGGCGTGATCAGCGACTTTGATGAAGGCCTCTTGCTTGGTACTCCGGTGTATATGCCCGCAGATCAATTGCGTGGGGTAGCAGATACAGGCTCGGCAGACTTGTACGCACTCGCGTGTATTGCACTTGAACTGCTACACGGGACGACGCCTTTCCGTGCCGACAGTTTCGCGCAGCTCATCGCGCAAAAGGAAGCCTTCCGGCTGCGTCACACCGACATGAGCTGGAAGCTCTGGAACCGGCTGCGGCGCATGTTGTCCGGGAAGAGTCGCGCCGCATCGAGCACGCTGAATCGAATGGCCGATTGGGCCGCGCCGCTCTCGCCCGAGTTCCGGCCGAGCGACTCTCAGGCCTGAGGATCAACCGGAGCGCGCCGGGTCAGGCCCCGTTCGGCCACATGGCAAGGGGCCGGCAGGCCGCCGGGCTGATGCTGAGAATAGCCGCGTCGAACTTGCTTGGATTCCTTCGAAGCCTGCCGCCGCCGGGTCGAAGGCCGGGCCATACAACTAGGAAATGACATCATTCCGCTCTGCCGAGCTGTCGAAGCCTTGTGGCCCAACCCCTCGCCGCAGACAATTCGGGCGATGACTCCCTCTGATCCCGTCCGCGAATCCTTTGAAGAAGCGGCTCGCACGCTGCAAGCCTTTCTATCCGATCCGTCCTGCCTGCGCGGTGTCCAAAGCTTTGCTGACGCTGCACAGAAAACGTTGGAGAACGGCGGTTTGCTGATGTCCTGCGGCAATGGCGGCAGCATGTGCGATGCCATGCACTTTGCCGAGGAATGGACCGGGCGCTTCCGAGCCGATCGCGCCGCGGTTCCGGCGGTCTCCTTCTCCGACCCTAGTCACCTGAGCTGCATCGCGAACGACTTTGGCTACGAGGAAATCTTTGCGCGTGAGGTCGAGGCCTACGGCAAGCACGGCGACCTGCTGCTCGCGATCTCGACCAGTGGCAATTCGCCTAATGTAATTCGCGCCTGCCAAGTCGCAAAGGCGCGGGGCGTCACGACAGTCGGTCTGCTCGGCAAGGGCGGCGGGGCCATGCTCGAGCACGTGGACATTCCGATCGTCGTCCCTGAGGCTCAAACCTCGGATAGAATTCAGGAGATCCATATTAAGGTGATTCACATCACTATCGAGGCTGTGGAGCGTCGGTTGTTCCCCGAGAACTACGCCTAGCGGCCGCCTTCTGGGCCGTTAAGTGACTGTTAGGGCCGGGTTAGACCCCCGTTTCCGCTGAAACGGGAGAAGCTGTGTCTTCAGCGATGGATTTGCACTCTTCAAAGCTGCACAACTTGCAATTGAGAATGAGTCGCAATATACTAATCGACCTCCAGTTGGGGCTGCCCGACCGCCGAGCCACTACCAGTCATGATCATCTGCCACTGCACCGGAGCCACGGATCGAGAGATCAAGCGTTGCGCCCGCGCGACCGGAAACGCCGGTTCAGCCGGGTCGTTTTGCGGTGGCTGCAGCGCTGAAGTGACGCGCCTGATCAATCTCGAGAAGCCGTGTCAGGCGCCGGGCAAGGGTAACTCGAAGAGCGAAGGCCGTAAGTTGCCCAAGCCGCATTCCTCCGGTTCGCCGACCGCATAAAGCGGCCGGACTGGGTAGGTACGCGGGCCTGCGAGCCCCGGGACGAGATCCCTCCCCCACGCGCTCGGTCAGGGCGTTCTCGAGCGGAGCGCTTCCAATGGCCGTTGCGGGTCCTGAGTCACGCCAGTGGCCGTGATTGCGGACAATAATCAGCCCAAGTCTCGCTCCCGCGATGCGATCCGTGACGCTATCAGGATGCGCTGGTAGCCTTGTTGGCATCAAGGCGCATACCGCGCCTCTGCAAGAAGGATCGAGCATGCAAGGCAAGACCGAAATTATCGAGCTCCTGAACGAAGTCCTGACCTCCGAATTGACGGCGATCAATCAGTACTACGCGCACTACAAAATGTGCCAGGACTGGGGCTTTCACGGTTTGGCTAAGAGCTTCCGCGAGTTCTCGATGGAAGAGATGAAGGATGCCGACGAGATCATGGAGCGCATCCTGTTCCTGGATGGCCTGCCGAACATGCAGCGACTCGGTCCCGTGACGATTGGCGAGAACCCAGAGGAACAGATCGAGCTCCTGCGCCAGGCTGAAGCCGCGGCGGTCGAACGCCTGAATCGAGGCATCGCGCTGTGTCGCGATATGAATGACAACGGATCGCGTCAGATGCTCGAGAAGATGCTCATCGACGAGGAAGAGCACCTCGATTGGGCTGAGGCGCAACAGCACGTGATCAAGACCATCGGGGCAAGTCGGTACCTGGCCGAGAAGCTGGGCGAGTCCAACTCGAACTGATCCGCTTCAGCGGGAGCCGGCTCACTTCGCTCTTGGAGGCGAGCCTGCAACAGGCTCGCGTGGCGCGGCCGACGCGACGACTCGTGTCAGATCGAGTCGAGGCCCCAAGCAAAGGGGTTCAGCGGCAAACCGGCAGGCGCCTGACCGGTGCTTGCCTCCAACGCAGCTCGTACCGTTGTGCGCTCGCTCGGAGTGAAGAGGAGTTCCAGCAACTCGGCGTCGGTCAAGTCCTCTGCGAAGTCACGAGCCTCTGGAGCAAATTCGGACAGCAAACGCTCAGCGGCTGTCCTATTCAGCAAGTGAGCCATGCCAAGGACTCCCGGCACGACCTCCAGGCAGGCTTCTGTCAGTGCGCTAGCCGCATCGCTCGAGTCCGGTGCGGCCAGCACGACGAAGTCGCGCTCCATCTGTCCTTCGCAAGCCATGTGTCCAGCTAAACAGGCCATCACTCCCGCGGTGGAACCGCCCCACTCGTGGACGACATCGCGCATGTCTTCACCGCGACCGCGGCATGCGTAGGCAGTGATCTCGCCGGCGATTTCTTGCACCAGAATTTCCATGCCAGGCACAGACAGTAGCTGCTGCATCTCGTGTACGGATCGTTCGACTCGCGTCGGATGCTTCGCGTGCAGCTCCCTGATCGCAGCAAAGTCTTTGGCGCTGGCGTTACGCACTCCGTCCGGTGCAGGGAATATGGGGCGCCGGCCGGCAGGCAGGTAGAAGTCAAGCTCGCGGCCAATCGTGCGATACCCGCGCCCTTCGTAGAAGGCTGGGTCTTCGGCCCACAAAAGCGAGAACAAGCAACCCATGCGGGCCAGCTCTTTGTGCGCGGCATCGAGGACGCGCGATGCCATGCCGCGTCCGCGTTGATCAGGATCCGTAGCGACCGAGCCGATCATGCCGACGCGCAGGCAACGTTCACCAATGTGGAAGTCACGGCTCAGCAAGGCGCAGGCGGAGAGTGCCAAACCGCGTGCATCCTCGATGACTGCGATGCGGCCCGGACTTTGTTCACCAAAGACGAGCGGATAGTCCGCCGCGAGCGGCGCACCATCGCGCAAGACCGCAGCCATCATGTGCTGCGCTGCCAAGGATCGATCTAGGAGGCGCGGCTGAAGCTCAGCCGCGAGTGCTCGCACTGCCCAAGGAGATGCCATCGTGTGCTCCTAGGAGATCAGCTCTGATCGCCGCTGGACTCTTCGGTCGGGTCTTGCAGCTGATTGGCGCGGAAGGCCTCGAGCAATTGATTGCCAAGGCTCAGCGCATCGCCAAGCGAGTTGCGAGCGCGATCGACGGCACCGGCGAGTTCCTCAGGGCGCGCCACTTGCTGGCTCGCCTTCTGAATGTCGCGCGCCTGTCCATCGAGCTTTTCCAACAAGGCCTCGAAGGCGGCACCCTGGCTGCGTGACGCCGCGGAGCTCGCCTTGCCAGCTTGTTCGGAGCCGTTTTGGATGCGCGGCAGGCCGCTGTGAATCGGAGTCGGATCGACCATGGTCTACGTTCTCTATCGGTCAGGTTCTGATGGGGACTTGTTTACAGGTAACGCAGGAGCGTGTTCTGGATCAGACGCGCGCCCGTGGCCTGGGCCACGCTCAATGTTTGTTCGGCGCGTGTCATTTCCAGCACGACCTCGGCCAGGTCGACGTCTTCCTCTTCCGAGATAAGCCCTCGCAAGTGCAAGTCGACTCCCTGCAGCCTCGTCTCGGCGCTCTCGAGCCGCTCGAGCCTGGCACCGAGTTGACCGAGGCCCACCAGCAGTCCTGAGTGCGATCGATCGAACTCTTCCAAGCGCTGCTGGATTCGGTCAACCAGCTCGGGGTGATCGAGGCTGTTGTTGTTGCGCAGGTCCTGCGCGATGCCACCAATGACATCGAATAGGTTCGTCGCACCTTGGAAGGTCACGAGCTCGCTTCCCGCGCGACTGATGCTGCGCGTGTCGAGGTGTATGACCGAGTCCGTATCGCTGTTGACGATCTCGAAGTTGGTCTCAGCTCGATTAAAGGCCTGATAGCTCGCGCCATCGATCGAGAGCGAACCTTCACCTGTTAGCGTGCCCGTCACATCGACGCCGGTGTAGCCACTCAAGTCGAGGCGGACCACACTGCCATCGGAGTCTTGCAGTTTGAAGTCTGCAGCACCGGCTGAAGTCGGATCCGGCAGGGGGCGCTCTACGCCATTCCCCATCCGTATGGTCCCGGCAGCAGCATCAACGACGATGTTGTGCACGCCGATAATTGTGTCGTCAGCACCGCCGTTGGCCATGGTGATCCCCCCACCGAGTGCGGCAGTCGTCGAGTCGTGTCGCACGATAAGGTTCTCGAAGCCCTGACCCGAGTTCGCACTCGTTCCCGTCTCAACTCCAGTCAGCCCGTCGAAGGAAACGCCACGGAACTTCGTGGACGCGAACAGGTCCTCTCCACCGAGGTTGACTTCAACCTCGACGCCGAGGCCGATCAGGACCTTCTGCTGATAGTCATTGCCACGGTAGCGAGCAACTGTGTCGCTACCGACGTTGGAATCGCGATAGGGCTCGGTCGCGGTCGCGGTCCCACTAAACAGATAGCGGCTCCCCGAACGCGTGTTCGCGATCCCCATCAATGCGCCGCGCATTAGATCAAGCTGATTAGCAAGCGAGGTTCGGTCGTCGTCACTGAGCGTGCCGTTCAAGGCCTGAAGTACCACGGCACGCGTGTCAGTCAGCAAACTTGATGCTTGCTCGAGTTCCGAGGTCGCGGTCGCCAGGACTGGCCGAGAGGATTGGATCGAATCGAGAAACGACTCGACCTTACCGGACTGGCGGCGCAGTGAGATCGCAATGGAGGTCGATACCGGATCGTCGGAGGGTCGCAGGATGCGCTTGCCAGAAGCCACTTGCTCCTGAGCTCTCGCCAACCTGGCGAAGTTGAGCTGGATCCCCGATCGAACCTGCGAAAAGGTAAATGCTTGTGTAGCCCTGATCGGCATTAGAGCAGCCTCATCAATTCATCCGTAACCGAGTTGACAACTTGCAGGAAACGAGCCGCGGCCTGATAGGCCTGCTCGAACTGCACCATTTCCACGAGCTCCTCATCGACGTTCACGCCGGAGATTTGTTCGCGTTGATCTGACAGGCTTTGGGTCAAAAACTCTTCGACCTCGAGGCTGTTTTGCGTCGAACTGATCTCGAAAGCGATATCCCCGATGACATCTCCATAGAAGTCGCCGAAGGTCGCATTAAGACCATCGACTGGGCCCTGTTGCAAGGTGATCAATTTGAGCAGCGCGCTGTTGTCGCCCTCCGCTCCCGTTCCCGAGAGCGCGAGCATCGTCGGGTCATCGATCAATTCTTCCCGCAGCTCGATCGACTCCGCGTCCGAACCGACGAAGAAGGTGCCCAATCCAAGTGCTACCAGCATGTCGGAGGAGTCCGAATCACTGATTACATCTTGGGTGAAAAAATCGCCATCTGTCGCGGAGACGTTTCCAAAGCTGAAGCTGGCCTCCAAGCCATCCGCGACATTGATCGAGTTTCCGGGCGTATAGTCGGCTCCGACATCGAGCGTCGCTACCGGTACGCCGCGTGAATTGATCACTTCGATCTCAAGTCCGGCCGTTGTTCCGATCTCGCCATCCATGTTGGGTCGGAACTCCCAGCGGTCATTGATATCACCGCTGTAGGTGCCAGCCATCTCGACACCGATTTCGGTGTCATGCCCGTTCGAGACTTGCGCGGAAAGTCCGAGGGCCGAGAGCGATGTGCCGCTGACGACCGCGGCAGTGGCGCTGGTGCCAGTACCTGCGCTCTGCAGCGCAACACGATCCGCGACGACAACGGCGCGAAGTCCGCTGGGTGCCATCGATGCGTTTGCATTGATAGCCGCTGCGACTTCGCCGGCCGTCGCCTCGCCGGGACGTTCGAAGTCACTGGCGGCAAAAGCAATCGTGAAGTTTCCAAGCGTACCGGAAACCTCGATTGTCTCGCCACCCGAGAGTGCGAAGGGGCCCTCCTCGGATCCGGTGATCGAAGCACGTCCGCTGCCGAAAGTAGCTACGTGGTTTGGATTCTCATCGAGGCGGCTGCTGAAGTCGAAGGTATGGCCCGCATCAGAGAAGACTTGGACCCGACCGAAGGAGTCAACTCCACCAGACAAGTTCGGGATTTCGTTGATCGCATCCATCAGGTCGCCCACCGTCATGCGGTCGACATCCAGATCAATCTTCGTTCGAGTCATCTCATCCGTTGCCTTCGAGATAACGTTGACGAAGAGCTCTCCGTCTTGCGGCGTGAAGGGCAAGCCAGCGAAGGACAAGAGCTCGTCCGTAAACTCACCGTCCATATCACTATCAGCTACACGGTTGGTACCGATCAACTGGTCGTAGCCGCCCGATTGAGGAATGCCAACGGTGTGTGCTCGGTTGAACTCGAGAATCATCTCGCGCGCCATGCGGTCGAAGTCCTCCAATATGCCGGGGATGAAATCCTCACCAAACTGCTTCAAGCCGCCAATTGCACCCGCGTGTACTTGGACGGCTTGAGAGCCACCCTCGAAAACCAGTTCGACGCCACCAGCGCTGTTCTGGGTCGTCGTCAGCTCATTCACGTTCGTCGGACCAACCAGCAGCTGACCACCGACCAGGACCCGTACGGCACCGTTGCCATTCTCGTGGAAGGTGATGTCGATCTGCTTGGCGAGACCTTGCAACGCTTCATCGCGCTGGTCTCGCAGGTCATTGGCCGAGGCGCCGCTGGCCTCGATCGAGGTGATCTCCTTGTTCAACTCGACGATCTCGCGCGCACGCACGTTGATGTCATTCGCGAAGGCCTCGATCTTTGATCCTGTGTCGAGCTTTAGCTGGCCGACTTCGCGAGACAGTTCGTGGAACTGAGTCGTCATGTGAGTAGCCGCCTGCGTGAGACCGGTGCGCAGGACCAGATCTTCTGCATTCGTCGACAAGGCGGACATGCTCGAGAACATCTCGTCCAGCAGTCCACCCAAACCGAATCCATCGGGTTCGCCCAGTAGGGCCTCGACCTCGCCCATGCCGCGCAGCGCATTGTCGAGTTGTTGCGTGCTGGACTGCTGATGGATCAACCGCTTCGTGATGAAGCTGTCGAAGGTTCGAGTGATGTTCTGCGCGCGTACGCCGTTGCCGACGCGCATCCCACGGATTCCGAGTGTTCGATCCGCGCTGATCTCGAGCCGCTGCCTCGAATAGCCCGGTGTGTTCGCATTCGCGATGTTGTGGCCAACCGTGTCCAACGAGGACTGAGCGGTCAACAGGGCTTTGAGCCCGATATTAAGACTGATGCCGGACATACTAGGCCTCCGCGTTGATTAACACGCCTTCGTCACTGCTCTGCCCATCACCCGAAGGATGCAGCAGACTGTCGATCACATCAGTGACGATGCGGCGACGCATACCGACCAGAGCCGACAGGTTGCGATTTGTTCGAATGACCTCAGCGCTGACATCGCGCAGCTCCTGACGAATCGTCAAGAGCTCGGCGCCATCGTCACCGAGCGACTCGGCCAAGTTTGAGATCGTGAGCTCCGGCTCCGGGATATCGAACTCGCTTGAGAAGGAGTCGAGCAGCTGCTGCCGCTCCTGATCACGCTCTTGCATGCCTCTCATTTGCTCAACCATGCGCGCAGTCGTTACCTCGACTCCGTCGATGCTCTCATCTTGAATGGCGACGCGCTGAGCTTCGATCATTTCGAGGGTCTGCCGCTGGGCCGTGATGTCCTCCCGCAGGCAATGCAGAAGCTCGGAGGTCAGGGTCTTGAGTTCGGTACTCATGTCGGTTCTGGGAATGAGATTCGTCTAGGAATTCGGTGAATGATGATGCGAAGCAGTGGCTTGTCGGAACGCGAGTATCACTCGCCTTCCGCTGCCTCATACGCGGCCATCTCGGATTCGGCGCGCACAGCAGCAGCCTGCTTTTGTTCGATGGAGAGCTTGATTTGGCTGGCCAGGTCGAGCGCACCGCTGTCAGCGAGCGAGTCGCCGATGTGTTGGTCGAACCAACCCTCGAAGGTGTCAGCGCCCGGCGTCTTGCCGAACAAGCCATTGGGCAGTGCGCGACGCAGCTCCTTGACCAGCATGGTCGCGAACAAACGCTCCATGCGATCCGCCGCTTTGCCGGGGTCGCGTTGGTCAGCCAACGCTTTGTCATTGCTGGCCGCCTCGACTTGCACCTGAGCGGCCTGCAGCGCAGCACTGGATGTATCCATTCCGGTGATGTTCATTACATTCTCCGAATCTCGGCCACCAAGAGGCCACCGTCCGACATGGCGGACAAAATCGAAATCATGTCGCGCGGCGTCGCACCGAGGATGTTCAACACATCCACGACTTCTTGCAACGTGACCGCACCAGGGATCAACACCAGGCCGTTGTTCTCTTCCGTCACATCGACATCGGTGCGCGGCAGAACCTCAGTCGTACCACCCGAAAGCGGGCCTGGCTGGCTAGCTTCCTTCGTCTCCGCGATCGTCACTATCAAGCTGCCGTGTGCGATGGCTCCGGGACGCAATCGAACATCGCCGCCCATCACGATCACGCCGGTGCGTTCGTTGATGACGACGCGCGCCAAGTTGTCCGAAACCACCTCGAGCTTTAGGATCGTGTCCAGAAAAGCGACGTGCGTCTCAGCGGGCAGATCCTGCGGCACTTGAACTCGGATGCTTTTGCCATCGGGCTGCGTTATCGCGAGTCCAGGATAAAGCGCGTTGATGGCTTCTGTCGTGCGCACCAAGTTGCCGAGCGTGTCTTGGCCCCGGCGCGCATCGAGGTAGATGTAGCCGTGCTCCGAGACGAGGCTCGTCGGCACCTCACGCTCGACCTTGCCACCACCGGACATGACGCCGACTGTGACGTGGTTCTTTGTCGCGGAAGCGGCGTCCCCTTCGCTGCTGTGCCCACCCACCGCAATCGGACCCGCAGCTGTGGCATAAACCGTTGTGCCACCCATGTCGGTCAGCTCGGTCATCACCAAGTTGCCACCAACCAGGCTCTTTGCGTCGCCGATGGAAGAGACTCGCACGTCGATGCGACGACCCGGTTTCGTCCCTGCGGGCAATTCGCCTTCGACCCGCACAACGGCAATGTTCTTCGACGCGAGCATGCCCACGTCGACGATCAGGTGTTGGCTCTGCAGCATGTTGTTCAGAAGCTGCTTCGCCAATCCGCTTGAGTCGCCTGTTCCCGCCAGGCCATCGACGATGCCGATGCCCCAGATGACGTTGTCCTCGACACCGCGCACAGCGACGAGCGAGCCAACCGGAGCTTGGATGCGGTTCGTCGGTCCTGCCCGACCGATGGGTGCGAAGCGGTCAGTCCTCCCGAAGCTGGATCTGGAGCGACCCGCCGGTTGCAGCGGCGCCTCAATGCCGCCATTGGCAAC
The DNA here is from genome assembly GCA_047611405.1 of Planctomycetota bacterium. Lineage (GTDB taxonomy): Bacteria > Planctomycetota > UBA1135 > UBA1135 > JBLFWN01. The sequence goes on along the minus strand of JBLFWN010000055.1, from coordinate 4,457 downwards.
GACGCGCGTGGGCGCAGGCGTCGAGTTCCCTTGCGACCCGCCCTGAAGGACGGGCGCAGCGAGAGTCATCAGACTGAGGAGGATCATTTGCATGGCGTGACAGTCAGGTAGCGGAGCGTTCGGGATCGGCCTGCTCGAGTTGCAGGAAGCGCGCGTGGTTCGTAGAAGTCAGCCGTAACTTAGAACGGCCAGAGCCATGCGACGGCGTTGCGAAGCCAGTTACCGAGACCCGTACGATTGGTGGACTTGGTCATCGGACCCGAACCGGAGTAGTTGACGCGTGCGTCGGCCACGAGCTCGGATTGGATCGTGTTGTCGGCGCGCACGTCGTACTTGCGCACGACGCCTGAGAACTCGATCACCTTGCGCTCTTGATCAATGCGGATCTCGCGCCGACCACGCACGACCATGTTGCCGCTGGGCAGCACGTCCATCACAACCGCAGTCAGGCGCGCCGTGAACTGACCCTTCTTCTCGTACTTGGCAGTGCCGGCGAAGTTGTCGGAACGACCACTCTCAAAGCCGGGCAGCACGTTGAACGCGTTCGGCTTCAAGTCGAAGTTCAAGAGCTCGTACTTCAGGTCCGAGCCCTTCTTCAGGTCGGCCTTCTCGTCGTTCTTGATGTCCTGCGTCTCGTTGATGATAATCGTGACCAGGTCGCCTACACGGCGTGCGGACTTGTTCGCGACAAGGCCAATCGGACCACGGTTCGGGTTGTAGATTGAGCCACGTCGGGCCTGTGCATGCAGCACTTCGGAACTAAGGCCTGCGAGGACGAGCAAACTGGCGAGGGCGAAGCGAAGAGTGGGCATGAAACGAGTGGTGCTGAAGACTTGGGTGTTCATATTGCTGCGCAGCTGAATTACTTGAGCTTGATTTGAACCAGGTCCTTGCGAACGATCGTGGCTGACATCTCACGCTCGTTGTCGATCGCACGAACCTTGACGACATCACCGAGCCGTCCGCCGTCGAGCAGAGTGACCAGGACGCGCGCCGTGATCAGCCCGCGCCGGACTTCCAGATGGACGATGTCACCCTTCTTGACGATGCGCGGGCGCTCGATATCCATCGCGGCAACCGGGCTTCCAAGCGGAAGGTCGTAGCGCGCCGTCGCACCGTGGACCCATGCGACCTGCAGTTCGTCACCTGCCAAACTATTCGTCAGGCGCACGCGCTCGACTTTGAAGTCGGCGGGCGTCAAGGAATCGCCGCGCCTGACAGCGCGCGTCAAGACGCGCCGATTCTCCCAGATGCCCACTTCCCAACGAGTCCACACGGTCTGATAGACCTGGCCGTCGACAATCACTTGAACCGGCACACTCCAGACGCCAGGGCGTTGATCCCGACGTTGCAAGACCGGAGCCAGAGTCGCGGGCGAGTCACCCTTCGGCACCTTCACGTCACCGATTACATTCTGAACCGTCACGACCGCGTCGAGCCCCCGAAAGACACTTTCGATCTTCGACTGAGCGACCTCGCTGATGTGCGTGCCCTTGATTGTTTCGACCAAGGGATGCACACGGCAGCTCAAGTTACCAATGACCGTAACCTGGGTGCCCGGCAAGAGTCGTTCGAGCTGAACCTCGATTCGGTCGGCGAGGAGCAACCTGCTGAAGCCAGGAGCGGGAGAGTATCCAAGACTCAGTTGCCCCGCGTGATTGACCAATTCGGGCTCGCCCGTGATGGCAGCGATCTCCGCCAGTCGGACTTCGGTTCCCGTAACATCTGCCCTGCCAGACAGGTCCACAGTCAGGGTTCCTGTCGCCAGTATGAGTTCTAGGATCACGATGTTTCCTTTACTTGTTAGTGGCTTCGCGGATCAGCGGATGAGTTGGTTGACTTGCTGCAGCATGTCGTCACTGACCTTGATCGCGCGGCTGTTCACTTCGTAGTTCCGCTGCGCGACGATCAGGCTGACGAGTTCGTCCACAGTCTGAACATTGGACCGCTCGAGCATGCCTTGCTCGATCGTGCCGGCGCCGTTCAGTCCGCCCGTGGAAGCAATCGAGTTGCCGGAGCTAGCTGTCTCGGTGTAGTAGTTGCCGCCTTGTGCTTTCAGTCCCGAAGGGTTCGGAAAGCGGTGCAATTGAATGTTGCCGATCGGCGTCGGTGGCTGATCCGCCCTGGTCGAGGCGGAGACCGTGCCATCCGTACCCACCGAAATCCCAAGTGCATCGGCCGGGATCGTCGGGCTTCCTTCAAGGACATAGCCTTCACTGGTGACTATCTCGCCCGAGACGTTCTGGCGAAAGCTACCGTTGCGCGTGTAGCGCGTTTCGCCATTCGGCGTGATCACGCGGAAGAAGCCTTCCCCGCGAATCGACAAGTCCATCTGGTTGCCTGTCAGCTCCAGCTCACCCGGCGTGAACTGCTTGACTGAACCAGCGATCTCGACTCCAGTACCAATCTGAAGGCCCGTCGCATCCGTCTGCGTCGCGGCCGAGGGTGCACCCGGCTCACGCAGTGTCTGATAGAGCATCGAGCGGAAGGACAAACGGCTCTTCTTGAACCCGTGTGTGTTCACGTTGGCGATGTTGTTCGCAATCGTGTCGACCTGCATCTGCTGGGCTTTCATGCCCGAAGCGGCGGTCATCAGGGAGCGCATCATGGTTCGTTCGCTTGCTGGTATCTGGTGGGGAGGAGTGTGCGGGGGAGTCCGTCGGTCGCGCGGCACCGGCATGGGCGCCGTTCAGGCTTACTGACGGTTGAGTCGTTGGTAGGAGCGATCGATCATCGTCAGCATGCGCGCCGACGATTCGTAGTGGCGTTGCACGCCGATCATCTCGACGAGCTGATCGACCGAGGTCGTGTTCGAGCCTTCGACGGCGAACTGGTGCACCTGGGCGTCGGAGGTTTCGCGCTTCAGTCGCGCGTCAGCCTTCCAGTAGCCACCGTTGAGCGGCTTCAGCTGGTCTTGCGCCGGGAAGGCCACGATCTCGAGCTGCCCGACCGCGCCCCCGTCTTGGAAGACCTGGCCGTTCTTACTGATGGTGATCGCAGTACCGGCGGCCTCGAGCCGTCCAGGTGCGGTCTTCCATGCCAGCGGATAGCCCTCCTGCGTTTGCAAGACGCCCGCGTCGCCGATGCGGAAGTCGCCGCGACGCGTGAACATCTCGCCGTTCGGGCCCTCGACCGGGAACCAACCTTCACCATCGAGTGCCAGGTCGAAGCGATTGCCTGTGTGCTTGATTGGGCCCTGCCCGAAGTCCGTCCTGGTCAGGGTCGTGACGTTCAACACCTGCCCCTTGGTTCCAGTCTCCTCGGCGACGGCGGCGGTCATGCGACGCTTGAAACCGATCGTGTTCGAATTGGCCAGGTTGTAGGTGATCGCGTCGAGTCGCTTCGCTTGCGTACTCATCGAGTTCACGCTGTAGGCTAGTCCGCTGTTGAGCATGCAAGCATCCAACGCAAACCGGATGCCAACCGTCTTGTGGACTGTATAGGGTGCTTAGCGTTATGCCAGACACCCATCTGTACCTCGCCTTGTTGCAGCGCCGGGAATCTCTTTCGTAGGCCAACGGGTAGGGATTACCAACTAGGAAGAAGTTGCCACATCGTGCGTGACACAAGCGCGGTCGTAGTCCGGCAGTCCGCTCGAACAATGAACAGACACTGCAGCAACACTCTTCACACAAGTTGTCCAGAGCAACTCGACTCACGCAGACAGACCTCGCCGAGGAACAGCTAGCTGTCACATACAAACGGCGCCCCCGCCCGTGTTTGCACACGAACGAGGGCTGCCGAAATCACTGAGGAGGGGAGAGCGAGTCGACCAGAGTCGACTCGACTCAGCTCATCTAGATGAGGTTGACCACTTCTGCCATGATCTCGTTCTGGGTTGTAATCACACGCGCGTTCGCCTGGAAGCCACGCTGAGCTTCGATCAAGCGCACGAACTGTTCTGCCGTATCGACGTTCGAGTTCTCGAGCGATCCTCCGACGACCGTGCCGCTGGCTTGCTCACCGCCAGCGCTGAGCGAAGCCGTACCCGAGTTGGCACTCTCGACCCAGACATTGCCGCCGAGCTCAGCCAAGCCGGACTCGTTTTGGAAAGTCGCGATACCAACGCCGCCCAGCTGTCTGGTCTGACCGTTCGTATAGAAGCCATTGATCACGCCGTCGTTGCGCACAATGATGTCCGCCAGTTCACCGTCGCCGTAGCCGTTCTGATTCTGGACAAAGGCGCTGGTCTGACCACCAAACTGCGTTAGCCCGGCGAACCCACCATCCGTGCCGACATCGAGATCGATCGTCTGTGTGCCCGGCTGACTGACGAACTGCACATCCACGCTGGCCAGCACAGCTCCCAATCCAACCGGCGATCCATCCGCGCCAAAGCGCAGACCTTCGATCGGGTCCGAGACGATGGCTCCCGAATCTGTCGGCACACTGGGCGTCAACGTCCAGCTGCCATCGACCTCACGTGAGAAGCTCAAGGTCATCGTGTGAGCGACGCC
>JBLFWN010000054.1:0-44777 GCA_047611405.1 Planctomycetota bacterium | reverse complement strand
CCCCACAGCCCCCCCCCAACGTCATCATCCTCACGATCGACACCCTGCGTGCCGACCACCTCGGATGCTACGGCTACTTCCGCAACACCTCCCCCAACATTGACGCCTTCGCCGCCGAGTCCATCCTGTTCGAGCGATGCATCGCACCGATGGCGACTACACTGCCCGTCCACACGTCCCTGTTTACAGGAGTCTGGCCCTTCGAGCACGGTGCCATTGCTAACGTCAAGAAGGACCGCAAGCGCTACGCCACGACGCCCCACCTCAAGCGTGCGGCGCAGGTCTTCAAGGAAGCCGGGTACAGGACTGCAGCGATTGTCAGCGCACTCCCACTCAAGAAGACCTATGGCCTCAAGAACGGGTTCAAGACCTACGACGATCCGAAAACACCGCAGCGGCAAGGCGCCAAGACCACGAAGCTGGCATTGAATTGGTTGCGCGAGCAACCGTCAGACGCGCCCATATTCCTGTGGGTTCACTACTTTGATCCGCACGGCCCCTTTGAAGCCCCGGAGCCTTATGGCTCGATGTTCAAGAGCGACGAAGAACTTGAGGCTCACATTGCAGCGCGCGGCTTTTCAGAAACAGCTCTACGGCCGACCGGCAAGAAAAACATCCTGCGGCCTGGGCTGAATAGATACGACGGCGAGATTCGCTACACGGACGATCAGGTCGGGACCCTCCTGAATCACCTGCGTAGCCAGGAGTCTTGGGACAACACCTACTTCCTGCTCCTCGCTGATCATGGCGAGAGCCTCAATCAGCATGACCAACCCGGGCATGGTCAAAGCTGGAACGAGCAGCTGCATGTGCCGTGTATCCTTCGTATCCCAGGAATGGATGCGGGTCGCAACGACTCGGTCATTTCTGTCGTCGACCTGCTGCCGACCCTGTTGTCACGACTCGAGCTGGAGTCAGCCGACGACTTTCTTGCGCAATCGACGGGCGTCGATGTCCTAACAGCCGACTACGAAAGCAGGCCTATTCTGAGTCAAAGTTCGGAGCGGCAAGAGATCCTTGGTGGGCAACCGAACTTCTCACTGACAACGACACGCTGGAAGTCAATCATTACCGAAGACGGTCAAGGCCTGCTTTTCGATCTAAAGCAAGATCCGCACGAGCTCGCAGACTTGGGCGAGGAACGCCCAGAGGTCCTCGAGAAGATGAGAGCACACACGCTCGACATGTTGCGTGTCATGAAGCAACGCGGAGAGAGCTTGGAAGCCGGTAAGGTAGTTCCGCTCAGCGAAGAAGACTCCAAGGCGCTTCGCTCACTCGGATACCTTGGCGACGACGACGAATAGAACATCTCTCAAGCTCGGCTCAACCTCAGCGCAACACATGAAGTTCGAGGACGCTCTCCTCCTGCCCGTCTACACAACACTTGTTGCAAGCGCAAGCATCGCGCAGGTCACCGTGGATGGCATGACCAGCGGCGACTCCTATGGCGCCGCCGTCTCTGTCCAAAGCGTTCAAACCGGTTTTGGCGATAACCTCAGCGAGTGAAACGCGGCCTACGCCACCATCGACGCAGGCCGCTTGTACCTGGCCTTGACGGGCAACCTCGAGAACAACTTCAACAAGCTCGAGACCTTGATCGATTGCATGGCCGGCGGAGAGAACGTGTACAGCGGCGTCCCCGGTAACGACAACACTATCAATATGGCCGGCTTCACGAGGGATGAGGGCTCTAGTTGTTCGCGAAGGTGACGCGCGTCGTCCAACAGTGGCCCGGCTTGAATGATCCACCCTCCGCTTCGGGCTTCAGAACGTCACCCGTGTGGGTGTATTGCTCATGCAGAAACTTGACGTCGTTTGGAAGAGCGTCCGCAGCGAGAAGCAAGTAGCCCGTAGCGTCCGTGTACCCAGCCGAGTGACCATCCAGGATGACCTGAACGCCGGCGAGGGGTAACAAGAACCCATCCTCGAATCGCTGTGCATACAACAGCGCCCCCCATCCTGCTTCGAGGCGAAGTATATGGCGCCCGTCATCGGAACGTGCATCAGACGCAGTCCCCGGACGATACCCAGGAACAATGACAACATAGTCGAGATCGATGTCCGAACGATGAACGGGTAGCTGCGCCTCTCCTTGCGACAGCCCTCGCCCCAAGATCCCGACACCGTCGTACATCACATTGATGGCACCAGAAGAGACCGCTTTCTCGTTTGTCGCATCGAGCGCAAGCACTTCCACTTGATGAACGCTGTCGCCACCATCACGAAACAAGAATTCTACGCTTGGTGAGAGACCTGGCCCCACTTCGACTTCGACTGCACCGGCTGGCTCGATAGCCGGTAAGTGTGCGATCCGTCCCAGCTCGATCTGCCAACGTCCGGCAGTTAAGCCTGTGATGGGAACCGGCAGCGCATCACCTTCCGCCTGCATTCCGTTCCCCCACGCCTTCTTAGTTGGATCGTCGGACGAAACGGCAACGACCGAGACATAGCCCAACTCCTCCGTGATCCGCCCCGTCTCACTGCGCAACAGCACGGACAATTCGTATCGGTTGCGAGCCGCCTGCAGTTCCATGTGCAAGGCCTGCATCGTTCCTTCAGCCACTTCGACTTCAAAACTGGCTGGCTCGATGCTCTTATCCGTGACGGTCAATTCATAGTTACCCGCTGCCAGATAGCCGATCGATTGTTCACCGGCGCGCCAGCCTCCCTTGCCATTGATGATGACGCGCCTATCTGGCGAGTGCTGCTGCGCATCCTTCAATCGAATCGTAAAATGCGTCGTCGGCACACTTCCATCGACGCGTGCATACAACTCGAGCGAACCAAAAGAGCCGCCCGTCATGCGAATCGGCCCGGGGTGTTCGCCGGCGATAGTTTGCACCTCCCCCCAAACCTGCCAAAAGCCTTGTTGATCGCGAAGACGCAAGAACCACGGGCCATTGCCCAGTGAACTTGGAGTCACGCGTTTCGGATCCATGCGAACCCAAGGCAAGCCACCCGGCGTGACCGGTTCGCGTAGGAACGCACCGTACTCGAGCGCGACCGAGTCGCGAAAGCCCGCAGTGTCCAAGAAAGCTGTGACCTTGGAATCGGGTGTGCTTGGCAATTGCAATCGATATGTAGGCCCAAGATCGATCTTAAGCGTCTCGACGGCCTGCTTCCCCGAAGCTTCAGCTTCGACCGGCGTAGCAAGCCGGCTGGCAGAGTCCCAAGTGAGACGCTCGGGTTGCTGCAAACGGCTGCTTGGATGGTCGATTGCAATCAAAGTGATGCTCTCGTCTAGCCACTCTGCCTGAACCGTGAGCATGCCGCCTGCATCCGTCCAAAGGATCGCAAGCGGCCCATCTTCCCAGTTGGCTTCGGGATCGTGATGAAGTTCGATCGCGAAGTGTGTCGCCGGCGCACCGGAACTACGGTCGACGACATTCAGGATTCGCGAGCGTAGGGGCTTGTCGGTCGCAACCTCAGTGGCTGCCTCGCGTTGACTGGCCTGCTCCTCGATCGGCGCCTGCTCGAAATTGGGTGACGCTACATCCCCGATGGGCGTAAGACTGGGCGCGTCGATGTTCGGAGAAACAGGATCCACAATGCGGTCCTGTATCCAGTAGCCACAGAGCAGCACCACCGCCGCCGCCGGAACAATTTTGGAGAGAGCGCTCATCGTAATCCATGTTGTCGGAAGGCTCGCCAGCGCGCTTCCGAAGTCCTCCGCTTCAGCGCCAGCTTGCGCATGACGCCTGCCAACCAACCGCGAAGGTCGCCTATTTCCTTGCCGCGGTTGCGCTGCAGGACAGTCCAGGTGTCCTGCAGCAGGTCCTCCGCGCTCGCCTCGTCTCCCACCAACTCGATTGCGAGTCTGCGCAACCAAGTCCCACCTTGCAGCCAAGAACTGTCCGAGAGACTCGGCTCGGCGCTGGATGCAGTTTGCGCGGATCGTTGTTCGGGTCGCTGGTCCATGAGTCACCCGGTAGTCCCCACCGGCAGTGACGATGATGCATCGAATTCGGAAAAAGCTCGGCAGCGAGTCGGAATTCGGCCGAGCCATTCACCTGCCTTGCGCCTCGACTGCCCAGCTCGTCTCATGCTTCTGCAGCCGAGATCGTAAAAGAGGCGTGACGGTGGGCCTGACCGATCCCTGGACAAAGCCTTCGCTGGGCTTGGCAGAAGAAGCGCAGTAAACTTGAAATATCACAGATCGTTTCAAGAATACATCAACATGACCACGCGCAAGACGAAGCTGTTGGATCCGGAATCGATCTCGGAACTGCTGAAGCCCGTGCGCCTCGAAATATTCGAGAGCCTGCAGACTTCCGGTCCCCTGTCGATCGCTCAGTTATCGGATCGGCTCGGCCTACCAGCGGACGCGTTGTACTACCACATCAAGAAGATGACCTCGATCGGCGTGATCGAGCCCCAAGGCGATGAAACACCGCGTAGGGAAGGCCCCGGTCGGAATGGGACTGTGTTCTCGCTCGTTAGTCGGACCTTCGAGTTCAGCTTCGACGCCGCCTCGCGCAAGAGCCGGCAAGCTTGGTCCCAGGGGGCCGCTTCCGTGTTGCGTCTGGCGCAACGCAATGTGGCCACAGCCCTGGAGAGTCCCGATGTGCGCGTGAAGGGAACGCGTCGCAACCTGCTGTTGCGGCGCACCAAAGCGCGTCTTTCCCCAGCACAGCTGAAAGAAGTGAACGCCCACATCGACGCAGTCTTCGAGCTTCTCGCACAGCATTCAAACAACACCAAAGGAGATCTCTTCGCAGTCACCTGCGCCATGTCGCCGATCGAAGAGAAACGAAAACGATGATGAGCACCCACTCCAGGAGCAACGTATGCGGAAGAATGGCACGAGCGGGGGTTTCGCTGCTTCTCTTCGCGTCTGCCTCCGTCCATGCGCACCCGACAGCAGCGACTACCAAGATAACGCTCGACGAGGTATTGCAGCACGCGCGTGTCGCTGCGAATCGCGACGCATGGCAGAAGCTGGAGCACGGCCTCTTCATGACCGGTACTAGTGATACACGAGCGATCGACTCGACCTTCGAGCTGACCCTCAGTTCCGATGGACGCTATCACTACGCAACGCATGGGCAGCTTGCGATCACGACCGCCTTCGATGGAGACACGCTACGGCAACGAGAACGCTCCGGCCCGGTCACGCCTCTCGTGTTGGGTTCTCGCGAAGCTTGGCATCTCAGTGAGTGGATCCATTCCGGTTTCTGGCTCGATTCGCGGTCTGGACTCACGATCGAGAAAGCTGGCGAGTCCGATGCAGAGGTGACCCTAATCCTGCGAATCGAGGACTCCCCTACGCAAGCTAAGCTCACGATCGATCGCCAGACTTGGTTACCGCAAGTGATGACGCGCCGCCTCAATGGTCGCGATCAGATCTTGGCATTCCTCGACTATGAAACCGTAGCGGGAATTCCTATGGCTCGCTTGGTCGAGACCCGCACAGAGGGCGCCGAGAGTCAGGTCCGCATTGAAAATGCGAGTGTGGCGCGTGACAAGGAAAGCAACGGCTACATCGTTCACCCCAGTGACGTAATGGACTACGAATTCGACCTCGACGTAGCTGCACAAATCGAGCTGAAGCAGGTGCCCAGCGGGCACTTGCTCGTTCACCCCATGATCGAGGGTAAGGATGTCGGTTGGTTCATCTTGGACTCTGGAGCTGGGCGCTGTTGCGTGGACACGAAGGTCGCGGACCGACTTGGCCTCGAGAAATTTGGCGCTGTACCAGCGATGGGCGTCGGCGGCGTGGTTCCGGCTAGTTTCCGGCAAGGCAAGCACTTCCAGCTCGGTCCGCTCGAGATGCGCGACACGATCTATGTCGAGCTAGAGCTGTCGTTCCTCTCGGGGCACTTCGGCATGGAGATCGCTGGGATCTGCGGCTACGACCTCTTCGCACGCTCCGTGGTCGCGCTGGACTTGGAAACTCTCGAGCTGAACCTGTTCGATCCAACGTCCTTCGAGCTGGAAGAAGGAGACTGGGGCGAGCTCGTGCTCGATAGCCAGATTCCGTGCATCCGGTGTTCGTTCGAGGGCGAACGCTCCGGCCTGTTCAAGATTGATCTGGGCGATCCGGGGACCATCGCGTTCTATTCACCCGCGGTCGAGTCACTGCAATTGCTCGAGGGGCGCGATGTCCAGGCTTCTCAAATTGGCGGCGTCGGCGGATCGGGTCGAGCGAGCAGCGGGATCTTGAAGTGGTTCGAGATTGGTGGACAGCGCGTCGAGGCGCTTGACGCGATCTTCAGCCAATCCGAGATCGGGGCCTTCGCCAATCCCTATGCTCTCGGCAACTTGGGAAGCACGATGCTGAGACCCTTCCGCTTGGTGTTTGACTACACGCATCGACGAATTGCACTGCAACCACGATCGCACTGAGCCGAGCGTGACGACGGCGAGACTCCGAGGCTGACCCCATCGGGCAATCGGCAGGGTAGCTCGAGCCTGATTTCGAAGGGGAAGCGTCGCCCCTCGCTGGCCCGAGGGTCAGTACTCTGCACTTCACTGCTTCTTCAGCGTGCCAATCGCAATCGATGGCCGGTACCGTGTGATACTGCCATCGTCCGTTCTCGCTACCGCACCGTCATGACCTTCGTCCACCAAGCAATAGAGTCGACTCGGTCCACGGCCAAGTCCCTGGCTCCTCAATCGTTACTTCTGCTCGCATGCCTCTCCCTGGCATGCATCAAACACCGCGACCAAGTCAGCGGGGAAATCGACGACGAACCCGAGGGCTCCGTGCTCTCGATGGCACGCGAGGCAAGTTTCGAATTGGTCGCCGGGGCAACGATCCGCTTCGACCCGAGCTTGGGCTTGCGTGACGATTATCTGTGGTCCGTCGATGACGCGAGCAGCGTGTTCATCCATGACGGCGTCTTGGCGCTCGGGCAAGCCGGCCTCTACAAGGTCACGGCGACCAGCCGATCAGATGCCGGTGTCACAGTGACAAATGAGATCGAAGTCCACCCGCTCGAGTACCTGGTATCGAATCGAATCGAATTCGGTGGCGCGGATAATCGAAGCATCACCTCAGCCTCGCTGACCCGGCGAGCCGACAGCCTGGCCTTGGGCCACTCGCTACAGGGCGAATTCGCTGCTGTTGGATTGCTACGAGAAGCAGAAGCGCCGATCTATCAGAACCTGCTGCCCGAACCGGAGCTGCCGCTGCTCGCCGTCGTCCCAATCCATGCAATTGCACTCGGCCCGGAGAGCGAGTCCATCTACTCCAGCAGTACGAACGCTAGCTCGACCCCACAGCTACTTCGCCATCATCGCAACTCGTGGAAGAACCGACTCGAGCTAGACAGCACTTGGATGCCCACAGTAGCGGGGACCGTCGCGGGCCTCGCGGTCGAGACCGACGTGGACGGAGACACGCTTATCTGGGCGGCAGTCGAGGGATCGCCGAAATCGATCGTCAGTCTGAGTGACATGGGAACTGTCATCGATGACATCAGCCTACCCATGGCGATTGGCGATGACATTGTAGGCTTGAGCTTCAGTGCATCGGGTCAGCTGCTGCTCGCCACGACTCGCGCAATCTACGAACTCGATCCAGAGGAGACCGGCGACGAGATCATCCAGAACGAGATCCAACTCGGTGCAGGAGCAGGCTTCATCACCGACCTAGCAACGGACTCTCTCGGACGGTTGTTCGTCAGTGTGCAAGACGTAGCGGGTCGCGATCCGGTCGGCACGATTCGTGTGTTCAATGCTGCGGGCATCGAGATCGACGAGCTTGATGGTCCGGATCTTGGTTTGCTCGACCCGGATGGCATGCCTCGTTCGATCGAACGACCTCTCGCGCTGGCAGCCGCTTCTGACGGGAGCTTGTGCTTGTACGAAGGCTTCGAGAGTTCGCGTAACGGCATATCTGCTCAGCTCATCAATCTGAGTCTCGGTGAGCCGCCACCCCAACCGACCCTCAGCCTCAGCCGTTCCAGCGGCCTGCTGAATATCGGTTGGAGTATGCCGATCGAAGCCAGCGCCCCCGCAGGATCCACCATTGTGTGGGAGAGCTTGGGTGGCGCGCTTGTGCCAGCGGCTGGAGATTCGTCGAAGGCGCGCTACATAACGGGCACGGACTTGGGTACTTGGGCCGTGCGCGCGCGCATCAGCGGCACGCAAATCACGGCATCTGCAACGATCACGACGACTGCTACGAACTTCGACTTCAGCACTGCGATCACGGGCTCCGGCACAGACAGCCACCAAGTTCACGCCACAGCAGCCGGAGGCGGCGGGCACTACTATGTCGGCTACATCAACGAGTCCGCCGAGTCGTCCCACTTCATTCAGCGGCGCGACTTCGCTGGCACGATCGACATCGACAGCTTCGATTGCGGCGCGGATGTGACAAATTGTGCAGCCGCTGCGTATCCCACGCTCATCAACCCCAAATTGGTGAATGTGACTGCGGACGCGTTGGGAAGCGCCTACTGGGTCGATGAGGATAGCTCCGACAACACCTTACCCGTGCTGTATCGCTGGCCTGTCGGCACGGATCCGTCGCAGATAGAGATGTTCACCTTGAGTGATCCGACTCCACGCGACAATGATTTCTTGTTCAAGGGAGGCCTCTGCGCGGCGCCTCCGGTCGACGCAAGCCTGTACTCGGTGTCCTTATATGTCGCGCTGGATGTCAACGACACTCAGAACGAGCCGTACTTGGTGCGCTATGACCTGCCGCTAGATGTGAGCGCTGGTGCAGAGATCTCCCACTCCGTTCGTGTGCTCCTGCCTCCCGCAAGCAACCTGAACTTCGACACCACCTACTCACTAGCCGTCGACGAGACCGGGGCAATCCTCATCGCTTCGTGGGAGCACCAAGAGGAGTCCGAAGGAGACAACTTCCTCCTGCGTCTAGTGCCGGATGCGACCTTTGCAAGCTACAGCGTCGACGCCACCTTCGCCGAGCTCACATCCTCGTTGCCTCAGCCGCCGCGTGTCAGTGCCTTGGCCACGGATCAGAATGGTTTGAGCTACGTCACGACGATCGATGGTTTGTATCCAGAAGGCAATGCGACCCTGTGGGTGCTGGATGTCTTGGGCAACATCGTAGAGAGCCATAACTTCTACGAGGGCGCGCCGCCTGGAGCTCAGGGTCGATTCGGCTACGTGCATGCTGTCGCAGCAAGTCCGGAGGGCACGCTTCGTCTGGTCGACGATGTCTACTTCGACACCAAGGAACACGACTTCGCATGCTTTGGCATCGAGGTCGAACGGAATTAATGGGTCATGGCTGCCATGGTCACACCCGGTAGTGTTCATGGCCAGCGCAATCCGAGCGGTTGCGCGACGAGACAGGTGACCGCACCTCAAGCTTCAATCGAAATCCAACACCACTCTCAGAATTCGTCCTGCCACATGCTTAAAAGCCTGCTGTGCCTTCTGCTCCTTCTCCCCAGCTGCATCACCTACCGACGTGCCATGGGACGTGATTGGAATCCGGTAAGCGGCGATCGTGTCGTCCAGGCCTTTGCTCGTTACGCCTACGCGGACAATGGAAGTGCTGGTACTGCCGAGGCGGGTGATCCGTCGCAACGACTCGACAAAGAGTCGCTAATCATCGATACCGAGTTCGGGTACTTCGTAAGCGATGCCAACGAGTTGGGAGTGAGCGTCGATGGCGCCTGGAGCAACAACGAGATCGGCGATAGCTATGCCGGCGCCTTCGGTCTGTACTACAACTACAACATCTCCGTGGGCCCCAGAGCGACGCTCTATATGGGGCCCGAAGTGGTGCAGGTTCGAGTCGAGCCAGGCAATGGGGCCGAGCGAATCGAAGAGATCGCCTATGGCGCCCACGTTGGCATGCGCTTCTGGTTCACTCCGGCAGTCGGGTTCGTGATCGAGCCCAGTTACTTGTCTACGTCCTTCGAGGAAGCTGTCGGTGGGGAGCAAGACCAGTACATGTTGAAGATGGGCATCAGCGTCAAGTTCTAGTGCTCTCGCAGCGGACGCAGAAGTGCCGCTGCAAAGCTGTCTGCATCTCGACACCAACGGACGAGCAGCACCCATCTTCGCAATTTTATCGATAGCAGGTGATCGATCAGATGCACTGCTGCAAGGGTCACGAGGGCGGCCGAGTCACGTGAAGCCGAGTGGCGTGGAAATTTTTTGGATCTCTCTGCCCGACTGTGTCCCGGCATTTGGCTGCCGCAGCACTTTACTGGCGAGAGGGGTGACTACGAAGCACCCCACAATGGAACCAACCACGAACATAGTCATGAAATTCACAATCGTCACGACCGCCCTTACCTGCTCTCTCATCGCCAGCGCCGCCAGCGCCCAGTCAATCAGCCGGCCCCTTTTGGGAGGCGCTCAGGCATCCTCGGGCTTCCTAAATCCCTTCATCTGGAACCAGAGCAGCGCCTCGCTTCGCAAATGCCAAGACCCTTACATGTTCATGATTGGTTCCTCCTTGGCGAACACGGAAGCGGTCGCAACCATCTGTTTCGACAATGCGGGCGACGCGATCGGAACCAACGGCCTGACCTCGAAGGGCAGCGTCATGACGGACAAGGGCACCATGGCCGCCGTCCGCGGTGAGGTTTCGATGGACAACTATGCTGGCCAAGCCGGCAAGGCCTCAGGCGTCCTCGGTCAGGAGTCGGGTTATTATTCGGCTGGCGCGTTGTACGGCGTGTACGGATCCGCTGATGCAGTGAAGCTCGACAACTACGGCTCTGGCTCGACATCCAGCTCTCTCGGCGGCAGCTTCCTTGGCGGCTCGGACCCGACCGCCGCCCCCTTGGTCTTCAACGCCTCCGTCGGTACGTGGCACATCGGCGGAGTTCGCGGAACGCTCCGTGGCGAGTACAACGCGACGCCCGCAAGCGGCGCCCTGGCTGGCGTCATCGGGATCGACTCGAGCACCGGGTCCGCCATCAGCTACGCCGGCTACTTTGACGGCGACGTGCACGTAACCGGAGATGTCTTCGGCACAACGATCACACCGAGTTCGAGGCGTTGGAAGGACCAGATCGAGACGCTGGAGGACCCGCTCGAGACCTTGGGTAAGCTGCGCGGCGTCAGCTACCGCTGGGTCGAGACCGGTGAGGATCACATCGGCTTCGTGGCAGAAGAAGTCGCCGAAGTCATGCCCGAAGTGGTCTCCTTCGAGGACGACGGTGAGACGGCCCGCGGTTTGGACTACGGTCGCATGAGCGCGCTCCTTGTCGAGTCCGTCAAGGCACAGCAGGTCCTGATCGAGCGACAAGATTCGCAACTGACCGAGCTGCAAGCCCAGATCAGCCAACTGCGAGAAGAAATGAAGTAGGTCGCGCGAGAGAGGGGAGAGAGCTGACCTACTCAGGTAAGTGAAGCGGTGGAACGCCATTTGGCAGCCTCCTCTGGATTCGTCCAGGAGAGGTTTCATCGCATGTAGGGAGCGCGACCCCAAGCCACTGCCATTCGATCGACTACCCGCTATCAGAACGGGTAGACCCCGCACTCAGATGAGCAAGTAGTCGGGAATTCCTTCGGCCTCTAGCCGTGCACGCAAGCGCTGCCAGCGCTTCGCAGCGGCATCGCGTGACATCTCTAGCTTCTCGCCGACCTCCGCAAAGGACCGACCTTCGAGGCCATGCAGCACGAGAAGCATGCGCTCCGTCTCGCCGTACTCATCGACCTGCGCGAGAAAGGTATTCAGCATGTCGCGGCGAGCAACAGCAACGCTGACGCCTGTCACTTCATCGAGTTGCCCACCGAGGAAGGACTCCCAGCGATCTTCAGCACCATGCTTTTGTCCGCTCCCGCTGGCCTTGCGCGACAGCTCGAACATGACATTGCGAGCGATCCCTATGATCCAGGCGCGGAACTTCACGGCATCGAGTGTCTCATTGCCGAGCTTCGCCAACACGCGCACCCAGACCTCTTGCACGATCTCGTCGGGATCCAAGCGCGCCCGCATCACCGGCCGCATACGAAGATGGGCCCATGCGAGGATGACGGGACCTATGCGGCGGCACAATGCTTCCAAATCCTCTGCTTTGCCGGCTCGCACACCAGCCAATAAGTCGATCGTGACCTCGCCGGTCTTCAGCGAAACGGGATGCGGTTTGGGATCGGAACTCATGCTTAGGTACTCGTTCGCAGTATAGACCATTCGGCGTGGGTCCGGGATCCCGGTAGATCCATCACACCAGTCCGGGCCTCGCGCAGGTGCCGACATAGAAGATCGCTCTGGAGCATCGCCCGTGCCACGGGTCCTCCGAACTGCCTGACGGCGCGGCCAGAACCCACGAATCGTATCCAGCGCTGCGCGGAAGCTGGCGCTTTGCTTGCCGATCCGGAGAACGCAATCCATGATCCGGCCTAGTCCAGCCCACTGCTAGGATCGCGACAATGAATCCCGCACTCGCCTTCATCGTCACGGCTAGCTTTGCGTGCTCCTCTCCTCGAGCAGCCAACGCTCCGATAGCAGAAACCCGCCCGAACATCATCTTGGTGATGACCGATGACCAGGGCTATGGCGATGTCGGGCACCGGGACCACGCGCATCTGCAGACGCCGACACTGGACGAATTGGCAAGCCGTGCGCTGCGCTTCGAGCGTTTCTATGCGGCTGCACCGGTCTGTTCACCGACGCGCGCGAGCTGTTTGACCGGGCGCCATCCATATCGATTGGGGATCACTGGCGCCAATAGCGGGCACATGCGCGACGAGGAGCTCACGTTGGCGGAGTCGCTGAAGGCGCACGGCTATCGAACCGGCCATTTCGGGAAGTGGCACTTGGGAACACTGACGACCGAGATCACAGATTCCAATCGTGGTGGGCCCGAGCATGCAGGGCACTTCGCCCCGCCCTGGTTGCATGGCTTCGAGCGCTGCTTCTCGACCGAGGCCAAGGTGCCGACTTACGATCCAATGATCACGCCGCCTATGTGGGCAGGCGGTGTCGGCAAGAAGGAAGAGGGAACGCCTTACGGAACGGCCTACTGGAATGAGCGCGGCGAAGTTGTAGACGAGGGTCTGGAGGGAGACGACTCACGCATCATCATGGATCGTGCGCTCAGCTTCATCGACGCATCCGTGCAGCGAAAAGACTCGTTCTTGGCCGTAATCTGGTTGCACGCACCGCACTTGCCGGTGCTTGCGGGCGAAGATCAGCTCGCACGCTATAAATCCATCGAGGATCGCGAGCAGCGCCACTACTTCGCCTGTATCACCTCACTCGATCAGCAACTCGGGCGGCTGCGTGCCAAACTCGCGCAGCTCGATGTCGCTCAAGACACCATGCTGTGGTTCTGCAGTGACAACGGACCCGAAGGAGCAGCGGGCAAAGCGCCTGGAAGTGCGGGAGGCTTGCGCGGGCGCAAGCGCAGCCTGTTTGATGGCGGCATTCGCGTCCCAGCCTACTTGGAATGGCCCGCGCGCTTTCCTGAGCCTCGTGTCATCGACGCGCCATGCGTCACTTCAGACATCGTGCCGACGGTTCTTGCAGCGCTCAACATTCCACTTCCGGAGCGGCCGCTGGACGGGATTGACTTGGCGCCTTTGCTCGATGGCGAGGTGACGACGCGCTCGCGTTCGATCGGCTTCCGTTCGAGCAAGATGGCCGTCTGGATGGAAGATCGCTTGAAGCTCGTACGATCCGGCCAGAAAGTCATGCTGTTCGACATCCCGAGCGATCCCAGCGAATCAAGCGACCTGGCCCAACAGGATCCGGAGTCTGTTCAACGTTTATCGGCTGAACTCGACTCGTGGATCCAAGCATGCGACGAGAGTCGCGACGGTAAGGATTACTAGAGACGCCGCGCTCACACCCTCATTGCACCAACGCGTTCGAGAGGTTGTGCGTGTCGCCGCACGCCGCCTGATTGGAGGGGTCTCGGTACCACCACTGCACGCGACTGTTCGCGGAGAGGGACATATCGATAGTTGTCGACAGGTTATTGCCCACCGGTTGAAAGGGACCGTAGCGGACGACACTACCGCCAACGCAGCGCTGGCCGCAGCCGAAGGGTGTTCCGCCCGGATTGCTCAGGCCGGTGAACAAGATGCCCGGCTGGTTCGGAGTGTCGGATACGAAGAGACCGGAGCTAGCGCTGCCATAGCCGCCTGTACTGCTCAACGCTGCGCCGGATGCCGCAACAGAGTTGGCATTGGCCGGATGACAATAGGCCTGCACGATGGGCTCGATGCGAAGCTCCATGTACTCGATACTCATCGCATTGAAGGGACCGTCATCGATCGTCCAGCCGTACACGCTCAGCCCCGTGAAGTCGTAGGTGCCGGCGGCATCTACCAGGTTCAGTGAACTCAGGGTAGATCCACTGTAGGTCACGGATTGATTGTTGAGGAACTGCGCGAAAGCCCCGGTCTGCGCCAGCGGGACACCGATCGGGAAGTCGACGCTGGTCGCAGTGAAGAATCCGTCGACCGCGGGGTCGTCGTTCCGAATCACGAAGTACGGAGTTTGACCGGCGGGGAATGGATTCTGCAGGCCGATTCCACTGCCTGCGAACTCTAGGCTGAACGTGCTCGGGTTGATCACGTAGCCGCGCGTCGGAAAATTGGGACTGTTCACGAAGTCCGTGGAATCCAAGTCGAAGCTCAACTCGACAGGGTCATCCGTCTGGGCGTTGCCGAGGACACCGCTATTGATCTGATTGAATTCGACCTTGCCGATGATCGTGACCCGGAAGTCGTCCGCGGCGTAGGCGGTCGATGCGAAGGAGAGCGCGATAACAGAGAGGAGCGAAGTGGAGCTCAGCATGGGGAGTTTCATCAGTGGAATCGGGCCCAGCATCCTAACCAGAGTCGTAATTGTTGGATTGGGAGAGCAACGAATAGCGAACACATGCACCAAACCAGGCCACAGCGGATGTGTGCGGCCCAGGATGCGCGTGCCCTGAATGCTAAGCCCCTCCTGAGCGACGCCATGAAATCGGGTGTCTCGATCCAGGCCTAGATCAGACTCGAGCTCCCATTCGATCCCACCTAGCAGGCCCGCCCGAGAAACAGCGGTTCGCGCAGTGCCGGGCGTCGCAGACAGGTCAAGGCGCATTCGCCTCCCAATGGTTGCCTCACCTCAATGAACAGGGCATTGGGGGCTGTACTACGATGCAGAGCTGCGTTCGAGGACTGGTGCTACGCGAACAACAGTTTTGGGGCGGCCTGCTAGCCGAGGATGGCTGTTTCTGCACCCATTCTCACGAGCATGCCATAGACTGCTCCCTCGCAATTTTCTCCACCTCAGCGTCTTGGCCCCCATCAGCCATGTTCACCACACTCACGCTCCGCCCCTTCCTTCTACACGCGCTCTCGACGAGCCTCTTGTGCACGCTCGCTAGCGCCCAATGGTCCTCGGATGCTGCGAACAACCTCTCGGTTGCTGACGGCGCCGGCGACCAGGTGCAAAGCAAGATCGCCGCAACGCAGGATGGCGGTTGCTACATCAGTTGGCTCGACGGCATTGGCAGCGGCTTCGATGTGCGCGTGCAACGTTTGGACGCAGCCGGCAACGAGCAGTGGACGCACAATGGTGTGCTTGTCGCTGACCGCGGCTTCTCCTCAACACAGGACTACGGTTTGGATGTCGACGCAAGCGGTGCTGCGATCTTGGCATTCCGAGATGACTCGAGTGGTTCGGTCGAGATCAGCGCGCAACGCGTGACCGCCAGTGGCGCCCTTCCTTGGGGTGCCTCCGGTGTCGCACTGACAAGCGCGAGCAGCTCAACTCTGGTCGCGCCTAAAATCACTGGAACTGCGGACGGTGATATCGTCGTCGCATGGGGAGACCTGGGGGCCAGCAGTCGCATGCGTGTGATGAGACTCACAGTGGCTGGAGGTAACGCGTGGGTCAGTCCTGTCGATTACGTCGCGCCGACGGGCTTCTATCACATCAGCGATATGCACGACTCCGGCACGGATGTGATCCTGTCGATCGTGCATCAGACCATCCCGCAGATCTTCGGTGACTATCACCTCTACGCGGACAAGTTGGATGCGACAGGCGCGACTCTTTGGAGCGCGACGCCGACCTTGGTCTATGGCGCAGGCTCGTTGCAGATCGGCAACCGCCCTAGCTTCATCACCGATGGAAGTGGTGGTGCCGTGTTCTCCTGGTACGACCGTGGGCAACTCCAATGCCATGCCCAGCATTTGCTCTCGAATGGCACTGCAGCCTTCCCTGCCGGAGGCGTGCTCGGATCGACCAATGCAGCAGGGGCACGCGTCGCGCCTTCCGCCGCCTATGACGCTGCCACCTCGTCTACCTATATGTTTTGGACCGAGATGGATGGCGCCCAGAACCAGCGCGGCGTCTCGGGGCAAAAGTTCGATGCCTCCGGCAGCAGGCAATGGGGTTCAAGCGGCCTCGCCATTGTGCCGATTGGCGCGATCGATGTCTCCTTCGTCCAAACAGTGACAACGCAAACCGGCGCTGCCGTCGCGTGGCTGGAGAGCGCCAGCTTCGGCAACGATCGAAGCCGTGCGGCGATCGTCGCTGCGGGCGGCTCTGTGAACACGGGCCCGCTCGACTTGGCTTCGACCTCAAGTGGAAAGTCTCGCTTGGCTGCAGCCAAGAGCTTGACGACGGGCGACGCGATCTTTGCCTGGACCGATGACCGCCTCGATGCTGGCGATGTCTTGGCTCAAAACCTGCGAGCCGATGGTGGCTTGGGTAATGGCACTCCTTTCGTGACCTTCTGTCCCGGCAGCGGCTGTCCTTGTGCCAATGACGACGCGGCTGGTGGTTGTGCAAACTCCAGCGGTTCAGGAGCGTCGCTGTCGGGCGCGGGCAGCGCGAGTGCCGCAGGAGATGATTTCCTGGCCCAACTAACGAGTGCAACTGCAGGCCAACCTGTGTTGCTGTTCTATGGTTCGGTAGCCCTGAATAGCGGCTCCGGTCTGACCTTCGGAGACGGCCTGCGCTGCGTCGGAGGCAGCGTTGTGCGTGTGTCAATTCAAGCGATCGATGGATCGGGATCGGCGAGCTGGGGACCGGGACTAGGTTCGACTTTCGGATGGGTATCCGGCGATACGATCCTCCTGCAAGCGTGGTACCGAGATCCCGTCGGGGGCCCATGCGGCAGTGGGTTCAACTTGACTCAAGGACTCGAGTTGAACGTGACACCCTGATTGATATGGCTACGGATTCTGTCGTAATGCCGCGCATGCCGCCTGAGCTCATGCCCAGCGGATGATCGCAGACGCTAGTATTCGACTAGCCATGAGACACTTCTATACGACACTCCTATTGCTGCTGTTTGCCACAACGAGCGCTGCTCAGGATCGCTGCTCGGTCAGAATCGCCGACGATGTCGGCTACATCGATGCCACGGCTACGCTCGTGACACCCGCCATCTACGACACTGGCGGATTCTTCCACGAGGGGTCGGCCCATGTGGAAGTCGGTGTCGAGCCCACGGGAAATACCCACGATCAAAGCGACTCTAAGCACGGGTTTATTGAGGTGCACGGCGAGCAGGCCATCGACCCCATCTATGACTATGCACACGAGTTCTAAGAAGGTTTGGCGGTCGTGAAGCTGGACAGGCTATATGGCTACGTCCACAAGACTGGGACCGTGGTCATTCCAATCACTTTCCCAAGGCGCTTTGGCGAGTCCTCAGAGGGACGAGACTATGTCGAACTGAACCACAGTTCGCTCGGTTACAGCGACACCCAAGGGCAACTGATCTTTCGCGCCGACAAGGTCGATGTCGGGGATCCCTTCGATTTCCAGGAGGGGCTTGTCAAAGTGCAGCCCGACGAAGGAGCCATCCGTTCCTTCAATCGGTCCGGCAAAGTCGCACTGGAAGTCCCGCACGAATTCGGGCGCCACTTCAACGAGAGTCTGGCACCGGTTCGTACCAAGGACGACGACTGGGCTTCATAGACAAGAAGGGCGAGTTCGTGCTGGGACCGAAGTATAGATTTGCATGCGGTTTCAAATCTGCGCTCGTGATCGTCAGCGACGAAAGCAAGGGTTCGTACTATGTCGATCGAGACGGCAAGCAGCCCTTCGCGTGCGACGAGTTCAGTAACTTGTCCAACTTCTCCGAAGACCTAGCTCGTGTGCGATCCAAAGAGAGCGGGCTCTATGGATACATCAATCGCAAAGGCGAATGGATCATCCCTGCCAAGTGGCAGGACCCCGCGTCATCCGCCGCTCACTTCCGAGGCGGTTTGGCCTTGGTCGCGCGCGAGGCGGACGGCAAGCAGCAAGAACTCTTCATCAACCGCAAGGGTGAAGCTGTCTGGGAGCCAATGGCGAAGTAGCTAGTGGGCCCGCCTCCTCAGTCGTCACCGTTCGGATGACACTGGTAGCAAGCGCTGGTTGCCCAGACATAGTCATCCTCGTCTTCATGCTCGTCATCCATATTGCCTTGGCGGTGTTCGTGACAGTCGATGCACGAGAAGATCGCAAAGTTGCGCGGAATGATGTGACACTCGATGCAGTCGATGTTGCTGTGATCTCCTGCATCGATTGGAAAGTCGTGATTGAAGTCGGCGCCAGCCCAGTCTTGCGTCCCGTGACACTGCTCGCAGTCGGTCGAGAAGCCTGTAGCGATGTGGTCCGGATCGTCCGCGTCCTGATAATCCGGGAGGTGGCATTCGACGCAGCCGGACTCGATGCCGGCATGCGAGAACTCCGCACCTTGCCAGGTGTTTGTTCCATGACACTGCTGGCACTCCATTGAGATGTCCAGTGCGATGTGATCCGGATCCTCGGCTAGCTTGTATTCCTGCTGGTGGCATGCGGCGCACTCCTGCGTCAAACCGCTGTGCGAGAAGAACGCATCTTCCCAGTTGCGCGTGGAGTGGCATTGCTCACAGTCCATGGGCAGGTTCAGTGCGGCATGATCGGGAGACATCGCAGTCGCGTAATCCGCCGCATGACATGAGGAACAGTCATCGGAAAGACCACCGTAGTCGCCTGGCCTATGGCAATCATTGCAGTCGAGAGGCCGGTGTGCACCTGTCAACGGGAACGAGGAATGCCGGAAGCCCGAGCCATCCCAACGGGTTGCGCGATGACAGTTCTGACAGTCATGAGTCCATCCAAGCAATTGGTGGTTAGGCTCCAGCGCGCTGGCCAAGTCATCCATATGACATTGACTGCACTCGGTCGAGAGGCCGCTGAAGTCACCGATTTTTGCGCCTTCGTGACAGCGCCAACAGGCCACGCTCGCATGCGCAGCAAGCAACGGGAACCGGGTAAGAGAGTGATCCGCGACCACGCCTTCTGGTCGCCAACTCACTTCACTATGACATTGAGTGCAGTCCTGCCCCAACTCGCCTTCGTGCACATCCTCGTGACAACCCGCGCAGCCACGAGCCGCAAATCTCGAGACAGGTCCACGATCGTTGTGACAACGCAAACACTCGGCCCGGGTATGGGCACCGTGTAACACAGTCCCCGTCTCCAACCCGTGGTCGTACAAGAAGTCATGCCGGATCGTCTCCCAGTCACTGCCCGTATGACACAGGGTGCAATCAGCAGGGAAGTCGTCATGCGGAACCACCGGACCGCGTTGATCCCACCAATTCTGACGCGCGACACCAGAACCGGTCCGTGAACCAGAGAAGCACGCAAAGAATCCGACCGTAACCAAGAGCAGCATGCTGACTCTTCGAACTCTGCCCTCATTGATGTTGTTCATGATCAGAATCCCCAGCGGAGTTCAAAGCCTAGCGAGCGTGCGCCACCGTCTTCTTCGTTACGTTCCTGAGCGAACAAAGACAAGTCCAAATCCGCACCCAGTTCCATTTCCATGCTGGCCCGCAGAGTGTCCGTCTGTGTGCGTTCATCATCCCCAATCGAACTGCTCGGCTCATACATGGCGGAGTTGTACGCGAGGGCGAGACGCGCCCATCCCAAGGTGGCGTCTGCGCGGACCCGATAGCCTTCGCCGACCGAGTAGGCTCCTTCTGTCTCGAAGGCCGAGAGAGACAAGCGTCCTCTGGGCCACAACACATCGACG
Organism: Planctomycetota bacterium; assembly: GCA_047611405.1. GTDB lineage: Bacteria > Planctomycetota > UBA1135 > UBA1135 > JBLFWN01. The sequence continues at coordinate 24,873 of JBLFWN010000054.1, read as the reverse complement.
AGCTCGACTCCCAATTCGTGTCCCCCGCCCCGGTCGTCCTGATCACGCCAGCGATGCACACGGCCTGTGATTCGCAAGCTGTCGTTAATTTTGTAGCGCCCTGAAAAACGGCCGCGATCGGTTTGGCCGTTCTGCAACAACTCGTCACCCAGATTCAGGTAGCGCTCGATCTCTGGCCAACGCCAACGGCTGGCCGAGAGTGACAGCTGATGACCTTCCTCGAAGCGGTGCATCAAGGTCCACTGCATCTGCGTCAGCTCTACGCCCTCGGATTTAGCGCGAGCATCTGCACCGTAGCGATCGAACCAAGCGCGGCCGTACAAGGTCGTTCGCCGGCCGAGGGAAGCATCTACACTGGCAATCATGAGCTCACGATCAGGAGCCCCGTCGGACCAGGTGCGCTGTGCTCCGAGTGCGATGCTGGTGCGCTCTTCCTGACCTATGAACCAGCGATAAGTCGCCGCAAGTTGAGCATCCGAGGACTCAGCCAAGGTGTCATTCCGCTCGGGCTGCAGTCCCGCGCTGAAGGACAGCTGGTCACCGTTCCCAAGACGACGCCCGACCTCAATCCCGTCCAAGCGTCCGAGTTCGGTCATCTCATGCTGTCGAAAACGCCCCGCTTGGAAACGCCATGGCTGCGAACGAACCCCTCCAAAGCGATAGGAGAATTCATCGACACGCAGCATCGAGTCGCGCTCCTCTTCACCGTCGCCGAATTCAACGCGACGCTCGTCGAAGTCCACGTCGAGCTCGAGCGTGCCGCCTCCCGTGACTGGACTCTCGAATTCCATGTCCAGGCCTGTTCGCCAGGATTGGTACCGTGCATCGGCCCCGAAGTCGGATTGGTCCTCTTCCGCAGTGAAGTACAAATCACCGTGGAGTTTCCACGGATCGCTAATCGACTCGCGAATCTTTGGCGGAGCAAGCAACGGCCTTTCCTCATCCCACTCGAGCGCGCCGTAACTCCAATCCGTCTCGCGTGGCAAGGTCGGTTTCGGTGCCCGCTGCGGCACAACAACCGCAGGAGTCACTTGCGATACGGCCACTTCATCGTTTGTGTTGCCGCCCGGCGAAGGCTTCGCTTCGGAGTTCTGGTCTGGCTTCAGTTCGTAGCGCAGCTTCGGAACCAGGATTCGTCCGAGAGTACGTTCCTCAATCGCCTCACCCGCTTTGTCGAGCTCAGCGCGAGCGCTCTTGCGCGAGACGGCTCGGATCCTGGCTGCGACGCGCGAACGGCCCGCGGGGTGGAACCACACGCGGTCACCGACCTCCAGCTTCTTGTCGCGACCAGCGTCGATGTAGACCGAAGTACCGGCGCTTCCTTCGACGCGGACTTCGATGCTCACATCCTTCTGCGATTGCACAAGGCGGGATCCACGCGCGCCTGCCGAGCTTGCTAGCAGAGGAACAGCAGAGCATCGCGCCGCCGCCGTCGTGGCATTGGACCCGGTAATCAGAAATGCGAGTCCAATGACTCGCCATGCACGCCCTCTGCTGGTTCGCCGAGTCAACGGCCACCCTCCTCGGACGATTCACCCACCGGCACGGTACCAACATGGCACTCAGCGCAACTCGTCCCGAGCGGCTTGTAGCGAACGATGCGTTGTCCAGACTTCAGCTTGGACGGCTGGTGGCAGGCATCACAAGCAAGTGCGGCGTGCAGTTCATCCAGCTCGAAGCGCGAGTCACTGTCGTGATCAAAGCTGAGTTCCTGAAATGTGTTGGCCGAGGGCACGTGACAACGGCTGCAGTCGTTGTTGGAAGCAGTTAGGAACTGACCGGCGTGAGGATCACTGTGACACTCCGCGCACTTGCTGCCGGCCGCCGGGCTCATACGTGTTGTGTGAGTGCCGTCGATAGAGTTCAACTCTTTGGGGTCTTGGTGACAGTCCGTGCAACGCAAACTAACGTGAGGTCCGAGCAACTCGAAGTCCGTCCATAGCGAGTGTTCGAAGGGCGCGAATCGATCGCTAAGGGACCAATTTTCTTCCAGTGGGCCGCCTGCACTTGCTCCGATCAGATGATCGAATCTGTCGCTGTCGTGGCAGCGTGCGCAACTTGTACGCCCCGCAACCTTCTTGGGTCGTCCACGTCTATCGAAGATGCCAGCATGGACATCGGTGTGGCAGTTATCACAAGCGCCAGGCTTCGCCCCGAGCGTCGCCTCGATCCAGCCAAAGCTGCGGCCTATAGGATCTTGCCTGGCTTGCTCGATGTGACACTTGCGGCAATCGGTCGCAGCATGAGCGCCATCGAGAGGAAAGCTCGTGTGCCTGCCATGGTCAAAGTCAGGCGTCTCGTGGAAATCGCTCGTGGTGTGGCAAAGCTCGCAGTCCCTCGCCGAACCATCGACACCCTCCGCAAGGAGCCCGGGCAACTCGTCGAATGCACCGCGGTGCGCGTCGCTGTGACAGTTCTCACAGTCCGTAGCGTGCAAGGGCTCCTGCGCCAGGATCCGGCCGAAGCTGCGGCCATCCGCATCAGGTGAAGCACTGCGAATGTGACAAGTCTCACAGGCGGCATCCGCGTGTGCACCACTCAATGCGAATGCAGTCCAAGGGGCGTGCTCGAAGGAAGCGGGACGCAGATCATTGAAACGGGTCTCGAGGTGGCATTGCTCACAATCCGCGCCCGCCTCTGCGTATGCTTGACTCCAGTCGTGAACATCCCGATGGCAGTCCGCGCAATTCTGGAGCGTGGCCGCGAATTGCCGACCGCTTTGCGGATGCACTTCGGTGTGACAATGGTTGCAAGCAACAGCCGTGTGACTGCCCTGTAGCGGGAAGGCCGTAGCTGCATGCCGCGTCAAGTCGAAGGTATGTGGGTGGAAGGCTTGCTCAAGATGGCAAGAGCGGCAGTCCGTGCCTGCTGACACGCCGCCACTTGCGAACTGCCCTCCGTGCGGATCGATGTGACAAACGCGACAGTCTTCAGCGCTACGCGGCTCTCGCGCATTCGCGCCGAGCAGCGAGAACGAACCAGCTGCATGGGCGTCTTCGGTATGGCACTCGCTACACGCGAGTTCGGCATGGGGTAGTACAAGTTTGAATCCGGATGCTGTGTGCCAATCGGCTGCGCCGCGCAAGACGGACTCTTCGTCTCCGATCTTGAAACTGCGATCCGTTTCCATGTGGCAGGGCGCACAATGCTGGTCGGACTCATAGCCGGGCGCGGGCAGGTCCGCCGCCAGTGCACTCAAGAAGTCCGCGCGATGCGGGTGCTCATGGCAGTCCGCGCACGATCGCCCGGGCAGATCTTCGGTCAGCCTCAGTTTGTCGATGTCGTAGGCGCTGTCCGGCGCGTGGCAATCCTGACAGCTTAGTCCGGCGTGCTCACCGACGAGCGGCCAGCGCTCGTCGTGCTGAAAGTTGGTGAGCTCCGAGAACGCATGCGTCGGCGCGTGACACTCGATGCAGTCCTTCAGTCCACCATCGTGCGGATCCTCGTGACATGCAACGCAGCCCGGGTCGAGGCCTCGGAAACGTGTCAGACCGAGTTGCAGTACGAGCGCATCGGCCTCTTCGTGGCACGCTGCACAGCCGGCTTCAGTGTGGCGCCCACGCATGTCAAAGCCGATAGCCCCGTGGTCGAAGTCATCTCGCGTGCGGAAGCCGCTGCGTTCAAACGCGAAAGTACCAACGAGCGGCGGATCTCCACTCAAGTGTTCCAGGTGGCACTCAGCGCAATCTTGAGCGAGCGCATCTTGCAAACCCCCGTGCAGGCCCAGGCGCTGCTCGATGTCTCGATAGATAGGATTGTGGCAGACTCCGCACTGTACGCGGCGCTCTTGCGCGTCATGGCACATCTGGCAAGTCTCGATGCCTTCAAGTTCACTGAGCCCTGCATGAGCGGGAGCGAGGGGTCCAGGAGAGGTCGAATCTAGGTCCATCACGACAAGCCAAATGACGAATCCCAACGAAGCGAGTGCGATCCAGTGCCGCAACGGGATTTTGTGCAACATCATCTGCACCTCTTACGAATGCCGGCTCCACTTTCGGGCAGCTGGCTGACGAGAGCTTCATGCCAGCCCCGAGCCGCCGGCAATTCACAGCAGTCCACAACGTGTGTCGCAGCCGTCTGAACGGAGCTCCCACATGAAGCCAGTTGGATTAGTGATCGGAGTTCCTCAGCCATGTTGATCAGAGCCCCCGAATCCCGCCGTAGAGGTAGGCCGAGATCACATGCACAATGACAAGCAGGACCACGAGCAGCGCACCCCAACGATGGAAGTAGCGCCATGAAGCGAGCAAGGCGCGCATATCCTCCAAGTGTGTTGCCGCTAGACGTGCACGGCTCGCACGACGCGCCAGAGCAACCAACGCACGTACCTGATCACGACCGAGCTCGGCGGCTGCGGCTCGCTGCGTGACCTCCTGTGCCAAACGCCGCTCCATACGACCGCGTTGCAGGAGGCCACGGATGCGACCTGTGAGAGAGTGCGTCCAGTTCTTCTCAGTAATCGCGGCCAAGCTCTCATCCAGGATGGTTGCACTACTCGAGCGATGCCCGCGATCCCATTCCGCCGACACCGCGGCCAGCTCGGCTTGCACTTCGTCGAACTCCAACTCTCGGCCGTTGGCCGCGCGTGGTAAGAACGCATAGAAGTAGCGCCCGATCGCGCCAGTCAGCACGAGTAGCAACATGCCGAGCAACGCGTGGCCGCCCATCGAATCGCGCGGACTCATGGCTGCGTGCAAGTTGGCGAGTACCAGCGCACCGATCCCCGTGCCGACATGAGCTGTCATCCAAGCCGACAGCGACCCAACCGTCAAAGGCACTCGCGTCGAGCGCCGCAGTAAGTAGACCAAGTTCGCAACGAGCAACAAGGTTGCGGCGACGCCGAAGAGAACTCCGACTGTGGCCCCAGGCGCAAGCCAGTCGTGCGCATCATGAACAGGCCTGCGACTCAGGGGCAGCCCGTAGTAGCCACGGTTGTACAGAGCAAATCCGAGGCCAGTAGCTGCCGTAACCAACGCCAGCGCCAGCGCAGGTATGACACCGGTCCCTCTCTCGGTCGGTGAATCGCTTAGCTGCCGATCCTTCGGATCGAAGGAGACTCCTGCGCTTTCCAGCATGGGAAAGGGTGGATCGCCGCCGGCAAAAATGAAGACGTCGTCGTTCCCGATCGTCTCACAGTTAAGACTCGCGTCAGAAGCGTCTGCCAGCTGAACTCGGTCTGCTTCGATGCTTGACAGAACGGTGCGCAACTTGGCGTCGATGCGGCCACTCGCGATTGCCTCTTCCAGCTTGCGTTCGTTCTTGGCCTTAAGGCGCGAGAACCCGTCTCTGCGATACGACAGCGAAGTCCGGCAGCCCTGCTGTTCCGAGAGCGCGAGCGCCGCCTCGATCGCACTGTCTCCTCCCCCTACCACAAGGACCCGTCGTCCGGCATAGGAACGCGCGTCCAACAAGGAGTAGGCGACCTTCGGCAAGTCCTCGCCGGGAACGCCAAGTTTGCGCGGTGTCCCGCGTCGACCTATTGCCAAGACAACGCGCCTGGCCACCAATTCACCAACGCTCGTATCGATCCGATAGATGCCGTCTTCGAAGCGCAGACCACACATGGCGACGCCTTCACGAATCGGCAGTTCGTGTTCGCGCGCCATCTTGGACCAATACTCCATCAGTTCTTCCTTGGAGTACTCCGAGCTCTTCAATCGACCGCCGAGAGGGAAGTCGACGGGCTGTGTAAGCACCAGCTTGCGGCGAGGGTAGGTCGATACTGTTCCACCAAGGCTGGCTTGATCGATCGTGGTGAAGGACAAGCCTGCCTCTCGGGCAGCTAGCGAGCACGACAGGCCCGCCGGTCCAGCGCCGACGATGCACAAATCCAAGACCGCCTCGCATCCTGCCGGCGCGGACTCCGTTTCCAACGAACGAGCGATCTCTCCGGCCACGGCTTTGCCTTGTGCGATAGCGGTTCGGATCAGCGCGAAACCGGTAACCTCACCCGCAAGGTAGAGCCCGGGTCGTCCGGGAACACCGAAACCTTCATCCAGAGCAGGGATATCACGGCGCTTGTCCAAATCCGCGACCGTCACGGTGATCGCGTCCACGGGACACTCTTCTGCACACTTCGCATGACCGACACAGCGACTGCCGTGCAGCACGGTTGCTTGACCGTGAGAGATGTCCAGCACTTGCTCTTCTGGACACGCACGCACACAGGTCCCGCAACCGAGGCAGCGCGTTAGATCGATGTGCGGGACATGCAATCGTCCCTTGTGTGAGCCGCGCTTGCGCGCACGAGTTCGGTCCTCCAACACCGAGGCCATGCGCTCCCACTCACGCTCACGTTCGAGAAGCAGCGCGAGAGTGATTGCGAGTACTGCCGCTAGTCCAATTAGAAATGTCCAGCTCAACGAGCTTGCCCTGCCCCGTCCTTCTGCCGCACGTCAGCACGGCTGCACACGTCCAGGCGAAACGGCTCATTGCGGCTGCTCGCTCGATGGCGCATGCAACGCATCGCTGCGTTCGAGATTGCCAATTATTGGTCCTGCCCTGAGCCTGGCCAGCTATCGCTGTAGCCGTATCGACCCAGCTAAGAGAGTCCCGGCCCCTCACGCAGATACGTGGACTCCCAATTTGCTGACGACTCTGGATGGATCAGGGGTGCGAACAAAGTCGAATCCTGACGCTATCGTTAGGGAAGGAAACCACCTTCATCCCCGTCGCTTGCCATGGGCGCGCAGCGTGGATTGCCGATGCGGCCGTGCTCGAACATCTCACTTCTATATGCTGAGACAAGTTTGCCCGCTGCCTGTGCTTCTACTAGGCCAAGCCAAGTTTGACGAGAGCTGAAATGTCGCGGCCCCAAGAGTCGGTCGGGGTCGGAACGATCGCTTGCATGTACAAGTTCGTACCTTGCAGCCTCAAGCCGAAGGGAATTTGGGATCCGGCCACAACAACGGTCAACCCATTCCCTGAACTCGTGATTTCTGCCGTGAAGACTATCTGCGGAGCCACTCGCAACGCGCAAGACCTGAGGCCAGTCCCTGTTCTCTCAATCGTGGATGGAGACGACCTTCGTCTTTCACCGCCAAAGAGCGCGGGAGACTTCATCACAATCTCCTGGCTCTGAAGATTCTAGGGCGGATCGAGGGAAGGTCCGAACCTTGTGCGGGATGCGGCTCCCAAGCATAGGGAATAGCTCGGGTCACGGGTGACCGACCAGGTCCTTGGTCCGCTCGGCCCCAATGGGTCGAGTCTCTGCCTACAAGAGTGCTCTGATCTGACTTTCGTTTCGGATCGGGTCAAAAAATTTCGGGGGGAGCTGCGCGTGCTGGAAAGACCTCGCGCTACGACAGCAGCTTGCGCGCGTAGTGCCGGAACTGGTCATAGGTCATCTCCAGCGAGCGCGCCGCGGCGGCACCATTGCCCTCGTGCGCTTCCAACGCCGCCTCGATCAAGCTGCGCTGATAGGTGCTGACGCGTGACCGAAAGCTCCCATTCTCGGGTAGCGCGACCTGCGCGGTCGGTAGGCCAATGTCCTCGGGTTCGATCGAAGCGTCGTCGCCACGATAAGCAGCGCGCTCGATCAAGTTCTTCAACTCGCGCACGTTCCCGGGGAAGGAATAGCGTGCGAGTGCACGCAAGGACGCAGCCGAGAGAGTCTTGCCACGAAAGGCGGGGATCTCGCGTGCGAACTGTTCGAGGATGTGCTCGGCCAAGGGAGCAATGTCCTCACTGCGAGCTCGCAGGGGTGGCACTTCAATCTCTTCGAACGCGAGCCTGTCGTAGAGATCCGACAAGAAGCTGCCTTCGCTGATCAGTTCCTTCAGGTCAGCATTGGTTGCCGCGATGATGCGCGCATTCGAGTGGTGCTCTTCGCTGCCGCCGACGCGATTGAAGGTGCCGTATTCAACGACGCGCAGGATCTTCTGCTGGAAGGCCAGCGACATGCACCCGATCTCGTCCAGGAACAAGCTGCCATCGCGCGCTTGCTCGAATCGACCTGTACGCAGCTGATCCGCACCGGTAAAAGCTCCAGCCTGGTGGCCGAAGAGTTCCGACTCCAGCAGATTTTCGCTGAGTGCGGCGCAATTTACAGCGATCATCGGAGGCGTTGGTCGCGCACCGATTGCATCCATTGCATGTCGATGGATCGCACGCGCGACAAGTTCCTTGCCGGTACCTCGTTCGCCTATCACCAGCACGGGCCTGGGTACTACGGCAACGCGCTCGACCTGTTCGCGGACGGTCTCCATGCGCGGCGACTTGCCGATCATCTCGAAGCGCCGCTCTCGTTCCTCCCACAAGCGCTCGTTGTTTGCGCCCAGCCGCCGGTTGCGCTCGAGTACCTCGATCAAGCCGCGCAGCTTGCCGAGCAGCGTCGCGATCCTCTCTTGCAAGTGAGCGCCCTGGACCAGGAAGTCACTCGCCCCGGCGCCGATAGCCGTTCCGACCAATTCAACGTTCGCTTGCCCAGCGACCGCGATGATCGGCAGGAAAGGGTGGGTCTCGCGCAGGTTGGGAACCCAGCTCAGTGGATCGTTCGCGTCGCCCGTGTGGCTGTGACTCAGCACGACCAGCAAGCGTCCGGAACCGATCTGGAGCGCAGCCGAAACGGCCGTCAGCAGTTCCGCTTGATCGGCAAAGGCAGAGATCGAAGTGCCGGGCCCAAGCTCCGCGCCGAAGGCCTCGATCAGGGAATCGCGGGCCGTTCCCAGTTGAGCAGCAATAAGGACGCTATCGAGCACGCTGACAGCCTAGGCAGGCATGGTGAATAACACCAGGTCAGCCTAGGAAGGCCCTCGATTGGGTGGCCTCCGCGCTGCTTCCGTTGGCATAGAACAGCTGTTGCGATGTGGTGTAAATAACCACTATAGTAATTTACACCATACCAAGATGGAGCAAGATCATAGAGCTAAGCCATTCCTGTAAAACAGGTTAGGTCTTGATCATCAAGCTGGCACTGCACTTGCCAGCCGGGCTTCCGAACGAGGCCCCCTCGTGACCGTTGTCTCATGCAGTACCTGATGTTCGCATTCGTGCTTGCCAGCCTCCTCAGCGGAGAGAGTCCCATCCTGACCTTGGTTTCTCTGATTCGCGGCCTTGGATTCATCGGCTTGCTTGTCGCCTTTAGTTGGGTTGCGGGCGTCCACCAGATCCCGGCCCAGTCGCTAGGCCTTGTCGAGAAGAGGTGGTCGTACGGCGGGAAGATTGCGGCCGCTGGCACGCTCGCTCGAGATGGCGAAGCCGGACTGCAGTCAGTCACCCTTGGTAGCGGCTTCCACATTGGCTACTGGCCCTGGCAGTACCGCATTCACAAGGTCGAAGTAGAGAGCAGGCTTTCCCTCTTGCCCAAGGATCCTTTGGGCGACGCCCAGATGTTCGACATGCTGGACGCCTGGGATCCTGCGACGAGCGTCACGCACGAGCCTTCGCTCGCAGCGGAGTCTGGGCCTTCGCCGCGAGTCGTCTGTGCGCTGAATCGACGCTTGCTGATCGACCTAGCCAGCTTGCACATCCTGAGCGTGCTTGCTCCGGTTGAGATGCAGAAATCATGCGGCCCATCCGGTGCTCCCACTTCACTTGCACATGCCGATTCGTCTGTCTGCGCAGGTTTTGATTGGGGTCACTTGGAGTCTTTCGAGCGCCAACCTCGCGATGACGAACGACCCTGGCTGCTGATCGAGAACCCACGTCTATCGGGATGGTTCGATCGACATCGCCAAATATTGTCGCCGACTGCCTGACAGTCCATGGTGCGGTCGCATTGTCCTCGATGGACTCCAGCATGCGATCCAGAGGTCACAAGCGAATCCGGCATACGGCGTCGGATTCACGCCAGGCGCGGTGACAAATGACGACAGGCCCGCGCGGTGCGCGGGCCTGTCGTTGCTTTCAGTCACTCGCTAGGGACGCTAGCGGTGCGACATCAGTTGACGACAACGTCGTCGATGTAGCAGGATTCGTTCTTGCGGTTGGCTCCGCCTTGGAAGCGAATCTGCAGCGAGGCGCTGTCGGGCACCGCACCGGAGAACTGGGCGTACGATCCAGCCGAGTTTGTCACTGTTGCGATGGTTGTCCAGGTCGAGCCGTTAGTCGAGTACTGAGCATTCATCTGCTCGCCGTTGTCATAACCGCTAGTGCGCGCATAAAAGGTGAGCGTCGCACCGCCAGAACCGGAAGTGTCGACACTTGTCGTGATCGAGGCGGAAAGACGAAGGCGCGCTGCGTAGGCGCCCGTATTCGAGCCGGAGCTGACCCGAGCATCGTTACTGGAGGCCGCCCAACCGCCGCTGGAGAAGGTGCCACTCTCGAAGCCGTCGGAGTACAGATCGCCACCCGAACCGCCATCGGCTTCGGTCGTGAACGACCACACCGAACCGGCCGTCGTGCCGTCATTGTTCACCGAATCGATGCGCCAGTAGTAGGTCGTCGAAAACGCGAGCGTGCCCGGATCGTAGCTCGCACCAGCCTGGTTGCCCAATAGCTCACTCGCATCCGGCGTCGAATCCGTACCGAAGTACACGTCGTTCGAGGTCGCGCCGGAGCCAGCGCTCCAACCGAGGTTGCTCGCGGTTGATGCAGCGGAAGCGCCATTGCTGGGCGAGGGGCTGGAAGCGGCGCCCGGAGGGTTGCCACCGGGGCCACCCGTGCCTGCCAAATCCACGCGGAAGTTCTCTAACGTGCAACGCATACGGCGGATCTGTTCCTCGGTGAACTGATCCATGCAGGCGTCTTGGCTGTAGTCCATGTAGTTACGGACCGGATCTTGACTGCCACAAGTCGAAACTTCGCTGGGCTGACAAGCGTTGTAGTTCGGACCCGACTCCGCGTTCGTATCACAGATCAAGTCGCCGGATTGATTGCAGCTCGAGTTCCCGCAGCCACCGCCGAAGGTGTGGTACAGGCCTAGGTAGTGACCGACTTCGTGCGTCGTCGTGCGACCCAAATGATAGGGCGTCGAGTTCGTATAGCCGACGTACTGCCAGTGAATGCGGATACCATCGAAGGAGTTACCAACCACGCCGCCGCCGCTCGGAACATAGGCATAACCCAAGTTTCCGCCAGCCGTGTTCGTGTAGATGTTCAGGTAGCTGTTCACATCCCAGCGGTTGTCCGTGTAGCTACCCTTGTCGTTGTACCAAGCGTTTTGCGTGTAGCGGTTGATACCGCCGCTGGCCAACTCGAACTCAATGTTGGAATCCGTCAGCGACGCGAAGTCATCATTCAGGATCTGGATCTGATCATTGACCTGCAGATCACTGACCGCACCGTTGCCGTTGTTGTGCATCATAATGTGGAACACGACGGGGATCACGTAGGTGTCGCCCGTGGCGGCATAGATCGACGAAGGATTCGTGTTCGTGTTGCTGCAGTCCGTGGTGCTGTTGAATCCAGTGGAGCCGACAGGGGTCCTGACTCCACAATGCATATCGTTGTCCACGACGAAGCTAGAGCTGAAGTACTCTTGCCAGCTATCGAAGGCATAGGTACCGGTGATGTCTGAGGCGACAACCGTCCCATCCTGAGCTTCGAAAACCGTTACGGCCTGAGGAGAAGAGTTGTTGAGCTGCGCAGTTGCGAGAGGAGACGCGAGCAGAAGAAGCGAACCGGCGAGGTAAGCGTTCATGAATTATCAGGTGGCAGGGGTTTTGTGAGAGCCATGACAACCAGAGGGATGTCAGGAGAGCGGAGGCAGCCGCTCAGTTCACTCTAGGCTAGGGCCGATGAGAGCATTCCGCCATGGGCATAGCCATTACAGCTGCATGCGACTCCTTACGAGGGCATTTCCTCGAGCGTTCCCCGCCCTATTAGATTCGGGAGGTCCATCTGCTGGGATTCTGCTTGCGACTTGTCCTGGGACAATCCCCCCCCCCCCGAACAGTAAGTCGTATTTAGGATTCCAAAGACTTCATTCAGCCGGTCCCCGGTCCTAGTCGAGGAGAGCGCTTCAAGGGCGTAAGCCGACACAAAATATGAGACCATGCAAACTACCCCATAGAACCGCCGGCTTCTCACTGATCGAAGTGTTAATCGCCATCACCGTGTTCGCAGTTTCCATTGGAGCTGTCGGAACGACGCTTGTTGCAACCACGGCCTTGAGCAAGACAAGCAACGAAATCAGCGAAGCCGTGGAATCAGCCTGCTCTCTCTTGGAGCAAGTTAGAGCCGAAGAGTTCCAAGATATCTTCGCCACCTACAACGATTCCGGTGCAGACGACATCGATGGAGTCGACACCGCGCCCGGCTCGAGCTTTGACGTGGATGGTAAGAGCCCATGGGTTGGTAGCGTCTCCGTCGGCGAGGTGATCTTTCCTGGTGACGGCATCGAACTACGTGAAGACTTCGTCGATCGTGAACTAGGCATGCCTCGCGACTTGAATGGTGACGGTGTCATCGACGACCTGAACCACGCAAGCGACTACACGATCTTGCCCCTCAGGGTTCGTGTCCGTTGGTCGGGTAAATCGGGAGAGATTGAAAAGTCCATGGTCAGCGTGTTAATTGATTTCTAAAGCTGTGAACTCTCCCACCTGTAATCAACGCCGAAACAGGCGACTCTGCACCGGATTCACGATCTTAGAGATCCTGATCGCGATCACTTTGAGTGCTGTCCTGGCCGGCTCGATCGCGACCACGAGCGATTCCATGGAGCGTGCCTTCTCTACGGCAGATGCAGTCACGGAAGGCGAAGTACGAGGTCGACGTGCCATGGCGCGTGTCATGGACATATTAATGGGTGCGGACAACAGCACTATCACTCCGCGACTTGCAGCACCCTTCAGCTCGACCTGGATCGAGTTCCAGCCGAGCTTAGGGCTCGTTGCCGGTGAGCCAACATGGGATAATACCCAACGCATTCAATTGATCGAGAGTCCATCTGATCCGGACGACGGAATTGACAACGACGGCAATGGCATCGTCGATGACTGTCAAATCGTATGGATTCAGGATTTCGGCCTAGCGACTGAGGCCACAACTGTCATCTCGTCATCCATCTCTGAATTCCTGGAAGGTGAAAATTCCAATGGAGCAGATGACAATGACAACGGCTTAGAAGATGAGCGCGGCTTCTGTGTTGAGTGGGATGGAGACCTGATGGCTGTCAGGCTGACCGTTGAATCCACCGGGCCCGATGACATGCGTGTATTCAAGACGCTCGAACGAACCGTCTTGCTCAGGATGGGGAGTTAGGCAAAATGAGGACTGCATCAAGAACAAGGGAACTTCAGTCACTAGCGAGACTCGACGCGAGGCACGGGAGCGTGTTGCTCATGTCTTTGATGGTCGTCAGTGGAATGATGATCCTCGGCATGGCGATTGCGCGTGTGACGATCTCGGGTAGCAAGTCGGTCACCTCTGCCGTTGAAAACCGGCATGCTTACTTGCTTGCCGAATCCGGGCTTGCTGAGTCTATTGCGTCGAGACGCTTGGGAGGTACTGGAGTCATCGGTAGCTTGAATGGACCGGCCTACCTCGATGGCGGCCTCCTGTGGGTTGAAGTCACTGAGCTTGACAATAGCAGGACCCAACTCGTCTCCAACGCGATGAAAGATGGAGGACGAGCTGCCATCCAGGCCATCGTTGGATCATCGGGCTTCTGGTCAAACTTGCGTGGGCTCTCGAGCCTCGAGACTCCGATCATGAAGAGCAATGCTTTCGTTGACAGCTACAACTCGACGCTCGGTACGTACGCATCGCAACAAGGAGCGAGCGGGTTCGCCGACGAAAACTTCGTCTTCCAGACAAATGCGGATCTGAGTATCGGCAGCAACTCCAGCATTCATGGTGATGCACGCTCTGGTTCGAGCGGCACGCTTACTCTCGGAGCAGGCACAACCGTTTCGGGATCGACCTCGCCCCAATCAGCAGACTTCACGCTTGATGCGATCACCGCACCAGCGGTTGCGATCAGCGGCCCATTGAATGTGTCCGGGAACTACACCCTGCCCGCCGGGGAGTACGGCTTCTCGAGTCTGGACATTGCCAAGGATGCAGTGTTTACGATCGAGGGTCCCTCGATCATCGTGATCACGGGTGACCTGACGATGGCTAAAGCTGCCCTAATCATCGATTCGTCTAGCGACGATGTTGAGATCTACCTCGCCGGCGACTTCAGCACGGCAACCCAAGCGACGATCGCAACGACCGGGAGTGATCCCGGGATGCTGAGCTTCTACCTGACGGGTGATTCGACTCAGCAGGCGGACATTCATCCACACGGCACATTCTACGGCACGATTTATGCGCCCAATGCCGTTGTCGACTTGGGGACCGACTTCGAACTCTTCGGTGCAGTCGCAGCTCGGCGCGTTGAAATGCAACCGCATGCGACGCTTCACTTCGATGAGGCATTGATCGATGCGGCAAGTGGGGCGGACTCTGTGGAAGAGATCATCTACTGGGCGCCTACGGACCTGACCGCCATTCCGAGCAACTCTAATCGTAGAGACCCATTCGAGATCCTGGATGTGGAACCCGCATCACTCTTGCTACCGTCGGCTGCGTGGGAGGGTGTCAACTATTCAGAGAGCGAAGAGCCAACACCCGAGGTCAGCGATGACTTGGCGGGAGACAGTGCCGATGCCGCCGAAGAGGAGCCAGCTGACGATGAGGCGCCTGTCGAACCCGTGCAGGAAGAGGTGGATGATGACGACGAGTCCGCATCCAGCTCGAATGGCAACGGTAACAGCAGCGGCAACGGCAACGGCAACGGCAACGGCAACGGCAACGGCAACGGCAACGGCAATAACTGAGATCCACAGCGCATCATGAACATCCACACGCTCCTACTGGCCTCAGCATTAACGCTGATTGCCTTCGCCCCTTCCGGGATGGGCCAGGAGCTTCAGGATTCCGGCGGCGCTCCCTCCGAGCTCGAGACCTTGCTCCAAGATTGGTCGCGCGAGGCTCCGACAGCCCGCGACATGCGGAACTTTGTGCGAGGACTGGACGACACTGAGCTTGGACTTCTGTTCGAGATGGCGTCCATCGGGGTGTATCCCGACGGGCGAAGGCTGCCTGAGAAACAGCGGACGCTCAGCCTTGATCTGCTCTGCAGTCTTGGAATCGCGAGTCTACGCCCTCTGCTCACGACCGATGAATATGCGTCCATCGAGCGAAGGCGCTGTGTGATGACTATATTGAGTCACATCGGAACGGGCAGAGATCTGCGGCTGGCCATAGCAGCTGCACTGCTCGATGACGAGGCGATCGAGTTCGAGTTGCTCGATGCGCTCTCTCCGTGCGCGTTGGCAATCATGCAGAGAGATCTATCCTCGATGCGCGACGTACGCAGTTCAGCCCTCAAAGCAATTCATCCCGAGATCGCAAAAGCATTGCTGCGCGCACTCGCTGGAACAAAAACCCCAGAGGCTCTACAGCTCCTTGCCGATAGCCTCGGTCTGAATCGAGAGCTCGAAGCAACCATCCTGCAGGAGATGAAGGGCCTACTCTCTGCCTTCCCTACGCAGCTGGCGAACGGTTTCGAGGTCACGCTGCTGCCCTACTTGAGCGACGACGACACCTATGTTCGGCGAGCGGCCACGATGGTCGCAGGTGCAACCATCGAACCGGATCTAGCCAATCGATTGGTTGAGCTACTAGAGGACGATGAACGAGGCGTACGTGAGGCCGCGCATTGGTCACTGAAGCAATTGTCGGGTCACTCACTTCCAGCCAACAGCAATAGGTGGAAGGCTTGGCTGAGTGGCGAGGCTCGCTGGTTCAACCAGGAGTGGCGACAACTACATGAAGACCTAGCTTCCGGCGAACGAGACCGAGTCGTCCAAGCCATGTCTGAGACTTGCTCTCACCCATTGTATCGGCGCCAGACTTCCGAGAGGGTCACTCTTCTACTGGAGCACAGCGATTCCTTAATCCGTGGTGCGGCGTGCTCTGCACTGAGGCAGCTGAACTTCTCGGCGGACCTGCTCTCGATCACCTATCTGCTTGATGACAGCGATCCAGCTGTCGCCCATAAGGCCCTTGCCACCTTGCAGTCCCTGACGGGCAAGAGCCTTCCGCCTTCGATCGAGACCTGGCACGACGCCCTAACCCACAATGCAGTTCAATGAGTGCACCGAAGCATAAGCGTAAGAGAATCCTGATCGAGCCTCGGATCCAGCTGAAGTTCGCTGCGCTATTCCTCTCGCTTGCCTGTGCAGCAATCGCGGTTCAGTCGATCGTCATCGTCAACTCGCTCCAATCGGTCGCCTCAGAGCTACCGCATGATGGGGTGGCCTTGACGCAGCACATCCCAAACATACTCGCGAAGACTATCCTCTTCACCTTCGCGCTCTTGCTGCCATTGAGTTTTGCGTTGGGTGTTCGAACAACCTTTGGCATCGTCGGGCCCCTGTATCGCTTCCGCAACTACTTGGGGGATGTAGCCAGTGGTAAGAGGACGGGCCGGTGCAGCATCCGTAAGGCTGACGATTTGCACGATCTCTGCTCGATCATCAACGAAGTCGTCGACATGATTCCTGAGCAGAGCGCTCAGGAAACCGTCGTCGCGACCGAGTCCGAAGCAGCCTGAGCCCATTCCAAGGCCGCGCAGCGCTCCATAGTAGGCCTGCCTGAGAGGTCGAATGTGTGTGACTCAGTTGCTGGACTAGCTAGCGGTGCATTATTGCTCGCGAGCTGTACCTCTTTGAGGTTTGGTCATTGATCGATCAGGTCCCGGGCACTGACAGAGCCCAAGGTCTGTGATTCGGACAATTCCTGGGATGCTGTGCGTTGGCAGTTCCGCCCAAGAAGGCGGATCAGCTTCAGACTCTCGAAAGGAATGCAGTCCATGTTGGGCATTCTGCTGGCATGACTTCGTCGCTAGCACTGACCAATAAGCCAACATGAGAACTCTGCTCCGCGCTTTTGCAAGTCTCTGTGTCTTCTCTACGGCGGCCACCGCGCAACTGCCGTCGGCGCCGGTCCCTCCGCAAAACCCGATCACGGAAGCCAAGCGGATTCTTGGCAAGGCGCTGTTCTGGGACGAGCAACTCTCGAGCGAAGACACCGTCGCTTGCGGCACTTGCCACCGCCCCAACGCAGGTGGCGCAGACCCCAACGCCAACCTGCTTAGTTCCATCCATCCTGGTCCCGACGGCATCTTCGGTAATGGCGATGACAAGCGTGCCTCGGCGGGCATCATTCACCAGAACGTGGTGGGCGAGTACGTCCCCGACACCGCCTTCAACTTCGCCAAGCAAGTCACGGAACGTGCAAGTCCGTCATTTATTGGTGCGGGACACTTCCCGCTGCTGTTCTGGGATGGCCGTGCTGAGTCCACCTTCCTGAACCCCTAAACCGGTGCTGTTTCCATTCCGAATGGTGGCGCCCTCGAGTCACAAGCAGTTGACCCGATCTTGAGTTCAGTTGAGATGGCGACCGAGGGTCGCACATGGGACGATGTGCGCGAGAAGCTCGAGCGAGTCGACCCGCTCGCCCTTGACTTCAACCTGAACCCTGATTTGACCACTGCACTCAGCAGCGGCGCTAGCTATCCAGACTTGTTCCAGTCCGCCTTCGGTGATTCGGCGATCACAGCGGAACGCATCGGCTTTGCACTGGCGACCTACCAGCGCACGCTGAATCCGGATCAAACGCCTTGGGATCGATTCCAGGCTGGCATCCCTGGCTCCATGTCGCAGAACCAAATCCAGGGGATGAACTTCTTCAGCAGCCCGGGCGCACGCTGCAACCAATGCCACCAGCCTCCGCTGTTCAGTGACGGCAGCTTTCGCAACTTGGGCCTACGTCCCGGTGGTGAAGACAGTGGTCGTCGCGGAGTGACGGGTAACTTTGCCGACCGCGCCAAGTTCAAGGTTCCGAGTTTGCGCAACGTCGGATTGCGGCCGCGCTTCATGCACCAAGGCGAGTTCGGCAACTTCAGCCAAGTCTTCGACTTTTATGACGATGGCGGCGGCGGCTTCGGAAACAATCTGGACCCGTTGATGAACAACATCAACATCCCAGGCAACATCGAGAACGCGCTACAGGATTTCTTGGCCAATGCGCTCACGGATCCGCGCGTTGCTTCCGAGTCTCCACCCTTCGATCGCCCACGTTTGAACACGGAGCGCGCGACGTCCAACCCAGCCATCTTGACCGGCTTCGCGCACCCGGGTAGCGGCGGCTTTGCTCCCACTATCATCGCAGAGACTCCGCCGCGCCTTGGCAGCCAAAACTTTAGGATTGGCGTTCACAACGCGCTTGGTGACGCTGATGGTTTTTTCGTGTTCTACCTGACTCATCCTGACGTTGCATTGACAGGTCGTCGCTGGGCGATGCATACGAGTGGTGTCGGCCCGGGCAACGGATACAGCACCTTCCAACAGTCGATGCCCAACATGCCGGCCTTGGCTGGACTCGAACTTTGGGCGCAGTTCTGGGTTGTCGATCCAGTTGCAACTGGGGGTCTCTCCAGGTCGGACGTCGCTCACTACACTCTCTACTAATCGGAGTCCTCCCCCCAGCTCCGACTCTCTGCACGAGCCCTTCGGGTGACTCGTGCCCCCTTCCGGCTCGCAAGGAAGGCGAGGGGCTTCGCGCAAGCGAAGCCCCTCTTTTCATTGGTCTCGAATAGGACGTCAGTAGAGAGATTTCTTGTATGACGCAAGGTCATCGCCCGTCGTAAATACGTTCAATTGACTTAGCGCCAGCCGCAAGTCTCATGCTCGATGAGCGCAAAAGGTCCGAGTTCAATCCTCCAGTTCACACGTCAGCCAGGCACGAGCTAGCTTTTAATCACGGCACACCGAGCGCGGGACTAGCTCCAACAACTCGGCCGGCTCGCCTCGGACAAACCCGTCCAAAAGCACAGCTTGACGATGCGAGCAAGCCGCGGATCCTGCTGCTCGAGATTTGTCATCGAGTCGTCTACACAGAGCACCGTGTCGGGGTTGTCCAACTGAACCAGCTCGGTCGCGTCGATCAGAAGGCGATTCATCCCCGACCTGCCCGTGCTCTCGCCCCCGAATGCGGACTACTCGATCGGTGTGCGGCCCGCTCGACTCATAGAGTGAGGTCGAGCTCGGCGCCGCCACCGCTGTGCCAATTGACGCGGTACTAGCGCACTTGGTGTACGGGACTGTCCTGCAACCCTGGCTTAGTCGCGGCCGAACAACTCAGTGAACATCGCGTTCTAGGTCGCTCGGATCGCTCTCTTTCAACACGCTGCTAATCATTGCCAGGTATCTGCCGAGCGTAGATACGAGCTAGACTGACAAGGATAGTCTCGAGCTGCGCGTCATAATCTCGAGTACCGAGCTGTTCCTTGCCGGCACGGAGCGCCTCGAGCTTCAGCTCGAGGGCATCGCGTTCGGCACGCGACACGGCCGGCAACGCGCGCTCACGTTCGCTCGGATGCAGATGCCACTGGTGTGCCAATGCACCATCGGCTCGGCTACCATCCTTGGCGACGCGGATCACGCGAGTGCCTCGGAACCAGGACGCGGGTGTGCCGCGGCCATCCGCATTGTCATCGAGCAGCGCGTGCTCAGTCGCAAGCCGCCCCGCTGCCTGATAGAACTGCGCGACGCGCGAGGAAGCGTAGAGGTATGCCTCGAGCAGCGACACCTGCTGGTCCTTGTCCAGGTCCGC
Source organism: Planctomycetota bacterium (assembly GCA_047611405.1). Taxonomy (GTDB): domain Bacteria; phylum Planctomycetota; class UBA1135; order UBA1135; genus JBLFWN01. The sequence goes on along the minus strand of JBLFWN010000054.1, from coordinate 5,322 downwards.
AGCAAGGTCCTCGAATGCAGACGAGAAGGCATCACCAAAGCGCGCGTAGCTGTATTCCAAGCCGCTCTTCGTCGCGCTGATGACGACACGATTCGGAGCCGAGATCGCATTGACGAACGGCCCCGATGCTGCGGCACAAACGACCAGCGCAATTGGTCTCTGGATCTCCTGTAGCATCGCCTGCAATTCGAGCGCCCCGACATCAGGCCCACGAAGGTTCCAGCGCGCATCTTGACCGTCGTAGCTGCCATGCCCGCAGTAGATGATCCATAGAGGAGTTTGCGTTTGCACGGAGAGCTCAGCCAACAAGCTCTTCAATCGCTCGCGATCAGTCGTAGCACCCTGCATGGGTTGCGCTCCGTGACCGATCCTGTGCAGCGCGGTCCCACCGTCGGTCGCCGCGCGCTTCAAGCGCTCAATCCACACGCCGAATTCCTGACCGTATTCGCTCGTACCCTCTACGCCTTGGATCAGGACGACCGCCGCGCCGGCGGATGCGTGCGGCGCAGGCTCTGCACTCTTCTCGAGCACTTTGGATTGAGCTGCAGCAGACACAAGGATCGCACTCGCCGCCAACACGAGGGCACCGCTGCGGATCCAGTGCATAGGATGCGGGTTACGACTCACGATTTTGTCCATGCTACGCTAATCCGTTCTTCCGCCGCAGACCCCATTCGCCGCACAGGCATGCAAGCGCGAGGGCCATGATCCACCAGCGATGCCAGATAGGATCCAACTCCTCTTCCGTCACAGGCATCTCGCGCCCGGGCAACTCTTCCGCCAGGGACTCTAGGTCATCGACCTCGACGATCGATCCACCGGTCCGATCGGCCAGGCGTTGCATCGCAGCTCGATCAGGAATCAAGTCGCGGTACTCCTGTGCCTCCGGCTCCCAAACGAAGCCGGCTTCGTCCGTGCCAAGCTCGGCGCCGTCGGCATCTGATGCGCTCAAGCACGCCCGATAGGGACCGGAAGTGCGCGGCGTCAGTTCGGCCAGCCATGTTCCAGCTTCCGTTGTACTGGGTACTGCATCCAGTTCGAAGGGGTCGCCTTGCGGCGGGTGTACCTCGATACGCAGCGCAGCGTCGTCGATGGCATGGAATGCCGCATCACGCAGGCTAGCGCGGAAGACCTGCATTGCTTCGCCAGGTAGCGAGGTCAGTTCGAGGGTGACCTGGCGCGGAACATCGGACACCAGCCAGCGCAGAGTCTGCCGCCAAGCACGTCCCAACTCGCTGAGTTCGGGATTCGGACGCTGCAAGTCCCAGCGCCACAGGTCGCCAATCATCATCGCCGCCGCACGTCCCCTGCCAAAGCGCTGCACCGCGAACGCACTACGTGAATCTCCACGCTTGGAGTGCGCCTCAAGCAGACAGATCGCGCCGGGCTTCAAGTCTCCGACTCGATTCAGCGTTTGGAAGCGTGGCATCTCGGCCAATCGCAGGAACTCTTCCTGTTCCGTTCCGCGCAAACGAACCCACGGTTCGAGCCATCCTTCGCGCGTCAATGCGAGTTGATAGCCGAGCGGACTCGGTCGCGCTCCATCCTGGTGGTTCAGGTAGACCGGCAGCAAATCGCCGAGAGGCGTGCGGTGGTATCCGCCCTCGACAAAGGTGTTCTCGCCGCCCAGTGCCAAGAATCCACCGCCGCGCCGACTGACAAAATCTTCGATCAAGGCCTGTTGATCGCCGTCGAAGAAAGCAGCCTCCATGTCGTCCACGATCAGACCGTCGTAGACGAATAAATCTTCCGCCCTTCGCGGAAAGCCGCCGCGCAGTTCGAGTTCATCACGCGTCCCCAGCCGCGTGAGCACAGGCTCGTCAACCTGCTCCGCATACTCAGCATCACGTTGATCGAAGCCGTCCCAGAGTTGGTTGCGACGGTCGCTCCCCTCACGGAAGGTAAAGCGCGGCTGACGACGAGCGATGCGGACCAGTCCGACCAGCTCCAACTCGCTATCGCCGTCCAGCGCACGACGCATGAACTTGAACTCCCAGTTGGGACGACCCGACACATACAACACGCGGAAGGGTCCTGTTGATCGGTCGACGGCAGCCCAGCGTTCGTTGTTGGCGAGCGTCGCCTCCTCGGCCGCAGCAGACTCATCGAGCAGGCGCGCACGAACGCGATAGAAGTGAAGGCCCGCGCTGTCTGCCGGTGCATCGAGTGAGACTCTGATGGGCTCGTCGTCGGTCAGTCTAATGGTGCTCTCGCTGGCGACGACGGCCTCTGTCTCGTCCAGCAGTTCCACGATGATCGCGTCGCCCGCACATCCGATTGTGCGCACATCGGCGTGAATACTGACAGGGCTCTGCTCAAAATCCGTCTGACTAACCTGCAGTCGTGCGATGCCGAGGTCTCGCTGCGGAGTGTCAGCGAACAGGACGGGGTGGATGGGCGGCAAAGTATCGACCAGCTCAAGTTCGTCGAGCGAATCAGTCAGGCAAGCGTCGCCGAACAGAAACACGGCGGCGATGGGCTGCACGGCCGCTTGCTGATACAAATACTGCAGACTCTCTTCGAGCGCCGTGCGCGTGTCCTCGAAAGCAAGGTCTTCGGGGCCCCGAAGATTCCGCAGCCGTTCGCCAAAGGCGAAGAGCTCGATCTCGAAGTTTTCCTTTGCTGTCCGCATCCACGCGCTATCCAGCACCACGGCTTCGAGCATGCGATCGGCTCGCGAGTCACTACCGAGTGTGTCGCGTACCTGCATGCTGCGGCTGTCGTCCGCCAACACCCACAGCTTATTGACACCCGGCTTGGCATGTGTACGCCGCAGCAGAGGCTCAGCCAAGCAGAGTGCAAGCAACAGGATGGCAACCAACTTCAGACACACCGCCAAGGTGCGCCGGCGCATCGAAGTCGAAGCCGGTCGATACGACCACCACAGCAGCGAGGCCGCAACGAGCGCGATCGCGAGGGCCGGCACAACCCAGTTAGGAGCACCCCAGATCAACTGTGGACCTCCTGGCATTCGCACGTGAGCACGTGCGACGGATGTCGAAGACTATGATTCACTTGGATCGTCCGAGGCGCTCGTAGTAGCGGCGCACTTCGTCCTCGAATTCAGGCGGAACGGGATCTCGATCGATAGGAACCAGCGCGTCTTCGGATCGGCGACGCCGCAATTCGTCAGAGACGCGACGCTGTAACTCAGCTAGCGGAGTCAGAATCTTGTCGTCGACCAGATCCCAGTTGGGCTCAGCAGATTCACGCTTGGCATCTTCGCGAATAGCGCGCGCACGGTCTCGAATCCTGCCGGCTTCGGCACTGAGTTCGGGATCGTCGATCATCTCTTGCACCTCGCGCAAGCGATCGGACCAGTCGACGAAGTCTTCGCCAGCCAGAGGTGCAGCGCGGTTCCACGCATTGCCACCTTGGCCTCCGGCCTGTTCGGTCGCGCCCGGATCTTGTCCGGGTTGGCCGCCAAGCGAGGGCGCTGCTTGACGCTGCCTCGAACCGCCGAGCGATGATTGAGAGCCCTGGCCAGCGGGTGACTGCGCCTCGCGTGCCGCTCGCTGACCTTCTCCGTTCTGCTCGCCCAGCGCTCCACTCCGTCCCGGACTGTCACTATTCGAGGGTGGGCTCTCTTCTCCTGCGCTGCCTTCTTCGCTTGGCTGGCCGCCAGCTTGGCGGCCCGGAGGCTCAGTCTGATCGTCACGCTCTCGCGCAGCACCTTGCCTGTCTGCAGAAGACAGCAAGTCTTCTAGCTCGAATGATGTCGAGTCCTGCGGCTCATCACCTGCGCGCGCACGACCCAACTCGCCTTGCAACTCAGCCGTCAAGCGATCGAGTTCCTGCTCGGCGCGTGCCAATGCCTCGGCATCGGAACCAAGCACGCTGCGCGCTGCACCCTCGATCCCTTCGCGCAGCTGCGTGATCGAGTCGCGCGCTTCTTCTTCCATGGCCTGCGCTTGCAACGGGAAGCCACGGTCAAGCATGTCGCGCGATCGCTCAAGCGAATCGGGAATGCGCTCGCGCCGGGCATCGTCCAGTGTCTCGAACAACCCTTGAGCCAACAAGGGCTCTGTCGACTCTGCGTCACGCATCGTCTCATCGACTTCATCGAGCAGGTCCGTCAAGCGTTCGCTCTGCTGTTCGAGGCTCTCATCGAGGCCTTCCGCCTGCGAGTCCTCGCGCAAGCTACGCTGTCCTTCACTCTGCTCCCGCATCTGTTCCGCCAAGCGCACTTGTTCAGATTCTAATCGGCGAGCCTCGCGTTGCAGTTCACGCATCCGGTCGCCGAACTGTTCACCAGCCGCCTCGCGCAAGTCTTCTTCGAGCTCGTTCAATTCTCGTTCGGCGCGGGATGCTTCGGTCAAGGCCTGAGACAACCGACCTTCGGACAGCGCCTCGGAAGCGCGCCGCACATTATCACGCGTCAGTTCTAGCTGCTGCCGCTCTTCCGCCAACTGCGAGGCGCTCTCTGAACTGTCCATCTGCTGCTGGAGTTCATCGGTATCACGCAGGATCTCCTCTTGTGATTCCTGCAGGCGATCGAGGCGACGCTGCAGTTCCTCGCGCTCATCAGCAGTCTCTGCCGCGAGCAACTCTGATTGCAGCTCACGGATGCGATCTAGCATGTCGGACTGACGACGCGCCAGGTCTTTCAGCTTGTTCAAGGCCTGCCGCGTTTCGCGCGCAGCGTCCCCCGCTTGTTCCGCGCCGGCCTGACGCTGCTTCTCGTAGCGATTCTGTTCCTGCGTCAGCTCCAACTCGTTCAAGGCCGACTGCGAAGGTCCACCTTTTGCGTTCCCGCGACTGGATCCCGGGGGCCCCTGCTGTTGATCACGGCTGACTTCGAACTCGCGCTCGCGCAAATCGAGCAAGGCTTGATACGCAGCCTGCTCATGCCCAACCGCATCTTGCAGCGGGTCCGTGGACTGTTGTTCACCCGCACGAGTCAACGCGGCAAGCGCGCTCTCCATAAATTCGGCGATTTCCTCGATGCTGGCTCCAGCGTCCTGCGACTGCTCCAGCATCGGATTCGATCTAAGCTCATCCAACTGCTCGCGCGCTTGCGTCTGAGAGTCGAGCACAACCTGTAGATCTTCAGCGAAAGAACCCACACTCTCGTCGGTGCGGCGTGCCAAGTTCCAAGTCGCCAGCAGGACTTCCTTCTGTAACTCGGTCAGGTCGGCGGCGCCTCCGGCACCACCCTGGCCCGACCCATCTTCACCGGCCGGACTCTGCTGATTGTCGCCACCCGCCTCGGGCTCCGCCTGGCGAAAGATCTCCTCGAACGGACGGACTTCAGCGAAGTGCAGATCGCTCGTGGTGCGTCGCTCCGCACCTGATTTGTCGCGATCCTCGGCCCAGAAGTAA
>JBLFWN010000053.1:0-45117 GCA_047611405.1 Planctomycetota bacterium | reverse complement strand
GGGAAGCGACCCGCGCAAGGTCTTCGAGTGTGCTCAGTACCTGCTCGGCATCGATCACGGCGCGACACGCGTCAGTCGACTTGAGCGTGCACTGGCTCTCGTTTCGAATTTGGCGGGCGATGTGGCGACTGAACTAGAAGCAGCGGAGCACGCGAGGATCGTTAGCTGGGCATTGGAGCTGCGTGATGCCAGTGGTTCACGAGCCGGCGGCCCCGCGAGCTTGCATGGTCTGCTGCCGAGGCTCGTCAGCGTTCATCTTGTTGGCGCCGCTGATTCCGGGTTGTCGGCCAAGCAGACACTCGCGCATGCGCGCGCCATCATCGCCGCCGATCAGTGGCTCGTTGCACGCAGTGGAGACTTCGCGGGTGTCAGTTCACTCTTCAGCGAGGCACTCAGCGAAGTTGTGGGGGACGAGAAGAGCACCGTCTTGTTGCTGCGCGACCGCGCCCGTTTCCGCGAAGCCAGTGAACAACTGCCGGGCGCGCTCGATGACTTCTTGCGCTTGATCAAGCTAGAGGACGGCCGCGAACCCGCCGACCTGCGCAGCGCCGCACGTCTGCTGGTGAATCCTGTCGCCAATCGCGACGGCGAACCCAAGTTGGCCCAAGTGCAGGCTTACCACCTGACGACGGAGCTCATCGAGCGCACGGCCTGGTTGAGCGAGAAGCCAGCTGATCGTCTTCAAGACTTGCGCGATCTTGGCGAGCGCGCACTCGCGACCGGCGACCCATCGCACCGCGCGTTGGTGCACACGATCCTGAGCGATCTGCCAGTGCTCCCGGAGAGTGGCTCGGTGCAGAATGCTTCGGCAAAGGCAGAGTCGTCAGCTAAATGGTCGGGGCTATTGACGAGCCGCAGCTGGCATTCCGCGTTGATCGATTTGAGAGCGTCGGTCTCGGCTCCGAGCTCTGCAGGCGCAGAGGATGCTACGTCCGGCGGCTCCGCTGCGGCCGATGGGGCCGACAGCGAACGGTAGACGGATCGCTTTGAGATCGAGGCGCATGGGCCTCCATCAAAAAAGGATTGCAAGGATTCCAAGTTCGGCCTTGTGTGCCGCGCACTCAGGCCTACAATCCCGCCCACAAGCGTCGCGGGGTGGAGCAGTCTGGCAGCTCGTCGGGCTCATAACCCGGAGGTCGTAGGTTCGAATCCTACCCCCGCTACCACTTCTAAGAGAGGACTCGGCCCTTCCCGGCTGGGTCCTCTTTTTTCGTGGCCGTGCGGGACCTCCAGGGCACCGAACTGAAGCTCCAGACCGGTTCCAGGCTCGGACCCGCGCTGGCCCGCGGCTGCTGTCCTGCAGCGATTCGCGATCGCGGCCGCTCACCGATTCGCCGTTCACGCCGGAGCCGGGCCGGGCGCGCTCGTCAGAGCCCGGCCTCCGCATAGAGGCTGTGCGCGTCGACGATGAACCGCACCACGCCCGTGCGGGGTTCGAAGCACCAGACCGTGTGGTTGCTGCTCCAGTAGGGGTTCCCCGTCCCCGTGAGCGCGGCGTGGCAGCCGGAGGCGTCGGGCGCCGGATCGATCGCCACGAACTCGCCGAGATGTCCGCTGAGGTTGCTGCCGGCGGCGGCTCGCTCGACTGCGACCTTGCCACCGAGGATCCACGCCCATCGGTCCTGCTCCAGGTCCCAGGCGTTGACCTCCTCGCCGAATGCCGAGCTCGAGCCGGCCACCAGAAGACTTCGGGCGACCGGAATCGAATCCTCCGCATCGACGGTCGATTCGGCCTGCGACGCGGGGCCCGGCGCTAGTACTCCGAGCGAGTTGACGGCCCGCGGACTCCCGTCCTCCGCCCGAACGACGATCACTCGCCGCAGGCTCCTCGATGCGAGGTCCATGACGAGCACGGAGCCGGGTAGGGGCACCCCGGATGCCGCCTCGGTCGCCCCGAGCCCCTGGCCGCTCTTGGTCACGAGCAGGACCTCGGAGCGTGCGTCGCCATCGATGTCCGCGACCTCGAGCGCCGAGCCGAGATCGACCTCGATCGGCAGCCGAGCGATCAGGTCGCCCGTGCTGCCAGAGCGCAGCTCGACCCGATTGCGGGCAATCCCTGACTCGTCCTTCTCAAAGGTCAGGAGCACCAGGTCAGGGCAGCCGTCCGAGTCCAGGTCTTCGAGCGACCGCATCGCCTTGATTCGGAACCAACTGGGGCGCCGGAGCGGCCGCTCGGACACGACGCTCCCGTCGGCACCCGACAGGATCGTGAAGGTCTGCCAGGCATCGCTCGCCGCGTGCACCGGGTGGTCTCCCCAAGCGAGGACGTCCCGGATGTCGTCGCCGTCGGTGTCGGCGATGCTCTCGATCCCGTGCACGCGGGTGAACCCGGGCGCACCTTTGCGCTCCCAGTGAACCACGCCACCGATCGGCGACACGGCGCGGACGAATCCCGATCGAGCCCCAGCGAGGCCGGTCGTCTCCCCCCAAACCGCGAGCTCTCCGTGTCCGTCTCCGTCCAGATCGTCGATCGCCGCGAGGCTGTAGCCGAAGTTCCTCTCGCCGGGCGCAGGCGTGAGTGTTCCGAGCACCCGGCCGTCCTCGCCGGAAAGGACCAGAACAACTCCTCTGGCGGGAGCACCGCCGGTCGCGAGGGAGAAGTCGGGATCGGGGACGGCGATGTCGTTCCGGCCATCGCCGTCGAGGTCCTCGAGCCAGATCGACGCGTATCCGAACCACTTGTTGCCCGGATAGGGCTTCGACCGCGATCGTTCGGGATCCTGCGCGCTCGCCTGCCCGTCGGGCTCCAAGGGGACCTCGCCGTCCATGGCTCCGGAAACCTGGATCAGGGTCGCGAGCAGACCGACGTGGAGGAGAGAGGTAGGAGCGAGGGCGTGCATGGGCAGGGTGGAAGGTGGTGGGGCGAGTGAGGTCGCCGGTACGAAGCGACTCCCGCTAGGCACTTCGTGAGATGCAGCCGACGGATCCGGCCACCGGGGTGCAGGCGTCGAACACCTCCGACTCGGCGCAGGTGCTGTTTCGCTGACCGCGGCTCAGTCGTTGCCCGTGATCGTTCCGTCGGAGTGGTACCTCAGTTCGTGGTGGCTCTGGGTCGCGCGGGGCCAGAAGACTGCGAACGAGGGCGCGCCGTCCGGGTCCAGGCCATGCGTGGGGTAGTAGTGGAGCCGCGAGAGCCAGCGGGGCTCGTACTGGGCCGCGAACTCCTCGCTGGTGGGCAGGCCGTCTCTCTCGGCCGCGCGGGCATCTACCCACTCCTCGGCGTGGCGGGCCTCGGCGCGGAACAGGGCCTCTTCGACCTGGTGGACGGCCTCGATCGCTGCCACCAAGCCGAACGTCCAGGCGAGCACCACACGGCGCTGCCTGCGGCGCTGGAGGAGGGTGATGGTCAGGACGGCGAGCCCGGCGAACGCGACGGGTAGGAGCAGGGCCGCGCTCTCGGTGTGGCCGGTGTCCGCAACCACGAGTTCCGAGTCCAGCTCGTAGGTGATGGTGCTCCTCCGAGCACTGAATTCGAGGCCCAGGACGAGCAGCACGGCGAGCGCCGCAGCGCCCGTGCTGAAGAGTGGGTTCCAGCGCCAGATGAGGCCGGGCCACAACAGGAGCGCCAGCGGTAGGTGGAGCCCGAGGATCACGGAGAACATGAGCGGATCGAAACCGTAGTCGGTGCTGCGCCAGACGAAGATCATCAGCAATCCCCAGCCGGCGACCAGGCCGGAGAGCACCATGCGCAGGTGCCGGACCCAGGGCGGGGGGGGCGCCGGGGGAAGCGCGCCCCGCATGGAGCGGGCCAGCGCAACGGGCTCGCCCATGGCGTCCAGGGCCTCCGTCCACGCCAGCTCACGGTCGGTGCCCCGGGCCACGGTGTCCTTGACCTGGGCCTCGAGGTCGGCGCGCACCTCGGCCAGGACGGCGTCGCTTTGCTCGTGGGGGCCCCCGAGGGCCGCCTCCAGGGCGGCGAAGAACGCGTTCAAGCGGGTATCGGTGTCAAGCATGGCCACCCTCCTCGAGGATCGAGCGCACGGCTTCGGTGAAGCGGAGCCACTGGGCGGTCCGCGCGCGGTGCTCGCGGCGGCCGTCGCGGGTGACGCGGTAGACCTTGCGGCGCTTGCCCTCCGGAGGCTCCTCCCAGCTGGCCTCGATCCAGCCCTCGCGCTCGAGGCGGTAGAGGACGGGGTAGAGGGTGCCCTGCTTGAAGCGGAACTCTCCGTTCCCGCGGTCCTGGAGCGTGGTCAGGACCTCGTAGCCGTACATGGGGCGCTGGAGCAGGAGGGTGAGAAGCACCAGGTCCGTGCAGCTGCGCGCGAGGTCGGCGTTGGCGTTAGGACTCATGCGTGACAAGTTATCTTGCCACGCAAGATATGTCAAGGCGGGGGAGGCGGGGCGCGACGGACCCGGATGACTTCTAGCTGTGCACGTGGCCATCCCCTTCCCCGAGGTCCGCCGGGACGCGGCCGTTTCCTTGTTGGAGAGAGCCGCAGGCAGGATGTGTGACAGCCGGCTCTCCAGCCGAGCCCAGCGTCCCCCCGCTACCACATATAAGAGAGGACTCAGCCCTTCCCGGCTGGGTCCTCTTTTTTCGTGCCGACGCGATACGACGGGGCACACCCCGCACCCTATCGCCGCAGGAGCGACCCCTGGGTCCTCCGCTAAACCGGCATACGGATTGGCGCTCCGTGTCGAAGTTTTCTCCTTCACCGCGCAACATCTGGAAACTTCGATCGATCAGGCCTCATTGAGGCAACGGAGAGCGAAACGGGGACTGCCCCATTCAATACATCGAAGCGAGAGACCTCGGATGAGAATCGAAGCAGCCACCAACCCAGACGCCTTCATCGACTACACGGGTTGGCAGTTCAATTCGGAGGCGGACCGCAAGAACTTCCGGGTGGCCTTTCAGTTCTTGCAGCAACAAGGCAGCCGCTGGGTTCGAGGACCGGGCAACCTCGGTCTGAATGAGCTAGACGACAGCAGCCCGTGGACCCCGGGAGGTCCCCATGTTCGACGCACCGTGGGGATCTCAATCCTGCAGGCCATCAACATGAGCTTCCCGGTAGAGGTCGTTGCACTCCGCGCCGGACTCCTGATCAAACAGTTTCGGTGGATGAACGAACCCGCAAAACGCCCGGGCAGTTGGTTCACCTCTCTGCACGGATCAGCAGACAGCCTTGGGATCCCACAGGGACAATGCGTAGCTCACACCTGGCGCGTAACTCGACGCATAGATGCTGCGTTGAAGAGCACGGTTGGCGACGCCTTCACCGGCTGGAACCGAGTGACACCTCCGACGGCCGGCAGTCCATTCGCCGACTACCGCCGGGGCGGCGGAGCCCAGTGGCTCGTTCCTCCGTCTCCGAACTGGAGCGATCAATTGGCTCGAGCGTGAGTCTCTACGTATTGCTTAAGGGAGTGACGCCTCCAATCCCTCAAGGAGGAGTTCGAGTCCAAAGCCGAAGTCTTGAACGCCATGGTGGCTGCCATCGATGACCTTCTCAGCGAGTGCACGCATGTAGGGGTACTCCTCGGCGGGAAGTTGCGGGAGGAAGCTCTTGGCTGTGTCGGCATATTCTGAAGGCGCGAAAGGGAAATTCAGCTCTTGGAGCGTGAAGCCATAGATGTGACTGTCGATCGCGTTCCACGCGCGGTCGGCCATCTCGTACGAGAAGCCAGCTTCTCGTAGGCAGCCGACCGTGGCGTTGACGTACCCCAACATCGCAGGACCGACGTTGACCCGCGAGACGATGAGCATCGCCACCCATGGGTGGCGCAGCAGAGCCTCGTGCGCCGAGCTCGCTCGCCGACGCATAGCTGCCTTCCAATCGGTGCCAATCTCGGGTGCTTCGATCTCTGCAACGACGATGTCAACGATGCCGTCGAGAACATCATCCTTGTTCGCCACGTGGTTGTAGAGCGACATTGCTTTGACTCCGAGCGCGTCGCCAAGCTTGCGCATGGAGAGCGAATCGATTCCGCTTTCGTCAGCGAAGGTCAGCGCTGTGTGGAGTACCAGCTCGCGATTTAACCGGGTGCGAGATGTCTTCACCTCTTGGTTCTTGCCTGCCATGTCGCCGCCCCTCACACAGTGATGACTAGTTTTCCGCGAACGTGACTGTCGGTCAGGTAACGCATAGCGTCCGCCGTTTCGCTAAGCGGAAAAGTCTTGTCTATGACAGGCATGACCTTGCCGGCTTCGATCAGTGTCGTTACGTCGCGGATGGACTCACTGCTCTCCTCGGCTATGAATGAGCGCAGTCTTTGTCCGACGAACGGGGACAGCGCGAGTGCTCGGAGCTGACGATCCACGCCTCCAATCCACCGGTCACCGTTTTCTCCGCCGGTGATGACAAGAGTTCCGCGGGGGGTGAGGGCGCGTCTTAGATCGGAGAGCGAGCGGTTTCCAGCGATGTCGAGAATGACATCGTAGCGCTTGCCCATCCGCGAGAAGTCTTCACGCTTGTAGTCGATAACGTGATCGGCGCCGATCGAGCGCACTAGATCCAACTTCGTCGGGCCTTCCACACCGGTAACTTCCGCTCCGAGAGCTTTTGCGATCTGCACCGCGAACGATCCGACGCCCCCTCCCGCGCCGATGATCAGGACCGTCTGACCTGCCTTGACTTCTCCGATGTCGCGCAGGCCCTGAAGGGCGGTGCCGGCGGAGGTGGGTACGGCCGCAGCCTGTTCGAAACTGAGATTCACGGGCTTCCGCGCGAGCTTGGTCTGCGGGACGCACGCGAACTCTGCGAAAGAGCCATTGCCGATGCCAAAGACCTCGTCGCCCGTGTGGAACTGCGTCACATTTGCGCCGACGGCCTCGACGTGTCCTGCGACGTCCATGCCGAGTACAGGGTTCTTCGGCGCGCGGAACCCATAGCCGACGAGGCGAATCAAGTAAGGCAAGCCCGTCATGAGATGCCATGCGCCGCGGTCGACCCCAGCGGCGTGAACGTGCACAAGCACGTCGTCGGGGCCACACACAGGGCGAGCAATGTCCCGAACCTCCAGGACATCTGCCGAGCCATATCTGTCCTGAACGACCGCCTTCATGGTCTGCGCGCCGCCAGGGGCAATGGGGACCGGACTGGCTGTTGCGGTCAGGATAGGGTTCGTGGCGCTAGCTAGGGTCATATCGTCGCTCCTCGAGAGCGGGTGACTATTGGAAACATACACTGTAAGCTGACAGTGTAAGTTCGTTCAAGGGGGAGCTGGCTACAAAGCTCATGGGGCACCGTAGCTAGCGATATTTTGCGACTGGTGCCCGCTAGCCGCTTGGCCGATGCAGCCCCTCGGACAGCTCGAAGGGCTCCGGATTTGGCGCGATGCGAGCCGATTATCGCGATCTAGAGTCCGCGCATGGCGAGCCAAGGGATCTGAGCGCGGATCGTTCGCAAGTCGCCAGCCGACTGCCGGCAGCGTACCGACGACAGGAGCGCGATAAGGCGATAGGCCGCGATACAGAGTGGCTAGTCATCTCTAGGTCTTCGGCCGGCGTCTTGAAGATCGCGGTGACGCGCGTTGATACAAATATGTGCAGGGCTTTGTTGCTGCGAAGGCACGGCGCCGAGAGCCACTCCGTATCCCTAGAATGTCGTCATGTCTGCGCCTGCTTGTTCCACAACCGAATCCTCCGGTGCTGCTGAACTCGTTCTGCGCTTCGTGACCGCGCTGACGTGCGTGACAGCAGCGTGGCTCGCTTGGGCTCGACCAACGACGGTGAACAGCCAATTGTTCATGGAGCTGGATGTCAGCAGCGAACTCGCGGGGACGATTGACCGGACTGCGGCATTCCTCCTGTTGCTCGTAGCGGCGGCGGTGCTCTTCACACGCTCACGCCTTGCCTGCGCATTTGCAACGACGTGGTTATTGGCGCTCGCACTCGCTAAGGCCGCAAGTGGCGGTGAATTCTTCTCGGAGTTCGCTCCACTCGCGAGCGCCGTACGATTCGGCGCGCCGGTCGCGCTACTGCTCATCTGGTCTCGCCGAGACTCCGCAGCCTTCTGGGTTTTGCGCGTATGTGTGGCAGTAACCTTTGTTGCCCACGGTCTCGAGGCGCTGGCACATGCGCCTGGGTTCATTGACCTGATCCTGCTTAGCGCGCGCCGCTTCCTAGACTTGCGCATCAGCGAGGCGGCCGCCTGCCACGCCTTGACGGTCATTGGCGTCGTGGACATCGTCGCGGCAATCCTGATCCTCGCGCAGCGTTGGCGCTCGGTCGCTGGTTACATGACGATTTGGGGCCTCGCTACACTCACAAGTCGCATGACCGCTATGGGCTTTGAGCGCTGGCCAGAGGCCGCCACCCGCATCGCCAACGCGGGTGTGCCGCTCGCCATCCTGCTAGAGTGGCGAGCCGCCTTCCGCGCTCCAACGAATTGAACCCGCCACAACTCGTTCATACTCCTATGTCTACTTCGCTCTCGTGCGCCGGATTGCTCCTCTCGCTCTGTGCGCTCGCACCTTTCGAGGTTGAAAAGTCTGCCTGGACGGAACTCGCGGGCTGCACACCATCGCAGTGGCGCATCGTCTGGCAGGAGAACCCTGCTACGAGCGCTACCTTCTCCTGGTCGACACGCGACGCAGGCAAAGAGCACGCCGTGCACTTGGGGAAGACTGCAGAAGCCGGCCGCCTCGAGAACTACGAGCGACGCGTCGAGTGTCAGCGCAACGGCGCATACACAACCGGCGACACTTCCGTGAATGGGGCTCACTATCACCACGCGCTCGTCGAGGGCCTTGAGCCTTCGACCACGTACTACTTTGTGTTAGAGAGCAACAAGACGTCCTCGAAAGAGATGCGCTTCACAACGGCGCCTCAGGACGACCGCGCTTTCAAGCTCCTCTACGGAGGTGACTCGCGTACCGGGATCGAAGCCCGGCAGGTGATGAACCTCATGATGGCCGAGCTGGCCCAAGAGGATCCTGATGTCCTAGCCTTTGCTCATGGCGGCGATTACATCTTCAATGGCCGGAACTGGCCGATGTGGAGCACGTGGCTCAGCCAGCAGGAGTTGTCTACCACCGTGGACGGTCGTGTGCTTCCTATCGTGCCGGTGCGCGGCAACCACGATGTTGGACCGCTGTACGACGAAATATTCGATAGCCCAGGCGGAGGGGGGAAGAACTACTACGTCACTCAACTCGGCCAGAGAGTGGCGCTCATCACCTTGAACTCCGAGATCAGCACGGCTGGCAATCAGGCCGTTTGGCTGGAGGATCAGTTGGCCTCACTCCGCTTGGAGAACCGCTGGCTTCTTGCGCAGTTCCACCGTCCCGTGTATCCGGCCGTCAAACAACCGGGTGTGGCCAAGGCGAGCTGGGTGCCTCTGTTTGAGGACTTCGACCTGGACCTCGTGCTTGAGTCGGACGGTCATGTCGCTAAACGAAGCGTACCGATTCGCGATGAGAAGCATGACCCCACCGGTGTTACGTACATCGGCGAGGGCGGGCTTGGCGTGCCACAACGAGTACCCGACGGGGAGCGCTGGTATCTCAAGCCCCCCGGCATGACAGCGCGTGGTCATCATGTGACGATTCTCGAGTTTGGAGATGACGTGCTGCGCATGCGCACTGTTGGACCGCCGCTTCCACAGAAGGGGTTCCAACCACTCGACTACAAGAGCCTCATCGGGCAGGACGCGAGCTGGCGCTATCTCGCAGGAAGTGATCCCGATGGGGAGTGGACTGCGGATGATTACAACGAAGCGAGTTGGAAGCTCGGTGAGGCAGGCTTCGGCTTTGGCGACAACGACGATGCAAGCGTGCTCGACGGCATGCGTAGCGAATACGCCCGCGTCTACGTGCGATATTCCTTGCCGAAGAGTGCGTTTGACGACTGCACCGAACTCGCCCTCATGATCCGCTACGACGATGCCTTCATCGCCTACTTCGAGGGTCAAGAAATCTGTCGTTCAGGAATTAAGAGTGGTCGCGGTGCTGCAGTCAGCGATGTCGAGCCCCATGAAGCTCGCGTAGAATTCGACTACTTTCCGATTCCCGGCTGGCGCGACATGATTGAGGGCGACGAGATCGTCCTCTCGATTGAAGGGCACAACGCGAGCGCGTCTAGCTACGACGTCACCCTTCATCCCTTCCTGATCGCCGATCCTGCTAACCAGCCCAAGCCTGGAGCAAGTAATGTGCGCATCCTCGACGACCACTCGCTCTCCGTTCGAGACACCCTGGAATCATTCTGAACTGCCAGGCTTCCGTGTTGGGGGATTCGAGAAGTTCAGCCAATCGAGGGCAACCATGGGGCACATCGCGGGTCCTCTTGGGGCGAGGTCATACCGACCTCGCTTGGAGGCCCTTTGTCGATGTTCGTACCCCCTTTCTGTCCACGCCCTGACTGCAGCAACCACAAGTCGCCCCAGCCACGCTTCTTTGTGTACTTTGGCTCCTACCCGGTCAAGTGTCGTGCGCATCGGGTTCAGCGCTACCAGTGCAAGACTTGTCGCCTGACCTTCTCGCGGCAGACCTTCCGTGCTGACTATCGTGACCACAAGCCGCACCTAAACTCCTTGTTGTTCCGGCTCGTCTCCTCAGGAGTAGGGATCCGGCAGTGCGCGCGCTTCATCAACCTCTCCCTCCGGTGCACCGAGTTCAAGTTGCGCAAGCTGGGGAGGCATGCGCGGCACCTGAATCGGAATCTCATTGAACCACTTACTGGCACTGTCTCTCTCCACCTGGATGAGATCGAGACCTATGAGGGCAGACGCAATACCCGCCCACTTAGCGTGTCGGTGTTGTTGCTTTCTCATAGCCGCTACATTGTTTGGGCGGAGTCGGCTCCCATCCGTCCGCGCGGCAAGATGACAGAGAAGCGCCTGCAGGCCATCACGAGGTCCGAGGAGCGGCATGGGCACCGCTTTGATCAATCACGGGCAAGCCTAGTGCGGACGCTCCGGTACGGGGCAGCGATCGCAAAGAGGGCGGACAAGATCGTGCTGTCAACGGACGAGAAGTCGAGCTATGGCGGCTTGGCCACCAAGTCCTTCGGCAAGCGTCGACTCGAGCACCGCAAGACCAATAGCAAACTCAGGCGTGACACGCGCAACCCGTTGTTCCCGATCAATCATGAAGAAGCGATGATGCGGGATCTGATGGGGCGGCTCAGACGAGAGTCGTGGCTCGTGAGCAAGGACCGTTGCTATCTCGACCTCTCCTTGCAGCTCCATATGGCGCACCGAAATCTGGTCAGGCGGCGATTCAATCGAGATCAGGCCTCGGCGGCGCAGTTCGCAGGCCTGATGCCTAGCCGACTGTCAGCAAACGAGGTGTTGGCTTGGCGCCAGGAATGGGGTAGGCGCAGCGTCCATCCTATGTCTAGCAATGGCCAGACTATCGAGGTATTCAGGCACCACCAGGCGCAGGCAGCATGAGCGCATCGTGTTTCTCAACACGGAAGCATGGCAGTTCATGACTGTTCCCGTCTCAATCACGATCACACGGCCAAGAGGAACTCCAATTCCCAAGTGGATCGCTGCCCTGTATGACCCCGACTCTCGTGCTCGTATTGCCAGCCTGACCAGCCAGTCAGTTGGTGGCGATTTTCCGGTTGGGCGATACAGGCTACACATGATTCCATCTCAGGAGTCGTTCTGTCCGCCTTTCGATCGGATGATCACGTTCTAGCCAGACACGAGCAGCCACCTCCGATTCGAAGCCCCTTCGACCGGCGGAACGCTCCTGATCGTGACCGAAGACTTCCCTGGGAATCAGCGGCAGGTGATGCTCGATATTGCTGGGCCCCATCCATCTACCAGGATGATTGTGCCCAAATACTATGTCGCACAGTGGCCGGAGCTTCTCCTGAAACAAGCTCTTCCGATTGGCTGACACCAGCTCAAGTGTCTGACACCGTATGTCGGATGACGCCCTATGTCGCCGCTTTCCGATTGCAGTGCTATCTTTCTGCCATGACAGTTCCTGATCTGCCCCCTCTCCGTCTGCGTCGCGCCGAGTCCGTATTGATGATGCGTACATCGCGTGTCGTCTTGGTGCTCGAGCATCCTTGGAACGACGACAACGTCCTGGCTGTGCTGCGCACCGCAGAGAGCTTTGGAGTGCAGAACATTTGGACCGTCGGAGAGTCCCAAGGTCGGCGGCGGGCAGGGCGACGAATCACCAAGGGCAGTCATGAATGGCTCACGCTCCGTGAGTTCGCCGACAGCGAATCTCTATTGCGAGCGGTCGGCGAGGAAGGCTTGACGCTATGGGTCTCTGACTTGTCATCGGACTCGGAGCGCCTGGACTCCGTCGACATCCTGCGACCGATGCCAGATCGCATCGCATTAGTTTTGGGGCGAGAGGTGGATGGCGTTGGTCCGGTCTTGATGCAAGCTGCGCAGCGACGATTCTACTTGCCGATGCGAGGCTTCACCGAGTCGTTCAACTTGTCCGTGGCGACAGCCTTGCTGTTGCAGCGCTTGTTCGATGCTGACCCCGGCTTGATCGCTGCTATGTCGGAAGCGGAGCGTGCTGAGATTCGCGAGTCCTGGTATCCGCGTTTGGGCGGACGAGACGAACGGAAGCAGACTCGCTTCATCGAATACCTTGCGCATCCCCCTGCCCCGCTCGACGACACACGGCCGCCTGATGAACATCGTCGTCCGCGCTTCAAGAAGCGCGCGTACTGGAGGCGCGACGAGTGAGCGCGGCGATTCGCCCCTCGGCACGGATCTAGGTTCATCAATTAACGAACTGAACCGGGGGCGGGCAAGCCCATCTCCGGTCTTCGGCCTTACGTTGCCTCTCGACAGGCGGCTCCCAGCTTCCCAGTGTCCCACTGGGGGGCGGTAACCGACTGGACTTGGCCTGCGTGCCACGTGCGACAAGCGCTCCGGGCACAGAACAAGCGTCTGCTCAAAAACGCGCCCAGATGTATGAGAGGCTAAGCTCGTCCGCGCAGATCACTGCTTCGCGCGCTGCCACTCATGGAACCCTGAATCCTATCTGCAACTGAGATAGAGACTGGACACTCGTCCCCAACTCTTCGTACGCCCAAAGCGTAGAAGCTGGAGGTCCTCCGGCAATGCAGGTTGGCGAGTAGATTTCGAAAGTAGTAAGAGCCCCCCCGGCCCAATCCTCCATTGCCCCAAGAGGATCGTAGCGAGTCGATGCCCCCTCGACTCACTACCCTCAAGAAAGCCATGGCCCAACAGATAGCTCGATTGCTTGTCCGCGTCGTTCTAACAACGGGCCTAGCTGCTTCATCCTTCGCTCAACAAGTCGCGTTCCACTAGGATTTCGAGTCCGGTCTGGGCGCTTGGGATGTCCAAGCAATCTGGCATCTTGAAAGTGGCAACGACGCCTGTGGATCCTTGGCGGCACCATCTCCTGTGGGGAACAAAGCCGCGTACTGAGGAGACGGCAACTGTAACTACGATGAACAGTTGTTCGGTCAGCTGACTCTCGCGAGCCCCGTAGCGATCCCTAACACGTGGTCGTAGGCCTTCCCTCGTTATTGGAGCTTCGAGGATGATGAGCTGGGTGGCGTCTGGGGTGCGCGCAGCGTGCATGTCTCGGCTGACAATGGTCTGTCATGGAACGAAGTCGACAAGCGTGAGAGCTATGGCTGGCGCGAGGCCGGGGCTAATCAGACGGCCTATGCTGGGCAGTCCATTCTGCTCCGCTTCCAATTTGATGCAGTCGGCTTGCAACAGAACAACACGCTGGGTTGGATGATCGACGATGTGAATAATACCGATGAGCGCTACTTACCGCCCGATTACTACTGGTTGTCGTTCGCGAACACAGCATCAGCGACAGTGGCTCGGATCGATCACACGGGCAGTGTCAGCGTTGCACAACGATCTGCACCTGACCGTCGCCGGCACTGTGCCGAACCAGCATAGACTCTCTTGCTATGGCCAGGCTCGCGCGGGTGTCTTTTTTGGCGACGGCTATCGTTGTGTCAGCACGGGCGCGACGGGCCTGTTTCGTATAGGGCCGCCGGCCTTGAGCGATGCAATTGGCAACGTGGATCAGCACAACGACCTCACGCAGGGACCGCCCGCGGCAGGAGAGGGTGCCGTCATCGCCGGGAGTCGCTGGTTCTTCCGATACTGGTACCGTGGTACTGGACCCTCGCTGAATCACTTCAACTTGTCGAACTGCTTGGACATTCGATTCGTGCCCTGAGTGAGTCGTAGGCTGGCGAAGGAGTCGACTCCGAATTACCAAGACCTCAGATCCCGGACGTCTAGATGTGAGGAAGCTGAGGTCCAGCAGGTTGGAGCAAGGGCTCAGGCAACGCTCTTCGATGCTCCTGGTCTCTTGGTGTACTTGTCCCAATTCTCATCACAGTGGAATCGTGACCCGAAACTCCACATGGATTTATCCCACAAAGCAATTCCAGTGTTGCTCGGGTCACCTAGCAAGGCTTTGTACTGCGGCTTGTCACTGAGGAAGCGGATTACATCATCTCTCGTCTTCCAGCCCACGGAGATCCCGAAGACGGTGCTGCCGTTTACAGCGGCATCGATGGCAGCCTTGTGCTCTGCGTACACTTTCGCACTTGCTTTCAGCTCGCGCAGGATGATCCCTTGATTGAAGTGTGCACTCACCTCGGTCTGGCCCTTGGTCTGGTAGTCGCGCCAGCTTCCTCCGAAGAAGGTCAGGTCATGACAATGAGTCAGTTCATGTGCCAAGATGCAGGCCATCTGCGGGACGGAGAACTCTGCTGGACCTAGGTGGATCGTAACTTTGTCCACGGATTGGCCGTGCGCTTTCAAGTCACCTTTGACCGTGGCTTTGACCGTAGACACGCTGGTGCAATTGACCAACTCATTGCCAGTAGGTGTTAGTAGTAGGGCTTCGAGTGACTTGGTGTACTTGTCAGGGACAGTGATCATTGTCTTGCCTCAGCGATGGATTCGTTGTTGTTGGTAAATCGAGGGTGCGCTGGGGGCAGCGCGTCTCAGGCCTTTTTGGGGAAGCCATTGACCTTGTCTCTTTCACTGCTTCCCACCTCGGCGCCATCGAGGTGGTAAATGCAGATACTCACATTGCCGCGCTTGACCTCTGCGATCAGAGCCTCGGGCTTCCTGCCTTGGCTCCATGCATCCGCTCCATCCGTGAGCGCTTTGAGGGCTGTGGGAACGACTCCCCGACTCAAGTTTCTGACGAAGTCACCCTGGTCTGCATAGATGCCGTCTGTGCTAGCTTGCGCCGGAATTTCGATGTAGAAATGGGGCGGAAGACCCCCGCGATTAAGAATCGCGGCATCGCCGTTCAGACCCATCATGCCGTTGTAGGCAGCACGTGAATTGTCGTTCCAACCGACGACCTCATGGGCAAGGTCTGTAATGGTGCACTTCACGTTCTTCATGAACTGCTGGACAGACTTCGAAGTTGCGTTGGGCAGCAGGAATTGTTCGGCCATTGGGTACTCCAGGAGGGGCTTGGTCAGAGCTGGAGTTGTCTTGGGAATCTCAAGCTCGTTGCAGTCCAAGCGGAAGAAATTCGGAGGGGGGGGAGCAATGGGGCTCTCCGACGCCTTGCGAATCTAAGCCTGGCCTTGAAAACGACTCTTGCGACTACCCGGCTACACAAAAGAGGTGGCTAGGGACTCTTGCAGTAGGAGCGGGACGGGTAGGGCGGGCAGAGCTTCTGTCCTTGTTTCAAAATTCGTGTCCGCTGCTCAGCGAATCCTCGTTCCTTGAGGTCCAACGGCGCTACGAGCATCGCGATCGATGTGAGGCAGCCAGACGGCCCCAAGAACACCCGATTCCATGCTGCGCACGAACCTAATCCTCAACCCGCTTTTGCTCTGCGTGACGCTGCTTGGCCAACAGAGCCTGCATGCAGCGCCGACTCAGCGGGCCGAGTCGAATGGAATCAATGCTGAGTTCGAGTCTTCATTCCGGAAGGCTTGCCGAGCGCTTCCCGCTCGTGAGGAGACTTGGCGTGTCTCGATCGGTGAGATCGGGCACGGGCCCGAGCGGCAAGTCACGCCCTTCTCTAGTGTCCTGATCGCGCGACTGTCAGCTGTGATTCAGCGCTGCCCAGAGCTAGAAGAATACTCGCGCAAGGAAATGAACCAGGTTCACGGGGAGCTGAAGCGTAGCTTGTCCGACTTGTACTCGGCTGCCGAGGGTGCGCCCGAGGCGGGCCTCTTGAGCTTGGTGCACGCCTTCTTTACAGCTAACTATCAGCTAGAAGGTGAGAGTCTCAGCTTCAGCGTCTCGCTGATTGAAGTCGAGTCCAGCAGAGTTCTGTTCACCTTCGAATCGAAGCTCACCCTGACGGATGCAGAGCGATCTCTAGTCCAGCCGCCGATGCTGACACAGATCGGCGATGTGCTGGAGAACCTGGGAGCGGGAGTTGGCTCTGTTCAAGCGGCTCTTGGCGATCTGGCGCCTGATTCTGCGACTGTCGATCGCGTGCTGGATGGCGTTCCAGAAGACTGGACCCCAAAGATCCAAGCCGGCGTGTCAGAAGGACTCGAAGTCGCTGGCTCATGGTTGCAGACCCTCCTCCAGTGGCTGGCGATCGGCGTAGCCACACTTTGTCTAGCAGTTATCTGGCTAATCGGAAGCGGGCGTTTGGCTCGCATTCTGAGCTGGATCAACGATTGACCCTTCTTCCCGCTAACAACGAATAGTTCCCAACTGGAGATTCCAATGAACATCGACCTACTCCCCAATGAAGAAGTCTTGCGCACGATCGAAGGCAAGCGATTCGAGCTCAACCCAATCATGCGCATGCTCTCGAGCCTGAAACGAGTGATTGGTGTGTACAGCTCGGTTGTTGTGACGCTCACATCACAGAGATGCGTCGTCGAAGAGCAGGATAAAGTGCTCTGGAGTGTGCCTACGAGTCGGGCACTAACGGTGGTTAGCCTGGAAGACATCTCCAGCATCATCGGGCTGAAGACTAGCTTCATGATGATCTTCAAGTCCTACAACATGGTCGTGCAGAGTGGCGGATCTCCGTTAGCTGGTGTCAATCTCAAGCGTATGACCTCCAGTAAGATGGACGCCGAAATCAACGGGTTCTCCATTCTCAAGCAGAGCCGCATGGGGTTGGCGTCGTGAAAGGGCTCATCTACTTCGAGTCTCAGTATGTGAACCATCCATCGGTTCGCTCCATGTTGACGCGCGAAGTGTTCTCGGTGTTCTCGGCTATCTTCGCGGCACTCTTCGTCTTTGCTGCGGTCTATGCCTTCGACATCTGGGAACTCGGTAATTACTTGCCGGAGAACTGGCAAGCGGGTGCCAACCTGCTCGTGCGCCCGCTTGGCTTCATTCTCGCCGTGGGGTTAGTGATGCAGGGAATTGACTCGAGCTGCATGAGACGGGGCGATGAGGAAGAGACCGGCTTCGCGTCGGGAATCCTACTGATTGCCTCGTTCCTGATGTGGTTCTTGGAAGTCGCGACCCTGGCTGTATGCGCGTTGCTGCTTTGGGATATGAGCGTCGCGTTGATGGGGAACACCAGTCTCTGGACTTCTGAACTTTTGAGCTCACGAGACACGAACGCCTACTTGAGCGTCGCGATTCATAGCCTGGTCGTATGGAAGGTGGCCATGCTGTTTGCTGCTACCAAACCCATCGCTGCTCTGTTGATCGGCCTATTGTTGTTGCCCGCAGCAGCGATCATGTCCATGCTCCGATTCGTGCTAGATCGCGTGAATCCCGATCCGGAGCGACTCTCTGAATTCCCTGGAGTGCAGCTGCTTGTCAGCCAGTTTGGAACGGGGGACTATTCGTCGGATGTCCTGCTCATGTCCGGTCTGATCCATTTAGGCTTCTTCGCACTGCTCGTTAGTCTGTGCGCTCTAGCTTCCTACTTGTTCCGGTCGCGTTTCGACACACTGGATGCGATAGTCGAGCGTCAAGAGAGCATGAGCGAGTTGGCGCGCGGGGATACCTACGCCAAGATTCCGGGACACGCCAACCAATACCGAGTGATTGATCCTGACAACTATGAGTACTTCAATGAGCGCACCCGGTGAGGACTCCGGTTGGCTCGTGGCAGCGTGCGTCTCGTTCGTGTCCAAGCTGGCCTACCGTATTCAGCGCCTTCAAGGCATGTAGCCGATGGGTGCGCAACAATTAGCAGCGCGTCGAGTTTCAGGGGTTGTGCAAATCGCTGTGTTTCTACGGCAGCCAGGGCCAGGCCCAAGGGGGCACGCGCAAATTGGCCGGTGGCACCGCATGCATGAGCTCATGCGACGCCTCGCTAGGCGCGACGTGCTTGACCCCGGCGGGCTCGTTGACCGAGGCCGGCGAATGAACATGGACTGCCTACTGAGTCATTCATGTCAGCGGGCTAGGTTTTCACTCCTCACGGAGTCACCCGCACCGTCAAAGCATTCGACAGATTGAAGAGGCTTCCACAGGCGGAGTTGACCGAGTAGCGGTATCGCACCTGGAAGTGAACGCTGTCCATCGGCGCCCAACTGCTCTGTGCTGCCAATCCTTGTGACCAGAACACACTGCCCGAGTATTCTGCGAACCGAATCTGGTGACGCACGATCGAGCCACCGACACGGCGCAAATCATCGCCGAACGAAATACCGCTACCGCCACCCAGAGCCGTGCTGCCCGAAAAGAGCAAGGCCGGGCTGGTCTGCGCGAAGCCTCTAGTAACCAGCGACAGGTCATCGTTCGCGAGGCTGGCTGATCCCGTGGCTTCCAACCGCAGACCGGAGCCCGTCGATTTTGCGCAGCCTTCGTCTGTGCCTGGGCCATTCGAACATGGGCAAGTGCTGGCCGGAGCCGACCCGCTGCAGAACACCGACCCGATTGCATGGCCGCGTCGTGCGAGTCCGAAGGTATGGCCTCCGCTACATAGCGATAGCCGACACCAGCAGGGTGCGTCGATGACTGCCCCCAAGAATATTCACCCTACGACACGATCGATCCATCTGTGCGCAATGCGAAGGCCGTTGCGTTGGCCGCCCCCGACTGCAATGTCGTCGCTGCCGGCTGGGTGGTCTGTGACGACACCAAACTCGTTCAGGCCCTATGCTTTGATCTCGCCGCTGGCATCGAGTGTAAGTGCGAAGAAGCTCCCCGATGCGGTTTGAGTGTGACCCGTTCTAGCAGGAGCTGCTCCGACGGTGCGGCCCCAACGGACCAACTGTGCGCAGGTCAACTCCATACCTGTAACAGGCGTCAAGCTGGGCGAGGCTCGTTCCCACTGGAGGATTCGACACGGTCCCTCTCGGGTCGATTCCCCAAGTGTCGATGGCTCTTTGTGCGAAGGTTGTAGTGGGGAAGATGATCGGGAGAACGATTGCACCGATGGGGCGCATGGAGTCTTCCTTCTGCGAATCTCTATCGCGTGATCGGCACGATGTGGACAGGGCTGTCGGTGAGAGCAGCACACGAACTCTGTATAGAGCGGACGCCTGTTACCGTACTTCGTCTGCTCTGAGCCGAAAGCCCCGCTTGATTGGAAGCGAAGTCTAGGGCGTACGAATTCTCCCGTCGTAGCCGCTGCGACTATCGCACGCTCCCTTTGCTTTTTGCGGATGTCCAGGCAATAGCAGCGCATGCGAAGGCCGCGTGCACGCGATGTCGTACACAAGGCGCCGTGTTGAGTCGTAAAGGCGCGCGGAATATTTTTCGTCGATTCCGCGTAGATATTCGGGCTTCTACTGGCTTGGAGGACTATTGCCGCCGACCCACACGGCGGCAAATGAATGCAGCGCACGCTCGACCGTATACCTGCCCTGGGCCGCTGAGGGAGAGGCTCCTACGGGAACTAGCCCACTGGGAGATCAAGTGAACAATGTTGCAATTGCTGGAGTCTTGCTGAGCCTACTGACGGTGCCCGCCCTGTCGGAGAATCAGAGGACAGAGGGCAGCGCTAGTAGCGCAGCTCGCATCGCCGAAGAAGCCCGTGTTCGCGAACTCGCCATCGAGCGGGCGCCCAAGGACACGTGCACCAAGGTGATGGGCAGGAGTCTGACTCTGACCGAAGGCTCGCCCAAGCATGCCGAGGACTTCGCCGATCAGATCGATGCCGTCTACGATTGGCTCGAAGATGCTTTCCCCAACGTGGGAACGGATCGATACGCGCGCGGACCTTTGCTCCATGTTTGCAAGACCTACGAGCAGCGCGATATGCGACGTGACGAAGCCAAAAGCGATCGTTGGGAAGGAACGTCGTTCGAGATCGTCGTATGCCGCGGCAACTGGGGCAAGGCCAGTAATGAGTTCAAAGGTGTCAGTCAGCGTGCGATGGAGATTTGGTTCGCGGAAAAAGATCCGGAGCTGTTCGCCGTCCTCCCGAGTTGGTTGCGCTCAGGACTGACTGACTTGCTGGCCGACTCACGCGCTAAGCGTGGCGAACTCGACTACAAAGAGGATGACGGCGACCGCGAAAAGCTTCGCATTGCCCGTCGTGAAGATCGCATGGAGACTGCTCGCGACATGTTTCGCATGACGCGCGGCGAGTTCCGGGGCGGTCACGCTACTCACCAACAGGCGGGGCGTTTGCTTCAGATGTTGATCTCTGGCAAAGCGAAGCCGCGTAAGGAGAGCAAAGAGTTGTTGGAGCGCTACGTTCGCAACTTGAAGCTCGCCTTGCACGACGCGGGCGCAGAGTCTCACGACTACGACGATGAAGATGCTCAACAGGGTCTCTTGGACGATGCATTCGAGCGTACTTTCCGGAACTGGAGTGAGAGGGACTGGAAGCAGTTCGAGAAGTCCTTCACGAGCGCGCTACGCTGAGAGAACAGTGTCACTTGCGGTAGGGGAAGGGCTGCGAGGCATAGCTAGATCCCGCGTCGCTGCCGACGAGAGCTTCGCCTTCCGGTTAGTCGGAGGAATCCAAGGCCAAGTCGAGACCCTCACTGTGAAATGGAGTTAGCTCGCGCAGGATCGCAGTAGGAGGTCGGAGCGGGATTCCTCGGGCAGCCCCACTTGGCGAGGTAGCTGTCGTGCGAGTGAAGAGCTCTCGCGAAGTTGCCTCCGGCGAAGAGGGCTTCGCCGCTTCCATCGTCGAACACGGTCAGGGCGCTTACATGCCCCCAACTCACGCCGCCGCCGAGCGCGGTCCAATTCGAGCCATCCCAATGGGCTATTTGGTTCGCCGGCAAGCCGCCAGCTGTCGTGAAACTTTCCCCGGCATAGAGAGCTGCTCCAACTGATCGTCAAAAACTGCTAGCCGAGCAGCCCTAGGCCTACCGATTTTGTGACGACTGAGCCCGGGGCATGGGGACTGCCAGAGCCCACGCTCAATGGCATCGCTCGGTGCTTGCTTGCGTCGATGGAGAGGCTTCGAAGCTGACAGCATTCGCTACTGCCGTCGCTAGCCTGCGAACAGCGACGCCGTCTTGCGCTACGACTACGGGGCTCAGGATTGGATAAGCAGTCATGCTGACCAGATCACACATGGGCAGAGCAGCATCCTTACCCGTCTGTATAACCCAAGGTGCATCGGCGGACAGATTGGCTCCTCGGTTCCATGTTCCTCCCAACACGAAGCGAGACCCCGGCAGCGCTAGGATCGAAGCGCCTGTCGCGCTGCCTTCACACTGGTAGGCGCGTTGCCAGCGTAAGTCGCCGTTGAGAGCAAACTCGATTGCATAGAGATCCATCTCTGACGAACCGTTGGCGCGCGCTCGGCCGACGGCTGCCAAGCCACCGTTGCTCGACTCGGTGATGCCGTTCCAGTCTCCCCAACTGACATCGACGATGCGATACCAGAGGACATCACCGGCGCTATCCAAGCGCGCCATCCAAGGGCGCGGATTCGCAGTGGAACCGGTCTTTGTCATGCCTGACATTGCATACCCGCCGCCAGCCAATTCAACGATGGCAAAGGCCTGATCCAAGCCCCCCAATTCATAGGTCTTCTGCCACTCGATCGCGCCGAGTGAGTCCAGCTTGATGACCCATGCATCACGATCGCCTGTTTGGGTTGACCAGAGGTTCCCAGCTACGACAGTGCCGCCCGCGGAAGTGGCAGTAATGGACGCAGTTTGTTCGTCCAGCCCAGATCCGTACTCGTACTGCCATTCGACCGAACCTGCCGCGGACATGCGCACGATCCATGCGTCCCAACCAATGGTAGTTGCGATCCTTCCTCCGGCCATTACCCAGGAGCCGTTGCTCAACTCGACCGCGTCGAAGAGGTTGAGGAGGACATCTCCTGGGCTTGTGAAAGCGTGGCTCCAAGACGGAGTCCCCGACTCATCGAGCCGCACGACACTCGCATCCTGACTTGTGAAAATCTGGACGTTGTGCGCACCGAGGAAGAGCGCCCCGCCATCAGCGGATAAGCCGGCGCCCGTAACGTAAGTATTCGTGGAACTGTGACTGATCGAGCTTCGTAAGCGAGTGCTGCCATCATTCCCATCGAGATAGAGCAGGGAACCTGTCGCGATTCCTGTGTTGGATCCCCAAGAGTAGGAGGCGACGCGAATGTTGCCGTCGGGCTCGCGCCGGAGGTCATAGATCCCCTCTACATGAGATCTGCCTTCGAAAGTCTTTGCCCACGTACGGAGCACGGGCGGCCTAAATGCCTGGGCTGACACCAGGTCGGTGCAAAGCGTGGTAAGCAGAAAAGTTGTCCACCAAAGATGTGAGAGTTTCATGCCTTGGAGCAATGCTGTGAGTATGTGGAGTGGAGGGTGACTCCGAGGAGATGCTTGCCTCTGGCATGGACTGCAGCGCACGGACTGCAGCGCACGGACTGAGGGCATCCCTTAGACGAGCCTAGCAACTGACTCAGATCCTGCCTCAGTCGATCGAGGCCTCTGGGATATCTCGACGCTGGATGTGACATACTGGGCACGCAACATCCGCAAGTGGTGACGGGGCCACAGCGCCTGGGCCAACAAACGGACCGAGCTTGTGATATAGCATGGGCTCTGCAGGTGCCCACCTACTGCACGGATTGTGTTCAGAGCTGACCCTGCTGGATACACGATCCTCTGATCTCGCAATCGAAGCCTACACCGAACTCAACGATTCTCATGCACCACATCCTCATCGCTCTCGGCTTGTGTTGGTTGCCATTCGGGACCACGCAAGTGACGCAGAAGGCTCCGCCGATTTTGCATGTCGTCTTGCTCGCTGGCCAATCGAATATGGAGGGTCAGGCTGTCGTCGATCTCGATCACGAAGAGCACTACAACGGCGGGCGCGGTACCTTGGTGGATGTCCTCAATAACCCGGATGCCCAAGAGCGTTGGGGGCACCTGCGCAATGAAGCTGGCGAGTGGGTAGTGCGCGACGATGTCGGAGTCTGGTATCGCTCAGCCCACGAGACAAAGATTGGGGCACTCTCGATTGGATATGCTGTCTATGGTGGCCGTCATCACTTCGGGCCCGAGCTAGGTATCGGGCACATGCTTGGCAATCTGTTTGGAGAACCGGTCTTACTCGTCAAGGCGGCCTGGGGCGGCAAGAGTTTGGATGTTGACTTTCGACCACCATCAGCCGAGGGTGAGACTGGCGAGTACTACGAGAAGATGTTTGCCGAACTAGACACCGCCATGGCCGATATCGGCAGTTCGTTTCCTCAATGGAAGGATCATGAGCCGCGCATCGAGGGCTTTGTCTGGTTCCAGGGTTGGAACGACGGCTGCGATGAACAAGCGACAGCTGCTTATGCGACGAATCTCACGCACTTGATCGGGGACGTGCGTAAGCGGCTGAAGCTGCCCGGGCTTCCTGTCGTCGTTGGAGAGACCGGCAACATGGACAAGCCCGTACTCCATGCAGCACAGCGAGCGGGATGTCAGCATGAGAGTGTGATGGACAACACGGTCTTTGTTCCCACGCGAGCCTTCCAGCGGCAAGCCAAAGATTCTCCTAACGTGGGTCATGGTCACCATTGGTTCGGCAATGCCGAGAGCTACTTGCTGATCGGCGATGCACTGGGAGAGGCGCTCTCTACTCTGCTACGGGAAAATGAGTAGTCAGCCTGCACGCGACACGCACAAGCAGGGAGCGATGACTGCCTTCGAGATCTCCGCTGACGAGCCTCGTATCCGCGAGGTCGCTAGTTTTCGAGAGTTGTTGACGACGCCATTCATCGATGGCGTCAATGCGCTTTGTTGGACGCGCAAACTACCCGGCGACTTCGGCGAACTCGCGCGCCTGATGCGATCGGGGCCTGGAGTGACGACACTGAAGGAGGATGTCCACTCTCAGCTTCCTCTGAGCGCGGAGGGCAGAGTAGCCTTGCATGTCATGCTTGAAGACGCGCGCCTCTTGCGCGAGCAAGGCCTTGCGCCCGAGCTCAATTGTGTGCGTGGATATGCAAGAGATGATCGTTTCGGGCCAATATCTGCCGATGTCTACTCCTTTCATGTCGACCGCGCACAGGTAGAGACGGATACCTGGCTGTGTACGTATTTCGGGCCGGCCAGTGAAGGTCTGCGCAATGACGAGGCGCAGCGGCACGTTGATATTCCAGCAACACGGGCCGAGTTGCTGCAGCAGTATGGAGGCGCAGATGACGAGACCTTTCGCGACCACTTAGAAGTGCATAGCTACGACTTGCACTACGCGCCGCTCGCGAATGCATGCCCATTTCTTTTCGGCTTGGGTAACCTATGGCGCGTCGCCGTAGATTGGCCGGAGAGTCGAGTCCCGCCGTGTATCCATCGAGCGCCACCGGCCGCCCAGGATTCATCAGCGCGTCTGCTGCTCATTAGCTAAGTCCTCGGTGAGCAGCGGGAGAATCGACGATTCGGCCTTGTTGTCAATACCGTATGGGCAAGCGGCTGTGCTTCCACGAGCGGGTCGCTGACTTGGAACATTGAATATAACGCTCTCCCATGCGTGATAGTCTGTGTCCAACTCGGTTCGCCAATCGAGCTGTGAGCTTCCCACACGAATCATGCTCGACGCACTTCTTTTACTTCTCGCCCTGCCGCTCACCAGCCACGACCTATCGCAGTCGACAGCGGATTCGACAGCGACGGCATCAGTCAGTGACCTAGCAGTCGAATTCTCAAGCGATCTCGATCGAATCTCCAAGCGTGGAGACGATGGGAAGTGGGCAAGTGTCGAACAGGACTTGCTTCGTCTCTTGGAACGGCATGGAAGTGCACAGTATGTGTTGCGAGAGCTAGCACGAATCGAAGTCGAGTTGCGTCGCGCTTGCTTCTGGTCGACGAACGAACTCCCTGATGGCCGTGAGTTGTTTCACGCTGAGAAGGTGCGGTTGACGCCCAATACCGGTCGCGTGGAGCTCGAGTGGAGTGGCGATCAGGGTAGGCACGACTTCCTACCCAACGGAATAGATGACCCGGACTTCGAACGTGAGCGGCTGTCCAAGTACAGCTTCGAAAAAGTTCGCTGGGAGCTGCCCGTGAAGTTTGATGGCACCTATTCTATCGAGATCGAAGCACCCCACCTGCCCGAGGTTTGGGTTGCTGTTCAGAACCCTACGCGCTACACGATTCAACTGCTGTTCGGGACCCTGCATGCGAAAGGGGTCCGCCGTGAAGGGACGGAGTACAAACTGTTCAGCGAATCTAAGGAGCACAAGTTTCCAAAAGAGAAGCCACCGAAGAAGGTCAAGCGCGGGGAACTCAAGCCTGCTCCCAAGCCAAGTCCGTTGCGAAAGCTGAAGATCGTCGTGTCGAGCACGAGTGTACGGGTGTCGATCGGGTCTCGCTCGATCATGACGCTGAGCAAGCAGAAGGATATCTACGGCGGGACCTCAATCGTAGACCTCACATCCACGCGTTATGCGCCAATTTTTGGACCTGACTCGCGCGCCAAAATTCGAGTCGAAGGCCGCGCAAAGGCTTGGATTGATAGTCAGATCGACCAACGAATGCAGAAGGCGTGGCAGGAGTTCGACGCCCAGTGGGAGTTTTATACTCGGCTGCCAGAGCCGCTCGCTAGCGCAGCACGCGAGTTGACTGCAACGGATACACGCGAGAGCCAGACGATTTACCCTGGACCGATCAGTGTCGAGCGGAGTCAGAAGTTCCATGCGGTCGAAGAACTCCTGAAGCAGAAGGAATGGTCCGCAGCGAGTGCATTAATCGAGGCGCTGACAGAAGAGCCCTTGTTGCAATCCTGGTGTTATGCGCGGCTGTATAAGACGCGCGGCGATTGGTTACAGCTCGGCGCAAAGCTGGGCTCGATTATGAGTGCGGCTCCCGGATGGATGCCCGCGCATCATGAACATCTGGAGTTCTTGCTGGAAGGTGGGAAGTTCGACTCGCTGCAGTCAGCGGCAACGAAACTCCATGGCCTGGCACCGACGGACGGACTTTGTTTTCGCTACCAAGCGCTTGGTCTCATTCGCTCCGGACAAATGGATCGTGTGCCTGATCTTTTGCAAGAAGCTCGTGCCCGCGGTGTCGGCTCGAGTTGGTTGTTCGAAGTCGAGTCCACCCTGTTGCATATGGAGCGCGGGCCCGAGTGGAACGAGCGCGAGGATTACTCGACGCGGCACTATCAAGTATCGACTGATCTGTCGTTGGATGTCGCGAAGAAGATCGCGCGCGAACTCGAGCAGTCCTTTCGGCACTACCAGCAATCGCTTGGACACGGCGAGCACATGGAGGATGCACTCTTTCCTGTTTGGGTGTTCTCCGGAGAGGCTGGTTACTTGGAGTATATTGAACGCCTGCTGGACGCGAGCACTCCGCACACGCTAGGTGTCTACCTGCCGACGATGGAGACAATCCTGTTGTGGAACTCCTCGGACCCGGGCCAGACGATGGACACGGTTCGGCATGAAGCCTTTCATCAGTTCTTCCACCGCTTCGCCAATAATCCACCGATCTGGCTCGATGAAGGGCTGGCCAACTATTTTGCGTTCTCGCGCACAGGGACCGGTTGGCGCAATGGGGGTGCGAGCAAGGACCATGTTGCACTGCTCGTCATTCTTGAAGGGCGCCGTGACCTGCCCAAACTGAGGGGTTTCCTATCGCAGAGTCGGCGTGAGTTCATGAGCAACGCAGTCATCAACTACACCGTCGCTTGGGGCTTCGTGCACTTCTTGCAACACTCCACTCGCGAGAACAAAGAGCGCGTGAAGCTGATCATCGAGGCCGTCGTTCGCGGCGATTCGCATGCTGACTTGCTCAAGGAAGCCTTCAAGGGAGTTCGTTGGCTGCACTTCGATCGCGAGTTCGCTGCATACGTACGCGGCTTGGGCGGTAAACGCTGAGCTTGGCATGTGCGTCGCTGTCACGAAGTTCAGTGAATTCCGCTTATGGAGGCCGGATCTTGGCGCAGGCCCGCGCCTTTGCGAGCTACTCTTGGGCTCCGAACACGAGTGTTAGCCGCGTAGTCTCACCCTCTTGAATGTCGAGCGGGACCTGAAGCTCCCTATCACCCGGAAGGCGAGTCCCCGTCGCGACGACGTGGTCGTTCGCCGTGGGAAGGTGAAAGACTGGCGGATCATTGGCTCGGTACCGATCTCCTCTCAGCAGAACCATGGGCCATTCCGCTGCTTCGATCGCCAGGTCGAACCTGCTCCAGCGCGGACTGCGTTGGGCAGGCGGGATGCAGACCGAGACTTCGAATTCGCCCTCAGGAACAGGCGCTACTGCGCGAAATTTCACTTGGGTGCGACCTGCTTCTTCCGGCACCGTTACTCGTTGAAAGCGACCCATGAATTCACCTCCATAGGCACCGACGAGGTAGTACCGCACCGTGCGGAGATAGAAGACGACAACGGAGATGACCACGATCCAGAGGGGAGGCCGTCGGGACCGTTCTCTTGGTCGATGACGAGGACAGCGTCCGTGCCGCTCTAAGTTAGGTGCTTCAGGCTCCCGGTTTTCAAGTGCTGGCTGCCGCGGCGGCCTACGAGCTTCCGCGTCCGCCTCAGTCAGCCACCCAATCTCGATAGACCGGCGACCACATGGTGTCGTCGATTCGGCGCTCGATCTCGTCACACGAGAGGCGGTCAGCAATACCCTGTTCAATGGCCTTTTTTGCGACAGCGAGGGCCACTTGCTTCGCGAGTTGGCGGATGTTGGCGAGCGGCGGCAACAGGCCGGCGCGATGCGACTCGCCGGCGGGGGAGGCGGCTCCGAGCGCGAGTGCGGCGGCCAAGAACATCTCCTCGGTCACTCGTTGTGCGCGCACCGCGAGCACGGCCAGGCCGATGGCGGGAAAGATGTAGACGTTGTTGGATTGCGAGATGACGTAGCTCTGGCCATCGTGCTGAACGGTGCCGAACGGACTGCCAGTCGCGATCAGTGCACGTCCACCCGTCCACTCGAGCAGGTCCTTGGGGGTTGCTTCTGCGCGCGAGGTCGGGTTCGAGAGCGGCAGGAAGATTGGGTGCGTGGCATACTCCGCCATCTCACGCACGATTGCTTCGGGAAAGGCGCCCGGTCTGCCCGTCGCGCCGATCAGTGCGGTCGGCCGCGCATGCCGCACGACAGCATCCAGGTCCGGAGTCTCAGAGAGTCCCCATTCCTCTAAGAGCGCTGACGAGTGGCACATCTTTCTCTTGATCCGGCTCATGTCATCACGGCCATCGTGCAATAGGCCACGTGAGTCGAGCACGAAGATGCGATCGCGCGCATCTTGTTCTGACAGCCCACGATCCACCAGGCAGCGAACGAGCAACTGATGGTTGCCATAGCCGGCCGAGCCTGCTCCCAACATCACGAAGCGGTGATCCTCGAGCGGTTGACCGGTTACACCGACAGCGGACAGCAAGGTGCCGACTGTACTCGCAGCTGTGCCTTGAATGTCGTCATTGAAGGTGCACAAACGATGCTGATAGCGCTCGAGCAGTATGTCTGCATACTCGGAGGCGAAGTCTTCCCACTGCAACAGGACATTGGGGAAGCGTCGCATCACAGCTTGGACGAACAGTTCCACGAAGTTCTCGTACTCGTCGCCTGAGATGCGCCGGTGGCGCCAACCAAGGTAGGTAGGGTCTGCCAGCCGTTCCTCGTTGTTGGTGCCGAGGTCCAGCAGCACGGGTAGCGTGCGTGCGGGGTCGATGCCTCCGCACAAAGAGTAGAGCGACAACTTCCCGATCGGGATGCCCATTCCGCCGGCGCCCTGATCACCCAGGCCAAGGATACGTTGGCCATCGGTGACGACGATGACGTCGACTTGATCGGAGTGGATGTTGCCGACTATTTCGTCAATCGCATCGCGGTTTGGATAGCTGACATAGAGCCCGCGCGGGCGGCGGTAGATCTTCCCAAACTGTTGGCACGCTTCACCGACCACAGGTGTGTACACGATCGGAGTCATCTCTTCGATGTGACTCTGCAGCAGGTTGTAGAACAGCGTCTCGTTCTCGTCCTGAATGTTGCGCAGGAAGGTGTGCTTCTCGAGCGGTGTCTTCTTTGCACAGAAGACCTGATACATGTGCTCGACTTGCTCTTCGATCGTGGCGACGTGCGGCGGTAGCAAGCCGTGCAGCCCAAGGTCGCTGCGCTCTCGAATGCTGAAGGCCGTGCCCTTATTCAGCAGGGGATCTTCGATCAGGTTGATGCCGCGCAGTTTGGTTCGGTAACTCTTGCCAGTCATATTCGCGATGCGATACCTAGTAGTCAGAATTCTCGCTACCGACGGTAGAGGTTGGGCCTCGCGTGGGTACATGCTGATAGCGGATTTCCTTCCAAGGTCCGCCCGAGCCTTCTGTGACCAATTGTCGTTCACATCGCTGTGACTCGCCTCGCTGGGCCTTGGCGGCCTGTCAATCTCTGCCTAAGGGCGAGGCGGCGTATCGAAGGGGCTGTGCCATCGAGTCTTGTTGACAGGCTAGGGTCATGATGGAGGCGGTGAGTATGGGCAGAGGTTATTGCCAAGATCTTGAAAATCTGCAGGACTCTCCATCTCGCGAGAATGCGCGGCTTGCTTGGGCGTAAGCTCCTGATCGATCAGGTGGTCTGTTGTTGGCTGGGCAGGATGCCCCGCTCGAGAAGGTGCAAAGGAACGTTATGAGAAACTCGAAGCTGAGAGCGCTCGCGATCTTGCCGCTCGCGATCTTGCCGCTCACCTGTGGCTGTTCTCGCGAAGAGGTAACCGATGCCGTTCAGAAGGTGGAGAAGGGCATGGAAACCGTGCTTGAGGAGAGCAAACGACTTGCGAACCTGAGCCGTGAGAAGCTGCTCGACGAAATGAAGGCCGGCCTCGATAAGCTCGATGTGGAAGTCGAGGAAATGAAGCTGCGTGGAATCGTCCTGTCTGCCAAGGGATCGAAAGCCTTGCTGGACATGAAGCTTCGGCTGCAGGAACTCAAGGATGAGAACCTGACTAAGGAAAAACTTACAGCAGCGCGAGATCGCCTCTTGGAAGCGTACCGCGAGTTGAAGCGAGCCATCCTGGAAGCAAAGTGAGGCTCAGCAGGGGCGACTCATGCTATGCGAACCGTGATGGTGATGAGATGCCGGCCCCTGCGTGTGCACAGCGTCAGCGAATGGCAACAGCCATCATGCGGCCGGCTACGAAGCCTTGCACCTTGCCCTAATGTGAAACGTCAATCAGTCTCGACCAGTTCGAGCATGGCATTGCCTAAGCCTGCGCCGATCGCAAAGAAGTTCGCGGCGTTCCCGAAGAAGTGGTAACCGCCATCGTGTCTGGGTTCCTCGGCATAGAAGGCCTGCGTGTCGACGATGCTGACAGTAGCGGCGAACTCTTTCGAGGTAGCCACGGCTGCTTGTGCCTTCATCAATGATAATGCACGCGGGTGTGTTTCGTCCGGACCACCCTGGCCTGTCTCGCCGATGACGACCGGAAGGGTAGGGAGTTCGAGGTCCTTGCGCAGGTCGCGAATCCAATTCGCCAGATTGACTTCGTACTCGTCATTGAATTCCTGGTTGACGCGATCGTTCCAACCTTGAAACCAGAACACGCCTTCGAGTTGCTGCGCTGAACACTCGATCTCCGGAAAGAGCTCCTTGCGGGTCGCGAGCACACTGCGAAGGCTCTCGAGCGTCTGCTCATAGTACGCCCCGACTTCTCCACCCGAGCTGGGAGGCCTGAAATCAAGCGCGAGACTCTTGCCTCCCCAAGCTGTCTTGATCAGCAGCACCGGATCGTCATAGGCATCGCCCAAGATGCGGCCGATTTCTAGCTCGGGCCCAAAACGATCTTCAGCGGGTGAACCATAGCCGACGGTCAGAGGGCCCATGCGGTCCAGGTACCACATCCACACATCGTCGCGCGTAGCCCAGTCGCCCGACTTGTCCAGCCAGTGACCGTATTGTGGGCGAGTCGTTTCTGCTTGTGCCAACTGCTGCAGCTGATCGACCTTGCCCTTGCCTTGCATGTTGGACTGACCGACGAGCAAGAAGATGCGTAGTTTCTTAGGCGCGAGCGGCTTCGATAGGAGGCCCATGCTAGAAAGCAGTAGGACAGCGATAGAGATGCTCAACATCGCAATGCCGGAGCGCTCATCGTACGAGTCTTTGGGTCGGGTCATAGGGGGGCTTGGGTTTTCGCTAATCGCTTCGACTTCGGGCCTTGGGTTCCTACCAATAGCGTAGAGCTTGCTTCAACAACAAGCACGGGCCACGCGCGAGTCTCGCGTCAGGATGGCTCGCTCTGGTGGGGCCTCGATGCGCGCAACATCCAGCGGCTCGCGCTTGCGCCCCATGATTTTGTCCTGCGACTCCCCTCGGTGGATCGTGGCCGGGCGGCTGGGCGCAGCGCTAGCAGCGATCGAGGAAGCAGAGTATTCTGAGCGCATGTCTGAGGCCTCTTTCGACTCAATCCGCAGCGCCTTCCTGCGCGACGGTGTGAAGGGACTCAAGCACATATCAGACAGAGTCTCACCGTCTGACGAGTGGATCGCTGGCTTGATTCTTGGAATAGCGGACCCAGATGCGAGTGTCCCGGCCAGTTGGATGTTGCGGGCCTACTTGCAGCAGGGGGCCGAGTTGCCAAAGCAGCAGACGGTCACTCTACTGAAGAGTCTCCGGCGCATCGCAGCGGATGATGCGCGGCTGCACATTTGTCAGCTCGTGACGCATCTGGACATCCCAACTCGAAACGCCGAGGCGCTGGCTCGCTTCCTGAGAGACTGCTTCGAGGGGACGCATAAGTTTACGCGCGCTTGGGCTGCAGACGGGATGCATCGCCTCTCGCTCCAGCACGAACGTTATCGCCTCGAATCCTTGCGATGGATCGATCGGGCGAGTCGCGATGAGGCTGCCTCCGTTCGAGCGCGGGCACGCCAGATCGCTCGCGAGTCGAGCTAAGCCATGAAGTGGCGGTCTGACGCGAGGCCATGATTCAGGCGCTCATTTTTGATGTAGACCTTGTCGACGAACGCTCCGTAAAGACGGCCCTTCTGCTTGGGTTTGTAGGAGCTGATCCTGAATGCCAAGACCTTTGTGTGACCGATTCCAGCCTCGACCGCGACGCGAGCACGTGAGCGCAGCGCGAAAGCGACAGAGAGTTCATCGAGTGGGGTTGGCAGTCCTCTTGCTCAGGTGCGCCACTGGACCGAGCAAGGCCACGAGTCGTCTGGTAATTCGCTAGCAGCAACCGCTTGCGTACATTGCCTCGGACAGTCCTAAAGACATCGCGGTCCTCGCTAGGCATCAGCAAGCGATTGTTGTGTGACTCCGAAGTGAGGCACGAGACAAAGCTGTTGCTCTTCTGTTGCGCGCTGCGGCGTCGACGATTGGTCCCTTGGGGAGCGAGACCGGCCGCTGGGCAGGCCCTTCGCATCCCGCCTGCACGCGAGGGGCAGTGACCGATGCGGTCATGTTCAAAGTGTTGATCCAGAGCGAGTCGGAAACGAACCTGTGCCCGGTGACACGAGGATGGGGACCGTCTTGGTATCGGAACTTTCAGTAGGCCAGTGCGGACAGCCAAGTGGAGCTACCACATGGCATGCATCCCGACTGACCTGTGCTCGTGTTCAGTTGGGAAAGAGTCCATGCGTATGCGGGTTGGGATACGATGCGGCCGGAACTCGCGCAGTTCGAGCTGAACTTGTCTTTGCCGAAGGAAAGCGAGTGGGGGTGGGCCTCCTATGAAGGGGATTCGCGCGTATTGACCTTCGGTGATGACTACGATCAGCGCTGGGTGAAGAGTCGCTATGCGCGCCTTGCCGTTGAGCCCGAGCCTTTGCTCGGCTTCCCAATCGATGAGTCGCCTCTCGGAATATATGACTTGGCAGGCAGCGGCCGCGAATGGTGCTCCGATGCGGAGCCAGGCAGCGGGGGAGCGCGACGAATGCTGGGTGGCGGCTCTTGGCTCGATGCTGAAATGGGTGACTTCAAAATCAAGAGGCGCGAGAGCGCGAGCGTCGGCACGCGCGATTCCTCCGCTGTTTCCCGCATGGTTGCCCGCATGGTTTCCCGCATGGTTTCCCGCATGGTTTCCCGCATGGTTGCCTGCATGGTTGCACGCAGGCGAGCGGAGCAAGTGACCGGGGAAGTTGGGCAGGAGAAGAGCGAGTGACTGCGCCCGACTTCGAACAACTTCTCGTGCGTCACCACGCCGACCTGCTCGCAACCTAGTTCGTTGGGAGGCAGCCGGCGGATCGTCGAAGAACAAGCGCAAGGGCCGGATGTTAGCTTTGAGGCTGCTCAGAGCGCGGGACTACGCGCACTCAAACGCTTTCGAAAGTTGATAATTCTCGGTGACTGATTGCGCTGCTGTTGCCGAGCTCCATCTGCGAGAGCAGCTGTTCAAGTTGACTTACCAGCTTGTTGGTTGGTAGTCCTTCAGGAACTTCCCCCAACAGTGCGTGCCAGTCAGGAAGCCCATGAAGATCGGATCGAGTACGCGTGCAGCTCCGTCGATCGAATCGAGCGGCGGCATAAAGCGCTGATCGCCTTCCTTGCGGACAGCCTTGGCGAAAGGATCTTCGTCCGTCACCCAGCCCGTATCGACGCTGTTCATGTGAATGCCGTCCGCAAAAAAGTCGGCAGCCGACGTGCGCGTCATCATGTTCAAAGCGGCCTTGGCCATATTCGTATGCGGATGGCGTGTCGTCTTCAGGTTCCGATAGAACTGTCCCTCCATCGCGGAGACGTTGACGACGTGCTTGTCGCGTGAGGGGCTGCGCAGCATCAGCGGCTTGAGACGCGCGGTCAGAACGAAAGGTGCGATCGAGTTGACCAACTGCACCTCAAGTAGCTCGACAGTCGGGACATCTGCGAGTTGCATGCGCCACGAATTCGTGGAGCGCAGATCGAGCTGTTGACCCTCGCCATCACGCATCTCTTTCGGAAAGAGGTGTGTCTGCTCGTGCTCGCCCAACAAATCGAGTTGGCTCAATTCCGCAGCGTGCGTCAGGCCGAGCTTTTCGCCCTGTTCGCCCCCACTTTCGCGTTGCGGAAGGATGTTGCTGCGTGACTCGCTGTCGCCTGGAGCTTGTAGCAGCTCGCCCGCTCGCGTGATCTCGATGTGATGTGCGAGCAGGGCTCGGCTTGCACCAGATAACTCCGAAGCCTGTTCGCGCTCGAGCAAATGCGTGTAGTACTGCGGCGGTCGCCGCACAGTCTGACACGCGTTGTGGATCAGGAAATCAAGTCGCGGCAGACTGGCTGCGAGGTGTTCTGCGAAGGCCTCGGTACTCGGCGTGTGGCGCAGATCAAGACCGTGAATCTCAAGGCGATCCTTCCAGCTGTCGAAATCGTGCTCGGATGCATAGCGTTTCGCTGCATCGTGCGGGAAGCGCGTCGTTGCGACGACATAGGAACCGGCGCGTAACAGCTTTAAGACGGCCTCAAAACCGATTTTTACACGCGCTCCGGTCACAAGCGAGACACGACCTTCGAGGTCCGCACTCTGTTCGCGCTTCTGCATGTTGATCGCCGCACAACTCGGACACATCGAGTCGTAGTGATGATGCACCTCGTCGTAGTCCTGCTTGCAGACGTAGCAGGGCTTCGCTTCTAGCAAGCGCTCCGAGTCTTGCGCAGGCTCTGCAGCCTCTGAGTCGACACCCAACGCGTTCATACGCGGGTCGAATGCCTGCTGTTCCAGCAGCAAGCGATCCTCCCCGCTGATGTCGAGTTCGGGAGGGGCGACTGGGAAGCGCAATGCCCGTTTCTGCGCCCGGTTGCTGGTCTTGTCCAGCAAGCCATCGTCGTGCTCCCGTTTGCGGTTCCGCCCTCCCGTGCGCCTGAGTCGCGTCAGCTTGCGGCGCTCGAGACGATCGACAGGGACCAGGCGACCGACGGCTCGATGCAAGCGGCAGCGTAGCTCGTGCGTCCAATCCTCCATGCCGAGTGGATTGTCGGCAAGGGCTTCGAGCCAAACCACTGCATCCATGGCCTCCGGGGAATCCGGCTGCTGATCGTCGTCGTCCATGCGCCTACTGTACTCTGCCTAGGCGTCATCTGAAGCCAGGATGGGGCCGTGCTCCTAGGTTCCAGGGTGATGCTGTCATTCTCGCGCAGGTTCCCGCTCGGGTCAGGGTCTCGCGCTGGCAGCTATGGCGACATGCGACCCTCCGGGCGTCACTCATTGGTGCACGAGTGCGGGGGATAGCCGGTCATTGCGGCCGATCAACGAGCAAGCGGGTTGGCCTGCCAGTCTGAGACAAAGAGGCCCGCCTCGCTCCATACGAGCCAAGCGGGCCACATCAAATCCGTGATCTCTTCACGAGCATGGAGCTTCACTTCACCTTACTGCGCAACAGATACTCGCTCGGCCCCAACTCCTCTTTGATACTTCGAAGAGGAACTCCATACAGTGCGTCGGCTTTCTGGTGATCCTTGCGGACATTGACGGCGCGATCGATCGCCAGTTCGGGGTTGCTCTTGTCCGCGATAATCAGGCGAACCTGAATCGACGACTTATCGATGAAGTACCAAGTGCCGTTGCTGTACGACCACTTCGTCTCACGTGCCCATGCCTTCGAGGGGATGCACACGGTTAGCAATTCGAACTCGGGTTCTTGCTTCTTCCACGCATCGATCGCCATCGCAATTGCGGCATCTCGATCGCCGCCTTCGAAGTTGTTGTTAGGCAGAGTGTTCTCGCGGATGATCAACTCGCGCAATGAATCTGCACGCGTCTTGATGCTGGCTTTCATCGATGTCACCTCGGAAGCGATGGCGACACTTCCTTGGGGATCAAGGACTGTATAGAGCGCAAGCTTCTCATCCGCCCAATCGAGTCGTTGCGGGATTCCGCCCCTGAACCACATCGGCTTTTGGTCGCGCACAGCTTCTTCCGCGTGCTGATTGGCCTCGGCCAAGTCTTTGCGTATCGATGCCGGAAGAGTGGCCTTCTCCCGGTCTGCCGCGGCGAGGAACTCTTTCTCCCTGCTTAAGAAGTTGTTCCCAGCGCCCTCGATCTGATTGCCTTGTTCCGTTTGTTGCTCCATCAAGCGCGTGTAGACGCGCGCGATTCGTAGGCACTCTTCCTTCGCGGCCTGCCTTTGAGTGAACGCCTCCGCAGCCTGTACGCGTTGGTGCTCGAAGATGATGCTTGGATTCCCGTACATCCCAGACAGTTCGCGTAAGCGCTTCACGTCCGCATGAAACTCCGGATAGTTGGCCGGGTTGGTCATGTCCATCAGCTTCGCGTTGAGCGGCGTGAAGTACGCGCTCGCATTGGCGAGGCTGGTGCGTGCCTGTGCCAAGCGCTGCACAGCTTCCGCGACGCCTTCGCCATTGGCGGGGATTTTGGCCAAGCCTGTCTCCACGAAACCGGCTTGCCGGCCCGTTTCGGTGATTGTCCCAAGTGCCTTCGCCGTCGTGCGGTGATTGATACTGAGTTGGTCCTGGACCGGCTTCAGTTCGCCATGAAGCTTCAACATTGCAGCGGTGTCGGCCTCTACGCGGCGCAGCGTGAAGAGCGTGCCCTTGAAATTGTCAGCGTGCGGGTACCCGAGCCTGACCGTCTTCGAGGCGACGGCTTTTGGCTTCGGCGGCTGGACGCCATTCGGGTCCGGCTGAGGAGCAGGAGTAGGCTTAGGCGCGGGCGTGCTTCCCGTCAGGATTCCGGCGAGCTTCGCGCGCAGCTTCTCTGCACTCGCGTAGCGCGTCTTGGTCTCGGCCAGACCCGCTCCGCTGCTCAGGCCGCTCAACAAGGTCTTCGCCGCTGTGATGTCACCGGCAGCCTGGTCGAGCCTCATTTTCGCGAGCTTGCCTGCGGATCCCTTTGGCGGGCTCGTCAAGTGACCGATGCTGCCGTCAACGAGCTGCAGGTTGGCCTCCGCACGCTTTAGATGCGAGGTCACCTTGGCGACATCTGGAGCGGAACTCGCCATCGATGTCGGCGCGATGAACAGCACGAATAGCAGCAGTGACGAGAACCAAGCAAGACGCGGCGAGATGGACATCGTGGATTTCATGACAAGAGCTTTGAGGCACTGAGCGGACATGAACGATGGCACAGTCAGCAGGAGAGCGATCCAGTCGATCGCGCTGGTGGGGGAATCCTACCGATCCGTAGCCTAGCAATGGTGCTCGCGCCCGGGCCGACGCACGCTCTAATGTCGGATCGTCTTTTCAAAATGGCCCCAGCGTCCCGGAAAAACTTCTCTCCGAACAGACACGCAGGCAGACGACATTCAACGCGAGGATGCCGCCATGGATGCCGTAAAAGCTTCCGCAGGCGAACAGCAGGAAGTTAGTAGGGATACATCATCAACGGCTAGGTGATCAGGCTGAAGGCTATGTACGAAGGGTCTAGGGGTTGATCGAGCAGCAAGCCAGGTCCCCGTGTCGCGAGGAAGTGACTGAAGATGACAAACAGCAGGAACCAACCCGTCACGCGGTGGATGGGAGACCAGGTCGGCACAGGAGGGGGAGCTCCACCTTCCGCTCGAAAGGCTCGCTTCGAGCGGCGCCGCGCCAATGCGCAGCGAAGGCCGATCGCGATGTGGACGAGGCCAAAGATACCCACGACACCGGCCTCGGTTAGAGGCCACTGATAGTAAGCACGCACGCTGTCAATCACTCCGTCGTACGACTCCTGCCCGCCGCTGGCGCAAAGCGTGTTGACGAGATGGAGGATCAGGAAGGTTCCGAAGACCAAGCCGCTGATGGCTTGGATGCGGATCATGCGTCGCACATTCGATTGGCTCATGAGGCTGCCGGTAAATCGGGGATGAGGTCTCGCGCAGGCTGCCCAAGCGGGCGCTCTCTCGGATACCAAACCTGCAAGCACTCGGTGAAGCGTTCCAGTAGAGCCCGTGTCTCCGCAAGAGGTGGCCGAGTCACTGTTTTCGAAGGCCGTATCAGCGCACTAGGACACTGGACCCGGACTCGGGTAGCCCGTGACCCCCGGGTCTTGCGCCACAGTGTCCAGCTGTGGTCTCGTCTTCGTCATGAACGAGCCGACGATCGATGAAGCCCTACGCCAGACACTGCAGGACCTGCGACTGAGTCGTGGGGAGCGGCGGGCTCTGCGTGAGGTTTTGGAGGAGACGCGCAGTGAGTGGAGGGATATCGCTCTTCTCCGTAGTCGCGCCTTCGCGATCGCCAAAGAGAGTCTGCACGACGGACGCGACATGTCGTCTTGGATTGGTTGCAAGAGGTGATGGCGCTCGCGGGTCATGTGACCGAAGACAAGAGCAAAGGAGAGCTGGCGCAGGCGTGCTTCAGCCCCGGCGAGGATTGTCTGCGACTGATTACACGTCAGCTCGACCAGACGCGCGTGCAGGCTGACATCAGCGTATTCACGATCACGGACGATCGCATCACGCGCGCGATTGAGCGCGCCGCGGATCAAGGTGTCCGCTTGCGGCTGTTGTCAGACAACGACAAAGCATTCGACTTGGGATCCGACATCGATCGCCTGAGTGGGCACGGCATTCCGGTCGCTGTGGATACACCGCCAAGTCATATGCACCACAAGTTCGCGACCTTCGACGGGCAGAAGCTCTTGACCGGTAGCTACAACTGGACGCGCTCGGCGGCGGACCGCAACGAGGAGAACTTGATCC
Organism: Planctomycetota bacterium; assembly: GCA_047611405.1. Lineage (GTDB taxonomy): Bacteria > Planctomycetota > UBA1135 > UBA1135 > JBLFWN01. The sequence continues at coordinate 6,381 of JBLFWN010000053.1, read as the reverse complement.
TGAGTGACGATCAACGCTTCGTCTCTGCCTTTCAAGAAGTCTTCGATAAGCTGTGGGAGTCCTACTTTCGGGGCAAGCAGCAATGAACGTGCAGACTTTCCAGTCGTCGCGGGAAGAGGGCCTAAGCAGACCCGTCCCACTGCGAGCAGGATGCTGGAAGAGCAGCCACCAGCCACAACCAGCCAGCGCACATTCAACTTCCGTCACTCAATCGCGCGACTCCCTCAGGCCGAGTCCAATCGAACTCTTTCCCACCATCGACAGCCATGAAGACCCTCCTCACGCTCACGGCCCTGACCCTTTGCCTCGCCTGCCAGAGCACCTCGTCCCACATCGCGGAGGAGCAGTTGACAGAATCCAGCGTGGGCGCCAGCGCAGCACAGGTGCCGAGCACGACTCCGACAACACTCGAACAAATCGTGCACCAATACGTGGAGCACGCGCAGGTCAACCTGGTCTACGACGAGAGCATGGCCAAGCTGCTCTCATCGATCGCCGTGAACTCACTTTCACCTGACGGGAACATGCTGCAGATCGAATCGCCCGTGCCCACCGTGCCACAGTTCGAAATCATCGCCTTACAACACGCCAAAGCCGAAGACTTGGCCGCGTCGATCGAAGGCTTCGCCAGCCTGACGAACTCCGTCGGCACAGAGTCTGAAATCAAAGTCATGGCCGACCCGCGCACAAACTCCCTCCTAGCCATGGCCCCGCCCGCCAACATGGCCCACCTGAAGGACCTAATCGCCCAACTCGACACCCAGCAAAGCGCCAAAGACTGAACGCAACCCAGACCCTCACCCTCCCAGCCCAACCACATTAGTGCAGGGCTGCCGTGGAGCTGTTGTCGAGCTGCCGACGGACCCGGGCCCGCGCCCTCACAAGCAGGTAACCTTCGTCAGCGTCTCAGTGCGGGGCGAGCAAGCCTACGCAGATGCGTGCCGACAGGACATCAAGCCCACGTCCCCGGCTCACTCCAATGTCGGCCTTCGACAAACCGTGCCGTCTCACCCAACTAGGATCACGCCCCCAACGAGTGCCGTACGGCATCGATCGACAAACTCACCGAGCTCGCCAACCGAATCCCCACACCCTCAACCGCCCGAGCCCAACACCTAGCTTGCGACCGAACCCGTCCCCAACCCCCGAGATCGATCATCCCACCAGTCTTGACGGCGTCAGCCGTCAAACCGGCAAGCAATGGACTTGGGCGAAGCCCAAGTCGTCTCTTGACGGCGTCAGCCGTCAAACCGGCAAGCAATGGACTTAGGCGAAGCCCAAGTCGTCTCTTGACGGCGTCAGCCGTCAAACCGGCAAGCAATGGACTTGGGCGAAGCCCAACTCAATACTTGCCGGCGAATCCGCGCTGACCGCGGGCGCCACGCGGGCGTCCCGCACCACGTGAACCACCACGAGGCGCGTAGCTCGAGCTGCGCTGGCCTCGGTTCGAGTAGCCGCCGGCGCTCCCTTGTGCGAGTTCGATACGCAGGTTGGGTTCGCGCGGATCGAAGCGCTGGGCGTTGGCCTCGAAGGCAGAGGCGGCACGGGCCTGAATCTCGATGGTCGATACCGTCGCATCCATGTCGATCGATCCGACCATGCTGCCAGCGATGTCTCCGCGGCGGCAAACCATAGCCAATATTCGTTTCGGGTTCGCGCCGTCGCGGAAACCCCAGTTGACACTGAAGCGTACGAAGCCGGACGCGCCGCCACCGTTGTAGCGTGTCGGCGCTTCGCTATGCGAGCGGTCGCGCTCGCGGTGCTTCCAACCACGGGTCATCGAGTTTGCGGGTACGATGTCCATCGCTTCACGACGATTCGCGGGCTTGGCCAAAGACAGGAGTGTTGCGACGACGGCCTCGGGGTCACGTTGCGCCAGTAGCTCTCGTGCGTGCTCGAGCTCCTCGGGCTTGACGGTGTCGACCGCATCGACCGTGTCGAGGATGCGCTTGCGGGCGCGCTTGTCGAGTGCGCGGTGCACTTCCTCTTGGGAGGGAACGTCACACCAATTGGTATTAATGCCTGCGTCTCTCAGCAAGTACTGCAAGCGCTTTTCGCGTCGACTCGGCACGAGCAGGATACAGCGACCCTGCTGCCCCGCACGACCTGTACGTCCGCTTCGGTGCGTGTAGGTATCGGAGTCGATCGGCGTCGCGGCTTGAATGACTGTGTTGACGTTCGGGATGTCGAGTCCGCGCGCGGCAACATCCGTAGCGACCAGGACTTTCACCGCGCCATTGCGGAAGTTGTCCAGGGTCCGGGTGCGCTGCGATTGCTGCAGCTCACCGCTGAGCGGCATGGCCGCAAAGCCATCTTTGGTCAGTGCCTCGGCAATACCTGTGGTATCTGCGCGCGTGTTGACGAAGATCAATACGCGGTTGTTCTCAGTCAACAAGAGCAGGTTGACCAAGGCCGGGTAGCGATCTTGCTCGTGAATCAGGTGAGCGATGTGCTCGATATCCGCATTGGCCTGCCCAAGGCGCGTGCCTTGAACATGCAGCGGATCCTGCTGGTAGCGGCGGGCAAGCTTCTGAATGCCTTGCGGGAAGGTGGCCGAGACCAGGTGCGTACGACGCTCCGTCGGTGTCTTGTCAAGGATGCCTTCAAGCTCCTCGCGGAAGCCCATGTCCAGCATCTGGTCGGCTTCGTCGAGCACGACGTGCTTCATGCCGGAGCACGTGAGCGCGCCACTAGTGATGTGATCGAGCAAGCGTCCGGGGGTGCCGACGACCAGAGCCGGTCCGCGACGCAGCTCGCGCCGTTCCATGCTTACGCTGGTTCCTCCGGTGACGACGGTGACCGTCAGCCCGCGCGTGTGAGAGTAAAGCCACTGCAGTTCCTGCTGGACTTGCCCGGCGAGCTCGCGTGTCGGAGTGATGACGAGCGCGCACGGTCCATCGTTGAACTTGCTCTTCCCCTCGGACAGGACGCTGTCAGAGATGAGGATGCCCAGTGCGACGGTCTTGCCCGAGCCGGTTTGGGAGGAGATCTGAAGGTCGCGCCCTTCGGAGTCTGCAGCCAGGACAGCTTGCTGAACGGCGGTGAGCTCGTTGTACCCGCGCTCGACCAGTGCCGCCTGGATGCGCTCGTGAATGCGACCGAACTCAGGGCTGGCGGGGGGGGCGACCTGCTCGACCGGCGTCTCCTCCGTGATGGCCTCTTCGGCCTTGTTCAATTCGGCCTTTTTCTTGGCGTGGACCTTTTTCTTCGTGTCGACCTTTTTCTTCGTGTCGACCTTCGCTGAGTTGATCTTCTCTTTGTCGACAATCACTGTGGCGACCCCATTGGTCGTGTCGACCCCGATACTGGTCTCGGATTCGATGGCTTCGAGAGCCTTCGCTTCCTTCGAGAAGAAGTCTTCGATCAAGCTGTTGGCCTTCGCAGATACGGGGGCGACAGGAATGAGTATGTCGTCAGCGCTCTCTACCGGCTCGCTCGCGTCCTCGTCAGATGCCGTCTCCATTTGAGTCTGTTCAGGCGTTTCCGTGTCCTCGATCTCTGAGCTTTCGCATTCGACGGGTGCAACTTGCACCGGATCCAACGCGGGTTGTTGCCCTTCAGCACCTGTGGCTTGGGTGGAGGAAGTGACCCGTGTCTCAGCAACTTGCTCCGAATCGATAGCCTCTGAGGAGGTCTGAGGCGACTCAGGTTCAGTCGCGGCACTTCCCGTCTCGTTGGGAGTCACGTCGGATTGCTTCCTGGCCTCACGGCGATCCAGAGCCAATGCCCACACGTTCTCCGCCGCGAAATTCGCTTCTTTATTCGAACCCATAACTTGTCCCAATCGGCCTATGCGGCCGTTTCTATGCTCATTCGAGCAATAATTAACTTCGAACCGTCTGGCACGTTTGCTGACGATTCGCCGGCGCTCCACTATCTGCTCTATGCAGGGGATTTGGCGAAGCGCGATCGATGCGCTCGCTTGCCCAGGGCCGGGGGACAGCTACGTTCCATTTCACAAAACGGGCGAAGAGTGTAGGCATACGCCCGCGCTGGCGCAAGGGTGAAGCCAAACAAGTTTCGGCCGTAGGGAGGCGGTTCCACGCAATGGCCAGGAACTTCGCCTCAGCTCTCGTGGATGCGTCCGTCGCGCAGCGTCAAGATTCGATCGACGCCGCTCAGGGACTCGGCTCGATGCGTGATGATCAAGGTCGTGGCGTCCAGCATCGCTGTGCTCAACGCGCTGCGGATTGCGCGGTCAGATTCATCATCCAGCGCCGAGGTTGCCTCATCCAAGACCAGGATGCGCGGCTTCCGGAGCAGTGCCCGTGCAATCGAGATGCGCTGCCGTTGCCCACCGCTCAGCTTGGAGCCGCGCTCTCCGACGATGGTGTCGACGCCATCGTCGAGTTGATCCAAGAACTCGTCGATGCCCGCCGCCTCGATCACGCGCATCACATCTTCGCGGCTCGCATTGCGCGTGCCATAGCGGATGTTCTCCAGCAAGCTTGTGTGGAACAAGTGCTCTTGTTGCGAGACCACGGACATGCGGCCACGCAAGTCGCGCACGCGGATGCTGCGCAAGTCTTGCCCGTCAATTGACACGACTCCGCTTTGCGGATCGAGGAAGCGAAACAAGAGGTCGACGAGTGTCGACTTGCCGGCAGCGCTCGGGCCGACTAGCGCCACGGTTTCGCCGGCGGCAATTTCTAGTTCGACGCCTGCCAGCACACTTTGGCCTGGTCGGAACGAGAAGTGCACGTCCTCGAAGCGAATCGCACCGCGCATCGGCTGCGGCCGCGGCGCTTCGGGATCTTCGAATATCTCAGGAGCTAGCTCCCGATACTCGCGCACGCGATCGAGCGACACGCGTGCCTGCACGAGTTGCAGGTAGTACTCGACGATCGACATCATAGGGGCGAACACCATGCCGACGTACATGCCCATCGCGATCAAGGATCCCAGTTCCATCTCGCCGCGAATGACCTTGCCTCCGCCGACGATGTAGACGGTCACCGACGCGACGACGACAAAGGTGCGCGGCAAGCCGCTCGCGAAGGAGTGTGTCAGCTGGAAACGAAGGTTTTTGCGCACCAATTCGTGACCCTTGGCGACGAAGCGGAGCGTCTCCCTCTTCTCGCAGCCGTACGAACGAACCGTGCGGATACCCGTAATGATCTCGACAACGAGAGTCGCAAGATCGGCGGACAGCTGCCGCAGCTCTTGAGTCAGTCGGCGAATCTTTCCGCGAAAGGGCCAAGCCACAAGGGCCGCGAACGGAAAGGGGATTGCAGCAATCAGAAACAGTTGCCAGTCGTAGTAGACAGCCCAGGCGACCGTCCCTATCAGTGTCAGGCAACTCGTGACGAAGCCGAGCAGCGCGCCCGTGCTGATTTCCTGCAGTTGACTCAGATCGCGATTGAAGCGAGTGATGATGTCGCCGAAGCGCGTATTCGTGAAGAAGCGCAGCGACATCGTCTGCAGGTGCTGCAGGAAGTCGGTGCGCATGTCTAGCAGGATGCGCGAAGTCAATAGGGCATAAACCCATGCCTGAAGCACTCCGATAGCGAAGCGGAACAGTGCGACGCCGAGTAAGAGGGCAGCGAAGGACCACAATAAGTCTTCGCGGGCATCGAGCAGGACTCGATCAATCAGCAGTTGAACGAACCACGGATGCAATAGCCCCAGGAAGGTACCGAGCAGCATGATCGCAAAGACGAGCGATATGCGGCCGACATAAGGGCGTAAGAACCGCGCAACGGAATAAGCCGGGGCCTGCTTTTGTTGGATCGAAGTATTAGCGGGGCTCATTGGGGCTCGTCAGGTGCATACGTGAGTGATCGTTCTTGTGATGACGAGTGCATTCGGATATCCATGGTTGGCCCAGCGGCGCATGTCATCATGCCGCTTCGATCCCACCCCGCAAATCAGGGCTCGTCCAAAAGCCCACTCCCTTCAGCTGGAGATCATGCGCCACTCTTTTGTCGTGCAGTCTTTCGTCGTCCTCGGGACTTTGGCCCTGGCCTGGTGCGCTTCCTGTTCGGATGGAGTGGATACCGTCCAGGCGACGACCACTCAAGTTGGGATCGCACAGGCGAATCATAAGGCTCCATCCGCCGCTGATATTCGCGCATCGGAGGGCCAGCTTGTTGCCTCCATGATTCCGTGGGCGGATGCCTTGCGCGATGAGTCCGCCATGGTCGGGTCCTATCCGAGCCCGGTGTTGAAGGATTCATGGCTCTCCAAGTTGCAAGGCAAGTCACAAGCAGAGCCGCAGGAAGGTTCGAGCGGTGGCGATGCAACCGAAGCGCAGGCGACGACGGCCGAGGCCGAACAAGAGCAGGATCCGGATCGGAGCGCGGCCAGAGTCGTGACTCCTGCCGCTGAAGGAACGGATCAGGCGACGGAGCCTGCTACAACTGGGCCTGCTACAACTGGGCC
>JBLFWN010000052.1:0-45831 GCA_047611405.1 Planctomycetota bacterium | reverse complement strand
AAGCCTCTGCCGGATCGCGTCGAGGAAAGTCCTTTGGACAAATTCCCATAGGGCGATGAGGTACTCGTCTTTCCCGCGAAAGTGGAGATAGAAGACGCCCTTGGCGACATCGGCGGCCTCGGTGTGATCGACATTCCGCAGAAGTCACGATCACTAGCGAGACGTGGTACGCCCGGCGGGATTCGAACCCACGACCCTCCGCTTAGGAAGCGGATGCTCTATCCAGCTGAGCTACGGGCGCATGAATGGGATGGTAGCGTGAGGGAAGGGTGGGGGCCAGAGTCCAAGCGAACGGTCTCGAGCCACAGGTTGCTGTGTCGATCCTTCAGCACCTCCCAGATGTCGCGGCGATCGCCTTCATTCGTGAAGGTGTAGGTGACCGGCGTGTCGCCGTAGTCGGTGAGCGTCGTGAAGGTCTTTCCGTCGTAAGTGGAGACCCGACCGGTCGTGGCAATTCAGAGGGCTCCGCTCTCGTAGAGCCCACGCACGCTGAAGTACATCGGCCCCCGTCTTTGCCTTGCCATCGATCTACTCCGGGTTTCGGGGCCACGCGAGCCCTGAGCTTCCCGTGCGCGGAGGCTGCTTTCAATATCGAAGGCGCCACCAGTATGCACGCATCCGCAGAGCGTCTCGGAGCGGAATCGAGCAGTCCTACGCCTTCGAACCAAGTGCCACTTTGGTGCCAGGTTCCTGGTCCAATCAAGTCCGGGTCCAGTTGCGCGGAGGTTCCGAGAGCGGCGCCGTAAGTGTGTGTGTGACGCAGAGTTGTCCGCTTGTGTCCACCCCAGTCCACTTCGCGCGCACTTCGCCCCGTCGCTTTCCTACTGCGGAGGTCGTTCGATCTATCTAAATCCGGGGATGCAACGACCCCTCTACAGACAAACCGGGGGTCGCGCATTTGGCTCCCTGTCCCTCCCGAAAACCCTGAGTACCGCTTTCCTGCCCGTTCTAGCCATTTTTGAGGCCAGTGAGTGATGGGCCGGTTGCGCGATCAGCTGTTCGTGATGATCATCCGAGCATGCCCGACATCGCCTTGATCCTCAACTTGCTCCAGCCCGTGGCCAAGGACCGCAGCCAGCTCGCCCTTGAGAGCATTGCCCTTCGCCATCAGCTCGCCGTCTACAAGCGAAGCGTGAACCGGCCCAACATCAGAGACGGTGACTGGATCTTCTGGTTGACGGTCATGCGGATGTTGAGGGAGTGGCGCGAGGCACTCGTATTCGTTCAACCGGCCACGGTCGTAAGGTGGCACCGGAAAGGCTTCAAACATTACTGGCGTAGGAAGTCGCGCTCGAAGCCGGGTCGTTCCCCGATCTCGATGAAGATCATTCTACTGATCAGGCGCATGTCGCAAGAGAACGTGAGGTAGGGAGCGCCGCGCATTGCATCTGAACTTGCTCTGCTCGGGTACGAGGTCGCGGAATCGACAGTTGCGAAGTACATGGTCAAGCGACGGCCAACGCAGCCCAATCAAACGTGGAAGACCTTCCTACACAACCGCATGTCGGAGACTGCCGCTTGCGACTTCTTCGTCGTTCCAGCGATCACGTTCCAGGCGCTGTACTACTTCGTGGTCATGTCGCTCGACCGGAGGCGCATCCTGCACGTCAACGTTACGAATCATCCAACGGCTGAGTGGACGGCTCGACAGCTCGTGGAGGCGTTTCCCAGCGATGGCTGGAAGCCACGGTTCCTTTAGCCTCCAAACTCATCGCCGAAGCCAAGTTCGAGGTAGCGCAAGCTCCGCCAAAGCTCGCCCAAGCACATCAGTACTCACTGAATCTGGAGCTACTTCACGAGCGTCGCCAGCGCCTTCAGCGCGGCTCGACGCCGGACCGGGTCGTCCGCCCAGCGCAGCTGGATCTCGGCCAGCACGGCTTCGCGGTTCACGCTGTCGCGCTCGAGGCTCTCGAGTTCCGCTGTTACCTCCGCCAAAAGGGCCCGGCTGGCCAGCTGCTCGGCGTAGCGCTGCTCGCGAGGCACCGAGTCCCAGATACGCACGCCATAGTCTCCCGATCCCGACACGAGCATCGATCCATCCGAGCTCCAGTTGAGGCAGCGCACGTACGAACGGTGACCGGGCAGCTCCAGCAAGGGCTCGTACGTTTCCGCGTCCCACAGGCGCAGCGCGTTGTCGTTGCCGGCGCTGGCGAGGAGCTCTCCGTCAGGCGAGTAGGCGACGTCGAAGCACTGGCTCGCGTGGGCTTCAATGCGCTTGACGAGTTCCTGCGTCTCGACGTCGAAGATGTCGATCGTGCCGTCCCACCCTCCGCATGCGAGCCTGCGCGAGTCCGGGTGGAAGGAAACGCCGTGGTACTGATGTTCCGCCTCATCAAAGTTGGCGACACAGTAGCCCGTCGTCACCTCCCGCACGACGACGGGGCCGGCCGGCTTCGTCCCGGGCACGATTTGGGCGTCGTAGCGGCCGTCGGCGCTACGTGCACCGCCAGGTCCGGTCTTGACGATCCGCTCGTCGCGGTTGGGGCACAACACGTCGAGCGTCTCAATGCTGTAGGCAGGCCTGTCCGTATCCTGGAGGCTAATCGGCCGTTCTTCATAGCCACCGAGCCAGCACACCGTGATCGACTCCGAGGAACTCACCTGCGGGAGAGGCATCTCCAGCCAGTTAACGCCACCGGCGATCCGCACGTGCGCCGCCAGGCCAACCGCTGCCGGGACGAAGGTGAAAAAGCGCCGCGGTCCCCCCCTCGCGCCGAGCACGAGGCTCGAGTCGTTCGATGCGGTCCAGCTCTGCACGTAGTTGCTATCGCCCCGCTCGACCGTCTTGTCATCGGCGCGGAAGTGCGCCAGCACACTGTCGAGCGCCGGCAACTCCGCGCTCGCACCGGTGCCCAACCCAGTGGCTCGTGTCGTGAGATAGGCGTCCACCGCAATCGCGTCCGACTCGGAGAGGCAGCCACCGAACACGATCAGCTCAGCGATCGACCCTTTGAATCTTCCGGGGCCGAGAACGAGCTGTGGGTGCGGACCGAGGCCCGGCGCGATGTGGGGCGATGGCAGCGTGATCTCCTCACCGTCAATGAAGGCGCGGCTCTTTTTTCCAGTCGGTTGCACGCGGTGCTCGGTACGGAAGATGTGCAGGCCATTCGGCTCGAACGGAGCGGTCTCCCCCTGCATGTGAAGCTCGCTCGCTTCGTGGTACCAGGAGTGGAGCAGGCGGGGTCTAGCTGGCGGACTGAGCGAGTTCCTTGGCCCGCCGTACCACGGTTGCGCAAGATCAAAGTGGAGATGCCACGGTTGCGCCGGGTTGTTACTGATGAAGAGGCTCTCGCCCCCGTGGTCGAACGCGAACTGATCGCTGAGGTGGATCCTTGTGCGATAGAGCGGCGTGCCCCCGAGCGCTTCCCACACGATCGTGTCTCCCCAAGGCGCCGACGTCACGAGCAGTTCGCCGTCGCCGGAGAACACCGCGCCAAACACGTGTTTGTTATGCCCAACAAGCTCGCGCGCTCGATGATCGCGCAGCGTCCAGAGCCGGAAGCGGCCGTCTGAGAGTGAGAGGATGTGGTCTTCGTCGAGGAACTCGGCCCGCGTCGTATTCGGCGCGTCGAAGATGGCGATCTGTTCGCGACGCACGAGGTCCCAGACGCGAATCGTCCCGTCGTTTCGACTGCTGGAGAGCAGTCGGTTGCCAACGCCGTAGGCGACGTCGGTGATCGAGCCATTGTGCCCGAGCAACTCGTATTCGATCTTGCCGGTCAGCGGATCGAAGATCCTCAGCTCACGCCGCAACTGACCAATCGCGACGCGCCGCTTGTCGAGAGCAAGCGCCATGGTCCAGTTATCCTGGACCGATTCCATCGGCTCGCCGATCACTTCGCCTGTTGCGACGTCGAGCAGGAGCACGTTCTTGAACTGCCTCGCGAGCTGAGTGCCGTCGCGGCTGAACTCTAGCGCTGGCGGCTCGAAGCTATTGCGTTCGCCGGTTTCGAACACATGCCACGCATCCGGCGTCCCGAAACGGACCTCGGCCTGTCGATCGATCGCAATCCGGTCTCCGGAAGGCGCGACCGCGAGTGCATCGATACGCGTGTCGCTCTCGAACCAGGTCGTCCAGATCGGCTCGTCGGCACGGGGATCACAGGTGACGACGCGGCCGCCCTTGAGCGCGGCCGCGAGCAGGTTGCCCTCGCGCGAAGCAGCGAAAACGCCGACCTCCTCCGGAGCTGCGAAGGTGCGCGCGACCTCGCCCGTGCGCGTCCGCCAGACGCGGAACTCGTCGTCCTCGGATAGGGCGACCACTTCCTCGCCGTTCGCGAGGAGGTGCATGTCTTCGCCGGGGGGGACATTGTGGAAGCGGTCGTTCGTGCGGCGCGTGACCTCACCGAACTCGAGCAGGAAACCCGACAGCGTAGAAGAGAGCAGCTGCCACTCCCACCCGCGGCGCTCCTCCGAGATCTCGTCGAGGATCCTGCGCGCGTGGGCCGGATCGCTTTCGACGAGAGCGGAAGCAGCGCCCAGATTCGCGCGGTAGGCCGAGCGATCGGAACTCACCTGCGCCTCGCGCGCGACGCCGGCGTGGTGCGTCGCGTTGACGGCGAGCAGCAGCGCGAGGATCGCACCACCTACGATCGCCAGAGCCGTGGTCGCTGCGCCGCCGACCAGTACACGGTTGCGCTGCGTGAACTTCTTTAGCTGGTACCACGTGCTCGGCGGCTTGGCGGCTACCGGCTTGAACTCCTGATACAAGCGCAAGTCCTCCACCAGGCTCGCGACCGACCCGTAGCGACGATCGCGATCTTTCTCGAGGCACTTGCCGACGATCGTATCGAGGTCGCCTCGCAAGCCGGGATCGGCACTTCCCAACCGGCTGGGCTCGTCGTGTCGGATCGCGTGTAGAGCGTCGGCCAGTGCGCGGTGCCGAATCTCGTGTGGCAAGCGACCCGTGAGCAGCTCGAACAGCACTACACCGAGAGAGTAGACATCACTGCGTGGGTCGATCAGCTCGGGCGTGCCGGCAGCCTGTTCGGGGCTCATGTAGGGCACGGAACCCAGAAGCTGTCCGGCTCCCGTCATCGAGAGGTCCGAATCCGCGAGTCTTGCGATTCCGAAATCGAGGATCTTCGGTTGTGCCGAGTTCGCTGACGACCGGGCCGTCTCCGATGTAGAGGCGCCCGACTCGACCACGAAAATATTGTCTGGCTTCAGATCGCGGTGCACGACGCCCTGGCAATGCGCGTAGTGAATGGCGTCGCATATCCGCACAAAGATGTCGAGCCGAGCGGCGACGTCCAGCGTGTGCTTGCTCGCGTACTCGAGCAAGGGGGCGCCATCGACGAACTCCATGGCAATGTAGGGCCGAAGCACCCCATCCTGTTCGAACTCGCCTGCCTCGAATAACTGAGCGATGCTCGCATGCTGCAGGCGCGCCAGGATCTCTGATTCACGCCTGAAGCGGCGCAAGAGGTCGGGGCGCGGAACGGCCGAGTGAATCACCTTGATCGCCACGCGACGCGGGGGGGAATTCTGCTGTGCTTCGAAGACAGTCCCCATGCCGCCCATTCCGCAGACGCCGAGGACCCTGTACCGACCGATTTGTTTCGGTCTGGGGCCCGCTGGGACCAGCTCGAAGGCCTCGTCGTCCGAGAGGGCACGATCGAAGGCGTCGTCGGATCTCTCTTCGGCAGACTCCAGCAATTCCTCGACTTCAATACGCAACGGCTCGTCGCCGGAACATGCGCTGGCGAGGTAGTTCTCCCGCTCCTCGGGGGGCAGATCGTGCGCGTGAGCAAAGACCAGCTTGACGCTTGCGTAACGTTCAGAGTTCATTTCGATTCTACTTCCGCGTCACGCTGCTCCCCAAGCTAGCGTATAAATCGAACCCTTAGGTACCCACGAAGTGAAGGCGAACGATTTGGACATTATCCTGAGCCAGGTTGGCTCAGGCGAACGAGCCAGTGTGCAGTTGATGAATCTCTTGTACACGGAGTTGCGTGAGATGGCGGGGCACCTCATGGGGCGCGAGAGAAGCGACCACACCTTGCAGCCTACGGCGCTCGTGCACGAGGCATTCCTGCGACTGGTCGATTCCGAGAAGGTTGGTGAGCAAGGCCAGCTTCACTTTCTCAATGCCGCAGCTGTGAGCATGCGACGAGTGCTGGTCGATCACGCGCGCGCCGCCGGCGCCGCTAAACGCGGTGGAGCACAGAAACGAGATCGAATCACGCTGGGCGCAGTTGGCGAGTCCGTCGTGGACGATGGCGTGGATATCGTGGTGCTGCACACGGCCCTTCTTGAGCTGGCGAAGTTCGACGAGCGCCAAGCCAAGATTGTCGAGCTGCGGTTCTTCGGGGGCTTGTCGGGTCATCAAATCGCGGAGCACCTCGGGGTGTCGCGCAACACGGTCGTTCGGGAACTCACGATCTCGCGTGCTTGGTTGCGGCGCGCGATCAAGAAGGCGGAGCTGTAGGCAAATTCGAGCGAGGGGCTTCACGCCACAGGGCCCTCGAGTAGGGGCGGCTAGCAAGCTCTGTCCCACGAGCCTGGCCATTCATTGCGAGGAAGCCAGGGCGTAGCTCGGGAGCGCGCAGTTAGTGGTTCATCTGGCGCTTGTATCTGGCGCTCGTAAAGATCCTGATCATGGGGACCATCGGCTTCTTCTCCCTTATATCGTTCGCTCTTTGCTTGAGAATCTTCGTCGCGTACAAGGTTCGGAGGCTATACCACCGAGCCAGCTGGCCCGGTGCGATGGTGTCCAGAATAAGAAGTTTCTGGTCTTGGACCTTCGAGAACTCCTGCGGCTTCCGTGCGCAGGTAACCATCAGGAAATACTGTTTCGACGTCACTGCATGCGTAATGACTTTTTCTATTAGAAAGCTCCACGGATCTCCGATTGCGCCCACAACAGTCTGGACCGCACCGCTCACATTGTCTGCTCGCGCGTTGCCCGTCTCCTTGGCAGATGAGCCGAAACCCATCCCTTGATCGATGGCTTTCAAAGGGTCCTTGAACTTGGTTCGGCATCCGCTGATTTTCTTGTACGACCCAGTACAAACGTATGCCGCGTCCTTGCAGAGAATCCCACTATTCCTCGATTGAGCCTTAGTGAGCCACTTGAAGATGTAGTTCTTGTCGTCCGCGAGTATGACGATGGCCTTGCGACCCTGTCCGAACATGGCGCCGTCAGCCTCAATCGCGTTCAGGCTGTTTTTGATGTCATCGCAGTCCTGGGGAGTGCGGAGATGAATGAACTCGGCCATCTGAATTTTCCTATTGGGGTGTGGGAGGGGTAGTAGATGTCTCTCTCGAGACCCGCGAGGGAGTGGATGGGCAGGCCTTCGAGTCCACCGCTCGACGTGATGGGGCTTCAGACGACCCAAGAGCGGACGGCAGTCTCACATCAACTGTCGGGGCGGAGCAGAGATTCGTCGAATCGTGCTCGCGGGCCACGGTTATCGTCCGATGCCCCAGCTCACCACGCATTGTCGCGGTCCATGCTCGCTCTTCTCCTCCAACCCCCCCCATCGCTGGAAGAGCGAGCCTGCGCGCCCAGAGGGGGCGTCGGTCTTCGCAATGGAGAACGTGGTCGGCTGCTCGTGGGAGGACGACGAGGTGGGCGAGCGTTCTCGGTGGCAATACAAAGCCCGCCCAATCCCCACCACCCTGAACTCGAGCACACGAGCGACTCCACGGAGAGTGGTGGGGATTGACCGGGCTCGGTAGGGATCGAGTGTGCCCTGCAGCTGCTCTTCAGGCCAGTCGGTGGGGACGCTTCTCGATGGGCTGTGGGGCAACTAGGATTGGCTCATCATGAACAGGAACGACGAGTGGAACGGGATGTCGCGGCGCGGGTTCTTGCAGGTTGCGGGCAAGGCGGGGACCCTGCTGGGCTTGGCAGGAATGGCGCGTGCTCAGGACGCCCCCAAAGATGCCGACGGGAGAGTCATCCCGGGTTTCGAAGGGGATCAGACCGACCCAAGTGGTTCTGCAGAGTGGGTGCCGTTCTCCGAACGGAAGATTCGCGTGGGCATCGCCGGATATGGAATGTGCAGATTCGGGGCGCAGTTCGGCTTTCAAGATCACCCCAATGTCGAGGTCGTTGCTGTCACAGATCTGATCCCCTCGCGCTGTGCTGAACTCGCCCAAGTCTGCGGATGCGACAAGACCTATCCCTCTTGCGAGGAGATGCTCGAGGACGACGCCATCGAGGCCGTCTTCATCGCCACGGATGCGCCAAGCCACGCACGTCTTGCCATTCGTGCTCTCGAACACGGGAAGCACGTGGCCGCCGCCGTGCCCGCCGTCTTCGGTTCGCTAGAGGATGCCGACCGATTGTTCGAGGCTGTGAAGAAGAGCGGCCGGAAGTACATGATGTTCGAGACCTCGGCCTTCCACGAAGATCTCTTTGCGCTGCACCGGCGATACGTGGCAGGGGACTTAGGAAAGATCGTCTACTCAGAGGGCGAGTACTTCCACTACTTCGGCACACCCCTGGGTGGCTACAACCCGAAGACCAAGCAGGTCGATCCCGATGGCTGGCGCAAGGGCCTGCCACCGCAGTGGTATCCCACGCATTCGAATGCCTACTACGTCGGTGTGACCGGTGGCTCTTTCACCGAGGTTTCCTGCATGGGGATGCCGAGTGAGGTGTCTCACTTGCAGGCGGCCAACAACGACTACCGAAACCCCTTCGGTTCCGAGATCGCACTCTTCCGCACCAGTGAGGGCGGCATGTCGCGCATGGCCGTTTGCTGGGATCTTCCCAGCGCG
This sequence comes from Planctomycetota bacterium, assembly GCA_047611405.1. Classification (GTDB taxonomy): domain Bacteria; phylum Planctomycetota; class UBA1135; order UBA1135; genus JBLFWN01. The sequence goes on along the minus strand of JBLFWN010000052.1, from coordinate 37,101 downwards.
CATGGAGAGAAGGGCCGGGTCTATGGTCAAAAGAACGGCAACGGGAAGATCCACACGCAAAGGCCGCCCCTTCCACCCGGTGTGAGTGCCGGAGGACATGGCGGTTCCCATGGCCTTCTTACCAGCGAGTTCATCGACGCCATTCTCCGTGACCGCAAGCCCTGGGTGGACATAGCCACCTCACTGAACATGACCGTGGCGGGCATCGTGGCCCACCAGTCGGCCTTGAAGGAAGGCGAGCTGCTGAAGATCCCGCAGTACAAGCTGTGATCGAGCGGCGCCGTTGCGGATACCAAGCCCGCCCGCGCTACCTCTAGGCCGTGCGACGCAGACCCATCCGAAGCCCGAGGAACTCGCACAAGATACGTGCACCTCCTTGCTCCGCTGATACCGAGCGCGCAACAAGTGTTGCGCGCTCCAACAAGGACGAGCCGCGCAAGCCGAAGCCATGGTCACCACTCCGGGCAATGGAGTCGTGATAAGGAACTCGGCAGGACAAGCCAGGAAGCTGTCACCCCGTCATCAATCGTGGGATCGAATGGAGAGCGCTATTCGAAGCTCCGCATACCGATGGACCCTCCGGGGTTCTTCGGACACCGGACTTAGGGGGAGGGTCACTTCGCGCGCTATTCGCCCCGTCGCTTTCCTAATGCGGCGGTCAGAGAAACCGGGGGTCGCGCATTCGGCCTCCGCGAAGCCCGACGGGCCCTTCAGAGTGCGCGACTAGGTGCGGGGGAGATTGAGCGGGGACGCATTGTATCCCCCTGAGCGTGGTCTGAGGGATTGCTCCCGGATCGGTCTACCTGTTGCGCAGTTCGAGAACTAGAGTGCCCGCCATCGATCCATCGGCCCGCCCGAGCGCTCCTCTTCCTGCCACCCAAGCCATGAACGTCCTCATCGTCCTCACGTCCCACGACCGCCTTGGCGACACCGGCAAGAAGACCGGTTTCTGGCTCGAGGAGTTTGCCGCTCCCTACTACCGGCTGAAGGACGCCGGCGCAGCGATCACGCTGGCTTCGCCGAAGGGCGGCCAGCCGCCGCTCGACCCGAAGAGCAACGAGGCGGATTTTCAGACCGACGCGACCCGCCGTTTCGACCGCGATTCTGACGCCCAGGCCGAGCTCGCCAGCACGGTGCGACTGGCGGAGATCGACGCGAACGCTTTCGACGCCGTGTTCTACCCTGGCGGCCACGGCCCGCTCTGGGATCTGGCGAACGACACGAACTCCATCCGGCTGATCGAGGCGTTCCTCGCTACGAACAAACCGGTGGCCACGGTGTGTCACGCCCCCGGCGTCCTGCTGAACGTCAAGAACCAGGATGGCGAGCCCCTGCCCAAGGGCAAGCGGGTGACGGGCTTCAGCAACAGCGAAGAGGCTGCGGTCGAGCTCACCGATGTCGTCCCATTCCTCGTCGAGGACCGCCTGAAGGAGCTCGGCGGCAACTACGAGAAAGCCGACGACTGGAACCCGCACGTCGTCGTCGATGGGCTGCTCATCACTGGTCAGAACCCTGCGTCTTCGGAGGGCGTCGCCGACGCGCTGCTCGAGGCGTTGAAGTAGGAAGAGGCCGAAACCTCTCGTGCGCGCGACCTCAGGTGTTTGGTACGCATATGCGCATTCCTACGCCCCAGAATTAAGTGCCACTTTAGTGCCACACTCCTGGTCCGCTCCAGTCCAATCAAGTCCGGGTCCACTCGCGCAGCAGTTCTGAAGCCGACGTTCTAAGTGCGCGTGTGGCGCGAACTTGTCCGCCTCTGTCCGCTCCAGTCCACTTCGCCAGCTCGTCGCTTTGTCGTATTCCTAATGCCGGGGCCGTGGGTTCGAATCCCGCTTAATTCAAACCGCGGCATCACGCGACCGCAGCAGCAAATGCCGCAAATAGATCACCCGGCAGGGGAGTCTCGAGCCGCCATGTCACCGCCATCGGGCACTCCGACCGGTGCGAGATGTAACGTGCCGGACCTAGGAACCAGAACGACTTCTCCGACACGTTGAGGCGGGCGAAGAGCATCACGTGGGAGCCTTGTCCCGCGTGATTTCGGTAGCGCTGGCCGGTTGCCGATTCCTCTCGCGTCCTAGATTGGCTCTCCCAGTGGATCAGGTCTCGGCTGATGGCGTAGTCGCGGTAGCGTGTCGTCGGAGAAAACTGACCGATCGTCTTGTCGAGCGTGAACGCGAAGATGTCCGACTGTGCCTCCTCGGCCCATAGAACGCCCGTCTGCCAGGAAGTAATCCTGGCCCCCTCTCCCACTCCAAAGGCCGCGAGGATCTCGCGGCGCGTGTAGCGGGCGTGGACTTGGAGGGGCACGTTGGCAGGTTGCTTGAGAGACGCGTGGACGTGCGAAATCCGGGACTCAAGGAACGCGAGTACCTCCAGCAGCTCGGCTCGAACTTGCGGATGCTCCCACAGGAGGCGGACGCCTGTGTCCAGGTCGTCATTCTTCGTGGTCGCTTGCTCAACAACAGAGCCGACCAGCATCCGCAGCAGGCGACGTTCCGACTTTGGCAGAGTGGCGCTGAACGGAGGGATGTTTTGCGAAAGTAGGTGCTGGTAAGTCTCCAGGCGTACCGAGTCGTCGATGTGGAGGAGGCGGGTACAAGCGCGACGAAGGATCCTTTCTGCTGGGCCATCCGGTGCCAGGGAGAGGCCCGCCTCGGATCGAAGGTCGGACCAGCAGCGCTGGCTGGAATAGACGTCCTCGAGCTCCATGCCACACTCGTCAAGGTAGGTAGCCAAGGTCACATCACCCGAGTGAGACCCAGCAGCGAGGCTGGCAAGCTCGGCGGCCTTTAGTCTGAAGCTGGACGGCACAGTGGCCTTGATGTTGCTCAGCACGATCTTGCTCGCCACTGGGTCCAACTCCATGTGGCAGCCAGCAGGGAGGAATGGGAAGCCCGCCTTGACCTGCTCGATCAGATCTTTCCGGCTGCCGCCCAGGAGCGCCCGCATGCGCCGGTCCATCCGGTACTCGCGGCGATGCTGACCGACGAAGTCCAGAACAGTACAGGCAGTCTTTCCGTGGGCCCGACGCAGGCCGCGGCCCAGCTGCTGAAGGAATAGGGTCGGACTGTCGGTTGGACGTAGCAGGAGCAGGGTGTCGACGTTCGGCAGGTCCACGCCTTCGTTGAACAAGTCGACCGAGAACAGGACCTGAATTTTGCGCGCTGAAAGATCGCGCAGGGCCTGCTCGCGCTCGCCCTTCGGGCTATCGCCCCAGATTGCCGCAGCGGCGACACCCGAGCCTCGGAACACGTGCGCCATGTGCCGCGCATGCGCCACGCTGACGCAGAATCCGAGTGCACGGACTTGGTCCAGTTCGTCTACATGTTCGGTCAGTTGTTGCAGGACCAGCCGGGCCCACCGCTCACTCGAGGTGTACAGACCTGTCAGCGCCTCGACGTCGTACCCGCGACCACGCTTCCAAGGCACGTCCGAGAGGTCTACACCGTCGTGAATCCCGTAGTAAAGGAACGGCACCAACCGATGCTGGTCGATCGCGTCCCACAGGCGAAGCTCGGCCGAAATCCTTCCGTCGAACCAGTGGAGGATGTCCAGATCGTCACTTCGTTCCGGCGTCGCAGTCAGGCCGAGCAGTTCACGTGGCTGGACGTGATCCAGAAGTGCCTTGTAGGACGGCGCCGCTGCGTGGTGGAACTCGTCCACGATCACCACGTCGAAGTGATCGGGCGTCAATGCGGCCAGGCCGGCGGCGTTCAGGCTCTGGATTGAAGCGAAGACATGCTCGAAGTGATCGGGTCGCTCGCCACCAACCCACAGTTCGCCGAAGGCGTGGTCGCGCAGCCCTTGGCGGAAGGTGAGCAGGCTCTGCTCCAGGATTTCCTTTCGATGCGCGACGAACAGTAGCCGAGCCCGCGGCAGCTTCTCACGCAGGCGTAGGTAGTCCACTGCGGCCATCACCGTCTTGCCGGTGCCGGTAGCGGAGACGAGAAGGTTGCGGTGTTGGCCCTGGGATCGAGCAAGCTCGATCTGCTCGAGCAGGCGCTCCTGGAAGGGCTCGGGGCGCAGCTCGATCGGACTCAGCACTGACGGCTTGTCGGAACGGGCGGCCTTCGTTCGCTCAAGGAAGGTCGCGCGGTCATAGGGTTCGAACTCGCCGCTCTCCCAGTAGCTCTCGAAGACCGCTGCGACCTTGTTGATCACGTCGCCGTTGCGGGCGCCGGAGGCGCGGACGTTCCACTCCAAACCGGAGTGCTGGGCCGAGTGGGTGAGGTTGGAGGACCCGATGTAGGCCGTCGAGAAGCCCGAGGCTCGGTGAAACAGCCAGGCCTTCGCGTGCAGACGGGTCGAGCTGTTGTCATAGGAGACGCGGACGCTCGCGCCTGACTCGACTAGCTGGTCGAGCGCGGCGGCTCTTGTCGAAGAATTTGGCAAGCCTCTGCGCGTGTTCACGGCCGTAGACATCAAAGCGCTCGAACTCGCGCGGAAAGACTCCCTGGATGTGCTGGAGGATGTCGAACACTTGGCCCCTTACCAGGCCTTCCGGCTAGGAGAGTACAGCGTGGGTGAAGAAATCATGGACAGTCTCGACCTCGATGTTATCGACCGGCTGAAACTCACCTTCGTCGAGGGGGGGGCAACCCGGGTAGCTACTGGTGCGGTGTCTATTTCGGTGGAGATATCGAAGAGCTCAACCGCGCGCTCGCGAGAAAAGGGTGGAACGTGATCGTGCGCCGCTAGCCGCGCACAGTTGGTACATGCACCTAGAGAACGAGCGGGTCGTACGGTGGTCTCCGCACTGACGCAGAGTCAGTAGCTGTTCCAAAATGGCCCGGTATCGCTAATCCGACGTACCATGAGTCTTCGCCCTAACGAACAAAGCGCGCGCCTGCCTCATGCCTCCTGATCCTGCTGATCCCGACTTCAACGGTTCCGGTCCCGATCCACTCGAGTGTTCTTGGATCCGTCGGCAAGCGCGTCGCTTCTTGAACCCACGGTTGCGGCGAGGCATGGATAGTACCGATCTGGTGAATTCCGTCCTGCTGAAGGAGGAGCAGGCGCGCAGTCGCAATGGCTCGATGTTTCCGAATCAGCAAGCACGGCGAGGATGGATTGCGACTGCGCTGCGCAATCTGGTCGTTAGCGAGGCGCGACGACGTAGGCCAATTGATTGGGAAGACTCCTTCTTCGATCTCCCGGGTTCCGAGAACAGTCCCTCGAAGAATGTCCGAGAAATCGAGGACTACTGTAACGCGCGCAAACGGCTGCGCGTTCTCTCTGAACGTGATCGTGCCGTTGTCGAATTGCGTGTTGTCGAAGAAGAGTCCTTCGAGCGTGTCGGCGCGCGGCTCGGAATCACCGAAACCAGTGCCCGTGTGATCTTCCACCGTAGCTTGAAGAAACTGAGATCGAGTGCCGATGACCTCACCGCCGACAGGTGACCGTCTGTGGGATGCATGGCAGGCCGCGTTGCGTGAGCAACCCGATCTGACAGCCGAGGTATTCTCGGCCCGGTACGCTTCCGAGCAGGGCGAGGTTCTGCAGTCGTTGGAGTTGCTGCGGCAGATCCAAGAGACCAGCCCGCTGCCGGCCCTGATCGAATTGCAACTGAGGGAGCGTTTCGGGCGCTTCCAGCTCTTGAGCGTTTTGGGCCAGGGAAGTAGCGGCATCGTCTACTTGGCGCGCGACTGCGCCGAAGAGTCCGAGCCGACAACCCAGGCTCCTCGTGAGGAACATCTCCTGGCACTAAAGGTGCTCAATCCTCTGCTTGCCGTGGGGGAGCGCGGGCGCGATCAGCTGCTGCGCGAGGCGCGCATCGCGGCCAAGCTGCAGCACGAGGGAATCGTCGGGGTCGAGGACAGCGGCGTCGAGAAAGGCTACGCGTGGATCGCGCTGGAATACGTCGAGGGAGAGTCGCTGGCGGCCGCGCTCGCACGCGACGGCGCAGCGCTGCGCGAGGAGGTTGTTGGGATCGCTCTGCAAGTCGCGCGCGTACTCGCCTACGCTCACGGCTGTGGTGTTTTGCATCGTGATCTGAAGCCCGCCAATCTGATCCGCACTCCCGCCGGTCGAGTCAAGTTGCTGGACTTCGGCCTGGCGCGCGTCGAAGGCGCCGCCTTCGCGATCTCGCACACCGGGGAGGCGCTCGGCACGCCGCTTTACATGGCTCCCGAGCAGCTGCGCGGTGAACGTGTACTGGGTCCTGGCATCGACATCTATGCCCTTGGGCTGGTACTGCTCGAGCTCGCAAACGGGCGCAGGTTATCGACTGGCGACCAGCACCTACGTTCGCTCGCTCGCATTGCCAGTGGGCGTTTCCGCCTGGCACGTGTGCTCTACCTGGGGATCCCGGATCCGTTGGCGCAGGTGATCTCGCGCTGCACCGAACCGGAAGCTGGCGATCGCTACCCCGACGCAGACGCGCTGGTAGGTGACTTGGAGGCGGTAGAGAGCGGCGCGGCTCTCGTTCACGGCCGGCTCGGTGCTCGCGAGCGTTGGTTGCGCAGCGTGCGACGGCGTCCGCTGGTGTTCGCGAAGCGTGCTGCGCTGGTCGGGCTTATCGCAATCGGCTTGATGGTCGGCCTCTGGAGCTGGATGTACCGCCCGATGAGTGTGAGCATCAGCACGCTCGAAGCAGGCGGGACGTTGCGCATCGATGATGAGCTCGAGGTACGGGTCCCTTGGGAGCTAAAGCTCTCGCCAGGCGTGCATGACTACGTGTTGCGTCACTCGTTGCGGGGAGACAGCTATGCGTACGAGGGCAGCTTTCGCGTCGAGCGGGGGAAGCCCAGCTTCGTGCACTTGGCGCACTCCTCCCTCTCGCCGACATCGCCAGGGAACGAGAAGTACACGCTGCCGAAGATCGAGTACTCGCCGGGCGAGTGGAGCTGGCTACAGGTTGCGGTCAAGGATAAGCGAGTGGACTTGGTCCTCCAGGACTCCAGCGGGAAGACTCTGTTCGACAGGAATGTGTCGGGTGTGACTGCGTTGCGCGTGCCCTTGGGCGAGTACATCGTGGAGCTTTCGAATCCGGATCGCGTCCCCTTCAGCCAGCCCGTGAGCGTGCTTGATCAACGTCTGATCGTGCTCTGCCACGAGCTGGAGCAGCGCGGCCGCAAGACGCGTCCTGTCGTGATCTATTCGCCGCTCGACTACGGGATTCGCGACCTTGTGCTCGTCAACGCGCGGCTCCACACCGGAGGTAGAAGGCAAGACTCCTCCACCGAGCTACCGGCGACGAAGGCACTATTCGCCCCAATCGACGCTAGCCAAGAGTCGGAGGTGCGCTTCAAGGTCGATCTGCCGCTTGAGCCGCACGAGCAGATCGAGCGCTTGGAGCTACAGGTGACGAGCAACCCCGGTATCTCTGATTCAGTGGAAGATGAGTGGCTCCTGCTGTGGCTCGGCCCTTCCTTCGAAGAGATGATGCTGATTGGTGGGGAAAACTCACGACGGCTGCCACCGATCGATGCCCGACCGTACGCGGCCTATAACGACGAGCTCAGTGGGCTGATGCGGAATGCGCGCTCACTCTGCGTCAAGTATCAATTCGGAGGCTGCAAGCCGACGGGGGGCGAAGTGCGCGGGGGCGCGCTGCGAACGAACGCCCTTCCGAAGCGCGTCGACAATTGGTTCGCCTGGGATCCTGCGTTGGCGCTCCGACTGCTGCCGGTTGGCGAACCGTGGCCGACTCGCATCGAGGACACGCGCGCACAGTCTTTCATGCCCCCCGACCCGGTTGAGGCGCGACTGGTAGACCGTCATGGCGCACCTGTCGTGGACCCGGAGCTATTCTGGGCGCGCTATGCACCGGCAGCTGGTCCACAGGGTCATGCCTACTTCGCGTTGGGCAACCCGTCCGGATCGGGAAGCGTCGATGTGCTCTTCGAATCGGGCCTCAGACTTCCATTGACTGGCCGTGCAGCAAGCGACGACTTCGGGGCCTCGGCGGTTCTGCTCGGGGACCTCGATGGAGACGAGACTCAAGAGCTCGCCATTGGTGCTCAGGAGTACAACCTGTTGGGTGGTGCGGGTTCCGGCTACCTCGACTTGTATCGGGTCCACCCGGACGCGCTGCAGCGGCTACAACGCATCGATGGCGACCGCCGCGGCGGAGGCTTCGGCAACGAGCTCGCACCTGCCGATCTCGATGGTGACGGCAGCATCGATGAAGTCTTCGTCAGCGGTAGTGGCAGATTCGCCGGCGCATGGGGAAGTGTTCATCGGATCTCATTGAACTGGCTCGATCAAACGCCTGAGGCAAGCCGCGGGATCTTCGCACGCGGCTGGAATCAGGCGGATCACCTCGGCTCTGATATCGCCTTCCTTCCCGCGAGCCGGGGCCAGGGGCCGCGCGTGCTGGTTGGGGCCTACAATGCCGATCCGTGGGGATTGGACTCGGGTGCTGTCTACGTGGTCGACGGACGGAGCGAAAAGGTGCTTCACACCTTTGAAGGAGATCGGATCTTCAGCGGTCTCGGTGGGAGCCTCACAACCGTTGATGTGAACGGTAGTGGCGTTCGCGAACTCGTTCTGATGGGACGGGACGAGTTGCGGGTTCACGAAGACAAGCCGGGCTACCCCTTGCTCTGGCGCATTGAATTCGAGCCAGAGTGGCAATTTCACAGACCGCTGGAATTCGAACGCGACGGTGTGACGAGTTGTGTGCTTAGGAGTCATGAGTACGGTCAGAGCTTCGTGCTCGACGCAGAGGGACGCTGTGTTGCATGCCTCGACTTCTACCCCGCGGCCTTCGAGTCCGTCGAGTGGAAGGGAACCGAGCGGGTACTGGTCGGAGCCTACCGCGCACCGAGCGGGGCAATAGAGCCGGTATTTATCGTCGACATGTAACATCTACTCAGCGAATGCGTTCAGAGAGTGACGCACGTCATGACACGTGCGCTTCGAACACCCTGGTCCGCGCGACGCATGCTGCCGCGCATAGAAGGAAGCATGGAACACAATGTCCATCACCCACACCTCGAGTCTGATGCTGACGAGCCTGGCACTACTTACGGGAACAGTCCGTGCGAACGACCGCTTCGAGCTAGCGAGTGTCCAGTTGGCAGGTGATCAACCAGTTGCCATTGCCACAGGTGATGTCAATGGCGATGGCAACCTAGACGTGGTACGCGCGGAGCGGGATACGCACTTGCACCTCTCACTGGGTGACGGAACTGGAGCCCTCGGACCGGAGCTTGTGCTCGGAGGCACTGGCGACGTGAGGGATGTCGAGCTAGTCGACATCGATGTCGATGGGGACCTGGACATTGTCGCAGTGGATGCTTCCGCGCCGGCCTCGATCCTCATTTACTTCAACGACGGAGCGGGTGTCTTTAGCGTGAGTACTTCGACACCACTGAATCACGGTTCCGACTCCTTCGCCCTAGGCGATGTCGACGAAGACGGGGACCCCGACGCTTGTGTTTGCGACTACTTCGGCATGCGAGTCCTTGTTTACGAGAACGACGGCGCCGGAGGCTTCGTCGCCGGCCAAGACCTTGCGCTGCCTTACCGCACGCACCGCGTCGAGTTGGCAGACATAGACAACGATGGTAGTCGAGATGTCATCGCGCTCTGCGAGCAGGGCTCAAGCGATGCCTACACATTCTTGAACGACGGTACCGGGACTTTTGGTCCACGGAACGATGTTCCCACGGGCGTCGCCAACCACGCGGAATTCGTAGCGGACGATTGGACGGGGGAAGGCATCATCGACCTCGCAATCGGAAGTCGCGACGGCTTGAGCATCCTCCATGGCACGGGCGGCGGAGGATTCTCGATCGCGTACTTGCTGGACAGACCGAACTGGAATCCGCCTCTCGCGTCGGGCGACTTCGACGGGGACCAGCGGCCGGACCTTGCGCTGCAACTGGTCGCGCCCGCGCCGAATCCAGGCTCGCTCGTCATCCTCTCGTACGAGGCCAGCACCGGTTGGGAGATCGAGGAAGAGCACGCGATCGGATCTACGGGCGGCTGGGGAGCCGTGTGTGCAACCGACCTCGATGGCGATGGCTTCCCCGACCTTCTGGCGGCCCAGCGTGACGAGTTGCGACACTTCAGTCACACCGCCCTCGACTGCGACGACAACGGACGATTCGACCCAGAAGAGATCGCTGACGACGCCGGGCTCGACCTCGACCAGGATGGAGTCCTCGACGTGTGTGAATCGGTGCAGCGCTACTGTGTCGCCTCGCCGAACACGGCAGGCGCCGGAGCGTTGATGGGGCACAACGGCAGCACCAGCCTGAGCCAGAATGCCTTCACCCTCGAGGTGTCGGCGGCGCCGCCTTTGCAGCCGGGAGTGTTCTACTTCGGCGACTTCGCTCAAGATCCGCCCGTGCCCTTTGGTAATGGATGGAGATGTGCCGGAGGAAACACTGTTCGCCTGAACCCGCCGATTGGAATAGACGCGGGCGGCCAGACCTCGAGGGCATTGGACTTCTCGAGCGCCGACTTCGCTGCCTTTGGCGCGGGAGACACAGCGTACTTTCAGTTCTGGTATCGAGATCAACCGCAAGTTGGCACGACGTTCAATCTTTCGGACGCACTTGCGGTGCGCCTCCTCCCGTAGGAGTCAACCGAGGTCTGTTCTGGTTGGCCTCACGTGACACGCGCACAGTCGTGGCTGTCTATTCGAGTCGCTCCATCCGTGCGAGTCCCGAGCCTGCCCAGTTCCTACGACACTACATGTCCGGCTAGCCCATCCCTCGGTCCGTATCACACACTCATTGAGTCAGTGCCCGGATGGGATTGGGCATGCTCGGTTGGCATGCGGTCCCAGCCACTTTCCCCGCTCTTCCACAATCACAGGACCCGAAGGTGAAAAGCGAAAGGATGTGACTGACACCGTATGCCTCCCGGAGTCAGAAGATCAAGAGACCTGCCCGCCTAGACTTGCCAAGACTGAGCAAGAGCCGGCTCGCTTGGCATGATCTGCTCGTTACTCGCCGTCGAACGGTTTCATGTGGCCAAAGTCTTCGTTGTACATGAAGTACCGAAATCCGGTGATCGCGCCAAGGTCATCGTGGTCCAGTTGAATCCGCTGCGCCCGGTTCCTTAGTTCATAGAGCCGACCTCCGCATTCGGCTCGTCGTGATGTGCGACGCTGAGACGGCAGCTGTGTCGCCGAGCAGTTTGCCCCAGTCCCCGACGGGCCGGTTGGAAACGAGGAGAGTCAGTCGTTGTCCACAGAAAGTGGGCAGCTCAATTGGATTCGAAGTGGTCTCGAGGCAACACGGTCGAGACTTCGCTGGCTAGACTCGACGGCTGTCCTCCTCCCTTCTGGCCAGACCCTCTCCCTGGACCGGCGCCACGCTCGTACGACTTTTAGCGATGCAAAGGATCATCCGCAGCGCCATCAAGAAGGACCTGGTCCTCTTCGGGATCCCGGCCCTCGTGGTCTTGCTCTGCGGACTGATCGTCAGCGCCCGGGACGGTTATGAGGGGTTGACGGAGACCCTGTGGAAGCTCGCGACCGGCAAACGGGAGCTGTCGGAGCTCTCGGCCGCCAACGTCCTTGGGCTGGCCCTCCTCGTCGTCGGACTGACAATCGCGCTCGTCGCCCACTTCACGCTGAAGCGGTCTTACTCCTCGAGCCTGGTGATCCGCGAGGACCACAGGCTCGTCACGCACGGCATCTACCGCTACGTCCGCCACCCGGTCTACCTCGGGTCGCTCGTCGCGGTCATGGGCGCGCCGGCCTACGCGTCGAGCGGGTACGGGGCCCTGGTCCTCTCAGCGCTGGTCCTGCTGGTCCTGCTCCGGGTCCGGATCGAGGAGGAGCTCCTGATCGAGCACTTCGGAGACGAGTACCGGGCGTACCGGGCGAGGACGAAGAAGCTGATCCCCTTCCTTTGTTGAGATGCTCCATGCCGCAGTTGCCTACGGGCAGCCGAGCGGAGCCCCTAATTGAGCACTCTAACGCCCCCGAGATAAGTGCCACTTTGGTGCCACGCTCCTGGTCTGGCCGCGTGGAACTTTCGAAGTCGAAGTCGAAGTCGAAGTCGAAGTCGAAGTCGAAGTCGAAGTCGAAGTCGAAGTCGAAGTCGAAGTCGAAGTCGAAGTCGAAGTGGGCGTGTGACGCGGACTTGTCCGCGTCTGTCCACTTTGTGCGCACCTCGTCCCATCGCTCTCCCAAAGCGGGGGTCGTGGGTTCGAACCCCGCCGGGAGTACCAGTCTGGGCTTGACCTTGCGTGCCGCTGGAGGCGGGGCTGACCCGGGGCCAAAAAGTGTCATCTATGTGCCCGGTCAAAAGTGTTACCCATGTCCCGGGTTGCCCAATGGAAGTGTCGGTCACCTGCCGGCGATCGGTGGGGTCACGGCCCAGCTCTGAGGCGGGTGCAACCCTACGCGCGAGCGTGGAGCACGTCGGCGCGCATACGAAGTAGGCGGGCAGCTCTACGCCGCCCGCCTATGATCGAGCGTCCAGTCGACGCCGCCTCGGTCCTCGTTTCTTAGCCCTCGGAAACAGAGGACGGCGACCGGCATGCCCTACGTGAACGGATCACAGACCGAAAGTCACCGCCACTCCGTTGGACAGGTTGAAGCCCAGGCCGCAGGGCCCACCCACGTCTCGGAACCAGGTCTGGAAGTTCCACGTGCTGCCCGCGACAAGCTGGCCGTCGAGGGCGAAGTTCCCGCTCGCGAAGGCTGCCAGTCCGGGGCCATAGGTCAGCACTCCACCAGCTCCGGAGTTCTTCACCGGATAGCGGAGGGTGTTTCCTCCGGCTACTCGCAGGCCGTTGCCGAAGTCGAGCGCTGTGAGCCGAGTCGTGCCCATGAAGGTGATGCCGAAGGCGTTGGGCGGGAGCTGCGTGGCCTGCATCACGAGGTCGTCCGCTCCCACGCTTTGCGATCCGGTCGCGGTCAGATGGGCGCCTGCTCCGCTGGCGTTCGTGCAACCCGAGTCCGGGTCGTTGTTCCCGCAGGGACAGTCCAGTCCGAAACCGAAGGGAGTACCTGGCGCCGCATCGTCGCTCCGGGTGATGCGGACGTTGTCCAGGCCCACGTCCCAGGAGATAATGAGGAAGATACTCGCAGGGTCACCGTAGAAGAACTGGAGCGCGTCCACGTCCTCGATCACCGCGTTCCAGACTGCATCGCTGGCGCCGAAGCCGCTGGCCGTGAAGGTCTGCCAGCCGGGAGGGAGACTCGCGGCGGCGGCCGGGATGACGAAGTCGAAGGTCGCCCAGCCCGGAGAGGTTATGCCTGGCACACCGGCGTCGGGGATGTCCTTGTCTCCGATGAAGTAGGCGCCGAAGTCGTCATCGAAGTTGAAGGGTGTCCCGTTGTCGTTGTCGAGGATAACGCTCAGCGGTCGGCTGCCCACGCTCAAGCTGGCGTCGAGGATGATCAGGTCCGCCCCGACGGACACGACCCCCTCCGCCCGGTAGTTGCCGGTGTACACCGAGGTCGCCCCGAAACCCGTGGAGAGTGTCGGGCAGCACGAAAAGAGGGTCAGGTCCTGGAGGAAGGCGCCCGGGTGGCCGTTGAGCGGCGAGAACGACTCGTTGCCAGTTCCCCAGCTCCAGTTTCCGATGTTGCTGCCGCCCTCGAAGCCTTCGACGAGGGTGGTGTTTTGGGCGAAGGCGCTGCTGCTGAGCGCGAGGGCGACGAGGGCGTGGACGGTGTGAAGCTTCATGTCAGGTGGTAGTGGAGTAGGGTCTTCAGCGGAGCGGCGCGAACGCCTCCTCTAGCGGGAGTGACGCGCCAGGTTCATCGCTCCGCAAGTGATGCAGAGCCAGGACAGTTCCTCCATGGTTCGAGTCAGCCTCTGTCAGGCTGCCTTCAATGAAGGCACGACGCTGCTCGAAGGGGAGGTCGAGGGTGCGAGCGAGCAGCTTCCTTCTCGTGGGCTGCTCGCTGTCAGAAACGGTCACCTCAAGCGCTGCGGGAATCCTAGGCGATCCGCAGAGGGGTTCGGGCGGCTATGCCAACCTCAATCAAGGGGTGAAAATGACCTCGAAACCATCCGAGGTGTTGAAGCCGGAACCAGCGCCGGTGGGATCGCGGAACCAGGCCTGGAAGTTCAAGCTGCCCGGAAGAATCCCTTCGCCAGCTAGATCGATGGCGCGTGTAGCGACGTTGCCCGTGGCGAACTGCGCAGGACCGAGGCGCGTCGGGTTACCCCCCACGCAGCGGAAGCCGTCGCCAAAGGGAACATGGACCTGATGTGGACCGTAGAAGAAGATGAAGGTGTTGTTCGGAACAGGCTCGGCACGCAGGCTGAAGTTGTTTGCAGCAATGCTGTCTGACCCAGTCGTAGACATCGAGGCCGGCGAGCCGGTCGAATTGGTGGTCGAGTTGCAGTAGCTCCCGCCCGCCGGAACATACTCGAGCAGGTAAGCGTGGAACTCGCCGCCTATGAGAGCTGTGCCGACAATGTCACCGTTCTCATTGATCTCCATCGCATCCCAGAGGTGAGGGCCAAAGCCACCTGGCATGAGGGTGTTCAAATCGATCATCTGCGTTCCATTCCAGATGATGGCGTGGCTATCGGGCGTGCCGGAGTCCGTGAAGGTGCTGCCGACAGCGAGGCCGGACTCGTTCACTGAGGTCAGCTCGCCGAGGTCATGTCCGTTCAGCAGACCGAGGTCCGTGGCCTCGCCGCCCGGCGTCAACCAGATCGCCGGGTGCCAGCCGCCAGAGGGGAAGGCCTGCTTACCGACAACGATGCCGGCGTTGTTCAGGTCGATTGCCTCTGAGTTCTGGAACTGCCCCGCACCACCGATGTCGGACCAGTTGGTTCCATCGAAGAGGATCGAATCGTTGGGGCTTAGCAGGATCCAGCCGTAGCCAACCAGCAGGCCGAAGTCATTGTTGCCGACGCCGCGGTTGAAGGAGTGCCAGTCCGTGCTGCCCACATTGGTGATCGCGCCACTTGACCATGTCACGACGCGGTCGCGCATGAAGGCCGGATCCGTCGAGTAGCCGACAACTTGCCCATTCTCGTTGATGTCGCTAGCGAAGCTCTGTCCGTTGCCGAGATCAGGTAGAGCGGAAGGCGTGCCCGCATTCCATACGGTGCCGTGGAAGGTGCCGAAACCGAACAGCACATCGCTCTCGGAAGTGCCCGCGATGACCCCGGAGTTGTTGATCGCGCGCGCGACACTCTCCTCATCACCGGCGAGCATGCCGAGGTCGGTCATGCTTCCGTTCTCCCACAGGAAGGCACGCCGGCAGGGTTCGCCATTCGCTGTCGTACAGCCGGCGATGGTGGACCAGCCAACGATCTGGCCGGCATCGTTGAGCCCGAGGGCGCCTGAGGCATTTCCGCCGAGGGTGCCAAGGTCGACGAAGTTGTATTGTGCTCGAGCGTTCGCGGTGGTGAGCGAGAGGACGAGCAAAGGGATGCTCAGATGTTTTTTGAGGGACATGATTCTTCCTTGCGAGGTCCAGTAATCGCTGGGAATAGCTCCTTGCGCCGCTGAGCCACTGCTATTTATAGCAAGGTCTGATTTCTCGCCTTTGCCGGTGCAATCTGGCGTCAAGAAGTGGTTAGCCACTCACAATCGAACACTCAGGAGGAGATCCCGGCCCTCGATGCACTCATTGCCTCCAAGCGGCCGGGTGCCCGCGATCACCTCGAAACAGCCAGCAACGACATCGGTTGGCGGATCCGCTAGCTGGGAAGCCGGAGACGACGGCAATGACCATCGTGGCGATACCGGCCGCGGAACGGATGCTGGTGTCCTCGTTAGACCGAGGCTGCCGGGCTCATGGGCCAGGGGTGATTCTCGCCGCAGGTCAGAGCCACCCTGGTGGGTGAGCAGCGCCCGCTCAGCGACACGGCTTGGACTCGGATGGCACCATGCCACTTGCCTCGGGCCTAATCCTCTCCTCTTACGAGATCATCGGTCCCCTCGCGCCGGACAATTGCTCTAAGTGGCGCTTCTCGAAGCTCCCGGGTAACCCATCGAAAACCTGCGCACGCTGCTGCGATGATTCGCGGTCTATGCAACGAGCTGCCCGAGTGAGGGCTGCTTCACCGCCTCGGCAATGGTCGAGAATTGCCACGACCCAGAAGCCCTTGTGATAGTCGAACAACAAGGTGTGCGACTCGGTAGGGTCAGATGGCTTCGAGGAAGAGGTCGCGATCTAAAGTGCCGTGCGCATCGAGTGCATCGGCCAGGCGAGCGAGCCGCTCATAACCATCGGCCACTGCAAACAGCTCATGCAGCTCAGCCAGCATGGCGCGCAGCCCGGCCTCACGCGCTTCGTCTTCCGCGTGGAGTTGACTCAGCTGCGTCTGGGCTTCTTCCCAATCCCCGCGCCACGCCGAGAGGGCATGCGGATCCTCCAGCACGTCCTCACCGCGAAAGACGAGCTCGGCGACAGGTCCGGCTAGGGCGACCAACGCTTGTCGGCGCGCAGCACATTCTTCTGTTGCAGCTGTCGGCCATTCGACGGCTACGTGACCCTCGAGTCCGTCCAGCTCCGACTCCAAGGTCAGCTCACGAACGACTCCATTCAACAGGTGTGCCGCAAGGGCATGGCCGGCTTCGTGCCAGGCTTCGGGACCGGGAGACATGAGAGCGATGATAGGCAGAGGATCGGCCCTCTAGCGCAAGAGCTTTCACAACTCCTGAATGTCTGCCAGGTATCGCTCGGCGTAAACCCTCGGCTGTGCTGTGGAAACCAGCAACGGTCGCCTCCTTGAGATTGCCTGCAATAGCCAGATGAGCTGAGCCTGGAGTCTCTGGAGCACACAGCATCAGGCTGAAGATTAGAGACATGCATATTCACGCGCTCCGGTGCCGTGTGGCTGAGAGCCTTCTGACCCTCGCACTCATCCTCTTGGCGGGCGCGCAGGACTTCGAGCGAGATGTCGCGCTGTCCGCAGCAATCGATCGAGCACTCGGTGAGTCGTACTACGAGTACGGAGTAGGCTTGGCTGTCGCCGCGAAACATACTGGGTCGCTTCTGGTTCCTGTTGCTGCTCACATCACAGTCAGCTCGCTGGCAATGATCCGGCTCTCCATGACCTGATTGATCCCCGATAGCCTTATTGAGAACCCCAATACTCTCAGTTCGACCGCTAGATGGAGTGAGTCGGTTGAAACTGCAACCCAAGCTTCTATCGAAACGCGGCTACGGTTGGTTTTCCTAGACTCTGAGGTTCTCCGAGGAGGATGGCGTCCTCTTTCCTTGCCGGTGAAGTCAAAGTGTTGTCTGCCCAGAGTCGTGAAGACCTGTTTGGCGGACCTGCCCGCTTCGGAGTTCAAGGGGTTTGCTGCAACAACGGATGCTCGGGCGGAAGTAGCCTCGAAAGAAGGTCGAGTGCGCTTGCACGCTCGCTCGCTGCACTTGTCACATCGCCAGTGCCTTCCAAGCCCCGCGCCAGTTCGAGCCGTGTGCGAGCACTACGCACCGATTCGATTCCGTGATTCGTGGTGTCCAATTCCAACGCCGCTCGCAATTCGGTTAGCCCAAGGTCGAATGCGCCTCGTGCGATGTGGATGCGCCCGAGCGTTTCTCTCGCGCGCGCGACCGCCTCGTGCCCCTCTGGCATGATTGACTGATAACCCCTCAGTGCTTCTACGCCTCGTTCGTGTGCTTGTTCGAGTTTCCCCGCGCCGAGCAATGCTTCGGCAAGTTTACGCAGCGTGATGAAACGAAACACATCGGGCGTTTCGATTCGTTCGTAGATTTCGAGCGCGCTCTCCGTGGCCTCTCGTGCAGCAGCGAAGTTCTTGGCATCGATGCAGAGGTCGGCAAGCGTGTTTAGCGCGGCTACATGCTCGGGCGAATCGTATCCAAAGGACAGCAGCGCCAACTGGATGGCACGTTGCAGATGAACTTCCGACTTCTGGAATTCACCCAACTCACGCCAGGCTTTTCCAATCGTTGCGTGAACCTCAAACGCGGCTCCCGGAAGGCCACCTAGTTCTTTGTCTACACGTGCGGAGGCTTCGGCGAGTAGCGCGGAGAGCGGCAGGTTCGGCTGACTCGCCACGCCCGGCTCCGCGAGCTGCAGTAGCGAAAGCAGGAAGTCCTTCACTTGTTCCGCCTTGGCGCGCTCTCGACGCTCGATTTGAGCCGTGTGGAGCGACAGCCCTATCGTCCCGCCTACCGCCAAAGCGAGCACGAGTGCGCTGGCGCCAACTCCAGCGCGGTGGCAACGCACGAAGCAGCGCATTCGATACGCCAGCCCCGCCCCTCGTGCTTCGACGGCCTCACCACGGATGGTACGCATGAGGTCGCGGCCAAACTCCGTAGCGCTCGCATAGCGGTGATCAGGATCCTTCTCGAGTGCCATCAGCAAGACAGCTTCGAGGTCGCCGTCGACGCCGCTATCGCGCGGTCGCTTAGGAGGCATGGTGCGAATTACTTCAAGCGCTCGAGACAGCGGTACGTCCACAAGTTCGTGCGGCAGAAGGCCGCACAGCGCGCGATAAGCGAGCACGCCAAGTGAGTAGATGTCACTACGCGTATCTACTTGCGTAGCGTCGCCGCTCGCCTGTTCCGGGCTCATGTAGGCTAGCGTCCCCAGGAAGCTGCCTGGCATCGTTCCGCTCCCGGCCGCACCGAGGTCAGTCAGCTTGGCGACACCAAAGTCGATCACGCGCGGCTTTCCGTCGGAGTCGACGAGTACGTTTGCCGGTTTCAAATCACGGTGAATTACGCCACGTCGATGCGCATGCGCGACAGCGTCACAGACGGCTGCGAGCAGCTTGATACGCGCGCCACGATCGAGCTCGTGGGTGTCCATGTAGCTTGTGATTGGCAAGCCGCCCTCGACCAGTTCCATTGCGATCCACGCGGGCTCGCCAGAATCGGATTCCAGGCCGGCCTCGTAGATTTGTGCGATCGCAGGATGTCGGAGGCTCGCGAGCAATTCGCTCTCGACCGCGAAGCGCCGCAGTAGGGCTGGCGAGTGGGATCCGTACAACAAGACCTTCAGCGCTACATGACGCCTTGGTTCGTCCTGTTGCGCGGCAAAGACGATCGAGCTGCCGCCGCGACCAATCACTTCCTGAATGAGATAGCGTCCGAGTCTGTCGCCAATCGCCGGCAGACCAATCCTCTCCTCGCCCGATATCAAACTCGTCTGGGGCAACGGACTTTGCAGGAAGGCCGTCGACTCCGATTCGAGCGCGAGCAGTTGCTCGACTTCCGACCGCCTCGTGGGATCCGCACGGACTAGTTCCTGCAACATCCGCTTGCGATCATTTCCCTCCTCAGCGAGGGCCGCTCCATAGGCCTCTTTCATGCGAAACCAGCGCTCAGCGGCAGTCTCGACAGGCCTGCCGGTATCCATTGGTTCTTCCGACTCAGACTTCATTATGCTCTCCCGGCCCGTCCATGCTGATGCGCTCGTACAGCCATAGCCTTGCGAGTGCCCACTCGCGGCGGACCGTCCGCGGCGCGATATCGAGGGCGGCGGCGGTTTCCTCGACCGTTAGGCCACCGAAGTAACGCATCTGGACTATACGAGCCGCGCGTGCGTCGATCGCCTCGAAGTCGGTCAACGCAGAATCGATATCGAGCACGCGATCGATGTCGACTGCATCGCCGATGAAGTCAGTCTCTATTTGTTGCCTCTGACTGTGTCCGCCACGGCGCACTGCCTTTCGGCGCCGGGCTTCGTCGACCAATATGCGTCGCATTGCGAGAGCGGCAGCACCAAACAGGCGTCCGCGATCTTGCCAAGGGGACGAACGCTCCGCGCTCAAGCGCAGATAGACCTCGTGCACGAGAGCGGTTGGCTGCAGGGTCATTCCTGGTGCCTCGCGCGCCATGTGTTGGGCCGCCAAACGGCGAAGTTCGCCGTAGACCTCGTCGACTAGGTCACGGGGGGGGTTACTCAAAGATTCACCTCGGCCGGCATCGTTGGGTCGAGAAGGGTGAATTGAAACATAAACGTAAACTTGTGGCCGCTTTGGTCGCTAAGTGTCGCGGCTCCTTTTGGTCTTTATCAGAGGAGTCTTATGCAGACACGAATTCAGGCGGTGCTGTGCATCGCAATGGTATCTCTCTCAATCCAATCAACGGTAGACGCAGCAACTATCCAGGCCAGTTTCACGGTGCTGGATGCTCTCCCAGGTACGAACGAAAATTTTTGTGGGGCCGACGCGCTTTCCGCCGACGGGTTGGTCATTGGTGGGTACGCTCGAACGAATCGATCCACAGACGGACGGGAAGCAGCACTTTGGTCGGCTGGGCCGACCCCAACGGGCCTGGGTGGCTTTCCGACAACGAATTTTTGGGGCCACGTACGCGCCCTCTCGGATGACGGGCAAGTGGCTGTTGGCTCGACGAATCTGCGCAACGCGGAGCAGCCGTTTCGGGTATCGCAGGGTGGAATGCAGGCTCTTCCCCTTCCTCCTGGCTACTACGGTGGGGAGGCTTTCGGGGTCAGCGCGAACGGAGAAGTTGCAGTCGGATTAGCGAACTTCATCGGTACCCGTTTCGGAAACCCTGTGCTCCTTAGCGAGGCAGTGGTGTGGCAGAACGGCCATGTGCAACGCCTCGGTTTCCTGGGCGCGGGAGTTAAGAGCCAGGCGAACGATGTCTCTGCAAATGGTCGGGTTGTAGTCGGTGACTCATTCACCGAAGCGAACGACGGAAGCCGGCTGGCTGTGATGTGGATCGCAGGAGATGGCCCGTTCGTCATCGGTGATGTGCCCGGCGGACTGGAGCGTAGCTCAGCGGTAGCTGTCTCTGCAGACGGCAACACGGCTTGCGGTTGGGGGACAACGACGACGCATCCCTATAGGCAACAGTTCTTCCGGTGGACGCGCGTTGGAGGCTTGGCTCCTCTCGGGAAACTGCCCGGGCACTTCCATTCACAACCGAATGACATGAGCCCGGATGGTCAGCAAATCGTTGGCTGGAGTGCAGCCGTGGGTGCAGTCAATCGAACGCCGGTGATCTGGGATGCCGTCAACGGGATGCGAGACATTGTGTCGGTCTTAGAAGCAGCGGGCCTCGATCTCACTTACCTGCGAGATCAATCAGGCGACCTGTTCATGGAAGCGACGGGCGTATCTGCAGATGGACTGACCATCGTCGGATACGGACACATCGACAACACTCGCCGTGCTTGGGTCGCCACTCTTCAGTAGGAGTCACTACGTATTATGAGAATTACCACAACTACCCTCGCTTCAGCGATCGCATCCATCGCGTTGTCAACCGGCTCATGGGCAAGCCCCCAGGCGCCATCCTTCGAAGGGCTCGGATTTTTGCCGACTCAAGTATCCCCATGGAGCGAAGCCCATGGCGTGTCCGAAGATGGCGAGACCATCATCGGATTCGCTCGGCAGAGCGGCCATGACTGGGCAAGTGAGCCATTCGTCTGGACATCCGCACAAGGAATGACTGGCCTTGGCGCGCCGCCGCTCACGAGCGGCACGCCGGGAGGTCGAGCCTATGCGGTCTCTGGCGATGGAGCAGTCATCGTCGGAGCGACCGACTTCGAAGTGGAAGGCGACGCCAGTTTCATCTGGCGCCGCAACGGCAGTTTCGCCGCATTGGACACGGTACGTGGTTCCTATCGCTCCGAAGCGCTGGCCGTTTCACAAGACGCTTCCGTCATTGTCGGAAAGTCGCACTTCAGCGGCTCCTATGTCTCCTTCCCTTCTCACAAGGAAGGCATTGTTTGGATCGATGGCCGCGAGCGTGCGACTGGTTTGTTTCCCGGCGGCTTTCAGTCAGAAGCCCGTGGTGTATCGGGGGATGGGCGTATTGTCGTCGGCCAGGCGCTGCGATCGAAAGAAGAAGGCCAAACGGCTTTTCGCTGGACGGTAGAGCAAGGTCTCGTCTCGCTCGGTGATTTGCCTGGCGGGTACCACTTCAGTCGCGCGAACGATGCTTCCCATGATGGCTCCGTGATTGTCGGCTACGGGACCATCAGCTTCGACTTCGCGACCTTTGCCGTGGATCACCGCGCGTGTCGTTGGACGGCGTCTGGGGTGGAAGAGTTGCCCGCGGTTCCGAACACCTACTTGAGTGAGGCGGTCGCCGTAACCCCCGATGGGCAAACAGCCGTAGGCTGGGCAAGGGCACCAGGAGACAACCGCGCCGCGATATGGGATCCGATCCATGGCGGACGCGACATTGTGACCGTCATGGAAGCGAGCGGAGTCGACATGAGCGACTGGAAAATGACGCATGCAACTGCTGTATCCGCGGATGGCCATGTCGTCGTTGGATACGGACTCCGGACCAGCCTAGGCACGAGGGAAGCGTTTCGCGCCTACCTCCCCTGACTTGAGCGACAA
The DNA here is from genome assembly GCA_047611405.1 of Planctomycetota bacterium. Lineage (GTDB taxonomy): Bacteria > Planctomycetota > UBA1135 > UBA1135 > JBLFWN01. The sequence continues at coordinate 14,913 of JBLFWN010000052.1, read as the reverse complement.
GCGAGCGAGGACACTAATCCCTCGATCGAATACGCTGCGACAGAAACCGATCCTCCGTGCTGGTGGGGGGCTCACCCTTGTGCACGCCAATTGGTGAGTCGAGTGCCCTACGCTTGACGCACGTTGCTGATCAGGATTCACCTTCGTCGACCGGTCCGCCTCCTAGCGGTCCGGTCGACCATCTATTGACCTCTCAACTCTTACGAGACAGTCGCACCTACATAAAAGAGGACAGCACCAGAGAAATGTGGTCGCCAGCCGCGCATTCTTCAGGCGCTACGTGGCGCCAAGCCTGATGCTCAGTCCCAGTTTGCTGCACTCAATCGAGCTCTGTGGGTCGAGCGAGAGCCAAACGCTGGACGTGACACTTCATGATGGCACGCACACGAAAGTCGAACTCGAGAACGATCGTGATTCGAGTTCAATCCGCGGAAGGCCTTGGCGCCTACTGAATCCTGCACCGATCAGCGCGGAGAATGACTAGTCATGTGTGCGTACCGTGTCTGATGAAGGGCCGCTTTACTTGGATGAACCGAGCGAGTTGTTTGAATATGACTCTGTCGGTGGTGGTGAATTTGCCTACATCCAATCGCGCGCCAACATCGGCTCTGTAGGAGTCTCGATTCGCGACTTTGGAGCCGCGTTGCAAGGACCATATGAGGGACCAATGAACTGACTGTTGCTGTCGTAGAGTTCGAAGTGGGGAGGTGAAGACCTGTCGAGTGTCCGGCGCTGCCTACGACGCCCAAGTACTCGCTCCAAACCACCGTGTCCCCGACAACTTTCGCGGTCAAGCTGCCATCCTTCATGTGACCATACCAGGCGACGGAGCCGTCGGGATGCTTGACATAGACGGCATCCACGTACTTGGAGTTGCTCTGTCGCAGCTCTCATCAGGCTCACCATCGCTCTTGTGCACGAGCGTGCCACGCTCTGCCGTAAAGATTTGAACGGCATCATTGTCCATCAAGATCCAAGCGAAGGGCCAGGTGAAGAAGTCGACCCCCTTGTGGTTGTAGCCCTGAGTGAGACCGTACGTTCGGTTGCCACAGTTGTAGTCCAGCAGGTTTCCGGGATAGGTTGTGTCGTGGTCGACAAAGCCAGAGATGCCATGCACGCCCTAGTCTTGCGCAGCCATACCCGCAGCACGAAGCGGCTAGCCAAAGCGCACAAGGAACTCGGGATTCCTGACGATCGCACCACCGGCAATGAGTGCCTTTGATTGCCAGCGATCATGCTCTGGATGTGATTCCGCTGAGCATGCGACAAACACGGGCCGTGCTGCGGATTGAACTTGCCGAACCCGTTGGGCGTCTTACTCGCAAACGATTCAATCGGATGCTCGTCCTTAGCATGAGAGCAAGTGGAATCGGAATGCGCGAATGCTTGTGCTCCCAACAACAGACTCAGTAGCCAAGAAAATGGCAAAGTGACAGGGCTTGGGATCGGGACGACTTGTTGGACATGTAGGGGGCCTTCCGATGACTCATATCTAGGGTCCAGGCTGGTCCCCTCCGGCACTCAATGCGTCAGTCAGACTCGAGGGCGGTCATGGACTTGCGAAATTGTTGGGCCAGACCGCGTGCGGCACCCTGTTTTTGATCCATAACGACTAGTACGGAGCTAACCGAGAGCGGTTCACCTTGGAATTCGGAGCCTCCAAGAAATCTGTGAAGTGGCTCCTCGAACCTCTTATGGACCCGCAGTAGTCTGGCTCTTGCCATGAAGAATTCTTGCGTACTTCGACTCTCGGTCCTGCCAGTACTGATCGCCGCGTGCATAACTCCGGCCGACGAACTACTACGGCCAGTAGTCCCGATCCCGTCCGAGGACATCAAGCCTGTCGATAAGCCTATTCCGACCGTCCAGGACTCGGAGCCGGAAGTCGAGAAGCCCAAGCCTGTCGTCACGAATACTCAGTTCGCTATCAAGCAAGCTGAAGCTCTGCAATCTGCCGGCGATCGCCGCGGAGCGATCGAAGCTTGGCACTTTGTGTCAGAGGTCGAACTCGGCCAAGCCTTGCCGGATCCCAAACTAGTGGGGCTCGGAATTGCTAACGCGGCACACGTGCACGTCGAGCTACACGAGTATGAGACAGCGCTCGAACTCTACGAGAAAAGTATCGAGTGGTATCGGAGAGGGAAGCGTGGCGAGTCTTCGGTCGCGGCCTTGTTCAGCCGCATGGGTCACGTCCACGAGGACCTCGGCCAATTCGACCTGGCTGAAGATTTCTATCTGGACTCGAAAGCCGTGAACGAGGAAGCCCTTGAAGTGTTGGGGCAATGGGGATCCCGGTCACGCCACCACCAGGTCGGTCGCGCGATGTCACAGGCCAACCTGGCACTGCTCTACGTGAGCTGGGGGAAGAGAGAGCTGGCGCTCGAGCTGGTCGAGAATGCCTTGGCTGCGCTTAGGTCGGTAGATAGCAAGAACGATCAGATCCCGAGCCTGATGATGAACCAGGCGTTATGGCTAATGGATCGCGACGATGCGCGCGCGGCAAATCCTGGAGGAGGTGATTCCGCTACTTGAGAGAGTTGGTCTCGCGCATAGAATCCCTCTAGCACGGCACCATTTGGCAACTATCGTGTTTGGCGAAGAGCGATTCGATGAGGCTGAAATTCTCTACCGCGAAGCCTGGTCAGAAGACGACGCGGGCAGGTCCATTATCTTGCGCACAACGAGGCTCGACGTTTTAGGCCAACTGGCCATGGAACGTGGTCAGCTCGACGAGGCTCTGAAGACTTTCGCTGAGCAAGCTGGCATCTATGAGACCCGCGGTGCGCGGGATGGGCGGGCGACCGCACTCTCTCGTATTGCCCGGGTCTTGCTGCAAAAGGAGGAGTTCGAGGCAGCTGAGGAAGCGCTGACGGAGAGCCTGTCGATCATTGAAGGGATTCGGTTGACAGCCACGGGGGCTGTCCGTCGGAACTACCTGTCGAATCAGCTCTCTAGCTATGCGGGGCTCATCAATATCTACATCAAGAGTGGGAAGCCCGAGCTCGCCCTGCGTGTCGTTGAACTGATGAGGGCGAAGCGCCTGGCTGAGGAAATCGCCGAAGCCTCGGGTGAGGTACCGCCGACTCCAAGAACGAGCGAGCAAGATCCGCTAGGACTCGAGAAGCTCGAGCTTCCCAAGCTGCCCGAAGGTAGAGCGACCCTGGTCTTCGCGAACCTACAAGAGGCAGACTTTATCGTCTTCGTGCTGAAGGGGGATCGCGTCGAAGCCGTGCAAGTCCACAAAGATGTGAACGTTGATACTGACGTCGCTCGAGCGGGCCTCACGGCTGAGGTGCGCGGATTGAAGGTGACAGGTGGGAAGAGCCTTGCCAGCGGAATCATGACCCAGGCCGTTTACGCTTCAAGAGCGTTGCTCTCTCAACGCGGTGACCTCGAGACGCTAAAATCGATCAATCACCAGCTATTCGTCCAGCTAATGGAGCCGATCGAAAATCAACTCGAAGGAGTGAGAGAGCTTGTCGTCGTTCCCGATGGGATTCTCGGTTTCCTCCCCTTTGAAGCCCTCGTCGATGGCGACGGGAGGTTCCTCGTCGAGCGCTTTGACATCCGCTATGCCCCTTCATTGGGTGTCATCAAGCAACTGAGCGAACGGGCCTACGAAAAACGACCACGTGACATGCTTGCGCTCGGCGGCGCGCTCTATGAGACGACCGGTGAGTCTGAAAACGGAGCAGCAACTCGATCGTCAGCGCTCCATGCCGCCTCCCGGGCCGCACTGGATGGTGTGACCCTCGAGGACCACTACGGAGCACTCGGGCTCGGAGAGTGGGCCGACTTGCCCGGTACGCGTGATGAAGTGCAACGCATTGCCGAGACGATCCCTGACGCCGATGTGTGGCTTGGCGCAGAGGTCGATGAGGCACGACTGAAGGACCTATCCGTGCGCGGCGATCTGGGGAACTACAAGTTCGTGCACTTCGCAACGCACGGCCTCAGCCTTCCGGAGGCTCCCGAACTCTCTGCTATCGTCTTGAGTCGTACGGACGATGCAGGCGAGGATGGTTACCTGACAGTCAGTGAGGTAACTCAACTCGACCTAAGAGCTGATCTCGTCACGCTCTCTGCTTGCGAGACGGGATTGGGCGAGGTCTTCACGGGACAGGGCGTCGTTGGTCTCACGCAAGCCTTCTTGATCGCCGGCGCAAACGCCGTCTCGCCTTCTCTCTGGCAGGTCGACGACGCATCGACCGCGGAGCTCATGGTCGACACCTACAAAAGAGCAGCAGGCGAAAAATCGTGGGGGACGGCGCTCACTGAGGCCAAGCGAGCCTTTCTCGCCTCTTCCGATCCGGCGCGCCGTCACCCATTCACCTGGGCTCCCTTTGTGTACTACGGGTTGCCGACTCGATAGGCGTAGAAGTGCGGAACAGGCCATGACGCCATACCGAACCGTCTGTGAAAAGGCACCTCAACGTCGCTCGGTGCCACTCGTGTCGCAGTCAGCGCGTCGCGGCCTTTCGAGGTGTCGATGGTGGAGGTAAGTGACTGACGCGCTTCGGCCTGCTTCCGAAGCAGATCGACAATCACCTCCGTCGTCTCGCCCGCACGCACCTCGGCACGTCGGACGAGGGTCGGGAGGAAACGCTCGGCGCCGATGCCCTCGAAGGTGAGCTCGTAGAGCCCGAGCGCGGTCGCCTCGAGAAGCCAGTAGGTCACGGCGAACACGTGACCTTCGTGATCGACCGCGTGGATGTTCTTGCTCAAGTCCCAATAGATACCGTCGTCGTGCGGCAGGGGGCCCCTTCGACGCGGAACTCGAAGCGGGGGGGGAGCCAGCGGGCGCGAGCAAATACTTCACGGACTGAAACCCAGCGACCAACTCGAGGTCTTGTCTTCGAATGCCGATGTCCAACTCGCTCGGTATTCCGTCGGTCGCGACAAACGTTGAGCGTGGCGCTGTCCAAAAGCAGAACCGGCCCTCTGTTCTGAGAGCCCTGCTCGACCCCTCGAGATCACCCGTGAGGGCAGCAAGCGGGGCAAGCTCGAAGCCTACCCCCACAGCTTCCCCCTCACGCCGCTAGGAAACAGGCGCGCGATCAGTCTCAGCCCTCGAAGTCGAAGGCCTTCAGTGGCCGGGCCGGCGCAACTGGTGGAGGGTCAAGGTCCAAGTCGAGATGTCGCAAGGTCTTGCGTATGACGGGCTTGGCGCGCACTAGAAAGAGCGCTCCATGCATCGGCGCCCTCGAACCGCCTGCTGGCGATGCCAGAGCCAGCGAGTAGCGCGCAACTCTGCGCCTTGCCAGACGATTTGTGGGAAGCAAAGACCATGAGCCGCTCTTTCTTGGACGTGCTGCTAGTGTTGTGCGGCAGAAGTTCGTTGCATATGTCCGAGTCTCATCCGTGTGCTGTCAAGTCGCGGCTACGACTGTGTCGCCACGCATTAGCAGCACGCTAGTGGAGTTCCGACATTTGCTAAGCACTTCTGACACACATCACTAAGCAGGCCGGACTTGTGACGAACCCATCCGTGAAAGAAACCACAGAGGCGCACTCAGCGGGCGGAGTTGTCTCGCCGCAGTTGCTCGAACGCATGCACGCCTGGTGGCGAGCCGCGAACTATCTTTCGGTGGGGCAGATCTACCTGAAGAGCAACCCCCTGCTGCGCGAGTCTCTAGACATCGAGCATGTGAAACCAAGACTCCTCGGGCACTGGGGGACGACGCCGGGTTTGAACTTCCTCTACGTCCACCTGAATCGAGTCATCGTGGAGCGCGATATCGATGTTCTTTATGTCACAGGACCGGGGCACGGAGGGCCCGGTATTGTCGCCAACACTTGGCTCGAAGGAACCTACAGCGAGATGTACCCGGAGGTTTCCCAGGACGAAGCCGGCATGCAACGGTTGTTCCACCAGTTCTCGTTCCCCGGCGGCATTCCCAGCCACTGTTCCCCTGAAACTCCCGGCTCGATCCACGAGGGCGGGGAGCTCGGTTACTCACTGGCTCACGCGTTCGGGGCAGCCTTCGACAATCCAGATTTGTTGGTTGCATGTGTCGTTGGCGACGGAGAGGCGGAGACTGGGCCCCTGGCAACCAGTTGGCACTCAACCAAGTTTCTCAACCCTGCTCGAGATGGAGCCGTGCTGCCCATCCTTCACCTCAATGGCTGGAAGATCGCGAATCCCACGCTGCTGGCTCGGATGGACAAGGAAGAGCTTCGGAGCCTCTTCTTCGGGTACGGCTACACCCCCTACTTTGTAGAGGGCAACGACCCGGAGGTCCTGCATCCGGTCATGGCCGCTACGCTTGACACTGCGCTTGACGAGATCCAGAGAATCCAGAGAGATGCTCGAACTGTCGGTTTCACGGACAGACCGCGTTGGCCCATGATCGTGCTGCGAACGCCCAAGGGCTGGACTGGGCCTAAGGTTGTGGACGGATTGCCTGTCGAGGGTACTTGGCGATCCCACCAAGTGCCGTTGTCCGGACTGAGGGATCAGCCGGAGCACATGCGAGTCCTGGAGGATTGGATGCGCAGCTATCGGCCCGAGGAGCTCTTCGACGACGACGGAAGTCTTGTTGCAGATATCGCCAGCCTCGCGCCCCGAGGCGAGAAGCGCATGAGCGCAATACCGCATGCCAATGGCGGCCGCCTCACGCAGGAACTGAATATCCCGGACATTCATCGGCATGCCGTGTCTGTGCCCGAGCCAGGCGCCGTTCTGGGCGAGGCGACTCGGGTCTTCGGCGGCTTTCTGCGCGACGTGATGCGCGGCAGCCTCGAGGCCGGGAACTTCCGCGTCTTTGGTCCGGACGAGACGGCTTCGAACCGCTTGGGTGACCTCTTCGAGGTGACTGACAAACAGTTCACCGGGCCGTTTGAGAATGTCGATGAACATCTCTCCCCCGACGGCCGTGTGCTCGAAGTCTTGTCGGAGCATCTCTGTCAAGGCTGGCTCGAGGGCTACCTGCTGACCGGTAGGCATGGGGTGTTCTCTTGCTACGAGGCCTTCGTCCACATTGTGGGTTCGATGTTCAACCAACACGCCAAGTGGCTGAAGGTGAGCCGAGAGATTCCGTGGCGAGAGCCGATCCCATCTCTGAACTATCTGCTGACGTCGCACGTCTGGCGCCAAGACCACAACGGCTTCAGCCATCAGGATCCTGGTTTCATCGATCACGTCGTGAACAAGAAAGCTGATGTCATCAGGGTCTACTTTCCCCCGGACGCCAACACCCTCCTCGTCGTGGGTGACAAGTGCCTCCGCTCCCGGAACCTGGTCAACGTCATCGTTGCCGGCAAACAACCACAGCCACAGTTCCTCGATATCGAATCAGCGGTCGCACACTGCAAAGCGGGAGCCGGAATCTGGGAGTGGGCGAGCACAGACAATGGACAGGACCCGGATCTAGTCATGGCTTGCGCTGGCGACATCCCGACGCTCGAGACACTCGCCGCGGTCTCGATCCTACGTGAGCACTTCCCAGCTCTGCGCGTGCGCGTTGTCAACGTCGTTGATCTTATGTCGCTACAGCCTGAAAGTGAGCATCCCCACGGGCTGGCGGACGACACTTTCGACCGGCTGTTCACGCGCAACAAGCCCATCATCTTCGCCTACCACGGCTATCCCTGGCTGATCCATCGCCTAACGTACAGGCGTGCCAACCACGGGAATCTCCACGTTCGTGGCTACAAGGAAGAGGGCACGACCACCACGCCCTTTGACATGCTTGTCCTCAATGACATGGATCGCTTTCACCTGGTCATGGATGTCATCTATCGAGTGCCGAAGCTCAAGACGGCGGGAGCTGAAGTCAGGCAGCTCATGCAGCAGAAGCTGGTCGAGCACACCAACTACATTCGCGAGCACGGGGAAGACTTGCCCGAGATCTGCGAATGGACGTGGCATCCAAACTCGTGAAGGACCGTGAGTCGGGTGCAATAGAAGAGCTGATGGCTCCGTCCGCGCGATACACCGATTCGGACAGAGCCCGTGGTATTCCCTCCGATCGGTGGCCTTCGCGTCGAGGTCTTGGCGGAGGTCGTTGCTGTCACTAACCTGGTCCCTTCGCGTTGTGCTGGACTCGTCAAAGTTTGCGGATGCGACAAGACCTATTCCTCTTGCGACGCGCCGCTATCGGCTGATTGCTCCGGGCGGCAGCTTGCTCGACGACCGAAACGCAGGCTTTTCTAGAATGCTGGGGCTCTTGCTGACGCAGACGGGCACCTACAGGATGTTCGTCAGCTCGTACGCATCGACCTTCGGTTCATTCTCCGTCGGTTTGTCCGATCATCCCGTGGAGATTCTCCCTGCACTGCTGCTCGGTGTTCCGCAGGTGGATGCCATTTCACCCTACGGTGATGTCGATGACCGGACCTTCAGTGGAACTGCCGGGCAAGTCGTGACCTTCCTGGCCGATACGACCTCGACTACGGATCTGAAGATCCGGCTTCTCGACGCTGTGACGCGCACGGTGATTGCCACAGGCGCGAATGGCTCCGATGGCGATGACAGCGTGATTACATCTTTCTCCTTACCCTCGACCGCCGATTACATTTTACAGGTGTACCTGCAGACGGTTTCCGACACGGGCTTGCCCAACTACACGGTGAGTGCAAGCTTAAGATCGCGCACTCTCCGTGGTTAGAACCCGCGCAAAGGCCAGCTCGTACCTAGCTTGGAACTAGCTCGAGACCGGCGGCTTACGCAAGGGAAGTTCTTCCGCGCGAGAGCCTTTCTGCCAAACGCGTCCGCGCAAGGGCGGGGGTGCTTCGGGTCCTGAGGCAAACTGCGCGACCGCGGCTCCATTTAGATCCCATTGCTCGGTGTCGCTGTACGCATCCAAGCTGGGGCCAACTAACTCGTTAGACAGAATGCTTGCGACGAAGAGGTAGGGATCCGGCTCCGCCATCCCTGTTGACGGTTGCATCTACACCAATCCGCCTGGGTGATTTCGGCTGGCCCTGATCATTATGGGCTTTCTAGACCAGAGCGTGACGCGCTCTACCGGGTTGCGGCGGAGGCTGGAGGATAAGGGATACAAAGAGCGCGAGCCCTGGACCCGCCGCATGGCGCCTCGTGCTGCGTCTGCCCTCTGTGGCGAGCAGTACCGGCCCTCTGTTCTGAGAACCCTGCTCGACCCCTGGAGATCACCCGTGAAGGCAGCAAGCGAGGCAAGCTCGAAGCGGACCTCCACAGCCTCCCTTTCACGCCGCTAGGAAACAGGCGCGCGATCAGTCTCAGCCCTCGAAGTCGAAGGCCTCCTCAGGGGTGGCTCGGCTTTCGCCGAGAGGAGAAGAGGCTAGATGGAATGACTCATTGATTCGCTGTCACTCGGCATGATGCTCTGAACTGCCCCTCCCTCTTTGCCCGGACCGCGCGACGAGGCTTGCCACTCTCTGACGAGAAGTATGTGGAACGAAGGCGGGAAGTGCTCTACTGACTTATCCGCAGAGAGTCTTCTACAATCTCACTGACATCCCTCGTCTACTCAACTACGCATCGAACAATGGGCACCGACGCATGGTCCCCGACCGAGATTGCCAAGCGAATCGAAACCGTCGGTATCGCGAAGGCCAGGGCCGACTTGGTCAGTGTCCTGACGCTGTCGGTCTTGGCGGGCGCCTTCATTTCATTGGGAGGGCTGTTCTTCACGGTCGTCATTAGCGGATCGAACTTGGGGTTCGGAATGACGCGACTCGTGGGCGGCCTGGCATTTTCGTTAGGCCTGATCCTGGTCGTCGTGGCCGGAGCTGAGTTGTTCACCGGCAACAACCTCGTTGCGATGGCATGGGCTTCGAAGAGGATCTCGAGTCGCGACTTATTCCGCAATTGGGGTCTCGTGTACCTGGGCAATGTGTTTGGAGCCCTCGCCACCGTCGGACTTGTCGTTTTAGCTGGAAGCGATCAATTGGGCGGTGGCATCGTCGGGCAAAAGGCGCTTGCCATCGCTCGTGCGAAGGCCGAGTTACCTGTCTCTGAAGCACTCGCGCTGGGCATAGGGTGCAACGCGCTCGTCTGTCTCGCCGTCTGGCTAGCCTTCGGCGGCCGCAGTGTGACCGACAAGGTGCTCGCGATCGTGTTCCCGATCACGGCCTTCGTGACGGTCGGCTTCGAACACTCCATCGCAAATTGGTTCTTTTTGCCCTGGGCGATGGCTTTGGGCGCCGAGGATCTCGCGCTTGGTGCGGCCCAAAATCTTGCCCTGGTCACGATCGGAAATGTGATCGGAGGCACGGTACTCGTAGCCGGAGTCTATTGGCTGGCCTACCTCAGGCCGGGCCGACCCGATGGGCTTTGAGTCTCGGACAATACCGAGCTCTCACCCGTATGCCTCCACGAGGAAGTCATAGGAATCCGACGCGTCTCGCGGCCGCTTCGGACGATAGCCTTGTGCCAGTAGTTGCGCGGTTACCGATTCGGCCATTCCTATTGATCCACAAAGGTAGACAAAGGTGGACTCCGGATTCAATTCGAATGCGAGCGCACGTTCCAATGCGCATGAAGCGTCCGGAGCGGGGCGTTCAAGCCAGGATTCGACGCGCCCCGTCGCCCCGCGCCAATCACGATTGTGATCCTCGTCCGGTCGGCTGATCGTTGGCCAGTAACGAAGTGTCGCCTGTCGCTCCATGTCTCTGAACAACTCGCCATAGGCGAGGTCCTCGATATAGCTGGCTCCATGCAACAGAATGATTTCGCGAGACTGCTCGCTCTCTCGTATGTGCCTGATGAAGCTGACGAATGGAGCGACCCCCGTCCCGGCTCCGATCAGTAAGAGCATGCGCCCATCCGATGAATCGGGCAGCGTGAAGTGGCCCTTGGGCCCTCGCCAACGGATGCGATCTCCGACCTCCAAACGACCCAAAGCTGTTGTGAACTTCCCCTCTACCGGGTGCACCGCCCAGCGAACGAGGAATTCGACATAGTTCGTTTGCTCGGGCGAAGAAGCGATCGAGTACGGCCGCCAGACGATCTCGCCCTCAACTTCGAGCCCCAACGTCAAGTACTGTCCAGCGACGAATGCGGGACAGCCCTCATCCAGCGCGAACCGAAAAATCCCAAGCATCGGAGTCAGAATCTGCCGTTCAATCAGTTGTCCGGATCCCGTTCGAGCCATGGTTGGTATCTGCTTCTGTTCGCGTGAGGGGTCTTATAGGAGCGCGGCGTCTGCGAGTCGGTCCTCAGACTCGCGACTTGCAGTGGGGCGACTCTATGAGTCGCTACACTCGATGCGAGCCGACAAGAAACCTTAAGCAAGAGTGACGCTCAGTCAAACTTGGCTGGGCACTCGTCGTTCGTCATGAGAGTGCCATCTGCCACGCTTAGGCAGGCTCTTGATCGAGAAGGACAAGCGCCGAGACTTCGAGCAATCCATGGAAGCTCGCGGGCGACACGGATGGCTCAGCCCAGATTGACACTTGGCGACGCTTCGGCCCGACTCTGCACGATCGTCCGGAGTGAGCCTTGGTACACCAGGGCGCTTGAGGTGCGAGACAGTCACCATGACAGCTTGGCACGGACCTTTGTTCGGCCGAGAGTCTTCGGCTCGGAACTACGCGCATTTGCACCTCCGACTACGCACTAGGTCGAGGTGCTCAGTTGGATCCGTTCGGGTACTTTTTGAAAGTTCGTTACGTCCGGTCCTACCGACCCCAAGCAATCCACTCATGCCTACCGAAAAACCGGCTGAGTCAACTCAAGCGGTCGCCCCGAAGTCAGACGACTTGCGCCGCGACCTGATTCGGCCCGAGGTCTATCCGGTCGGTACGGACTCTGTCGAGATGCTCGAGACGCACGCATCGCTGCTCTCCTTCGCGGGTGACTTCGTATACAAGGTCCAGTTGCGCCAGCCTAGCCACACCGCCTCGCGCCCCTTGTGATTTTCATCAGCCTCTGGCCTTCCTAGCATTGACTGCTGCACAGTTATTTCGTGTCCTGAACATGGGTAGCTCCACCTCAACTGCTCTGGCGCAATGAAGTCCCTTGCAATCCCTACGCGGCTCGTCGCCGTCTACCCCCCCGCTCTGGCGGAACCCCTCTCGCTTCACCGACCCGAGCCGCTGGAGTGGCTCCTCGTCGTGGCCTTCAGCCTCCTTCCGCTCATCGTGGGCATGGGACTGGCCGCTTAGAAATCAAGGCGGACCCGAAGAGATTCGCGAAAGCCCGTCTGAAGCGGCCACCGCCGCAATAAAAGAATTAACCATGCGTAACTTCAATAAGATCATTGTCGGACTCGAGCTGAATCGCGACGGAGACATGCTGACCTCTGGTAGCCGCAGGGCTAGTGAACAAGCGTTGTGGGTTGCCAAGAAGAATGGTAGCAGCATTGTCTTTGCCCATTCGACCTACAATGACGAGTACCATGGCGCGCTAGTCGCGAATCAGCCAGTCGTTCATGAAGGCCTGTCGAAGGAGGGCCGCGAAGCACTGCAGGCCATCGTCAGCGAGGCATCCGATGCGCAGGTTCCGGCAACGCTCGAACTGTCTGAGGATCGCGTGTGGTTGGACATCACCCGCCTTGCGATGCGTGACGAGGCTGATCTGGTGATTGTCGGAAAGCGCAACGAGGATGCGAATGACGGACGCCGTCTCGGTAGCGTCGCCACCAAGTTGTTGCGCAAGTGCCCCAGCGCGGTCTGGGTCGTGAAGCCCAACAGCAGCCTGCTCCACAAGAGTGTGCTGGTCGCTACGGATCTCGAAAAGGTCGGCGACTTGGCAGTGCGCTACGGTACGTATGTGGCCGAGCGGAATGATTGTGATCTGCACATCGTTCACGCCTGGCAAGTGCCCTTCGCAATGCAGATGGAAGCTTGTCACATGAAGGACGAGGACTTCGCCTCGGAGCTCACGAAAATCCGCCAAGCGGCCGTCGATCACATCCGCGAGAGTGGCAGCCTGCAATTGATGGAACGCAAGCCGCACATTCACACGGCTAAAGGCTCGCCCTCCGACACGATCTGCGCAGCAGTCGAGCAGTACGATCCCGACCTATTGGTCATGGGAACGGTCTCTCGCGCAGGCCTGGCGGGAGTCTTGATCGGATCGACCGCCGAACGATTGTTGAATCGGGTGGACTGTTCGATTTTGGCAGTCAAACCGGATGACTTCATATCACCGGTGAAGCCCCTCTGAGCGGGGGGGATCTCGATGACCGACCAAGAGAGCGTATGCCCCCTCTTCCGGGGCTACCTACGAAGGCTGGCGTATGTCATCTCGAACTCGCTGCTTTAAGTTGATATGGACCCCGCGAATCGACGGGGCACTCGAGTAGTCCATAAGTAGGAGTTGAGGCATGACCCTCACGCGCTCAGGTATCGGCGTTGTTTCATTCGGCGTACTGGCGGCAGGACTCTGCGGGAGGCAGACACTTGCCCAAGATGCACCCGGTTTTGATCTCGAAGAGGAGGTTCCGCGCCTGGTCGGCGAGGCCATTTCGGCCGGAGAGATGAGCGGCGGAGCGGTCGCAATTGACATAGGTGGCGAGCTCGTCTACAGCGGTGCCTTCGGTCGCAGCGAACAAGCTCCTCGCTCCGCCGTCACGGTCGCCACTGCATTCCCTGCACTGGCGCTGAACGATGCGTGGATCGCGACTGCCGTCTTGCAGTTAGTTGAGAAGGGCACACTGGATCTGGATGCCCCTCTGGGCACCTATTTGCCGGCTTTCGAGGAATCCGAGCTCGGCCTCAATCTGCACTACCTGATTTCGCATACGTCGGGCCTGCCTCCGCTTGAGCGCATTGCTCTGACCGATGGCGCCGACCCCGAAAACCGCGAAGCACTGTGTGCACTCATCGCAAATGGGTCGCTCGATGATGCGCCTGGCACTTGCTATCGCTACACCAGCGCCGACACCTTGCTCTCGGGGATGGTCCTGATGCACGCTACGAAGTCGAGTTTCCAGGATGTCCTGCGAACGCAGATCCTTGAGCCCGCTGGGATGCAGGACAGTGGACTATGCGACGACGGCACCATAGAGACTGGCGAGTTGGCGAGTCAGCGTCTCGCGGGTACGAGCGCGGACGACTTGTCCGCATCACCGTGGTTGGGTGCGGGTTGCTTCTGCACCACCGTTACGGATCTGCTCTCCTTCCAACGTTCGCTCGTCGACGGCACGCTGCTCGGTGAAGGATCGTGGAAGTCCATGAGTCGCGCCAAGCGCCTACGTGACGGAAGCCCTGTATCCGGAGGTTACGGCCTTCAACTCGCTCCATTGGACGAGCACGACGGCTTCACAATCGGTGGTTCGGGCCTTGGGGCGCGGACGTACAGCGCCTACTACCCGGCCTTCGACATGAGTATCTCGATCCAGGCCTTTGGCGACACGGCGCCCTTGGAGAGCATTGGGCGTCAGATAGCTCGCTCCTTCCTCGATGTGCCTGCCCAGAACGTGAGCAGAGAGTCGATTGATATCGAGGACATTGCTCAATACGTCGGTACCTATCAGGTCGGTTGCACCCACCTCGAGGTCCGCGCGCAAGAGGGCGTCTTGTACTTTGACACATGGCTGCGGCCGAACCTGAAGCTGGTCTACTTCGGCGATCATGTGTTCGGCGCAGAGTCGGACGCCGAAGTACGGCTGACCTTCATGCTCAAGGGCGGACTAGTCACGGTACTCGTAGTCGAGGAGCACGGCGTGGTTCAACGCGCGGGCAGGATCAACTGATGCCGCAGCAGCGGCCGTATGCCGCGTCGGATGGGGCCGCCGAGAGGTGGCGCAGTACTACGCGTGTTGGCGGCCGTTCGGCGACCGCCAACACGCTTCCCTATGCCGGGTGTGCGCTGCCGCGGCACAGCGTCGCCAGTGCAGTGCTAGCAGGCCGTTGAGAAACAGCGATTCATGGATTGGTTCCCTCGAATCGACTGACAAGGCGCCAGGTTCTGCGCATAGTTGCGCGCTATTCGTAGGTTCTGGCAACGCGGACAGGCGGTTCGAGGGGGCCGAGACATGAATC
>JBLFWN010000051.1:0-47228 GCA_047611405.1 Planctomycetota bacterium | reverse complement strand
AGTAGCGGGGGGTGGTGGGCCCCCCGGGGAGGCCCACGAGCAACCTGGGTGGCAACTCGCCCCCACGCATCCCTAGCCCGATGACACTTACCGCCGGACTTACGATAGGCCTCTCGTTATTCAGCGTTGGGCTGATTCTGCTGCTCGCCCGAAGGGTTCGAGACCTGCGTATACCGGTCTTGTGCCTGCCATGGGCGTTGATTGCGTGGCATGTAGTGACTGAAGGCACGGAACAAGTCGTCGGACTGCCGCTGGTCCTGCTGTCCTGCACGGGACCGATCGCCGTTGCCGCGATGTGGCGCATTGCGCTCGAGCTCGATCGCGAACGCACCCGTGCCGAAGCGCTCCACAAGGAACATCTGAGCTTCGTTGATGACGCTTCATCGCAGATCGAGCTGACGGCCTCTCGTTTCCGTGACTTGGTGCGCATCTCTCCGGCCGGTGTGTTCGAGTCGGACGCGCAGGGGGGTCTGACCTATACCAGTTCACGGTTCCACGAGATCTCTGGGCGAGGATTCAAGGAGCTACGAGCGAGCGCATGGCTTGGCATCATCCATCCCGGTGACCGTAAGCGAGTCACCATGGAATGGGCCACTGCGGTCGCCAATCGCGATGGTTTGAGTACCGAGTTCCGGATCGACGTGAACGGAGATCAGAAGTGGCTCCACCTGCAGTCCATGCCCAAGGTCGGTGCTGGGCATGGTCCGGCCGACAAGGGATCAGGGCAGGTCGGGGTGATCTCGGATGTGACTCTCCGACACCTGGATACTCTCGAGCGTGAAGAGCTTGAGCGACGCATTCACCGCCGCGAGAAGTACGCCAACTTGTGCATGCTCGCCGGAGGCGTCGCTAACGACTTTAATAACCTGTTGCAGGGAGTAATTGGCAACGTCGAGGAACTGAAGCAAGGCAGCGGTTCATCGGAGCGGCGCGATGCGACGATCGAGATGATCGAATCGAGCGCAATTGAAGCGACTGCGCTGGCGCGCAAGATGCTGACTTATGCAGGTCGCAAGGCCGGGCCGCTGAAGACCGTCGACATGGTGTCGCTTGTCAACGACACCTTGCCAGTCATCCGAGAGAAGCTGCGGGAGGGCGTCCAAATTAGCTTTACCTGTTCGCAGACAGAGGCGCAATTTCGAATGGACCCGGAGCCGCTGCAGCAGTCCTTGATTGAGATGGCAATCAATGCAGCGGAGGCCTATGGCACCGACGGCGGTGTAGTGAAGGTTCGCCTGGAGCAGGTTCAGCTTGATGCGAATCGTCTGCAGGCTTCTCACGCGGGAGAAGATCTTGAACCAGGTGCTTACCTGATGCTTGAAGTGGCCGACCGTGGCGTAGGCATGACCGAGGGCACGCGCGAGCAAGTGATCGATCCCTTTTTCTCGACTAAATTCGCCGGGCGCGGTCTAGGTATGGCGGTCGTGCTTGGCACAGTGCACCTGCATGGAGGTGCACTGGAAATCGACTCAAAACCGGAGCACGGTACGGCCGTGCGTTTGTTCTTGCCGCTAAAGCGTGAGACTGTACTCGAAAACCGTCCAGTCGCCGGCCGTCCGAATTTATCGAGCATCCTGATCGTCGATGATCAAGAGGTCGTGCTGAAGACAACACGTATGATGTTGGAGCGGCAAGGCTTCCGAGTCGCGACAGCCAAGGGTGGCGAACTCGCATTGGAGATGGTCGATAGGTGCAAGACGCCGTTCGACTTTATCCTGCTCGATGTATCGATGCCCGATGTCGACGGTTGGGAGACACTCGCCGGAATTCTTGAGATGCAGCCAAGGACTCGCGTCATCATGTCGAGCGGCTATCCGGAGGATGAGACAGACCCGCGCGAGAAAGCTCGCGGGCATGTCGAGTTCATCCAAAAGCCGTACAGCTTGAAGGACCTGCGAGAAGTCATTGATCGTGCGTCTAGTGCCGAACTAGTGAACGAATTGCCTACTCGTCAAAGTCCTTGATCGTTCGAGCAATTCGGAAGCCGACGTTCGAGGTCACATCATTCGGTCGTGCTCGGCGGCGGGCGTGGGGAGTGAGTCGCCAGGTAGGGTCCAAGAAGGAACCGCCACGCAGAATACGAACGCCTATGTCCAGTACGCTCGGTTCGACTGTGCTCCAGTCCTTGCCGGTGCCGGGCGGCGACGGTTCGTAGGGGTAGTAATGTGAATTGCACCACTCCATCGCATTGCCCATCATGTCGAAAAGCCCGAAGTCATTTGGCAGTTTGGAGGCGACATCGTTCAACGCGTCCTCGTCAAGCCCGCGTGTCACTGCATATTCTTGAAGTAGGGTGCGATCCCAACCCATGGCATAGAGCGTCATCGAATCGGCACGACACGCGTACTCCCACTCGGTCTCCGTCGGCAGGCGATATCCGCTTCGATCCAGAAAGTCATTGGGCAGGGTAATGCCGATCTGAATTTGTGGGACGGGCGGAAAGCACATCTCTGATTCGGGGAGGCCTTGCTGTTCGCTCAACCAGCGGCAATAACGCGCGGCTCCAAGCCAACTGACGGCCACTCGCGGGATATGACCCGAGCCGGGTGCGCGCGTGGCCAATTCGGGATGGTCGACAAACAGAGCCTCGTATTCCAAGTCAGTAATCTCTGTGGTCGAGATTGCGAACGAGCGTGAGAGCTTGCGCCGGTGGACGTACTCGACATCCGATCGATTCGGGTAGTAGGCGGGAGCTCCGACGAAGACCGAGTCTCGCCGCGGCAAAATTGCCAGAGTTTGACCTGTGGGCGTGATCTCCCAGCCGAAGCCATCTTCGTTCCGCACGCCGCTAACGCCTAAGTCGGCGTTTGCTACTGGCTGGTCCCAACGACGCAGGCAGAGAGTCGCTGCAGAGTGAACGCCCGGATCGATGCAGTCTTTGGCGAGCACCGAGCATCTGTTGATCAGTGCAGGTGTCTTCGCAGAGGGAATCGCCTCCAGGGAGTAACTCGCGAGTATCAGTAAGCAAGCGCGCAGCAAGCGTGGGTCTGCGTCGAGGTCGAGTCGATCGATCAACGATGAAGGATCGACCTTCAATCCCTGTGCCCTCGAAGCCATTGAAGTTCGAACTCCGCGATCTGCTAGCTTGACGCAGGAAGCCAAGGCTTCGTCGACCGCGCCCATCCGCAGCAAGGTCAGACCGGCAGTAGCGCGGTCATGATCGATGCGTGCACGATCATCGGTCGACAATATTTGCCTGTGCCAGACCGATGCGACTGACGGTTGGCCAGTGGTCGGAGCATGCGCTAGGTCGATGCTGACCGGCTCATAACCGATGGCTACAAGCTCGAGTGCGCGGGTTCGATGCTCTTGTGGCGTGAGTCCATGAAGGCTGGTCGACTCGCGCGTCAAATGGTGGCGCCAGGCTCCGTTGTATAGCGGAGTTCCGGCACTCGCAGGAGCGGTCTCGTCGAACATGATCTCGACATCCGTCTGGCACCAGAATGGGTATGGGTCCGCACCATAAATAGCGGACGACATGGCTTCGGGAAGAGCAAACTCTGCATGGTAGGCTGACTGTACCCAGGTTGCGTAGTGCATCGGGATGCCGTCCCGATCACGATAGTAGCCGTGTGTTTGAGGCGAGTAGTCGCTGTCATAGAAGGAGCGGGTGCTTTGCATCAACTCAGGTTCCGACAACTCTGCTCCGACGGCGACTCGATACCACTCTTGGTCGACCGGAAGTCCGTAGAGGGCGCCGTACAAAGGGGTAGAGTCGGGGTCCGACTTGTCGATGGTGGCTGCGAGACTCAGCAGGAATATGCCATCGGCGGCGACCTCGTTAGTTACGGTGTCCAGGTCATCTAGCGTGAGGCCCATCTCGATTAAGAACTCACCGTCGTCCCGAACCCATGTGGCACTTATGCCGGGAGTGGTCTCTTGCGTCGTCTTGAACTGAAGCGGTCGGTAGCCGCACGAACGGAGTTCTTCGCACAGCTCCAAGAAAACTGCCGGTGCCATCCCCAACACAAAGGCACCTTGATCCGAAATGACTCCCGCGTGTGATTCAATTTGGAGCGCCAGAGACTCGGGCACTTCCTGCCAACTCGAGTTGTTCCTCGGCTGGGGATTCACATGCATATCTTCGGTCAAGAAGCTGCGCATATGCTGGACCACCGCATCGCTGTTAGCGTCGAGAGCCTCCGCCAGCAAGAGGTAGGAATCCGTGTCGGCTGAAGGCAAGAGCTCTAGCATGTAAGCCAAGTTCCAGCTGCCACTGCGCACGATCCAGTTCGTCGCGCGCAGACGAGTCTCGGGATCGTCGGCGCGAGCGAGTACGATCAGCTCGTCCAGGATCTCGATGGGGAGTGTGGGGAAGGCATTCGGCCAGGCTGGCCCGGCGGCCGAGCACTCATGAACCAGGTCAATCGCGATCTGCTTTGCCTTGTGCTTCCACAACTCACCCGCAGGATCTATCGAGGCGAGAGTCAGAGCCGCGATGCGGGCCCGCAGATCGTTGGCTTCTCCAGCTTCGCAGCGACTCGCGAAGACGCGCAGAAGGTCTGACCAGTCTTGCGCAGGAATCTGATCTGCATACTGACGCAGCACCTCCAGATGCATGCGCAATTCAGGTGACCAGTCCATCGTGCTCAGCATGTCCCGCGCGATCTCAGGCAACACGGATGGATTCGTCTTGATGCGGGCGAGTCGAAGCCGCCCACGGTTGTTCACCGTTGTGTCCGCCAGGAGAGCATCCATCAAATCCTTGCCGGGCCCATCCTCGAACTGCAAGTCCTCGAGTAACGCCGGAACGAGTCCCGAGCGAACTTCGAGCACGGTCTTCAGTCGAGCACGGTCGCGCTCTGCTGTTGCAGTGTCGCGCGCTTCGAGCGCGGAGACGGCGATTCGCCATTGCAAAGTGATACCGATCAAGCCGGAGGCAAGCGTCACGACCGAAACCACCGATAGTAGCGCGACCGTCGGACGACGCTTGGCCCACAGTATGCCGCGCTCGATCGCACCAACGCGCCGAGCCGTGATCACCTCGCCAGCCAAGAGGCGTTCGAGCTCCAGCAGCAACTCGTCACAGCTCGCGTAACGCCGCTCGGGACTGCGATGCATGCACTTGGCACATATCGTCTCTAGGTCTCGTTCGACGGTCGGGTTGAGAACAGATACCGGTATCGGATCGCGCTGCTCGACTTGCTTGAGAATCGATAGGGGCGTTGGACCGACGAATGGCGGCCGGCCCGTGAGCAAGGCGTAGAGCACAGCGCCCAGACCGTAGACATCAGTCAGGGGACTAGCTTCGGGCTTTGTCTCCCCGACTTGTTCAGGGGCCATATAGGCGGGCGTGCCAATCACCTCACCTGAAAGGCTGATCGAGCTGTCCTCTCCCATCGACTTCGCGAGGCCAAAGTCCGTCAACCGTGCACGCCCCGCTTCATCGATCAAGAAGTTGGATGGCTTCAAGTCACGATGCAACACATCCGCTTCGTGTGCATGTTGTACGGCTGAGGCCGCTTGCTTCAGTAGTTCTGCTGCTTCGCGCCACGCGAGCGGGCCGTCTTCGAGTCGCTTGGCCAGGCTCTCGCCTTCGACCAGCTCCATCGTGAAGTACAACCAACCTGCATCTTCACCGATGTGATAGATCGGAACGATGCCGGGGTGATGTAGCTTTGCGGCCGAGCGAGCTTCCAGGTCAAATCGCTCGCGCGCATCCGCGTCTGCCATGCTGCCGCCGCGAATCATCTTCAACGCGACGAAGCGGTCGAGTTCGATCTCGCGCGCTTTGTAGACAATGCCCATGCCCCCGCGGGCAATCTCTTGGATCAGTTCGAATCCATCGAATGAACCTAGTGGTTCGCCGACCGAGTCCTGTTCCTCTGCAGCGTCGCTCGATCCGTTTTCGTTCACTCCTGAATCATAGGCAGCAAGCCGTGCGGCGGGCTAGTCATTCCTTGATCCGGGCCAGGCAGCCTGGCGATCCTCAGTCTCGGTACAGCTCAACTTCACCCAGGCCGGATACTCGACTCGCTTCAGTCTCTCCGAATTGAAGGCCAAGCAGGTCAATGTCGAGCCGCTTGATCTTCTTCGCTTTGTCCAGGATGAGCTCCGTGGGCTGGCGGTGATCGGCGGGGGGGGTCAGCGTGAACTCCTCCTTGCCATTGATCTTGACCACCAGCTGCGTGGGTTGTGCGAACGCGTCTTGGGTAAGGGTCGGGAGACTAAGGGCGTGAATCAGGATGCGAGTGGCCTCGGCCGAGTTCCTGTAACTGATGCTAAGCGAAGGCGTCTCGTCGCCAGCCTTGCTGAGCCAAGGTGTTTGCGTCATGCCGTCGATGACGAAATCCCCGTCGTACTCGCCGAGCGGCAACTCGTTCTGCTTCTTCAAGTAAGAAGATGGGCGGGCCGAAGGCTTCGCTCGAGGCGACAGGTTCGTAGTGGATTGAAACTCCCTGGAGACCCAAGCCGGCAAGGCTCTTTGCACGTTGATCGAGAGTGGCCCCGATGTCAGTGTTACCAGTCGTACTGGACCGCCTTCCGCCGTCGATGGGGCTGAAACGACGATGTCTGCGACGACTTCGCAATCGCCTGATTGCTCCACGAAGACACGCGCATTAAAGCTGGCCTTGCCTGCCGGGCGTGCTGGGTCGCCCAGGACCATCGCGATGATGCGATCGTCAATACGATAGAGAACGCGTTCGATGCGGGGGCCGCGAACGCGTTCTCCCTGCCAACAGTATTCCTCGATTGCCTTAGGAGAGAAGCGGTCGATCCACAAGTGAAGCGAGCCGTCGAGCGGATCGAGTGGGTCGCCCGGGCGTTGGCCAGTGCCCAGCATCACTTCGTAGGTCTCGAGTGCTTTGGCGAGGGCCTTGGTGTCGCGGTGGGCTTCGGCACCGGACACAGGTACGCGCCTTCCGACCGGCTCGGAGGAGGTCGCGCGCTTCAGGAATAGCAGCGCGAAGGATGTCTCGGATAGGTCCGTTCCGCCCATCCAAGAGCCTTCCTTATCTTGCTCTTCAAGCAGGAGCCGTGCCCCTTCTTGGTACCAATGATGATCGCCGAGCCAGGATATGCCGGTCAATCCGCCCATGCGTTCGAGTCCGTACAAATAGTAGTAGTGCCAAGCTCCGGCCGCCGGGTTGTCGTCCACGGTGAAGTTCTTGCGCAGCCACTCGATGCCACTCTGTTTCGAATCTTGGATCAGCTTGTCCAGTTCGGCATCCAGCGCTTCTCGGCGACTCAACTCGAGCTCGCAAATCGCGAGTACCGCAACTCCAGCCGTCGTCATCGAACCGGTGCCCTTGCTGCCAGGCGACATATAGCTGAACGCGCCCTCCTCGTCCTGATAGGTGAACACGGCTTGACAGAGCTTTGTCCAAGTCTCGAGAGGCACGTGCACGCCGACATGAGCTGCTTTCCACAATCCGAGCGCCGCGTACTGAGTGTTGGAGAGGTCGATCACCGGGCCATCGGGATAACCCCAGTCGCCTTTGTCCTTCTGCCACTCGATCAAGTCACCGGCCAGCGCACGAATCCACGGCAGGTGACGCAGCGGATCGTGAGCGCACAACGCCAGGATCATGCAGGTGGCGTCATAGGTCTTGTCAATCGTTTCGGTCGAGAGACCGAGCAGGATGCGCCGAACCGAGGGGTCATCCTTCGGGACGCCAGACGACAACATCGCGTACAGCACTAAGGCACGCATCCCGATGCCTTCACGCTCGCGTGGCCGGCGCTTGGCCTTCTTCTCGGGCCTAAAGCGTTCGACCAGAAAATCGCCGCCGCGATCGAGAGCGTCATGGATCGCATCCTGCGAGATAGTCTCTTGCCGACTGGAAGGCGCGAGGCAAAGCGGTAGAAGGCACGGGAGGCTGATCAGAAGTTGCATGAAATCGAGGTCGAGGTGCTCGTGGTGTTTGTCAGAAGTTCTCTAGATATGTTCGGCGCCTTCGTGCGCTGGCTGCGTTGAGCTCCTCGACGAACTACGGCTACGACTGCGTTTCTGTGCCTCGCCAGTACACGGATGGAGCTCGAACATACCCCAAAAAATTCCGACACACCCCACTCGTGGACTCACAGCGAGGAGCGGCGCGAGGATCGATCATTCCACGCGCCGCTCGCTTCGGCTTTCTATCAAAATCGATAAGGGGATCGATCAGAGTCAGCCACCCAGGGTCTTCGCGTACGCCTGGAGTTCGGCACGAATCCCGACCAAGGCCTTGCCGGAGAGGGTGCGCTTGCTGCGTTGGATCATGGTAATGAACCATTCGATCTCCTGCGGTGTCACCGGGCAGCCACAGTTGCCGTCTGGGCCATCGCTGGTGATGAGCTCCGCGCCCGTGTCACTGGTGATGATCATCCACGGGATGCCGCCCTTGCGGTCACCGCGCAGTCGTGCCGCAACGGCGGCTCCGTTGATGTGGCGGTCCGTGTCGATCTTGACGTTGATGAAGTCGCTACCCATGAGCTTGGCGACTTTGGGTTGCCCGAGGAACTCCTCGAGCTTATAGCACCAGCCTCACCACGGTGCGGCCAGATGGACAAGCAGGTTCTTCTTCTCCCTTTGGGCTTGTTCCAACGCACTCGCCCATACCTGTTCAGCGTCGATGGCCGGGATGCGATGAGTCTCGAGGAAGGTTTTAAGAGCACTCGCTTCGACGGCACTCGATTCCATTGAAGCCAGCAACTGGCCGCTCGCATCGAGAACCGCAAATCCGGCAGTGTATGCGGAAGCTCCCAGCCTCTGTGTGAGTGCTTGGTCCGCATCACGCGCGATGCTGACGACTTCGAATTCGTTGCGCGCTAAGGTGCGCAACTCTTTCGATTTCAGTAGTTCATCGAAGGGCTTGCGCTCGCTGTCGTTACCGAGCACCACGAGGATGCGTTTGTTCTTCTTCTTCGCGACGGCGCTGGCTTTGCTGACAGGAGTGTCGGATCCCGGTTCGGCAAGCAGCGCGATCACTGTTCGCTCGAGGTCCCCGTTCGACAAGTCCGCGACGCGCAAGTTGCCCTTGCGATCAATGATGTAGTAGTCGGGGTAGGAGTCGACCGCAAAGGCGCTAGATGTTTGATTGTCGACATCGCGACAAATCGGATAATCGATTCCAGCAGTCTCGGCGTAGCCCGCCATCGACTCGCTGCCTCTGCTTGTGTGAACTCCAATGAGGGCCAGACCCTGGTCCTCGAAGCGATCCCGCAGCTCTTTCAGCTTCGGTATCGCTTTACGGCAAGGTCCTCACCACGTGCCCCAGAAATCTAGGACGACGACCTTGCCGCGTAAGGAAGCGAGGCTGATCTGCTTCCCGCCCGTGTTCATCCAATCGGTGACTTGCAGCGCCGGTGGCGTGCGGCCCTCGAGCGGATCCTTCTTGTCTCGATTCTTGTTCTCGCGGACGAAGCTGTCCGCCTGTGCCATTCCTATGGCTTGCAGCGTGAGCGCTAGCAGAATTGTGGCTGTGAGCTTCTTCATGATGGCTCCTTGGTTGGGCACGGGGCGCGTCTGGGCACCTCGTATGCGGGGCATGTATCGTACCGCGCCAAGGAGAACCGTATCTGATCTACCTGACCCTCTTGTAGGCGTGTCTGCGACGAGCCTCAGCATCGCCATGTTGCTGAACGAGAGAACCCAGCTTGCCGCGGCCCTCGGGGTTGATCGCATCCAGGCGGGGCGGGCTTGGGTCGGCGCTGGTGAAGAGCAACAAGTCGGTCAACTCGACAGTGCCATTCAAGTGCAGCGTGTTGTTCATGCGGGGCGTCAACCAGATGCCGCTCGAGCGATCGATGGCGAGATCGAAAGCGTAGAGCTCGTGGTCCAGGGGATAGACCAACTCGTCGCGCTGGACATCGCTCAGGCTTTGGCTGGCTGGTAGCACGAGGCCCGATTCGATGGGCTGCTTCGCGAGGGAAGTTTTTCCGGACTAACCAAGGGGAGCGAGCCCTCTTTCTCGTTTGAAGAGTTAGAGCCGGAAGTAGCTCTCGTACCCGACTCGCATGGGGGGGGGACGGGGCCGTTTATCTCGGGCCATCCTCTCGAGTACTAGCCGCGACCGGCTCGCGTGAAACAGAGAAGAGAATGGCGGGCGCGCTCTGAAACGGGGCGCGCCTACTATTTGGGAGCAAAGCTTGTGATCCAGACTGCGTGAGGCGGCCGCAACGGTCACACTTGGCCTCGACGAGCGCTATCATCCCCGCATGAGCCGCGCACAGCAGCCGATCGAACCCGAGCCTCGACAGCGTTGCGACCGCTGTCGCAAGCCGGCATTCATGTGCCTCTGCGCGCGCACGCAGCGCGTCGCGAATCGCACACAGCTGCTCGTGATCCAACACCGACGTGAGCGCACTCATGCGGTCGGGACTGCACGCATCGTTCGCTTGGGGCTGTCCAATGTGAGGATCATCGAGACGGCCCCGCGCGTGCCGGCACAAGAACTGCACCCTAGTGCCGCTTTGTTGTACCCGGGGCCGGAGTCACGCGAGCTCTTGTCGATTCCGGAAGAAGATCACCCCGAGCAGCTCGTCGTGTTGGATGGCACTTGGCGACATGCGCGTAGCTTATTCCGCGAGAATCCATGGTTGCAGCAACTGCCGCGCGTGCGTTTGACTCCGCAAGCGCCCAGCCGTTATCGCATTCGCTTGCAGCCCGCAGCTCATTGCGTGTCGACGCTGGAATCCATCGTCGAGGCGCTCCAAATCTTGGAGCCCGAGACCGAAGGCTTGCCCGGGCTCTTGGATGTCTTCGACAGCATGGTTCAAGAGCAACAAGCCTTCATGACGAGCCCGGCTCGTACCCCGCGTTTTCAACAGCGGCATCGAACGCAAGCGCGTGTGATCCCGACGAGCTTTCGCGATGCACCCGAGCGCATGCTGGCGGTCTATGCCGAGACAGCGCCGGATGACGCGACTGCGGGTTGCGGACAGCGCAGACTCGTGCGCTGGAGCGCGACGAGGCCGAGCGATGGCTCGGTCTTCGATCGTATTGTGCGCCCGAGTGGCCGCCTTCCCGAGCCTGGACACTTGGCTCACATGGGCTTGAGCACGGAGGATGTTGAAGCAGCGGACAGCCTGGAACAGGTGAGTGCAGCCTGGCGAGCCTTTCGCCGCGATCAGGATGTGATCGTCAGCTGGCATCCCGCAATGCTGCGGATGGTCGAGTGGCTCGACACGCAGCCGCCTCCGAGCTTCGCGCTGCGAACCCTATGGGCCAATTTCACGCACAGCCGGCCTGGCGGCTTGGAGGCATTGGTGCCCCGCCTTGGACTTGCGGCTCCCTGCCCTGAAATTCCGGGTCGTGCGAGCGAGCGTCTGGGGCAGATACTAGCGATTCTCGGGCATCTGACCGAGCAGATACCGCCACGCGAAGTCCTACCGTGATGTGCGGCTGCGAGCTACATACCGAGTGGGAGATCGACACGAAAGATCGCGCCGCCGCCCCTTCGCTCTAATGCGCAGACCAATCCGTCACAAGCATTAGTCATCTCGCGCACCACGGCTAGGCCGAGCCCGAATGAGGGTTCACTCGTCACAGGATTCTCTGGTCTCCTGCGAGTTGCCTCGAATAGCACTTCCGGATCCTCAACATGCAAGCCGGGTCCTCGATCGCGCACTTCGACTTTCAGCATTGGGCCATCCACGCTCACGGCCAGCTCGACATCACAGGAAGCGTGCGAGTCCTTGATCGCGTTGGACAACAGGTTGTCCAGCAAAGGCGTCAACATCACCTTGTCCGTCACAAGTTCGACCGCATGAACATAGGGTCCGGCGATTCTGACTCTGCCTGAAGGAACCCGCGCATTCATAGCAGTGACGAGCGGAGCCTGGATTGGGTGCAGGAACTGCCGTTCGAGTCGTTCGAGGGAAGTGCCAGGTCTACGTGCTTCCAAGCGGCACAGCTCATTCATCAGGTCGCGAATCCTGAGTGCCTGATCGAGCGCAAGTCTCGCGAAATCGCCGTCGCTATCGCTTGGCAATGCGCAAAGCTGCATCTCCGCGCTAATTCAGATCGTCGTCAATGGGCTGCGTAGGTCGTGCGTGATCGCAGGAATGGCACGCGAATGAGCCTCTGATCCGAGCTCTGTGCTGATGGGGGAGGTGCTCGTTCAAACGAGCGGGACCTTCGCGGATGCCGGGCTAAAAAAGGAGGAGGGTCGTCCATGCAGATTGGGGAGTGTTTACCCTTCCCTCCGCATCGGGCCAAATCTCTGTTGGCCAAGTCTGGAACTTCCAGTGCTGGTATCGCGACCCGGTGAGTGGTGGCGCTAGCTACGACCTATCGGATGGACACTCCATCTTGTTCCTTCCGTATGAGCTAGTTGATCGGCAACGGCATGGCATCTTCGAAAGAAACGCCCCGTTGCGCCTCACATGATCACGCTCATAGGCACGGCCAGACGAAGAGGTCCTAGGCTTAGCAGGGTCTACAACCTCAAAAGCGGACGGACCAACTCACCGTTGCTGACTCTGTCGGAGTCCAGTTGATGTGCAGAACATGCGCGTCATCGACCCACTCCACTATGGGTTTGCTGTCAACATCTGTGCGCTTCGCAACCCAGTCGCCGGTGTCCGGCAGTTGGATGCGCAACTCATAGAGGTCGCCGGCGACCACGTGGCTTTCGCCGCTGAGGGTCCGATGACGAGCGTTCCAAGCTTCGGACTCGACATCGATCAGACCCTGCGTGATGTGTCTTGATGTGCTCACGAGCTGGGGGAAGTCCTCCTGTGCGCGCAGCGCGAGGATGCGACAGGTGCCCGGTGGGAGTGTTTGAACGAGCTCACCCTCAATCGGGTCGATGGCTTTGTTTGCCCAGTAGTCGTAGCCGACGTAGATGCGATGGGGATCGAGGCCGAGATGGTCAAGGGAACAAGTGATGTCGGCAGGCTCCGTATCGCTCCAGTTGAACAGGCCGATCAGGTCCATACGCTCATCCGCCACTCTCCAAATGCGCGGGCGATTGCTCTCGAACAAATCTACAGGGCGCGCATCGAGATCATGGGCCGGCAAACAACGCTTCAATAAGTCGAGGCGCTCGGGCGGGAGCTGGTCGTACTGCTCGCTCGACGTGTGCATCGCTCCGCTGACGGCGAGCCATGAGATCATCCACTGGGCACGCTCGATTGGATTGTCGGCGCGTACATAGACAGGATCCGGATCGTTGTGCCAAACGCGGTTGTTCAAGAAGTACAGATTCGTTCCGTGCCAGGCGCCTAAGACGACTTGATTCCACTTGCCGCGTCCCGCAGCGCCGTTGTCAGGTCCGATACGCATCGCATCGAGCAAGCCAAAGGAGGCGCCCATGCTGCGCATGTTCTGGGAAACGTTGCAGCCGAGGATGAATGCGTCGGGTGCCTCTTCGCGCAGCACACTCAGTCCCTTGCGGTAGGCCTCGACCAGAGTTGTTCCTGGATCGTGCAGCTGGGCTTCGCCGAAGTCGGAGTTCTTGTAGCTGGTGTTAACATAGATATTCTTCGAGGGCATCCCTGTGTGCAGTCCGTCCAGCTTGAAGTAGCGATAGCCCCAGTCGTAAATGCGCTTCGTGCGTTCGCGAATGAAGGCTTCGCCCTTGGGATGGGTCGAGTCGATGCAAGTTCCCGACCACAGACTGTCGTGGTAGGGCTCGCCGTTCTTGTCCTTCGCGAAGATCTCCGTATCGAAGTAGGGATTGCGGAAGTTGCCCGCGAAGGGCATGAACCAAATCCCCGGCGTCATCTGCTTAGCGGTTATGTCGGCTGCGGCTGCGGCCATGCCGTCCGCGTAGTTGTCCTTGGTATCGACGAAGACTTTGATAGGACCTGTCGTCTTGATCGATGCGGGCTCAATCTTCAGTGTCGTGTCATCGGGTAGGATGCTTTGCCACAGGTCGTCGATTTGCATTACGGAGAGTCCGAAGGGCGCTAGCTCCGCGGCGGCCGTCGTCGTGTTCTTAGCCAAGGACTCCTGGTCAGATGCTCCGGAGTGATACCAAGTGCAGTAGACGCCGGGCTTCGCGCCAAACTCAATGGCCGCATCAGCGGCAACCGAATCGGCATAGGACTCGAGGCCCAGGCGCGCGTCATCGAACCAGCCGATCAACAGCGTCTCGGTTTCACGCTCTGCGCCTGGCTCGACTCGGTAGTTGCCGAAGTCAATCTGGGTGCGAATGCGCGCCGTATCTTGTTCAATACCAGGAAAGAACACGCCCGTGCCACGTTCGTGAGTCAGCCACCCACAAACGACCCCGTTGCGCGACTCCGGATCAGCCAAGGCACTGAAGGTGTAGCTCCCGCCGGCTTCATCCACCGTGGTCAGACCACCTGTGCCAAGCATGCGTGCCGCCGAGACAGGCACGCCGCAGTCCAGATCCATTTCGACGTGCGCCATGCTGCGCGTTGCGAAGGGCAGCGGGCCGTTGTTCACGACGCGGGTACTCAGGTGTGCGAAAGGGGAGTCCTCGTAGATGGCAATCTTTGATATCCAGGAGCCGGTATGAGTCAAGGTCAGAAGCTCGCCGCGTCCCCATACAGAGTCCTCGATGCGTGAGCCTTCGACTGCTGTCACCCCCCAAGGGAATCGGATTGCAGGCGCGAACGCGAAGCCCGTATCGGCACTGCGCAGACGTAGCACTTCGCCATCGACTTCCGCGATCAGCATGTCATTGCGAATGACTTGCCCGATTTCCAAAAACTCCGGGATGCTTGTGCACGCGCCGGAGCAAAGGGCGGTGATCGAGAGGATATACCTGCTTGCCGACTGGATCTTCATGCCGAGGATCCTACCCGCGGGGCCTGGAATGACGTGAATCAAGATGAATCGAAGATGAAGCCTGCCGAGAACTGCGACTGATTTCATTCCTCAGCAGCGAATGCCCACTATCCTCCCAAGCATGGATTCCACGACAGTCATCTCCTTCCTGTTCTTCACAGGCCTGGTCGCGGTTCTCACATGGCGTCTGACCCGCGGGCGATTGGAGGATAGCGAAGAGGGCTATTTCCTTGCCGGCCGCAGCCTGACGGGTGTAGTTATCGCAGGCTCGTTGCTGTTGACGAATCTGTCGACTGAGCAGCTCGTTGGATTGAACGGAGGAGCGTTCAAAGATGGCCTGGCGGTGATGGCTTGGGAGGTTATTGCTGGCGCGTCTTTGGTCGTGCTGGCGCTGTTCTTCCTACCGCGCTATCTGAAGTCCGGGATCGCGACGGTCCCGCAGTTCCTCGAGGAGCGCTACGGGCCCGGCATTCGTGCGTTGACGACCTTCATCTTCATCGTCGCCTACATGCTGATCCTGCTGCCCTTTGTGCTGTTCCTGGGTGCGAAGGGGCTGAACGGCATGCTCGACCTAGAGAGCATGCTCGGACTCAGCGAGCTGGGCGTGATCTGGTCGATCGTGACCTTCATCGGTGTCGTTGGCTCTGCGTATGCGATCTTCGGCGGCTTGCGGGCCGTTGCCGTCTCCGACACATTCAATGGCGTCGGGCTGTTGATTGGTGGCTTGATGATCACGTACTACGCCTTCGAGTCCGCCGCAGCGGGCGGTTCGATTGCGGAGGCCTTCGCGCAATTGAAGCTCGATAAGCCGGAGCATTTGCAGTCGCTCGCAGGAGAGGGGCACTCGCTACACTGGCCCACACTCTTCACGGGTGTGTTGCTGCTCAATATTTTCTATTGGACGACCAACCAGCAGATTATTCAGCGCACCTTCGCCGCCAAGAGTTTAGCCGAAGGACAGAAGGGAGTGCTGTTCGCTGCCTTCTTGAAGACGCTCGCGCCATTGATCCTCGTCGTGCCCGGCTTGCTCGCCTATCAAGTCTTCACCAACGACCCTAACATTGATGCGAGTGCCGTCAGCGATGGCGATGTCTATGGGCTGCTCGTGCGAACCGTGCTGCCCAGTTGGCTTACGGGCTTCTTTGCTGCCGTTGTGATGGGATCGATCCTATCGACATTCAACTCCGTGCTGAACTCGAGTGCGACCTTGTTCTCACTCGGTGTCTACAAGACCGTGATCAAGCCCGGCGCGAACCAGCACGAACTCGTTCGATCTGGCAGGCTTTGTAGCGCGCTTGTTGCGGTCTTCGCGATCGTCGCGGCTCCGCTCGTCTTTCATGGTCAGGACGGGCTCTTCAATATGTTCCAGAGCCTGAACGGGATCTACTTCATCCCGATCTTGGCCGTGATGCTGTTCGGATTCTTCAACCGCACTGCGAGCGGGCAGACCGCCGTTATCAGTATCTCGGTGGGCCTTGTGGCGATGACCTTCGGCACCTTTTTTGCTGGCGGTGAAGATGGATGGCTCGCGTCGGTCTTTGGTTCCGGCTTCCACTACATGGGCGCGGTCTTCGCAGGTTTGATCGTTTTGCAGCTAGTGCTGGGACAGAGCATGAAGCGGGCCACGCCCTATGTGCAGCAGGATGCTGGTGCCGTCGACTTGACGCCTTGGGTACACGCCAAGTTGGCGGGAGGCTTGATCGTCGCGATGATGCTTGTTCTGTACGGGGCCTTCGCGTTCTAGCAGGCCGAGTTACTTTGCGGCTTCAAGCATCACCGATGCCGGCAGACCTGCTTCCACTTCGAATGCGACCTCGGACACGATCTCGGGATCACTAAGGAGTGTGGCGCGATAGGCCCCCGGTAGAAGTTTGATTGTGACCTGGCCGCCCTCGAGCTGTTCTTTTTGGGTCCAAACGGGAAGCCCCGATGCACTGTCGGTGATTCGGATTTTGGCCTTGGAATGCGCGTTGGTCTGCAGCGACTCACCAAGCATGAGCTTGGCATCGGTCAATAGATCCAGTGGCAGAACGAACTCGGTCTCGAGGTTACTCTCGATCTTGAACGGGATCCAAGCTCGGCCCGTCTTGGGCGCACCGGCTGACAGGGCATAAGTGCCAGGCGGGAGCTGGATCTTCGTCCAGTCCGGCGCTTCTTCCTCGACCCAATCCCAAGCATCGAGTGGCCAGCCTTCCCAGGCGAAGCTGTCGACAGTCCTACTAATGTGAACGATCTGCCAATGGTTGGCGAGAGCGGTATTGGAGGGCAAGCAGGTTGCGACCAATGAACCCGGCGCAGGGAATGAGTAGCTGCCCTGATCGAGTTTCGTTCCCGGTTGAAGCAGCACTGTTCCGAGGTCGATCCAGCCGTGCTTGCGGGAGACAGCCTCGAGTTGATAGGTGCCCGCGGGTAGGCCATGAACGATGTAGGTCAGCGTAGCGTCCTCGCCCGTGACGGGCGTCAAGAAGACGCCGCGCTGGCTAGCAGCATGCAGAAGCCTGACCTCTGCATTGCGTACGGTCTCGCCACTCGCATCAAGGAGCGCCAGCGAGATTGAACTCGTATCTAGCGCCGAGCGACTGAGCTGGACGTCATGCTGCTTGCCATCTGGTAGCATGCTGTCGACCACGTGCAGTGGTATGCCCCATTGCGTGGCATCCGACTGGCCAAGATTCGGATCGAAGATCGTCAGCTGCGCCGCGGATGCCATGACGTTCGGGAACGCGAAGCGGCCCTGCGAATCGGCCAAGGTCGTGTCGGACCATGTCACATTGCTATCGACGGCTTCGGCATGGACCAAGAATGGCAAGGGGCTCTGATTGGGACCCAAGATGCGCCCCCGTATTTCATTTCCACGATCGAGCAGTACGTTGTGTGTTGTATGTGATCCCGCAGTGCCGATCAGCTGACCACTCTGCAGACCGAAGTCATCACCGCCGGCCTTGAAGGTATATGTTCCGGGCGTTTGGTTATTGATGGCCCAGGCTCCCTCTGTATTTGTAGTCGTACAGATGCCACTCCCCACACCGTCCAGCGTGATCCAGACGAGTGCTCCCTTTGCTGGCGTTCCATCCGGACGTTGCACGAGCCCCGAAAAGCTGCTCATGTTCACTGGCGTGTCGCTAGAAAATGCAAAGGAGCCCTCCGAGTGATCGAAGACGACCATGTCCTCGGGCAAGCTGAGCTGGACACCACTATCGGATTGGAAGCGGACGGGTGCTTGCGAATCTCCGAGCAAGCCGGGTGAGTTGTGCAGAGGCCCGACGAAGGCCTTGGCTTTGAAGTTGCGCATCCCGCCCGGAATGCCCGTCAAGCTGCTCAGGTCCATATGAATCGAATGCTCGACGCCTGTCTGCAGCTTTAGTGTTCGCATGCCGCTCATCAGGCTGTGGTTGTGCACATAAATGTGCGCATCGACCGAGGGTGAGGAAGCATGAAAACTCAGCTGGAAGTCTCCTTCGGCAGACGCGGACTGGCCTTGATTGAAGCAATGTCCTCGGACCGCGACGCTAATGATGGCGCCGTGGATAGGTCTACCCCAGGGGTCCACGATATTGCCTAGCACACGGAATGGATATCGATCAGCGACTGCCCACGCAGGCGGTGCGACAACCGACAGGGCACCGCTATCGACGGGCTCGACGACAGCTTGGCCTTCACGAAGTGCGGCTGCTATCTGATCTCTTGGATCGCTCAAGGACGCAGCTTGTTTCGCTGAGTTCTCCATTCTGAGTTCGGTCTTCGCCAAGGCTTCGCGCTCTGAGTTTGACTGCGACATGAAGCCGAGTCCAACCAAGCCAAACACGATTCCCGCTACGCTCCACTTTCCGACTGCTGTCATCGCTACGACTCCTATGAATCCGTTCACGGACGGAGACCCGATCAAAGTAGATGTGTGTGGAGCACTGAGGCTGCCACCCTTCACTCCAGCGAATGCGACCAAGGCCTGGGCCCAGGTGGCTCGTGCTCCGTCGGAATCCTGATCGAGCCGGATGCGAAGCTTCGCGAGTCCGCGCTGCAGCCGTGCCCGCACGGTGTTCTTGGGGATGCCAAGCCGTCGGGCGATTTCCCTCGGCGGCAAGCCGTCGAAGTAGCGCATCGAGATGACCGAGCGCATGGGCTCATCTAGCTCACACACCGCGTCCACCAGGCGCTTGCACAAAGCTGCACTCTCGATCGAGTGCAGGGTCGAGCTCGTCCGATCAGGCTTTGCCACGATTTCCTCTCGACGGTTCCTGCGACGTTCCCCACGCAGGCGTTTGAGTGCCAAGGTCCGCACCACAGTGTGCAGCCAACCGCCGATTCGTTCCTGGTGAGCTGGCGGCCGCTCGAGCGCGAGCACCCAGGCTTCTTGAACGACATCCTCCGCCGAGCCATCGTCAAGCAGCAGACCGCGAGCGAGCTTGCGCAACGATCGTGCGTGCTCGAGCATTTGCTCAGTTGACATCAGTAGGGGAGGAGTCATGGCTTCTAGCGGGATTCCAATGGTTCAAGCCCGCGGCCTCTACTTTGGACGTAACATCTCTATTGGAAACCAATGAACTTTGTTCGCGAGGGGCAGCTCGGGGTCTCCAGTCATAGTTACCTACCCGTGGGAAGTTGTTTCCCGTGAAGGAGCTTCGAGGCGGCGGAGAGCGCAATTTTTTCGCGGTCAGAGTGATTCAGCGCAGGCATCGTCTGGTCGAGGACAGCGTGGGTTGATCTGATCTGGCAGTGGAATGCCACGAGTGGACACGATCCTGCTCGTATCAAATTCCCACACACCATTGAGTTGTCATGGCCTCTAGGCCAGCCGTAGTTGGCCGACTAGTCTCGGGTGAAGAATGAGGATCGAAGCGTATCGTTCCTCTCCTCGCGAAAGCTCGCGATCCCGCCAGCCTGCAGCTCGGGTCCTGTAACCGGATACCCGCAACTGATCCGGGTGTCGTCCGGATGTGCGCACCATTTGTCCCGCCTCATTCATGTACGGGGCAGGCGGGGACGGAGCCAGCGGAGGCCTTGCGTGGACTTCACGGCTCTGACCCTTGTCGCTCTCCTCTCGGATCGCTACAGAGCTCAACCGCCGAACAACTCGACCTTTTGCAGATTCTGATTCGCGAACACGGAGGCAGAGACGAGCCAGATCACCACACGCTTGCCTTCCAGCTTGTCCCGGCGACGCGCAAGCGCGTCCCACACTGGACGCGCGCCACCTTGCGGAATCGCAATCACGTCGAGCGGCTGTTCGAGCCGCGCGTACAGCAGACTGACGATGTCGCTGCCCGCAGCGGCCAAGTGCGTCGTGAAGCTGTCGCCTAGCAGCAAGTAGGGGCTGTCTCTGGCTTCTGTCTCGACCTTTCCTCCGTCAGGCTTACGCATCTGACGGAACCAGAGCAGCTCGGGCTGTTTCTCTTCTTGCAGTTCTTTATCGACGACGAAGGCCCACTCGCCGTGCTTGCGTTCGACCTGGAAGTCCTCTCCCTCGACAGCCGCGCCAGCTTCGAACCAGGGGTACGAAGCGATTGCGGATGCGATCAGGTCGGCCGCGATCTCAGCTCCACGCGGAGTCCAATGCGGGTCGTAGTGGTGAAACAGATACTCGTCGTCGGTGCCCGAGCGATCGTAGCGAGTGCGCGCCATGTCGGGCAGGAGGTCTACGATCGATACGCCGCGCCTGGCGAGCTCGAGCATCACCGCTGCGTAGCCCGGGTCGATGCCGGCGAAGTCACTACCGGCCTGCTCGACACCGGGAAGCCGGTCCGGATAGACCTGTGCCCGCTTCGGAATCGGTATGACGAGGAGCTCGATGCCGTGCGCCTCTAGATCATCTGCGATCGCTGCGATGGCATGCACCGGATGCGTCTTGGCTGCGAAATCGAGTGCCTTCATCGAGGCCCCCGTTTCGGCGTCCGGTGTGCACCACTTGTGGTAGTAGTTCAACTCGGCGCTGCGGATGGCCCAGCCATCCAGCTTCTTCCACTGCTTGCCGGGCGCCGCGCGCAGAGCTTCGACGGCTGTCAACAGTTGCTCGTGCAAGCCACTGGCTTGCATACCCTGCAAGCTGGCTTCTAACGCGGCGACGGAGGTGCCGACTTGCTGGCGTTGCCAACCGTCCGAAGACTGTTGCGCCTGAGGCTCGGGAGTAGAGGGTCCGTCGGAACAAGCGGGTAGCCACAGGAGGCCGGCGAGAAGAGCAGTGCGCGAGAGCATCGCGCGACATGGTACCCAAGGCGGGCCATCAACGCATCGCCGATGGCGAGATGGGTCTTGCCTGTAAGCGACAGGCAATCAATCCGCCGGAGTGGCAGACATGGCGTGCCAAATCGTAAAGCCAGCATTGGTGTCGTTGATCCACGATGTCTTTTCGAGGTTGTAGTGCGCCTCGATCGGCTCGAGCGCCAGTTCGAGTCGTTGCCCAACTACGATAGCTGCGCCCTCCGCATCCTCGAACTCACGCATGCCGACGTGGGCCACCCACAGCTCCTCGGAGTCACTGTGGCCCTCGAGCACGCGCAAGATGCGGTACTTGTGAATCACCAGGCAGAAGTCGTACGCGAACTCTTCCGAGATACGCGACACGCCGGCGACTTCGGCTGTGACTCGAAGCGCAGTGCTGGCTGACTGGGCCTCTTGGACGTCGTTCAGGTCGACGGGTGCCCACTTGCTCATATCCCCAACAAGGTCGCGCATCGAGAACTGCCAGATGACGACTCGCTTGCCAGCGAGCGCATGGGCTCGCCGAACAAGAGACTCGCGCACGGCCTTCGAGGCTCCACCTGCGATGACAATCGCGTCCAGACTCGTCTCGAGTTCCAGCGCCAACATCTCGACCAAGCCTCCATCCCTGCCCAACCCAAAGCGCTCGTCGCTGAACACGCCCGAGAAGCTATCGCCCAACAGCAGAATGGGAGACTCCAGATCGAGCGCGTGACCTTCGACCCGAGTCTGCGACAGGCTCATGGACTCGAAGGTTGTTTCGGAGCGGCCTTCGGGAAGGCGCAGCATCTCCAGTGTGTCGCCGCGCGCCTCGACCTGTGCGTCCGAGGTCGCCCACTGCTGGCTCTTCAACTCTTGGAGTCCCGCTGCTCCGAGGCTCTGCTTGACGCGTTGCGCGACCGCGCCAGCGACCTCTCTCATGCAGCGATGATTCCAGTGAGAGTCACGTTCCAGATACAGCGCTTGTCCCCCCGCGCGCAGCTGCGCGAAGAGGGGAGCCAGTTCGAGCACGGAGACTTCGGCGGCTCGCAGGGACTCGAAGAAGACCTGGGTCTGTGGATTCGCGACGCTCGTCAGATCTGCGGTCCAACGCGAGAGATGGTTCGCTTCGACCATCGACTTCGCCGGCACGGGCAACAAAATCAGATCGACTCCTTCAGCCGCGAGTTGATCCTTGAAGTCGATGATGGATCGCACAACCACGCTCTTTGGCCCAAGGTTGGTTGGTT
Source organism: Planctomycetota bacterium (assembly GCA_047611405.1). GTDB lineage: Bacteria > Planctomycetota > UBA1135 > UBA1135 > JBLFWN01. The sequence goes on along the minus strand of JBLFWN010000051.1, from coordinate 25,121 downwards.
GCGTGATCAAATCTAGATCGTCGCTGTAGAAGATCCAGTCGTCTCTGCCCAGTACGGCCTTCTCGTTGCCGAAGCCGAGCCCGCGCGTCAATGCGTACTGATACCAAGGTGTGATCGACTCGTGGATGAAGGATGCTTCACGAAGCTCGATCTCGACAGCCTGGTTGCGCGCCTTGCTGATCGGTCCGATCAGACTCTTGCCCTGCCAACTCTCGCCCGTCCGCATATGCCACCACGTCTCCGTCACCGGAACTCCGAAGACGATCGACAGGAAGATGCATGCAATCAGCTTGTGAGGCATCGGTTCAGGGTCTCGCGATCAAAATCTGAAGTACAAGAAGGGGTTCTCGGCTTGGGAGTACATCGCGACGATGGACAGCAAGAAAAGGGCAAAAGTCGCGAGCGTCAGAGCGGTACTGGATTCGACGCGCTTGATCCAATGCAGCGGGCTGAGCCAAGTGATGCCAACAGCAATCAACATCACGAAGACATAAGCGGGTTGATACACACGCGCCGCCATGACCGCGCCTTGGGCGGCATCCCCTGTGCTGGCGTCGACACCGAGCACGAGCGCAGAGTAATACTGAGCCGCCGTGCCTAAGTCGGGCACTCGCCACAAGACCAGCGAGAAGCTGAAGTACATGGCCGAGCGGAACATGCGCAGCGGGTCCGGGAGGCGGGCGTACCAGGAGTCTTCTCCCAGCAAGCGTTCAGTGACGAGCACCAGGCCGTGGCACACCCCCCACGCGATGAAGGTCCAAGCGGCGCCATGCCACAAGCCGCCCAAGAACATGGTGATCATCAAGTTCTTGTTCGTGAACCAGGCCGAGCCACGATTGCCACCCAATGGGATGTAGACGTAGTCGCGTAACCAGTTCGAGAGCGAGATGTGCCAGCGTGTCCAGAATTCGGACATGCTCAATGCTCGGTACGGTGCGAAGAAGTTGAGCGGCATCACGAAACCGAACATCTGCCCCAGGCCGATTGCCATGTCAGAGTAGCCCGAGAAGTCGAAATACAGCTGCAAGCCCTGAGCCAGGATGCCGAACCAAGCGACGTGGGCTGGCAAGCTCTCGGCCGCCAAAGCTAAGTCCGAGACTTCGCCGAGCGTATTCGCAATCAGGATCTTCTTCGCGAAGCCGATCATGAAGTTCAGCGCGCCGCGATAGAACAACTCGCCGTGTTGCGGGCGATCGTCAAGCTGCGTCGCGATGTCGTGATAGCGAACGATTGGTCCCGCGACGAGCTGCGGGAACATCGACACATAGCACGCGAAGTCGCGAAAGCTGCGCGCGCGCTTGGCCGTCCCTTGATACAGATCGATCGAGTACGACATCGACTGGAAGGAGTAGAACGAGATCCCGACCGGCAGAATGACTGTCAGCGTGAAGTGAGAATCGCTCCCGAACACCTCCATCAGCCGGTTGATGTTCTCCTGCGCGAACATGAAGTACTTGAAGAAGCCGAGCAACGCCAAGTTGGTCACAACCGAGATCGTGACGGCTCGCTTGCGGCTGGCGGGCGCAGCATCCGGAGCGGTAATCGCCACCCCGCAGAACCAATCAACCACGGTCGAAGCGAGCATCAGCGTCACGAACCACGGACTCCACCAGCCGTAGAAGACGTAGCTCGCCAGCGTCAGGAACAGATTTCTCCACCTCTGCGGCAGGGCGTAGTAGCCCAACAATGCCAGCGGGAGGAAGTAGAAGAGGAAGATCTGTGAAGTGAAAACCATGCTGACCGCAGAACCGCAGCCTCCCGGTGGATGACCGCGGGAGCGTCCTTGCTTCGATCTCCTTGGAAATCAGGTTCTAGCCAGCAGCCCGCTCATGTGCAAGCCGTAGCAAAGCCGTCGGTGTCGTCCGAAGTCGATTCATGCAGGGGCCCAGCAGCTGCGGCCGAACTCTGCGAGGGCAAACTGCCAAGTCCAGCATCCTGCCGTTTCTTCTCGCCATGCTTTCGCGAACCTCGTGCATCTTGCTCCTCGGCTGGCTGAGCGCCTGCGCTGGGGGAACGCAGGAATCGAGCGCGACTTCTACGCCAAAGGGCCCCAACATCGTCGTGTTCGTGGTCGATACCTTGCGTGTCAGCAGTCTTGGCTTCGCCGGCAAACCGCGTCCGACCTCGCCCACGCCCGATGCACTGGCAGGCCGCGGGGTGATCTTCGAGTGCATGTACAGTCAAGCGCCCTGGACCAAGCCGTCGGTCGCTTCTCTATTGCCCTCTCTCTATCCGCAACAGCATAAGGTGCTCGACGAGGGCACGGATAATCTGTTGTCCCCCTACTGTTCCGACGCTTGCGCGAGCGCTGTCGGAGGCGGGTTATCAGACGGCAGCCGTATCCGAGAATCCACACGTCCAGCGCAAGATGGGCTTCGATCAGGGCTTCGATTCCTTTCGCCGTATGAAGGGCTTCGAGGGTAAGGCGTCCGAGCTTGTGAAGCATTCGACGCGGTGGGTGTCGGCGCTCGAGCAGGACTCGAGTGCACCTTTCTTCCTGTACTTGCACTTCCTCGTCCCGCACGGTCCGTACACGCCCGACGGTAGCTGCGTGCAGGAGTTTTTGGCAGGACTCGAGAGCAAGGACCCGATCGTGAAGCAGGGGCTCGTCGTCAACTTGCTGAGCGGGGAGCGCACGCTGCGTCAGTTGTCGGCGGCGGACATGGACTACCTGCTCACGTTGTATGACGCCGAGATTCGCGATGTGGATGACGCGGTTGCGGAGCTGCACGAGTTCTTGACGAGTCAGGACTTGATCGACAGCACGATCATCGTGTTCACATCCGACCACGGTGAAGGGTCCCTGGAGCATGACTCTTTCAAGCGCGGTCGTCACGTCTACGGTCTGACGAATGGCGTTTTGGCACGTGTAGACACGCCAGAGTCCAAGCGTGGTCATAAGTCTGGGCTAAGGCCCTTGGCGCACGGGACCATTGAATTGCAGAAGTAAGCCAGCCGGATTTGCACAGGCATGTTCCGAGAGGCTATCGAGGCCGGGCGAGCACACGAATGGGTCGTGCAGAACATCGACACGATCGAGATCGTCGAGCGCAAGATGTACAACAAGCACGACTTCATAGAGAACTTCGTGCTCGCGCTGCAGTTCCCGGCGAAGGTTCGATTGCCTGAGTAGCGAGGGGGTGCGGGTTGTGCCTTTGCTCTCTCTATCTACCGGACTAGCTGCATGACGCAGGCCCAGACCGGGTGCCCCGCAGCTAGCGCGAAGCGAGCCAGTACTCCGAGCACGCTACAACCAAAGCGAAGACCGCTATTAGCTTAGCGCGCGCGTGGACTCTCAACGGTCGCAGTTCTGTTCTCCAGTCAGGGCCAGCCTCACGCACCAAGAAGCGTTGCAGGCTCTCCTCCGCTCGGTGCACTCTGCGCCTTGACGATCGGTAGCTAAGCAGACCGGTCTCGCGAGCGAGTGCCAGGAATGAAAGTCGCCGGTAGTACCGCATCGCGACGAGGCGTCTGTCATTGCCATCCAAGAGCGTGATGTTTCGCGCGAGCAGGTCTTCGGCTTGGGCCAGAGAGTCGGATCTCCACCCTCCGAAGGGAAGCGACACAACATCGACCAGGATCCTTATTGGCTTACGAATTGGATGCACCCGGCCGGGTGTGCACTCCAAAGCACGCAGGACAGCATCGCTGATGAAGAAGCGCGGCTTGCGGCTCGTCAAGCGCAGCGCGAGCCTGAGCATCCAGCGCCTGTAGCTGTCAGTCGTTTCGTCGAGAAGGGGCATTTCGGGATGAGATTCGATCACCTGCCCCACGCCTTCTCGATGCGTCTCGTGATGCGCAAGACAGCGCGGCGCAGTTTATCGAGGCGCCGACCTGACGGGAGCGGGCCTTCCCATTTGTTTCCATGCGACGCTGTGATGCGCGACCGCTCACCATTGGAGCTGAAGACGCGCATGGGGCTCCCATTGTAGATCTGCGGCACTTGCTCTCCGGTTCGAATGTCGTGCACCTTGCGCAAGAACAGCTCGCCGATGGGCGTGTCCGAGTAGGCCGGTGTGTAGTAGACGCAGTCTTCGAAATAGTAGTGCGTCACTTGCGAGAGCCGCGTCGAGGTGGAGTCCAAGATCGGGGACCCTCCGTGCAGCAGGTGTGACGCCCATATAACCGCGCTGCCTTTCTTGCACGTCAACTGTTCGACCGGCATGTCATATTTGTCGAGCGCGGCCTTCACGTATGCCTCGAACACCTGGTAGTTGTGACCCAGGCCACCCTCCGGTGATTGCGACCAGAGTCCAAAATCTGCCAGCTGAACATCGGGCAACTTGTGGCTGCCTGGCACGTAACGCAGCGGCCCGTTGGATTCGGTGATATCTTCCAGCGCCACCCAGACCCCGGTCATGAAGCGCGCGGGGATCGAAGAGAAGTGGAAGGCATCGGAGTGCAGCGACTGCTCGGTGCCGTGCTGAAAATTCAGCGTCTGGAACGGGATGGCAGCGCGCCCATACAGCACCTGCAGGATGCGCAACATTTTGGGGTGCGTCGCGAGCTCTTTGACCGGAGCGCACACGCACCAAGCGTCCTGTCTGCGCGAGCGATCGGCGTCCAGCACATCCTCGGCCCAGTACGGCAGCTGGAACTTGGTGCTCGGATCGAACAACCAATCGTATTGGGCAGTGATCGCGTCGATCAGCTCGGGCTCAAAGCAATCCTCGATCACGGCGTAGCCGTTGTCGCGATAGCTCCTTGCGATGGCACGTTCTTCGGATGTCAGATCCTGCGCTGCGAGCAGTTCTTCGAAGAACGGCGACTCGATCCATGGCAGAGCTAATGCGCTGGGATCGCGAAGGAATCGAGCCGGGTCCGGCGTATCGGAGGGGGGGGGCGGAGAGTTCACGCATTCATCATAGTCGGAAGGGCCGCGCGAAGCATCGCAAGGCGCCGGCAGATATCGAGTCCTAGGCGTCAGTGCGGCTCGAGTCGAAGTGTCTCTCTAAACGAACAGCATCGCTCGCTCCAATCAAGGAGTGAGCGATGCCGCTGATTGACTGAGGTCGCCGCCGCGATCAGAAGTCGCCGTCAGCGTTGATTCGATACAGGAATGAGCCGGTTTCGGCGAGTGTTGTTTCCTGCTCATCGCCGGCACCGAAGACGACCGAGCCCGTCAGGGTTCCCGTTGCGAAGATCGAGCCGTCCACGTGGCAAGCGAGGCCAAAGTGATCTGAGCTGCCGAGGCTGGCGTCGGGGGTCTGGGCCCAGAGCAACTGCCCGTCCCCAGAGTAGCGCGCCAAGTAGCCGCTGGTTTGAATGCCGGGCAGACTCGTCTCGCTGTCTTCACCTAGGCCGAAGGTGGTTGCGCCAACCATCAAACCTGTCGTTGCGAGTGATCCATCGGCCAGAGAGCACACGCTGCGGCCCTCGTTCCAGCCGCCCGTGGTGTTCGTCTGTACGGCCCACATCAGTGTTCCATCGGAAGCGAAGCGCGCCATGAACATCGCGATGCCGCTCGTGTTGATGAGCGTCGTCTCGTTCGCATCGCCCGCGCCGAAAGTCGCAAATCCAGCGAAGCGGCCCGTGACTGCGATGGAGTCATCATCCAAGCGAGCGCAACCGCTGGGCCATCCCTCGAAGACTCTCATCCACTCAGGTTCGCCGCTGGAGTCGTAGCGAGCGATGATGCCCGGACCTCCGATGATGCTGTCGACAGTGACTGCGACTACGGAACCATCGGGGAAGGATTGGATATCGGCGCCGAGTCCACCTCCCTTGAGCGGGCTTCCCGCAGAGCGAGCCCACAAGAGAGCACCGTTGGGTGCGTAGCTGGCCACGAAGGGATCGCGTTCGTCCGTTTCGCTAAAGAGCATGGTCTCGTTCGCTTCGCCTTCTCCGAAGATGGCAAAGGTGCTGAAGTCACCGGTGATGCCGATTGTGCCGTCCGAGTGAACGGAGACTCCGGTCGCGCAGTCCGTGTCCGGCCCACCGTCGACCCGGGCCCATTGCAGCGAGCCATCAAAGTCATAGCGTGCGACAAAGGGTTCCAATCCAGCAAAGCCGCCGACGATCGTCTCCCCCGCTTCGCCTTGACCGAAGATGGCTCCAGGATGGCACTGGCCGCAGATGATGATCGAATCCTCGTTGGAGGTAATGTCCATCGCGGCTTCGTCGTCTCCGCTGCTTCCCGCACGCCGGGCCCACTCGAGTGAGCCATCGGAGCCGTAGCGAGCCAAGAATATGTCAAGAGCGCCATCGCTGACGAGCGAGCTTTCGTTCGCTTCGCCGGGGCCGAACACAGCGGTACCGGTGAAGCTGCCTGCGACGACCGAGCTGCCGTCTGCAAGCGTCGTGACCGAACGAGCCTGCGTGCTGATCGATGCACGTGCCCAAGCCGAGTTGGCGAGGACAAGTTGGCCCGCGGACTGAACCAAGACCGGCTCGTGAACGGAGTCATCGATGATGCCCAACACGAAGTAGCTGCCATATGCCAACAAACTCAGGTCGGCCGCAGCTTGGCGTTCGGAACCATCACCGGCTGCGAACTCTTCGGTGAGCGCGAACTGGTCAGCTTGTGTCTCGATGTCTCCGTCGACATCCGCAAAGAAGCGTGTCGCCGTCGTGGGGTCATCCGTGTCTTCGTCTTTGAAGCGAATGTCGAAGCTCATGCCTCGGCTCAACGGCATATCGAGTGCAAGCGATAGAAGCGTCAGTGTCGGCTTGAAGTTCACCGTGACCAGGCCGGCGGCGACGATCGCATCGTTTGCCGCGCTCGAGTCTCGAACCATCAATGCATACGTCCCGCTCGCCACGCCCGCCGTGTCCCAGCTTAGCTCCTTCGTTTGCAGTGACGAGCCAGCTCCTCCGATGGAGACTTCCGAAGCGATCTGCACTTGGTCGTATTCCGTCGACGTAGTTCCATCCAGGTCGGCAAAGACATCGATGCTCGTGCCACTCGGTGAGTTGCGGTACTGAACCGTGATCGCAAGCGTGCTGCCCTTGGCGACCAATACGTTGTTCGACTGCGAAGTGAAGTCGAGTGAGAAGGGACCTAGTTCCTCATCATCGTTACCGCCACCGCCGCCACCCGAGGTGCATGAAGCCATGCCACAGGCCGCGAGTACAAGGATGCGAGCCGAGCGGGAAAGGAAGGTCAAAGGGTTCTGGCGTTCCGTGCCGGAGAGCCACGAATGCGTGAGCGAAGTAGTCAAAACAAGTGTCGAGTGCGGTGGAAAAACGGATGCGGGGGCGCGGAATGGGCCGCTCCGAAGCTGCAGCAATTGGTGGGGTCCTGGCGGCGCTTGCGGGCGTCTGACAGACCGGGACTTACCTAATCGAGCATACCCCGTGCAGCAGGCATAGAAGGGGATGAGTAGGGGAGCTACCGAGCAAAACCGGGGCAGAATCCCGTATGGGGCAATGCGGGGCGATTGGGCGCGGACATCGTCCCCGAATTTGGGTCTCGGATCGGCAACAGAGAGTGAAGAACCTGAGTTGCCAGCTAACGGGAGGTGCAATTCTGCAGTGAGTCGATGTGGAACGGGCGGGCGTTACCACGCGGTCCAGATTCTTGCGAAATGTGGGTCGAACGCGAGGACGCTAGAAGCGCCCCATCGGTGTCGGTTTGGGTTCCCATAAATTGGCGGCGGGCGCGAGCCTAGCTCATCTCCTACCGAGGACAGCTGTCCACCTGTAGAACGCGTCTCTCCTTATTCGGAGTTCACCGGGCTGGAGGAGGCTCTTGCAGCATGCAGCCGAAGATTTTCGATAGAGCGGTCTAATCTCGGCCCTAAGGGACCAGAGGTGTCCGGTATGGCCCCGTCCTATCGACCCAATCAGAGCCCATGAAAACTGCGATCGCCAGCGCGCTGCTTTGCGCCACCGCTTTCGCTCAATTCAATGTCCCCTCCCATCACGTGACTTTCCCGGTCAAGTCAGTCGGCACTTCTCACTTTGCGACCGGCGAGTGGACCAGGGCCCAGAGCCAAAGAGCTCTTGGCCCAGACACGATCTACAACAACACGGGTGTCTAGTCCTACTTCATGACCGGGCATGGAGCCGATACTTCGACTGGCCTGATACTCTTTGGAGACCCCGGTGTCAGGCTCTACGGCGACTGGTACGAGCAATTTCGGTTTCGGAGTTGGTCCCGATGGAACAGGCCTTAATCAGAATGACTTCTTCTGGGTCGAGATCCCGTCGCTTCCCCTCGGACGCCATTGTTATTTTCCCGGCGGATATCCAACGAATCCGTGGGCCGGTTTCTATCTACGGATGTTCGGTGGTGATCAAGGTCAGGGCGCCGGCACCGAGTCGTACTGTGATCCTGCGGGCCCAACTCGGTCTCGGGGGCGGGCGCTAAACTGGATTGCACAGCCGACTTCGGCACGCCTGTCGCTACCTTCGATATCACCGACATACCCAATCAGCCTGGCCTCCTGTACGCCGGAACCAACGAGCCCCACTTGTCTTTTGGATGTGGGTATCGCTGTGTTGGGGGGCAATTACCTCGTGGGAGTGTGCTTTTCGCGCAAAGCAGCTCTCTGACGAATGTGGTCTTCGACATGAGTGTATCCACGGCTACGCACATCCAGTATTGGTACCGCGACCTTCAGTACGCGGCCACTTGTGGCCGCGCCTACAACCGTCGATTGTATTGAAAGCAGGCGGCAATGCGCTCGCTATCGGCATTGTCGGGGGTCGCGTCGGTTGCGTAGGGACAAGTCTTGTGCTCAACCTTGCCGATGCACCCGCGAACAGCGTGTATCAGTGGGCCGTGACCAGCTCGCCCAGTACATCGGCCAATGTCTCGTCACGTTCCCAGAAGTCTTGAATGGCAACGTCGAAGCGCTCGCGGTCGCTGTAATACAAACCGCCCAGAGCATACGGCTGGCCTCCAATTATCCCGGCTTCGAGCAAGCGGTTGAATGCTCCGCGACCAACTTCCGAGAGCTGACCCACCACCATTGCAGGAACCGCAGTGACTTGTTGGTGACCCAAGCTTTCAGGGTGTGCAGTCGTGTCTGCCGTATCGATTGCGTCCATTGCAGAAGACGCGAGCAGGAGAATTGAGAGGTAGGTTCTCTTCACCTGGGGCAACAGGGGGGGACTCTATGCTCGCCTATTAGACGAGTGCTGCGCAGAGGGTCTTGGAACGAATGCAGTAAGGGCTCGTGCATCCAGATTGCTATCCGCGAAGTGCCCTGCGCCCAAGACCCACGCAGCGCGTAGCGGAGGGACGAGGCGGCATCTGAACACTACTCGAAGAACGCGTAAGCCGAGCGCGGATCTCTCACACCGATGCTGGTGCGCACACGCCGGTTGTCGGATGGCTCCGGTCTTCGGGTCCCGTGCGAGCGAAGTATGCCGACCCAGGCTTACTCCGGCATTGTTTGGGACGCGTGCATCCTCAAGTGCGCGAGCGGATGCTTGGGAGAGCGGTCCAATCGTGAAGACTTTTTGTGGCTTGCGTAGTGCTCGACAACCCTGTTCCTGATCAGGGCGCTCATGAGCTGGCATCCCTCGCTGCCGATGCTGGAAACGATTCTTCGCGCCCGATCAGCGGGGTTCAGAAGGGTCGCAGACCCCCGTCCACCACGCATCCAGGCGGGCTTCTAGCGCACTAACAATGTCGGCTTCGCTCTGGGCGAGGTTCCGAGTCTCGTGCGGATCTTGGTCCAGCCGGTACAGTTCGTGCTGCGCCTTGGGACTCGCTGACAGGTTCGGAACCAAGAGCTTCCACTCTCCCGCCACGACATAGCGCGTGCTCATGCTGTGGTTTGGCCTGTTCACATCGTAGATGTCGTGATCGTAGGCCGCACCGAAGACTGCGTTCCGCCGTTGGAGCCCGGCGCTGTTGCGCAGGTCGAGGCCCGTCATCGATGGGGGAGTCTCGATACCAGCCGCGCTGAGCAATGTCGGGGCAATATCGATCGAGCTGACGAGCATCTTGTCATCGCGCATCGCTTCGATTCGACCTGGCCAGCGCATCATGATCGGCGTGCGGATTCCGCCTTCATTGGGCGAACGCTTGGAGCGCGCTGCATAGCGAGCTGAGTCCGCACTTTGGATCCAACCGTTGTCCGTTACATACATCACAATCGTGTTGTCGCGCAGACCTTGCGAATCGAGGTGGTCCAAGAGCTGCCCGCAAGTCTCATCGAACCATTCGCACATGGCCCAGTAGCGAGCGATATGAGCGGAGTCCGTCTTCGCTTGGTATTTCTCGAACAGTCGCTTGGGGGGATTGTGCGGCGTATGCGGAAGGAAGGGGGCGTGCCAGATGAAGAAGGGTTTCTCATCCGCATTTGCCTCGCGTATGAAATCGGTGATCGGCTCGATGCCATCGCGACTTATCGATAAGCCTGCATCACCATGGCGGCCTCCGCGCTTCGGATCGCCATGAGTCATCGCGTGTGTGAATCCTCCACGCTGCTGCGGATCGCCCTCCCACCACTTGCCGGTTTGGAGAGTCCGGTATCCAGCGCCAGACAACAGGTGCGCAAGGCCTGGATCGGCATCGATGCGATCCATGATCGTCGCGTACAGCGAAGCCAGCTCCGGATTCCGACGCCCGCCGTTCTTCTGGCCGGCAGGGAGGCGCGGATCATTGCCGCTGATGCCGTGCTGATGAACGAATTTGCCGCTGAAGATCGAGGCTAAAGAAGGCCGGCAGAGAGGGGCCGTTACATAGCCACGCGTGAAGGTCAGTGATTCACTCGCCAACTTGTCGAGCCGCGGTGTCTCGATGTGCTCGTGCCCCATGAACGAGTAATCCGTCCACGCCTGATCATCCGAGATGATCAGCACGATGTTCGGCGGCGCGTCTGGGGATCGGGTTGTAGCCATGCCGGGCAGGGCGAGGGTTACGAACAGAGTGAGGCGCACGCACGGCTTCGGGCTGCTGGGCTTCTTCATGTCGAGGGCAGAGTAGCGACTCGTGCTTCGGGGCAGCGTCTCTGGCGAGTGGCAGCACGGATTTCACCTTCTCAAGCGAGATAAACCGCCCTGAAGGCTCTTTCAGAGGCTATTTGGCCTCGGGATGGAGAAATTGCGAATTCACCTGTCGACTCTCGAGGCCCCACCGCTCTCAGGTTGTGAACGCGGGAAGCAGCCCGCATCTGCCGGCTCCAACGCCGGTGCCACTCAAGCCGATTCAACGTCAAGAAGCCAACCAATCCAATGTCCATTCAACTCATCAACAACAAGCTCGGCCGCCTCGCTGCCGGCCTCGTGCTCGGCGGAAGCCTGCTCGCCACTAGCGCCAACGCCTTCGACCTCGAGGAAGGCGGCTACGCCGGCACTGACAACCAGGGCCATGCAACGGTCGTCTGGAACTTCCTGCACCACTTCACCTACGAGCAGTACTACTACTCCGCCTCCCACATGTGGACGTGGAACAACGATACGCGCGTCGACAACATGGACTTCGCGATCTTCGCCGGCCACGGTGCGCCGTGGTACTTCACGGGCCAGGACGGTGTCGGCGTCAACATGAAGTACGTCGGCGACGGCGCCGATGGCGGCTACGGTGATCGCGACCTTGAGTTCGTCGCCTTCCAATCCTGCGCCGTTGTTCCGAGCCCGCTAGAGAGCGATGACTGGGCCTTCCACTGGACCCGCGTCTCAGGCGTCTTCGAAGGCCTGCACCAGGCGCTCGGCTTCCGCAACAGCTCGTATCAGTCGACTGACCAGGACGTCACCGAGACCTTCGGGAACTACGTCAAGAACGGCTACAACGTCTGGGGTTCCTGGCTCGCTTCGATCTCTCTGGAAGCGATGGACAAAGAAAAGGGATGCGTCGTCTTCCACCCGACCTGCACCAACGACACGCGCACCAACTTCGCGCCCGATCCCCCGCAAGGCTCAACCTGGATGCACTGCTGGTACATGCTTTAGGCCGGCGACCCAACCGACACAAACACACTCATTCAACCGCACAATCAGAATTACGAAATCAAGACCATGCACTACACAATCAAGACACTCGCCACCCTTACTCTCCTCGCTGTCCCCGCCGTCGCTCAAACGAGCTCGCTCCCCGGAAGCGGCACGACCGCCGGAACCGGTTTGGGCAACGCAGGCTTCAAGCGCACCTTTGCCGAGATGATCGCTGCCAGCACAACGACCTATGAAGCGGCCGGTGGGACAACAATGAGCCAGACTCGTCGAGACGAGATCTCCGACACGCTCCTGACACTGACCGGCTCGACCTTGTCACCCGGTGCGCCGCAAGCCGACGGACAGCTGTTCTTTCACGACTCGCTCGATCCCTCAGCGATGCTGCACTTCGATACCGCGACCAGCACGGTCATGTTCAGTAAGGGCGTTGGCCAGATCAGCGGCCTGAACGACACGCCCAACCTTCCGAGTGAAGCAGTGGCGCCCGGCAAGGCGCTCGACCTGGTGGGCCAAGTTGATTTCTTGCCCGGCATCGCAGCGGAGATGGTCGTCGAAGATGTCGGCGGTATGGGTATGGGAGTCGAGTCGCCTGACGGCACTCAGATGAACTTCGAGAAGATCCGCACGGTTCGCTTCGGCCGCAAAATTGATGGCAAGCGCGTCATGGGTCCGGGCAGTCGGATCATTGTTCAGCTCGGAGAAGATGCGGCACTGCAAGGCATCATTCGTCGCTGGCACGAGTTCAACCCGACGCTGATCACGGCGGCCGAGAAGAACACTCCCGCAGAACTGAACCAGATGTTGTTCCAGCGCTTGCGGCAATCGACGACCCAGGCCTCCAATGTCGAGTTCGAGTCCTCGACTCTGGTCCTGTACGACGACGGCCGCGGAATCATGGAGCCGGTGATCCGCTGCGTCTTCAACTTGACAATCGAGAGCGAGTACATGAGCGCCACGGGCCAGATGATCCCGAAGACCATCGAGAACCCGCTCGACTTCTACATCCCGATCCTGCGTCAACCGCGGGCCAGCTTGCCCTTCATCAAGGACCTGCAAGCCTCGGCCCAAGCGACGCCCGCCGATGCGGACGAGCCGCCGACCTCGGATGGCGGAACTGACGAGTAGGACTGGTCAGCGCTTGACGCTGAATGAGTAAGGAACGCAGGGCGAGGTCTTAGACCTCGCCCTGTTTGTCATTTGGCACCGACGATCACACGCCGGCTCTATGAGCCTCCTGCACCCGTTTGATCTGCATGGGGTGCGATTGGCTGAAGCAGGTCCCGATGGTGCGCTCGGAACGTCGGATGACACTGTGAGTTTGGCGGTCGGCATCCGCGTTTGTTAGCTCTCGTGGCGGACGAACCAAGTGCTCGTGAATGACCTCAGTCATGCTCGTGCCTACGATGCTTCCATCGCGAAGTAAGCGACCCCGCCATCGCTTCCAACGAGGTGGCTCTGAACTATGCCTATGTCTTGCATGCGCGTGATAGGTTGAACTTCGGTATCGAAGCGCTTACGTGCTTTCTGAAAGTAGAGCTCCTCGGTGCCCGCATGCTGATAGGGTACGCGTAGTCCCTATTCACTACGTATGCACTACCTTAGCCTGACTGCTCTCTTCATCGTTGCTGCGCCTGCCGTGCTGGTTGCGCAGGACCGGATCAACCTTGAGGCCGAACTGCGAGCCGCTGACCCTGCGGGCCTGGCTCGGGATGCGAAACGTACGGGGGATGCGCGTCGTGGCGCGGTTGTGTTCTACCAAGCGGATCTCGCGTGCACGCGATGTCATACGCCTGACGCCGCAGCGAACCGATTGGGACCGGACCTGACTGCGGTGGGTGGAGATGTCAGTGATGACTACTTGATTGAGTCCATTCTCGATCCTTCGAAAGCGATCCGCGAAGGCTTCGAATCGATCATGCTCAAAGTGGATGATCACATTGTCACGGGATTGCTCGTTGCGGAAACCGCGACGACTATCGTCTTGCGTGATGCGGCGCGTGACTACAAGCAGGTTTCGTACGAACGTGAAGAGTTGAGTGAGTACGGCGTCAGCTCGCTCTCAGTCATGCCTTCGGGCCTGGTCAATATTCTGGCCAACAAGCAGCAGTTCTTGGACCTGGTGCGCTACCTGATGGAGATTCGGGACGGCGGCACCACGCGCGCCAGGGAATTAGAGCCGGACCCCGCGCTCTATGCTATGCGGCCAATTCCCGGCTATGAAGAAGACATCGATCACGCGGGTTTCTTGCGCGACCTAGATCAGGCAGCATTCGAGCGTGGCGAGACGATCTATCAGGGCATGTGCATCAACTGTCATGGAACGCATGACAAAGAGGGTTCGCTGCCCACGTCGATGAAGTTTGCTTCACAGGCCTTCAAGAACGGAAGCGATCCGCACACTCTTTATCAGACGTTGACGCGTGGCTTCGGCATGATGTCTGCTCAGACATGGATGGTGCCATCGCAGAAGTACGATGTGATTCACTACCTGCGTGAAGCCTACCTGCGCGATGACAATCCAGCGCAGTACTTCGAGCTGAACGAAGCCTACCTAGCGAACCTTCCAACCGGAACAGAGCGCGGACCTGAACCATCTCGCACTCATGCTTGGGATCAGATGGACTACGGTCCGAATCAGATCATGACCCTGGAAGTGGGCAAGGATGGCAAGAACTTCGCCTACAAGGGCAATGCGATCCGCTTGGACTCGGGGCCGGGTGGCGTCGGCAAGGGACGCTATTGGATGTTGTACGACTACGACACGCTGCGCGTGGCAGCGAGTTGGAGTGGTGACGAGTTCATCGATTGGAACAGCATTCACTTCAATGGCAACCACGCGGTCCATCCACGCATCGTCGGCGACCTGCATCAGCAGAATCCAACAGGCCCTGGGTGGGCACGTCCCAGTGATGGCAGCTTCGAGGACTCTCGCCTTGTGGGACGGGACAAGCGTATGTACGGGCCGCTGGAACGCGGCTGGGCTCAGTACCGCGGCATGTACTACCACGGGCCGGACACGATCATCGAGTACACGGTCGGGACAGCCCGCGTGCTCGAGATGCCGGGTGTCTTGCCGGGGGCAGACTCACCAGCATTCACCAGGACTTTCAACATTCAGGGCCAACAGGGCGAGCTCGTGTTGCAGGTGGCTCGGCTTGATGAACCGGAAGTGCAGCTGGAGGCAGTCGGGTCCATTGCAACCTTGGCCCGTCCGCATGCGACAGAAGATACACCGCCCCGTCAGGGGACTAGCATCGAGAGAGTCGACTTCGATGGCGTTACCTACTTGGAAGTACGGCAGGTCGCGGGCCTGCATGTCAGCGAGGGGGACTTCAGTCTGACGGCCCGAATACGGACGCAGGACAACGGCACGCTGGTCGCCCTGACCGGAAATCAACCGGAGTGGCTACCTGACGGATTGACGTGGTTCGTGCGTGATGGTCGGCTTGCTGTCGACATCGGATGGGTCGGCTCATTTGTCGGAAGCGAGCAAATCGCGGACAACGATTGGCATCAGGTGGCGCTCAGCTATCGACACGCCTCCGGCGAGATCCAGTTCCATGTGGATGGTCGAGCTGATGAGCGGGTCGGACACTTGCGGCGCAAGGGCTTGCTGGTTGAGCCGGTCCTGCGCATCGGATACACGGCCTCGAACTTCCCCAATCCAAGCTACTTCAAAGGCCGGATCGAAGACGTACGCTTCTTTAATCGTGCACTCGACCACGTGGAGCTACGAGCGATTGCTTCTGATGCAGACATGAGCGATGCGCCTGCAGTGGCCCAATGGAAGCCGAGCGAGCTAGCTGGGAACCAAGTCCTGGACCTTGCCCGGCAACAGCGACACGCGCTGCTTCATAGAGGATCCAACACTTCTTCCGTACTGCAAGTACCTGCGGTAGCCATCGCCGGAATCGAAGGCCAAGTCCAAGGAATGCTTTGGTCTGCCGTAGACGGAAACTTGCGACTCCACATTCCTGCGGCGGAGGATGCGCGTAAGTTCACGTTGTGGTTCGGCGCGACAGATTCTCGTGAAGCCGCGAGTGCATTGGCGGATGAAGTCGTCATCGACAACCCCGCGCGCGATCTCGAACCCAAGCTGCACGGCGGCCCGGCGCGCTGGTCACAGGTGCTGCAGAGCGAAGCCAAGATCGGTGCAGGTGACGGGCCTTTCGCTACCGATGTCTTTGTGCGTCCGACAGACAACCCATGGTTCTGCCGCCTGCGTTTGACCGGCTTCGACTTCCTTCCGGGTGCTGACAGCGCGATCGTGAGTGCGTGGGATGGAAGCATCTGGAAGGTCTCCGGCTTTGCATCCTTGCCGGATACGCTAGGCACTCGTTCCGCGAAGTTATCGTGGCGTCGCATTGGGTCGGGCCTCTTCCAGCCGCTGGGTGTGAAGGTGCTCGGCGAGAAGGTCTTTGTCACATGCCGCGACCAGATAGTCGTATTGCATGACCTGAACGGGGATGAGGAAATCGATTGGTACGAGTGCTTCAACAACGACCACCAGGTCACTGACCACTTCCATGAATTTGCCATGGGCTTGCAGAGCGATGCAGAGGAAAACTTGCTGTATGCCAAGTCCGCCCGACACGCCTTGCCGGCCCTCGTTCCGCATCACGGCACCTTGCTGCGTGTATCGAAGGATGGAGAGCGAACTGAGATCATTGCCAATGGATTCCGAGCAGCGAATGGAGTCTGCCTGAACCCGGATGGAACCTTCGTCGTCACGGATCAGGAAGGGCATTGGAACCCGAAGAATCGCATCAACTACGTCCGACAGGGTGGCTTCTACGGGAATATGTACGGCTATCACGATGTGACGGATGAAGCCGATGACGCGATGGATCAGCCTCTGGTCTGGATCACCAACAACTTTGACCGTTCACCGGGAGAACTTCTTTGGGTTGATAGTGAGAAGTGGGGGCCCCTGAATGGACAGTTGCTGAACCTCTCCTATGGCTTCGGTCGAGTGTTCGTCGTTCCGCATGAAGAAGTGCTCGATCAGATGCAGGGCGGTATGTGTGCTCTCCCGATCAATGACTTCCCGACTGGCATCATGCGCGGCCGCTTTCATCCCGAGGATGGCCAGCTGTATATGGCGGGGATGTTTGCGTGGGCCGGCAGCCAGCAGCAAGCCGGCGGCTTGTATCGTTTGAGATACACCGGCAAGCCGGTTCATTTGCCGGTTGAACTGAGTGCGACCAAGGCCGGTGTCCGCATTCGCTTCAGTGGTGGGCTGGATCCGGAAGCAGCCGAGACGCCGGCCAACTATCAGGTGAAAGTCTGGGGTCTGAAGCGAAGCAAGAATTACGGATCACCTCATGTGAATGAGCATGCACTCGAGGTCAGCGCAGCGAGACTCTCAGCCGATGGTTACAGTGTGCTGATCGAGTTGCCCGAGATCGCTCCCACGTGGGGGATGGAGATTCGCTATCAGCTTCGATCGGACGCTGGGACTGCATTTAGCGGGACGATTCACAACACGATCCACAACCTGAAGTGAGATGTGTTCGATTGCGGCCAGCTCTGTCCAATGAGCGCGCCTTGGACGCCCGCAGTTCTTGTAGCCTAGAGACTGGCTGCACTGGGATCTGGAAATCCGTACTGTACTGCTATGGTTCGCCCTCCCAGTGCACGACAGCATCTGCTGTGCGGCTCACTATTCGGGGCTGCAGGTATTGCGGCCGTCTTCTGCACATGGATGCTGATGGACGAGCCGCAGAATCAAGATGTTCAGCGCAATCGTTGGATCCTGGCCGCCTCTTTCGCCGGCGGAGCTTTCTTGTCTGTCGTGTTGTTGCAGATGAGCCATGCTCGCACTGTCCAGCGCTTCGAGGCCCGCTTTGGGCCCGACGCAGATGTGCAGCATCGGATCCGTGAGCTGCGAGCTGAGTCCAGTGGAATGAGAGCGTCAGCGCTGCTTGGCCTCGAACCTTTTCACTTCGAGCATCGTGAGCTCTGTGAGGCGGTCTTGGACTTGGCTTCAGACTCACGCGTGCCGGATATCGCTGTGCTCGATCAGACAGCCTCCGTCGCCGAGCTTGCGCGGCAGCGTTTACTCGAACTCGCGCCGGATTCACCTGCTTGGCACCAAGCCGTACAGATGCGCCTCAAGCTGGAGCCTTCCATGCGCGCTTGGCTCTCGGACTTTACTAGCACTCTCTAACGGCCAGCAGCATTCGAGTGAATGCATCCAGTGCGCCGGGGCGCAACTAGGTAATCAGCCGAGCAGCGGTGGGAGCGTCAGCGTGTAGTCTCGATTGGCCAACTCACTCGTGAGTAGCTCGCGATACACGGTCGCGCTCGGCAACACAGTCCCCGCGCAGCGAGACGGATCCATTCGGTCTTCGACCAGGACAATGGTTGTTTCCTTGCCTGGCTCGCAGTACGCAGTCTTCAATCCGACCCGCTCGACGCGAAGCTAAATCGACGACCGAACCCGGAATCAATTAGTTCGAGCGTGCTTGGAGCGAAGGAGATCAATCCGTTCATTCCTAGCTGGTGAGCTTGTACTTGGCGAATGGGTGAGCGCGAGATGTTGTCCAGCTGACTCGGGAAGCATCAGGCCAGGACCGTGAACTAATCCGGTTCGAAGCGTCCACATGGCGCAGCATCCTAGGTGGGCAAGCACACCCGTAATGCATCGCAGCCTCGCGTGACATCAGTCCCGTTTGCTTGATTGAGTTCTGTGGTTGGTCTGGCAGTACCGCTGTGCTGGGAGTTCCCACACTGGCTAACGGGTTTTGTATCGGATTGCAGGTGGCTGCATACGAAATGCAGAGTGGGCCGAGCTCGCAATCGACTCAATGGGCAGAGGGGCATGCGGTTTCCAATGAGAGTTGTTCGGGCGCTGCGAAGGGCTGACCTTGCCCGGCCGTGGCTTCGATCGTGGAGTGCAGCCGCACGTACTTTTTATGCAGTGCCCGCGTGGTTCTCGCGAGTGTCTTGCGGCTTATCAGGCGAGGGTCCACACTCAGGTTCAAGCACTCGTCAGGCTTTGCATGTCGCGTCGCGAATCCTGATTCATTCAGCTTTGCACACAGGAGCTGCAACACTAGTTGGTCCTCACCATGTTCTTGCAACGACAAGCGTTCGCTGGCGCTATGCCATCCGATTCGCTCGGCGTTGGCACGAGCGATGTTCCTGATCCCATAGATTGTCAGCGCGCCTTCCCGCTCATAGAAGGCGACCTCGATGTGTCCGCAGCCGAAGTGACTTGAATTGCAGAGGAAACGATACTTCCAGCGCGGAATCGGTGAACGCAGCAGCTGGAGGGATGCTACAGCGTACCGATTGCTTGGCTCAGCGCCATTGGGTGTGGGTCTGGCATGAAGGTGCAGCGTCAGTTCACTGATTGCGTCGATACGAATTCGATATCCTTGCAGATGATCGAGGCGAGAATCGAGAGAGTAGAAGCAACTGATCAGGCGATTGACGGCCGATCGAATACCCGTGTACATGCCAATCGGATACCAAGTGCGTAGTGCGCGAGCTTGCAGGCGCCTGAGGTATGCGGTTGCGTGGATTCTTGCCATGGCGAGTGACCGACGACCATAGACCACTCCTGGGGTTTCTTCCAGTATCACCCGGCGGTCGAATCATCACCGGTGGAGGCAGGCAGAAAGCGGGATGTGCGAAGGGACTGTCGCGTTGCTCTCTACGCAACTTCAGCTCTGCTGAAGATAGCGATGGTTAGCGTGGGTTTCTTTGGACGCCGCGCTTGCTCGGCCCGGAAGCTTCGCGGAGGCTTCGGTCCAGTGATTAGGTCAACGCCTTCATGTGTTGCGCTCTGCGAGCTAGCCGCGACCCCTTAGCAGGCTGAGGGTCTGTTGTCGGCTTCAGGATCTTGGCTAGTTACCATCGTAACCTGATCCGTCTACTGGTAGGTCCGCGGGAAGCAACTGCTCCTCATTCTCGAAGCAGCGTCCGCCCGGCCAACGCACATCGAGCCCGCCTTCTTCCATTTCGAAGGGTGGCTCGACGACTTCACCAACATCGACTCCGCGTCCCCAATGATCGAAGTCGTTGCGAACCCATGTCATGGGGTTCTTGCGGACGTGGTCCCCGACTTGGAAGTTCATGGAGAGGTTGGCTGGGACATGACCTGAATCCTACCAGAGCACCAAGCCAATCCATTGTGCGCCTGCTTGCTCGCTCTATGAGTCACGTGCTGTCGAGGCTCTTGCCTTCAACTCGCGATGTGTATCTGATCTCCAATCTTTCTGAGAGCCTGAATGGCTGGCGGCGGAGCTGGGCACACGCCCACGAAGGCGGCGCATCTGACTTTATGCAGACAGTCCGGTACGCTCCCGGCTTTTGGGAAGTCATGGCTACTGAGATCGGCCAAGATTGAGGTGTTAATGGTCCACGCACCCCACCTCTACGAGCGTCCATGCGAGATGGTGTCAGTATCCCGGCTCGCCACCCACAGGTTGACACCAAGGTGTTCACAGGTCGCTCCAACAAAGAACACACCATTCACCTGGACTGGGGGGAGAGACCTCGTAGATCTGCTGAGCGGATACTCCCGGCGTCGTCACGTCGATCGACCACAAGAGCACCGCGTCGGAAGAATCATTGCCATTAGTTGGATCGTTCCAAAGGGCAAGCTGCGCTGGCGCCCCAGCAAGAGCAGGATGGGCGTCATCACCCCAAATATTAGAGACGCTGGTAATCCAATCAGACCCGCCACTGTCGTACCCGTCTAACCATCCCGAGACACGGCTGGGGAATACAAAAGTCGCGTCTGTGCTGACTCCGCCATCAAGCTTGTAGAGCTTGTCCTTCGAGACTACGACGTGGTCCAGGGAAGAAGCCGTTGATAGTGACGCGACCCGAAACTCAACCACGGGAGAGGTTCATGTCGAGTCCTTAATGTTTGTCATGTCGAGAGCCTTCCAATCGCCCGTGTCCTGGCTGAAGGCATCATACTGAGTACCGTCCTGAAGATAGAGCGAGAGCTGCACGTCACCTTTAACCCACGCGGAGGCCTCCGCGATATCTGACAAGACGACTGGGTTCGTGAGCGCTTGGAAGGCACTTGCATGAGCACCTAACTCCAGACACGCAGTTCCGGTGTATGAGTCTGTCGAGTGGATTGTCCCCCCGGTCCAAGGAGCTGAGCCGAATTCGAAGCCCGGGTTCAGGAGGTAGTTCCCATTCGTTTGAGCCTGGGCCGACAGGATTAGGAGCAGGGCAGCTAAGCAGCCGAAGAGGTGAGATCGCATGGTGTTCGGGCGCGGGGCGAGATGGGGCCACGGGGGAAGCACAATCAGGCCAACCCTCAAGATTCTCGGTCCAATAGGGATGCGGTACAAAAAAGGTGCTTTCCGTGATCCCGCTCGACAGCCCCCGGACCCATATCGATTTTGAGTCTCCGTAAGCCCTTCCACTGATGGTTGTTGCCCCATCCACTAATCAAAGAAACCGGGCCGACCGACTTCTGGTCGAACGGCTCCGACCCGGGCCTATTGGGGGAGAGCCACTTCGGATCGCTCCCCGACTAACTAAGATGCGCGCCATGGAACACTCCGCAGTCGTCCGCATCTACGCCACCACCCAAGTGCCTGACCACGACGCTCCTTGGCAATCCGAAACTCCCGAGAGCGGCACGGGCTCCGGGGTGGTGGTGGAGCCTGGCCGTGTGCTGACAGGTGCGCATGTCGTTGCCGACGCGACTTTCGTGCAGGTTCAAAAACTCTCGGATCCGAACAAGTACGTCGCCCATGTGGAGTCGGTTTGTCACGACGCTGACCTGGCAGTCTTACGCGTCGAGGATGAGAGATTCATGCATGAGGTGACGGTTGCCGAGCTCGGAGATCTCCCGGCCTTGCGCGATCGCGTTTCCGTTGTTGGCTACCCGGTGGGGGGCGAAGAGATTTCAATCACGGAAGGAGTTGTGAGTCGGATCGAGGTTCAGCGCTATGCGCACTCGCAACGTCACCTGCTTGCGGTCACGGTCGATGCAGCGATCAACTCTGGCAACAGCGGTGGTCCAGTGATCAAAGATGACAAGGTGATTGGCATCGCGTTTCAATCGCTGGAGGACGCGGAGAACATCGGCGAGATGGTGCCCGCACCGATCATCAGGCACTTCCTTCGCAACCAAGGGACGCGCGCTGAGATGCGGATACCGGGTCTCGGGCTGAGCGTTCAAAACTTGGAGAACCCGGCGCTTCGGACGGCCTTGGGTATTCCCGAAGATCAAAGCGGAGTCTTAGTGCGTGACATTCAATACGGTACGTCGGCGTGGGGCTCACTTAAGAGCGGTGATGTCTTGCTGGAAGTGGACGGTCACTCGATCGCGAACAATGGCACCATCCAATACGGCGGTCGCTACCGAACCTCTTATTGGGTGCTGCTCGGAGAGCTGGATGTCGGTGCTCGGCTGAGCTTCCTAGTTCTGCGCGAACGCGAGCTTCGCGAGATCGTCTTGACGCTCGCGCCGGCGAGCTTCTTGGTCCCGCGTAACAGCTACGATTGCACGCCTACCTGGTTCGTATACGGTGGTTTGGTCTTTCAAGTCCTGTCGAGCGATTTCCTACGTTGCTGGACGGATTGGTGGGACCGTGGCCCGAAGGAGTTTTTGCAGCTCTACTACGGGGGAAAGAGGACAGAGGAGCGTCAAGAGGTCGTGGTTATCAGCCAGGTGTTGGCGGACGAGATCAACGTTGGGTACGAGGCATGTCACACCGAGTCCGTAGTCGGCATCAATGGAGTGATGCCCAAGGACATGGGGGACTTTGTTCGTCGCGTCGATCAGAGCCAAGAGACCGTCGAGATTCAGACATCGAAGGGCGCTCGCATTGTCTTCAACACAGCCGAAGTCCGAGAGGCCGGGCCACGAATCCTCAAGCGCTACAACATTGGTGAAGACCGTTCGGCGAATCTACGCGGCGAGAAGGTGGATGCTTGAGCGGTACTGTTCCTCGTAAGTCCTGGTGAGTACAGAGCCCGCCCAAGCTCCACCTGCGACGGTTCCGTCTCTCCGCGGTTCAATATCTCCACGCATCTCTACGCTCAAGCTACGATCTCAGGGTGCCAGCGCCTTTCATTGGGCTTTGCCGGTTGGCTCACTCGCTGCGTCATCTCCCCTCATTCCTTCCAGCGCTGCTACAATGAACCTCAAGCGACTCAGCGCCTTCGCGCTCACTTCCCTACTTTCAGCAGCTCTCTTCGTGCTCGTGACGCCGAATTCGCTCGCGAGCTGCACTGCACTTGGAATTGAGGGTGGCTCGCCGGTACGCGTCTTCCTCGTCGCCGGGCAGTCGAACGCTGTCGGGTCCGACACGCACGCAGCGGAGATCGACAACTACCCGCCTTACGTCGGCGCGGGTGCTCCGCAGACGGGTGCCACGATCTGGTACGAAATTGGGGGAGCCGGAGGCTATGGCTCGGGTGGCTGGATCCCGATGCAGCCTACGACTCAAACGCAGATCTTTGGTCCTGAGCTTACGTTCGCCAGCATGGTCGGTGACGAGACTGCCTCGGAGATCGCAATCATCAAGTCGGCGAAGGGGGGTACCACTCTCGCAGTGGACTGGGATCCGGGCAATCCGAACGGTGCGCAGATGTATGCGCGCACGCTCGCGCTTGTGCAGACAGCACTGACCAACCTGACGAACAGCGGCGTGGACTGGGTGTGGGAAGGTGTGGTGTGGCAGCAGGGTGAGAACGACATGCTCAACAGCGCCCAGGTGGCTCAGTACGACACGCGTCTCTCAGCGCTCATTGACCGATTCCGTACCGACCTCGGCCAGCCAACTCTGAAGTGGTTCATCGGCGGGACTAGCTTCAAGTGTATCTGGGGTCTCGACTTCTCGAACAACATGAGAACCCTGAGAGGTCATCAGCTGAGCGTCACCAATGCCGACCCGCTGGCGTACTTCGTCCCATCAAGCCATCTCGAGTTCGCAATCCTCTCGAGTGGGCAACCTCACTACCACTTTGGAACTGGGGGCATGCTGCAGTTGGGCGAGGCCCACGCGAAGTCCTACCTGACGTCGATCGGATTCGACCTCTCGCACCAATCCGAGCCGTTTGAAAACGGTCTGCCCGCCGAACAAGGCGACACCGTTCGCGTCTTTGTGCTCGCCGGCCAACGCAGCATGGAGGGTGAGGGAGCCTACGTATCCGAGATCCAAAATCACGCGAGCTTCGCCGGACTGGACCAGCTCCAGCAAAACGTTCTCTATAGCTACTACCTCGGTGGAGGCGAGCACATCTCAACCGCTTGGGCGCCGTTAGGTCCTACTGACTTTCTTGAGAACTTCGGACCGGAGCTATCGTTCGGTCAAGCAGTCAAGAGAGCTTCGAGCGATCCGGTTGCCGTGATCAAGATCGCGGACAGCGCAGGCTTTCTGGTGGACTGGACTCCTGGGCACCCCTCCTCGAGTCGTCCGCTATACGACAACGCACTGCGCTTCATTCGCAGAGAACTCTCCAATCTGAGGACTCTTGGCATGAACCCCGTGCTCGAGGGAGTGGTCTGGTTGCCTGCGGAACACGACGCTTGGTGGACTCCTTATCGTCAACAGTACGCCGCGAATCTATCGGCGCTAGTGACCCGCATGCGAGCAGATCTTGGCGCGCCTGGACTCAAGTGGTTCGTCGCCGAACTCCGCGACAACATGACTTGGGGCCAGAACAACCTGGACTTGTTGGATGCTCAAATCGAGACCGTCGCGGCCGCCGACCCGCTCCTGTGGTTCATCCCTACCGACAGCCTCCCGCCGTCCAGTCCAGCGCCGACCTTGCGCACCGAGGGCGCGCTCCATCTCGGCAGACTTATGGCGCGTGCCTACGCGTGGACGCTGCCTTAGTGGGATAGGGGTACGGGGATACAGTAAGTACGAAGCCCGCCTAATCCCCACCACCCTGCATCCAGTACGAAGCCCGCCCCGGTCTCGGCGCTGATCTGGCCGATGCGGGCCTTAGATCGCCTTGGGGGCAAGCCCTACGGCCTTTGGGCCCTCCAAGGCGGGCAGCTGAGGACAGATTCCGCTGCTTGGTGGTGGATACCTGCTCCCTGGCGGGTGACTCTCATTGGATGGAAATGGATGGAAAAGCGGATGTCCAGCCACTGCCCGCTCAATTCCCAGTCACTGCCGAGGTCCTGACCCTCGTCGCCGGTATGGATGAGCTCAAGGGAGCCTGGCAGGCCATCGGAAGACTCGCTCCCGAGCGACTCTCTTCTCTTAGGCGAAACGTGAAGGTCGAATAGCGAGTACCGAGACCGATACTCTCCCACTATCACCAGCAACCCTGCT
>JBLFWN010000050.1:0-47977 GCA_047611405.1 Planctomycetota bacterium | reverse complement strand
AAGGCCGTGAATGCGATCGTGATGGCTACGGCGGTGGGCCAAACGGCCGAGTGAGGGAAAAAATTAGACATGCCGTTGCGTGCGACCCCGCGATCGCGAGCAGCCATTCTAGTGGAGTGCAGCAAGAGATCGCGACAGATGTTCGAGTCTCACTCGCAGGCTGCCAAGGCGTAACGGCACAGTCGTGGCCGAAGTTCGGTCGAGGAGCCGCAACGCAGCTAACGCGCGAATGAGGCCGAGCCCTTGTTGCGCACTTTTGCCGCGCGCCACTAGCGAGTGAAGCTGGCAAGCCCCCATCTGAAGACGGCTGCCTGCCCCCCCCCTCTCCTTTTGGACCGAGGAGCCACCCTCCCGACGGCTCGCAGCAGAGTTCCAGCGCGACATTTGCAGAGCTGAGCCACATGAGCCAGCGCTCAGACTGAGGCGTCAACTCCGATCGCCCCGCGGACTACAATTCAGGCCCCGGATACCCAGCCGCTGACAGTGCGACAGGGGCTCTAGGCTTCGAGAAGCCGCGTCTAGCACCCTTACAATGAGTAGGACCGCCCGAAATCCCGGCATCCTTCTGATCATAACGGCATCCACTTTGCTCGTGACATTCTTCCTTGCCTTGCCCTTGGCAGCTAGCGCTACCGCGGCTGCAGCTCCCGCGAATGGCGCACCCGCATCCGGCCAAGAGCCCGAGCTGAAAAATAAAGACCTGATGTCGGTCGTGATCGACCTTGCAGACTTCGTCGAGGCACGCGACTAGTCCAAGGGAATCGATGAGGCCAAGGATGCATGGGCCAAGGCCATGGCCAAGCTGCGTGTGGAGCTTGGCGGCGCCGACCCGCTGGGCAAGCCGACATCGCCGGTTGCTTTCGCGCATAGCTCGGGCTGTCCAGGCAGCGCGTGAACGACCACCTGCGCCAACTCGAATAGCAGCGTCTTATCGAAGCCGTCGAAGAACGCACGCGCGGCAGCGTCGTCGAACGCATCTATCAGCGAACGAGCAAGAGCTACGCCATTTCGCCAACTGTGCTGGGCGAATTGGAGAGCGACCCGCGCGATGTACAGGACCAGCGTCCTCCGCCTACCAGCTGGCGCTCGCGTCACGCACACAGGAGCTGACCGAAGCCGTTGCGCGCATCGCCGAGCGCTATCACGAAGAGAGCGCACAAGAGGGGCGACGCTTCCGACTGTACGTCGGCGCCTACCCCAAGCCGATAACGGACGTGAGCTGAGAGCTTCAGGCGCTTGGGCGTCCATCTCGAATACTGCGGATCGCGCAGCTGTTCTTTCTGGACTTGAAATACGGTATCGAGCCTCGCGCAAGAGCATCCTGAGTGCCCGCGGCTCAATCCAGGCGCTGCCCGTTGTCCCTAAGCAAGTTCGGCCATGAAGCTCTTCCCCCCCGCTCCTCTTCGTATCGCCATTGCATGCGCAAGTTTATTGACGAGCGCCACGGCCCAATCCGCACCCGCCGCGGAGTCCTCGGGCTTCGAGGGTAGTTGGCGAGGTAACATCATGTTGCCCTCCGACTCGCAGCCGATGAAAATAGTGCT
The DNA here is from genome assembly GCA_047611405.1 of Planctomycetota bacterium. GTDB lineage: Bacteria > Planctomycetota > UBA1135 > UBA1135 > JBLFWN01. The sequence continues at coordinate 46,433 of JBLFWN010000050.1, read as the reverse complement.
TGGTCTGGAGCCGGCAGCGAATGGAAGCTGGGTCGGTGCACTCGACACCGATTTGACTGGGCCGGGTTTGCTGCGTGGAAGCGGCACTGATGCGAGGCTCAAACTGGAGTGCGCCTTCGGTTCAAGTGTCAGTCCTATCGTGCTGAATCGAAAGGCGGGCGAGACCACCATGAGCGCGCTTCTCACCTATAGCGGCTTCCCGATCCCGGTGCAACTCGAGCGAAGCTCAGATGAGTGGACTGACGAGCTTCACTTCCAAGTCGAGCTTCCCGCCAAGCGTCCGAGCACAGTGACGCTGGCTGGCCTGCCGGACTTTTGGCTCGAGGAGATCGAAGCGGCCGTAGAGCAGATGCTAGATCGGCAATCGGTAGTTGGACTGGCAATGGGAATCGTTGTCGATGGGGAGCTCTTCGATGACCGCGCTTGGGGCTGGAGTGATGTTGCCCAAGCAGAACCCGTCGATGGTAAAACTCTGTTCCGTTGGGCTTCGATCTCCAAGTCGGTCACTGGCCTGCTGGCAGCGAAGATGGCGGTCAGAGGGCAACTCGATCTAGACGCAGATGTGCGCGAGCTGGTCCCTGAGTTCCCCGAGAAGAAGCATGTCGTCACGACGCGCTTGTTGCTCGGGCACTTGGGCGGCATCGCGCACTACCAGCACATGCCGCGCGTGACGCGTAAGGACTACGGGGTGGCCTTCCCCTTCCGGGACGCAGTCAAGGCGATCGATATGTTCCGCGAGGCACTTTTGATTCATGAGCCGGGATCCAAGTACTCGTACAGCACACACGGATTCGCATTGGCTGGTGCGGTGCTGCAGCGCAGTTCGGATCGCGGCTTCCAAGGTGAAGTCCAGCACAAGATCGCAGAGCCGCTTGGCATGTCGACCTTCGAGGCCGACGACCCGCTGAAGCGACGACCGCAACGGACCCTAGGCTATCGTGTGACCAACGACGGGCGCACCTTGGAGAGTGGCGACACTGACGTTTCATGGAAGCTCGCGGGTGGCGGTTTCCACTCGACCGTTGCCGACTTGGCACGCTTTGGAGCAGGCCTTTGCGACGAAGACTATGTCACGGATGCAGAGCGGGAGTTGGCTTGGACTCCACTGCGCACACCGGACGGAAAGTCGACCGGCTATGGTTTCGGCTTTCAGATCGAGCGGGAGGAGAAGCTATTGCGAATCTCTCACAGTGGCTCACAACGCCGCACGCGGACGATGCTGGTCGCCTTTCCGGAGGAGCGCATCGCGATCGCGTTGATGTGCAACACAGAGGGAACAAATCTGAGCGGGCTATCGAATAAGATTGCTGCGATCCTGCTCGATAAGTGAGGCCAGGATCCGTTGCAGGCAATTGAAAGCGCCCGCCCCTCGAGGGGCGGGCGCTTTGTTGTGTAGCTGCTACCTTCGCGGCGATCAGGTCTTGCTGCGGAAGGGACCGGAGGATTGCTTGGGGGCCGGCTTCTTCTCCTCGGTCGCGTCGGGAGTGGGCTCCTCCGCGGGCTCTTCGCCCTCTTCGGATTCTCCCGACTCTTCTTCCTCCGACTCCTCTTCGCCTTCCTCGGACTCCTCTCCCTCTTCGGACTCTTCGGATTGCGAGTCCTCGCCAGAGTCCGCAACCTCTTCAGGCTCTTCCCCCCAGCGCTGCAGCGGCTGCGCATCCATGACCCACATGCCACGGCCGTGCGTCGCGATCACCAGTATGTCGTCACGCGGATGAACGATCAGGTCGTGCACCGGAGCTGACGGCAAGTCGCCACAAAGTGCCTCCCAGCTACGCCCACGATCCAGGCTGGCATACACCCCGTAGTCCGTGCCGACGTACAACAACTGATCGTCCTTCGGGTCTTCGAGAATCACGTTGACGGGGCCGCCAGGAATGCCCGCATCAATGCGGCGCCAAGTCTGTCCCCTGTCACGCGAGCGCCATACATAGGCCTCGAAGTCATCCCAGCGCTTGCCGTTCTGCGTCAGGTAGACCGTGTCTTCATCGTACCTCGACGCGATGACGCGCGAGATCCAACGTTCGTGCGCGAGCCCGGCAGTGATGTCGTGCCAAGTCGCTCCGCTGTCATCGGTACGATGAACGCGCCCATCATCGGTGCCGACATAGATCATGCCGAAGAGTGACGGCGACTCGGAGAGCGTCGTGATGGTCTGGTACGGAATATCGCCCAGCTCATCGGGGTTGGCACTTGAGAGGTCCGGGCTGATCGCGTGATAGTTCTCGCCTCGATTCAACGAACGGAACAGCTTGTTCATGCCGTGATACAGAATGCGCGGATTGTGCTCCGAGATCTGGAAGGGCGCGAGCCACTGCCCACGCAGCTCGTCCTCTGCGTCGATGTAGTACTCGTCTTCCTCTTCCTCGCCATCTTCGGGCGCGGGCTCGAGCCGCAGGCGCTCACGCTCCCCGGTCTCCAAGTCATTACGCCGCGGTGAGCCGTAGAAACCCGCCGAGTAGACAACGTTTTCGTTGGTCGGATCGACTTGGTGATAGCTCGCTTCACCGCCGGGAGCACGCGTAAACTCGACCGCACGCACCTTGTCACGACCGCGGCTGATATCGACCACGCCGCGCCGGCTGCCGTGGTCCTGAATCGAACCATAGACGTGGAAGGGCTCGGCCATGTCGTAGCCGACGTTGTAGAACTGCACGGGATGCATGCGGTCCTCGAAGCTGCGCCACTTCTCGCCAGCATCGTAGGAGATGTAGACTCCGCCATCGTTGCCGTTGACCAGGTAGTCCGGATTGGCGGGATCGATCCACAGGGCGTGATGATCGCCGTGCATGCCTCGCAAGCGGCGGAAGGTCTTGCCTCCATCTTCTGAGACATTTAGCGAGAGCCCCATCACATAGATCTTGTCCTCGTCCGTCGGATCCACGCGAATCTGTCCGAAGACCCAACCGTAGGTCGACGAGAGGCGTTGCATGTACTGGCTCTCTTCGCTGACGCGCTCCCAGCTCTCGCCACGGTCATCCGAGCGGTAGACCTCGGCCCCTTTGACGCCGTCCTTGCGCTCGCGGCCATAGGAATCCGTCTCGCCTTCCTCGACTACGATCTCTTCGTAGTTGTCGATGAAGGCATAGATAACGCTCGGGTTTGAACGCGCGATGTCGATTCCGATACGGCCGCGATAGCGTGCGGGCGGCAATCCGTCGGAGACTTCGTGCCAGCTGTCTCCGCCATCCATGCTGCGCCAGATCGAGCTCTTGCCATAGCCATCTTCATTGCGCGGGTCGTTCCACCGGCGCCGAATCCGTTGCCAAGTAGCCGCGTACAGAATGTTCGGTTTCGACGGATCTTGAACAAGGTCGATAGCCCCTGTGCGCGAGTCGACGGAGTGAACCAACTGCCACGAGTCGCCGCCGTCCTGCGTGCGATAGACACCGCGCTCCTCATTGTCAGTCCACTCGTAACCCGAGGCCGCTACATAGACCGTATCCGCATCGTCCGGATGCACGACGATGCGGGCGATCGTACCGGTGCCTTCGAGCCCGCGATGCTCCCAGCTCTCGCCGCCATCCGTTGTGCGCCACAGACCGCAGCCCGCCATCGAGCTACGAAAGATGTTCGCTTCTCCAGTGCCGACCCAGAGCGTGTCGGGATCTGATTGAGACAGACCGAGCGCGCCAATCGATGTCGACGCCGCATGCTCGAAGATCGGATCCCAACTCGTGCCTTCGTTGCTACTGCGCCAGACTCCGCCGGTGGCGGTCGCGACGTACAGCATGTACGTCCGTCCGCGATCTTCGGGAACCGCGACATCCGTCACCCGGCCACTCATATTTGTCGGGCCCAAGAAGCGCCAACTCTGTTCGCCAAGCAGCGAGCGCTCTTTGTTCTCGACGTGCTCGTCGTACCAAGCCAAACGCTGGTTCGGATTCGTTGCCGTGTCCTCGACGACATCGCGTCGCAACGCCTCGAGACTCTCGGTGACGAGTCTGATTTGTTCGAGCAAGTCTTCGACCCGATTCTCGAGTTCGTCTACCTCTTGTTCTTGGGCTGGCCGCGGACTTGCGTGAGTGATCGGTCCGACAGCAGCAAGGGTCGGAAGGCCGAGCAATATGCTCGGGAGAGTGGCTTTCAACATCGGGTGGAGTCTTCGTGGGGAGCGCCAGCCGACGATTCAACCGTGCATGAAGCCATCACACAACGCTGGATCCGTCGCGCGACAGGATCTCACCAAGCTGTTTCCCAATTCTCCCAATCTCGGCTCCAAGTGGCCCACGATTGCCCCAACCGGGGTCGACTAGCACGCATTCCGGGCACAATGCGAAGCGCATGAAACGGGCTGCTAGCACTGGAGATCCTCGTGACATCCGGCGCTGCAGCTGTACGCCATGGATCCATGTAAGTCTGTGATGGAATCGCTGCGCCTGATCACGAATCAATCGTAGGCTTGTCGCTGCCGCTGCGCCGGCACCTGCCCCGCCCACTCTGCCAAGACTGACGACGGAACGAAGAATGACGCGACGCCAACACGTACCGCAGCGCTCGATCGCAACGAGCTCCCTTCCCCTGCTTGTGATCAGCATCCTGAGCGCGACTCCAGTCAATGCTCAGAGTGCCGGCCCAGTCTTCGAAGATGGCGAAGCTCAGATCGTCAAAGCCTTCAGCGACAAGAAGGACTGGATTCAGCACGACTTGTGGGTCGAGACCGAATTCGACTCTGACGGCGATGGCGCGCTGGATCGCGTACATGTCGATGTCACGCGTCAGAAGCAAACGGACACCGAAGACATGAAGGTGCCGGTCGTATACGTCACGAGCCCGTACTTCGCTGGCACAGCATCGGGTGATAAGAAGTACTTCTGGGACCCCAAGCAAGAACTCGGAACCGAGCCTCCGACGCGCGTAAATCCCCCGGAGATCCCGTTTGGCAACAAACGTCCGCTGATGTCGCGCTCGCACATCAATGACTGGGTTCCGCGCGGCTATGCAGTCGTTCACTCGGCTTCCCCCGGAACGGGTCTGTCGCAGGGTTGCCCTACCGTCGGCGGCGCGAACGAGGCACTGGCCCCGAAGGCGGTCATCGACTGGCTCAATGGTCGAGCGCGCGGGTTCACAAGCGTAGACGGTGACGAACTGGTCGAAGCGACGTGGACCACGGGTAAGGTTGGGATGACCGGAACTTCCTACAACGGCACCTTGCCACTCGCCGCTGCCACTACCGGTGTCGATGGTTTGGAAGCGATCATCCCGATCGCGCCGAACACCTCCTACTACCACTACTATCGCTCGCATGGCCTGATCCGTCACCCCGGTGGCTGGATCGGTGAAGACATCGACGTATTGTTCGACTTCATCCACAGTGGCAACCCCGAGCGTCGCGAATGGTGCAACGAGAACGTGCGCGACGGTCTGATGCTGTCGAATCACGATCGCGTGAATGGTGACTACAACGACTTCTGGGCTGGCCGCGACTACTTCAATCAACTCGGTCCACTGAAGGCAGCGACGCTGATGTCGCACGCCTTCAATGATTGGAACGTGATGCCCGAGCACAGCGTGCGCATCTACGAAGCCATCGCAGCCAAGGGCGTGCCCGCGCAGGCCTTCTTCCATCAAGGCGGCCACGGCGGCCCGCCCCCGATGCGCATGATGAACCGCTGGTTCACGCGCTACCTGTTCGGCCTCGAGAACGGTGTCGAGAAGGACGCGCGCGCCTGGATCGTGCGCGAGGGAGAGAAGTTAAGCAATCCGACGGCCTACGATAACTACCCGAACCCGGCTGCCGAAGTTGTGACCTTGTACCCGTCATCCGGCGGAGGCAAGAATGGCGAGTTGAGCATGCGTCAGACCAGAGAACTGAAGGGCTCCGAGACCCTGACTGACGACCACAGCATCAAAGGTTCCGAGCTGGCAAAAGCCAAGCAGTCCGATAATCGTCTGCTGTACACGACCAAGAAGCTCGACAAGCCGCTGCACATCTCGGGCTACGCCAAACTGAACATTCGCGTCGCATCGAGCAAGCCGGCCGCCAACTTGTCCGTGTGGTTGGTGTCGCTGCCTTGGAAAGACAAGACTCGCATCTACGAGAACGTGATCACGCGCGGCTGGGCCGATCCCCAGAACCACACGTCGATGACCGAGAGCGAGCCTTTAGTTCCGGGCAAGTTCTATAACTTGAGCTTTGAGCTGCAGCCCGATGATCACGTCGTGCCTGTTGGTCAGCAGATCGGTCTGATGATCTTCTCTAGCGACCATGAGTTCACGCTCTGGCCTGAGCCTGGAACGGTGTTGACTGTGGACCTGAACGCGACCTCGATTGAGCTTCCGATCGTCGGCGGACAGAAGGCCTTCACCAAAGCGCAGTAAGTAAGGCGCATCTTCCAGCGCACAGAACAAACGCAGCCTGCTTCCGCCTCAGCGGGACCAGGCTGCGTGCATGTCAGGGCGAGATCACTCAATGTACCTCTCCACATCTCACCCCTTCCTAACTAGTAGAACGTCACATCCGTGGCGTTCGACAAGTTGTGGCCCGTCACGCACGGACCGCCGGGATCGCGGTACCAGCCCTGGAAGTACCACGTATCCCCAGCTGCAATCGGACACCCCGCTACGGTCGCGGCAAGGATCAACCCCGGCCCTTCCGAGATCACGCCAAAGAGTCCCGAGTTCTGAATGGGGAAGCGGCACGTGTTGCCTCCGACGCAACGCAAACCGTCCCCGAAGTTGAATGGTCCGATGGGCACTGTACCCATGAACAGGATGCCCAACTGATTGATGGGAAGCTGCGTGGCCGTCAATACCAGGTCGTCCGCGACAATGGAGCTTGTGCCTGATGCCGATAGGATCGCACCGACGGAGGTCGAGTTCTCGCATCCACCCGGAATGTAGGGGTTGAAGCAAACGCCTCCGTTTGGGCAGAAGCAATACTGGTTCGCGATCAACCCACACTCGTCAGGAACACCGTCGAAGTTCGTGTCGAGCGAAAAGCCGGTCGTGATGTCGATCGCGTCCTCGACTCCGTTGCCATTGCAGTCGTTGAAAACCGAAGCGTGCGTATCGAGTGCATCGAGCTCGTCGCCGAAGCCGCAGGGGCCCGAGACCGTGCCCGTTCGAATCGTCCCTAGACCCAAGTTCTCGGCAGGCACGAAGATGGCCGGGAAGATGGCGCCGGGGATGGGCGGCATCAAGATGTCGCCCTCTTCGATCGGAACGCCCATGAAGGAATCGGGCATGCCGATCACAGCCGAGCCGCGGCGAACTGAGAACAACACCATGTCCGTGCCACCCGCTCCCCAGCCGTAGGGACCGGGGTTCGGGTTGAAGATGCCGTCTCCGCTCTCGAAGATCGCTAGTGCATCCAGGTCATCGGTGTCTGCACCAAACACATCCAATCCCAAGCCGGCCGCCGGCGCCCACAAGGTCGGTCCAGCACCTATGGTGTGCAAAATGTCACCACCTACGTAACCGTGCGAGGCCGCGGAACCTGAGTTCGCAACTCCCGAGCAGGGATCCATGAACGCGCTGTCCAACGAGTAGAACGCTCCGCCGGGCGCGCCTGCGAACTCTTGATCGTCGAAGGCGTCCAAGTTGTCACCGCCAGCGAAGGGTGCAAAGGTTGGGAAGGTCGGCTCGCGCAGTCCGAGCCCTGGATAGGCACTCGTGCAACTCGCCATGCCGTCGCCGTCGATCACACCAACATGGTCCGGCGCCGCGGAAAGCGGGGGCAACGGGACAGGTCCCATCGGGTTCGTCTTGATCATCACATCCGCCGCCAAGTCACCGCAAACGAACTCGCTGGGCGCGTTCGGAGCAAAGGGAGAGCCGGCAATGCCGGCTGAGTATTCATCGGCCGACCACCACAAGGAACCGGGTGCGAAGCCCGCTTGGGTGATCGGGAAGTCACGCCCAAAGGAGAGCGCGTCAACTTCGACTCCGCAGGGCGTGCCACCGATGTGTCCGACGCAACCGCCGTGCAGGCCGAGACCCAATCCTCCGGCGCCGCCCGAGATGGCGATGCGCGGACTGGCGAGGGGCCCCAAGCTAGGGACACCGGCGCAGGGCATCAGGATGTCGCCTTCAGTGATAGGCGTCACACCAGATGTGCACTCGAGAGCGGAAACGGTAGAGCCGTTCCAATCGATAGAGAAGCGCACCTGCGCTAATACATTAGCGCTGAGCGAGAGGGCGAGAGAGGTACTGAATATTCTGGTGAGCGCAGTGCGCTGCCGAGTGGTGATTCGCATAAGTGCTGTCCGTGTCGTCTTGTGAGGTCGAGAGAGGGGAGAAGCCACTAGGCGCGTGTGCGGGGAGGTCTGCGCTGGGACAGCAAACTGGGGAAATCCGCACGGGAATTTCCTGCAGCCCGTCACACATCACACCGCTCTCCCCGAAGAGATACCTTGCACCGATCGGAAAGCGGCGAAATGGGAGGAACGACTCATGACGAGCAGTCGGGGTGTAGGCTCTGGCCACAATGATTCTGTTGTCCAATGACCTGGGCCTGGTCGGCATGCGAGCCGGCGCAGAGAGCCTGCAAAAGAGCGAGTCCTGCGTGGATGCCGTCCAAGCCGGGGTCGAGCGCGTCGAAGCCGACAGGCTGATTCGCTACGTCGGCTTTGGAGGCGACCCGAACGCGCTGGGTGAAGTCGAATGCGACGCCGCCATCATGCGCGGGTCCGATCGCAATGCCGGAGCCGTGGGAGCTCTGCGAGGCCACATGCATGCCATCCGCGTCGCGCGACGAGTGATGGACGACTTGCCGCACGTGATGCTCGTCGGCGAAGGAGCAGACAGATTCGCCCGTGAGGTCGGCGAGGAGCCGGTCGACATGCTCAGCGCGGAAGCGCGTGAGCGCTACGACCAGTGGCTGCGCCAGCAGTTGAGCGATGCCGAGCGTGAGGCTTGGCCAGACATAGACCTAGCGCGCCTGAGTTGGTCCGCCGCGGCCCGTGACGAGCCGAAGGGCACAACGGTATTCTTGGCCCGCGATGCGGCCAAAGATATCGCCGCTGCGACGAGCACTTCGGGCTGGATGTACAAATATCCGGGCCGGCTAGGTGACTCCCCGATCATCGGCGCAGGCCTCTATGCCCACAATGCAGCTGGCGCTTGTGGATGCACACATACGGGCGAAATGACCATACGCGCGAACACCGCCGCGACGGTCGTGCGTGCATTGCAGCGTGGTGTCAGTCTGCGCGATGCCTGCTTCGAAGCGCATCGCGATTTGTGCGAGCTCGAGAACGGCGTGCTTGGACCGGTGGTCATCCACGCAATCGATCGAGATGACAATGCGTTCGTGCTGTCGACCGCAACTGACTCGGAGCACCTGTTCTATTGGGTCTGGCGTGACGGAATGGCCGAAGCCGAGAAGCTGATTCCGGAGGTAGCGGAGCAGTAGTCCCGTGCCACTCCAGCGCGCCACCTAACTCCTCATCCACTTCGAATAGAGCGGATGAGGAGTTCGTTGTATCAAGCCCGCGCGCCCGGCCCTGAAAAGCGGCTGAACAAGATGGCCGCGAGGAAGGACACTGCGAAGGCGGGAGCCAGTTCCTGAACGCGCGCGATGTAGGGCCCGATACCCGCGATGTTTGGCCCAACGAACTTGAAGAAGGGCACCGAAGCGAAGCCCGCGATCATGCCCGCGCCAGCACCGACGGCATTCAACCCACGCCATGTGAGTGACAAGATCACGACCGGGCAGAAGGTCGCGGCGATGCCGGACCAACCGAAGATCACGAACCAGAACACGCCTTGCCCTTCGGTCGCCAGCGAGACCCCCATAGCGACAGCGAGCGCAACGAACGCCAGGCCAACGGTGACTTTGCGGCACATCCGGATGAGCTGTTCCTCGCTCATGTCTGGGTTGCGGATCTTCTGATACCAATCGCGAACAGCGGCACTCGACGCGACGACCAGCAAGGAGTCGATCGTAGACATGATCGCCGATAGCACGATCGTGATGTAGAGACCGGTGATGAAGGGCGGCATGAGCTCTTCTGCCATGCGCGGAAGAACGTTTTCCGAATCAGAACCCAGGTCTCCGATCAAAACGGCGCGTCCGACCATGCCAGCCAATACAGCGCCACCACAAGCAAAGACCGTCCACGTGATCGCGACCGCGGCGCCGCGTTTGATCTCATTCTCGGATCGCAGAGCGATAAAGCGCACGAACACCTGCGGTGACCCCAGGAAGCCTATTCCGATTGCGACCAAACCAATGATGCCCGCGATCGAGAGCGAGTTGACGCCTTCGCCGCCTGTCCAATCCAAGAGCAGCGGGTAGTCCGCTTGGATGCGATCGTAGACGGCACCGACTCCCCCACCTGCAATAACTCCGACGATCGGGAGTGCGACCAAGGCAAAGAACATCAGCGTGCCTTGGAAGACATCGGACCATACGACGGCGATGAAGCCTCCACGTGTGACGTAGAAGAGCACGATCAAGAATCCGATCAATGCGCCGAGGTAGTAGTTCCAATCCAGGAAGGCTTCGACCGCGCGTCCCGTGGCATGAATCTGTGCGCTGACGTAGATCGGAACGAAGACCAGCAAAGCCCCGGCCGCGATGCGGCGCAGGTTCTGGCTCTCGTCCTTCAAGTGCGCCTCGAAGAAGTCAGGCACGGTGATCGAGTCGTACTGATCGGTCAGTTGCTTGAAGCGTCGACTGAGCCACAACCATGCCAGCGAGACGCCGAGCACTTCACCCAGCACGATCCAGAAGCCCTGCACGCCGAAGGCTGCACCGAATCCGGTCAAGCCTAGCAATAGCCACGCGGACTCGCCGGTCGCTCGCGACGAGAAGGCGACAGCCCAGAAGCCCATGTTCTTGCCGCCGGCGAAGTAGTCGCTGATGTTACGCGTGCGCCGGGATGCGTAGTAACCGATCGCAGCCAGGACGGCCACGTAGATCGCCAGTGCCAGGAGTTTGGAGAGCATGGGCTGACCTTAACTGTAGCTGCTTGAATTGTCGCCGACTGCTTCGCGGCACGTTTGAGGTAGCACGGATGCGCCCCATGGGACTTCCCAGGCGGTCTCGGAGGAAAAGCCGAGGTAGGGGGAATGCCGGGTCAATGGCGTACGTCGAAGGTCGTGGCCGCACATCGGGTGACGTGGCCAGCGAGGGAAACGAGATAGGAGCAGTGCATGAAGACACACATATTGCTGGCAGCTCTCTTGATGGCTTATCAGGCCGTGCGCGAGCCGCAGCCCGTGCGCATCGATGCCAATGGACAGGCTATGCCCAATACGGAGCCTGTGCGCTTCTCGACGGTGCGACCAACTTGGATCGCGTTGAGGCAGATCTCGATTCACTCGCGCTGCGACCGCTCCCATGACCACGCGCAGGTTGCGCCAAGCTTAGACGAGCCGTCGGTGCTTCGTCATATCCAAGCGCAAGACTCCGAAGCCGGGACAATCCAGCGCCGATCCTATGACGCGCAAGTGCCTCACACGCCAATGTCTTCGTTCCAAAGCTCCGGCGAGGCAGCGATGAAGTCGCGCATCAAGCGCATGCACTCTTCGGACTGAATCACTTCTGCGATCACGCCACGCTCGCGGACGTAGGCCTCGGGACCCTGGAATGTCTTGTTCTCGCCGATGACGATGCGCGGAATGCCGTACAACAAGGCGGCTCCGCTGCACATATCGCAAGGCGATAGAGTTGAGTAGAGAACGCCGCGCGCATAAGCGGAGGCAGCAAGGCGGCCAGCGTTCTCGAGCGCGTCCATCTCGGCGTGCAATACGACACTGCCGTTCTGCACACGCCGGTTGTGGCCGCGGCCGACGATCTCGTCATCAATGACGAGAACGGACCCGATTGGGATCCCACCTTCTTCGAGACCCAAACGGGCTTCCTCGATCGCTGCCTGCATAAATCTATCGGTCATTGGCTCGTCTCCTTTGACGCAGCCTAGCAAGCGGCGCAGCGAGAAACAGCGCGGCCGGCACGCTGTCGCCCTTGCGGGTCATCGGAAGTTGAACGCCATGCACTCCGCATTCGAAGAGAAAAGAAGCCCCGACTCAGATCGCTCAAGCCGCCCGTAGTCTGACTTCTGCATCGCGATCGCGCCCAGTTCAGTAGACTGCGCTGCCCACTGGAGGAGACCGCATGAGCCAAAAGCTGATCTACGGCATCGAAGATCGTCCGCCCCTGCCCGAAACCATGGCGCTTGGTTTTCAGCATTATCTGACAATGTTTGGCTCGACGGTGGCGGTGCCACTGATCCTCGCGCCGCACTTCGGCATCGACAAGGATCCGGTTGCGCTCGGCTGGCTGATCAGCACGATGTTCTTTGTCAGCGGCATCACGACCTTGCTGCAGACGACCATCGGGAATCGGCTCCCGCTCGTTCAAGGCGGAACCTTCTCCTTCCTGCAGCCGACCATCACGATCTGCAGTCTGGCCGCCGTTGCCGAGGCCGGCTGGCAGGTCAAGATGCAGCATGTGCAGGGCGCGATCATCGCGGGTTCGCTGGTCGAGATCGTGATCGGCTATTCGGGTTTGGTTGGCACGATGCTGCGCTTCATCGGGCCAATCACGATCGCACCGACGATTGCGTTGATCGGACTCGCGTTGTTCAAGTTCGGTGCTCCTATCGCCGGATCGCATTGGGGCATCGGCGGCCTGACCATCGCGCTGATCATTCTCTTTAGCCAGTACCTGCGCTCGCATAGCCGCGCGATCCGGCTCTTCCCGATCTTGCTCGCGATCCTACTAGCTTGGGCTGTCGCAGGGGTCTTGACCGCGACGGGTACCTTCCCCGCAGGTCATCCCGCACATGTGTCACTGGCGCAACTCGATTCCGCGCCTTGGTTCCGCGTGCCCTACCCCTTCCAGTGGGGCATGCCAATCTTCGGTGCCGCCGCAATCATCGGCATGCTGGCCGGATACCTGGCAAGCATCGTCGAGTCCGTTGGCGACTACTACGCCTGCGCGCGCCTGGCAGGTGCACCTCCGCCGACGAAGAGCTCCGTTAGCCGCGGAATTGGGACGGAAGGCCTGGGCTGTTTGATCGCTGGCATCTTCGGCACCGGCAACGGCACGACATCGTACTCAGAGAACATCGGAGCCATCGGGCTGACGCGTGTTGCCAGCCGTCGCGTAGTTCAAGCAGGCGCGGTGATCATGATCGTGCTTGCAATGTTCGGGAAGTTTGGCGCGCTGTTCACGACGATTCCGCAACCGATCGTCGGTGGTATGTACTGCGTGATGTTCGGAATGATCGCTGGGGTCGGATTGTCGAACCTTCAAAACGTCGATCTCAACTCGAGCCGCAACCTGTTCATTTTGGGCTTCTCCTTCTTCATGGGGCTGTCGCTACCGGAATTCGTGAAGCCAATCAGTGCGCCGAACGGGATCTTTGCCTTTGACCCGAAGTGGTTGTCCGACATCTGCAACCAGATCGGTTCGAGCGGCATGGCTGTTGGCGCGGTCATCGCGCTCTTGCTCGACAACACGATCCCGGGCACGCCGGAAGAGCGAGGGCTTGCGATCCGAGATAACGGTCTTCCGTCCGAGGGTTAGAGAGCAGGGTCTGGTACTCCTTCGCCCACTATAAGAATCGCCATCTGCCAGCAGATGCTCGGCAGAGGGCGATTCATTTTGTGCTGGGGAGCTAATGCTAAGTACCTGCAGCTACTTAGCTCGGTTCAGCCCCACTCGCGCGCTGGCGGCGTTGCAACTCCTCGACGAACTACCGCTACGACTGCGTCGCTGCGCCTTGCTAACACGCAATGGACCTCGATCGTATCCGAGGACCTGCTGTGACAGAGCACTAGCGCATCATTCGAGCTTGCAAGTTACTTCTGCACAGAACATGCCGCCCGGATCATTCCGTTCCGCGAGAGTCTTGGACAGCGTAGCGACTGAACGCGGGACGATTCCACGGAACAGCAGTTTGTCGCCGCTGGTCACGACGATCTCTTTGTCCAGATCGAACATCTTGTCGTCCAGGCGGAAGGTCAGTTCGGTGACACCACTGAACTCAACGACGTGAATGGCCTGCCCTTTGCGCTCGACAACGACGCGGCTACGCGCTGCAGGCTGCGCCACGCTCAGCCAGTAAAAACGGTCGTGAGTTACGTCGTCTTGTAGCCAAACGATGCGTTCGGGTCGCAGGTCGCGGATGAACTTGGCCATCCACGGAACTGCGACGGCGTCCTGACGCTCCATCCAGTGTCCCTTGCCTTCGTGGATCTGGACATCGTGCTGATAGCCCTTCTCGTCATCCGCCCTCAGGCTTGCGAGCTTGGTCTTCCACTCGCCCGCGATCTTGTTGCGGTTGTACGCGCTGTCGTCAGCGCCCATGTGAAGCGTGAATGGCAGGTTGCGTAGACTATCCGGCTGGGTCTCGTTCGGGTGCCCCGCCATCATGGCTGCCGCAGCCAAACGGTCGGCCATGCGCGGCGCGAGTTGATAGACACCGTCACCGCCAGCGCTGTAGCCCATGAAGTAGACCTTGTCCGGGTCGACTCCTTCGAACTGGACCATGTCAGCGATCAGTTGGTCGAAGAAGGCGTCGATGTGCGCTTGATGCCACAAGTCCCAGGTATTGGTCGCAGCGCGCGGAGCCAAGTAGACGCCCTCTTCGGGCTCATAGAGCTTCTTCTGGTTCTCCCACTGACGATCGTTCACTGCGGCTGGCGCGCCGCCGCCACCGTGCATCGAGATGTACAGGCTGCGGCCCGTTGCCGGACGCTCTCCGTAGACTTTGAACCAGAACGGCATCTTCTTGTCGCCGATCGTCAGGGTGCGCGAGTCGAACTCCGCCTTACGATCCGCGCGCCTACGTTGATTGTGGGCACCGACGAGTAGGTGCTTCACGTCTTCGACATCACCATGCGCCAGGGCGTCGGCAGCTTCTGAGATTTGGAGATCGACGAGTTGTTCATCGGATTCAACGATGCCACGCGCGAATGAGGCGCGGCCGGCGTCGTGCGCGAGGACGTAAAACTCGGCTCCGATCTTGAGTGTCGCTGCCAGGTGATCGTTGGCGTCGAAGCTCTCCCCTTTGGAAGAGCCAGTCATAATCGTATCGATGGCCGTGCCCATGCCCATACCGACGATGACGGATGACGCGAGGCGCTCGCCGGTGGCTGCATCGCGGACGCGAAAACGAACGCGGGCCATGCCCTCGAGCAGGCTTGTCTTCCCGGCGGTGTAGCGCTCGGTTACGTAGACCGCATTGACGGACTCATCTTGTTCGGCCCAGACCATCGGGAAATGGATCGGAGTCCGGCGCCAGGTAGTGGCATAAATGCCGTGCCGCGGATTGTCGGGAGTGCATGTTGCGGCGCGCCCAGCGAACCAGCCCTTGTCTAGGTCCATACCGGAAGGCTCGGCAGCACCGGTGAAGTGCCAATCGCCTTCGTCCCAGACTTCGACCCATGAGTGATTGCCACTGCCGTCAGACCAGAGCGGCGTTCCGACGAAGCGTGCAGGGACGCCGACGGCGCGGCAGGCGTCGACCAGTAAGACGGTCAATCCGGTGCACGATGCAAGCCCGGCATCCATGCTCTCGTAAGGGCTTTGGTCTGGCTTGGGCCGCTTGGTCGAGTACTTGACGTTGAGGATGCGATAGATCGCACCGTTCAGGATTGCGGTTGCTTCAGCCGGTGTTTTTGCGTTGGCGACGAGTCCGCTGAAGCGTTCGCGGAAGTCAGCGCGCCATCGGTCGCGGCGTTCGTTGACGCTTGCGTACGGCAGGATGGAGTCGAAGAAGAGCTCTTCCGAGATGCTGTCGTGCCAGGGCGACGAGGTCCATGCTTCGTAAGCATGGTGAGAGTTCTCGAGCAGGTAGTCGGCGTCGAGCGACTGCAAGTCGCGAGCCGGCATGTGTTCGATAAGCCAGCGCATGCCATCGCGCTGGTCGTCGGGTACTCGCTCGAGCGCTTCTTCGAGGGCTGGGCGATTGTTGCCGGCACGGGCAAACGCCTCGTTGAGAGTCGTGTCCTGAAGCGGCGAGAAGAGAAGAGGAAGCAGGCAGAGAGTTGTGGTCACAGTGACTCCGGGGGTTGAATGCGGTCCAACAGCTTAGCGCGAGTCGCCGGGTTGGGACCGGTTCGAGTCAGGCTTCGTGGATACGCTCCCAGGCATCGAGCAGCAGGTCGCTGATCAGCGCTTGTGTGGCGGTTGTAAGGTCGACGCGGACAGCGGAGAGGCGCTTGCCCCAGTACATTTCTTCGCAGCAGTCGTGTGTGGTTACGGCCGAGCGGATGTCGTCTTCGTCGAGCATGACGTGGATGTGCGTGTCGTCGGGGACTGTCGCGAAGATCTTGTTCTTTGTGCGGAAGGAGGGGAAGCCGTGGTGGGGTTGTTCGGAAGTGTCTGGGAGGGCTAGGGCGATTTTGCGAAGTGTGGCGGGGATCATTTGTCAGAGGAAAGGGGAGGGGTGGCATTGGGGTGGCGCTCTCGCTCAGGATCGAAGCCGGAATGGCGCGCGCTCCCTCCACACACCCATAAATCAATCAGTCACAAGCTGCTCTGTATCCCCCGCAATGTCCCCACCCCACATCTCATCACGATTCGCCTGTCCTGCCCGCTCACGCTTCGCCTCCAACTGACGCGCGACAAGATCCGCATGCGTCGTAAAGTATCCCAAGCTCCTCCCAACAAGCTCCCCCGCAGACCCCATCTCATGCTTCTCCAAGAACGCCCCAAGCCCGTCACATAGCTCCGCGATGATCCCGTACCCGTGCAACATCGCCGCAGTACAAACCTGCACCGTGCTCGCCCCAAGCAACATAAACTGCACCGCGTCCTCCGCCGTCACGACACCGCCCATTCCAGACACCGACTGATCCGGACAAGCGCGGCTGATCTCCATCACCTGCCGCATCGCAATTGGACGAACCGCCACGCCCGAATACCCACCCGGCTCTGAATAGCCCTCAACAGTCGGCATCGGATGAAATGTCTCCAGGTTGATCCCAATCACGCTCAGGATCGTGTTGATCGCACTGATGCCATCTGCACCCGCATCAGCCGCGGCCTTGGCCGGCACAGTGATATCCGTGATGTTCGGCGTCATCTTCGCCCACACCGGGATCGTCGCGACCTCTTTGCACCAGGCCACAACTTCGCGAACCATCTCCGGATCCTGCCCCATCGCTGCACCCATACGACGCTCGGGCAATCCGTGCGGACATGACAAGTTCAACTCGAATGCGTCAACACCAGTCGCTTGTGTGCGCTCGATGATCTCTTGCCAGCGCCCCTTCTCATACTCCTCCATCACGGAGGCGATCAGCATGTGCTTCGGGTAAGCCTCTTTGCATTCCGTCAGCTCGTCCAGCCACAAGTCGAAGGGCCTGTCCGAAATTAGCTCGATGTTCTCGAAGCCAATCACGTCCTTACGGCCACCCTCGCCATGCAACTTGCCATAGCGTGGGACCGTGTTGTGGACCTTCTCGTTCTCGAGGCTGAGCGTCTTGCAAACAATGCCGCCCCAGCCGAGTTCGAAGGAGCGCTTGATCACTTTGCCATTCGTGCCGGGAGGACCCGACGCCAAGACAAAAGGATTCGGGAAGCGCATGCCATCGACTTCGATACTCAGGTCGACCATGTTTGGCTCCGTTGCTGGGACACTTCGGTTCAATCAGAAAGGAAAGGTACGAGCGGCGCCATCATGACGCCACTCATCAAATAGTGATCGCTTCGAAAGATGCACGCAACGCACCGAGTGCTTCGTCAACCTCGGACGCGCTGATCGTCAACGCAGGCGAGATTCGGAACACGTTGTTGTGCAACCCGCCCTTCCCGATCAGCAAACCATGCTTTTTCGTTTCTTCGAATAGCAGCGCCATCACAGCCGTATTCGGAGTGCGGTCACCGGCCGTCTCATCGACGACGAGTTCGATCGCTTGCATCAAGCCCTTGCCACGCACGTCGCCAATGATGCGCGGGTAACGCTCCTGCAGCTCCAACAATCCATCGCGCAAGCGCGCGCCCATCACTTCGGCATTGACTGGCAAGTTCTCTGTCTCGATCACATCCAAGGTCGCTTCCGCAGCCGCGCACGACATCGGATTGCCGCCGAAGGTCGATAGCGTGACCTTCTGGAAACTCCTCGCGATTTCGTCTGTTGCAATGGTCACGCCCAACGGCATTCCGTTCGCAACGCCCTTTGCCATCGTCATTATCTCGGGCTCGACCCCCCAGTGCTCGATGCCAAACATCTTGCCGCCGGTCCTACCAAAACCGGTCTGTACCTCGTCGCAAATGAAGACGCCGCCATACTTACGCACGATGTCGACTGCCACTTGGAAGTAGCCCTCGGGCGGTGTGATGAATCCCCCCACGCCCTGAATCGGTTCTGCCAGGAGCCCGGCAACCTGCCCGGTCGTCGTTGTCTGGATCAGCTCTTCGATGTCGGTCGCGCAACGCAACTCACAGCTCGGAAACTCCAATCCAAACGGACAGCGATAGCAGTAGGGCGCGGCCGCATGGCGAACGCCGGCGACCTGGCTCGGAATCGCGCGCCAGGAGGAGTGGCCGGTCAAGGATTGCGCCAATACGGAGCGTCCAGAATACCCGTGACGCAGTGCGATCAGCTCTTGAGCTCCGGTAAACAACTGCGCCAGCACAACTGCCGTTTCGTCCGCCTCGGTCCCCGACGTTGTGAACATCGTCTTCTCGAGCCGGCCCGGTGTGATGCGTGCGAGACGCTCCGCCAAGTCGACAATCGGCATCGTCGGATACAAGGTCGACACATGCCCCAAGCGATCGATCTGCGCCTTCAACGGTCCAGTCACGCGTGGATCGCAGTGACCGATCGAAAGCGTAAGGATACCGCCGAAGAAGTCGAGGTACTCGCGCCCATCGACATCACGAACGCGAGAGCCCTCCCCGCTCTCCAACACGATCGATTCCGCGTAGTAGTTAGCAACGGCAGGAAGGAGATAACGATCGTGCCGGTCGCGAATATCTTGGGCCGTCGAGGCCTTGGTGCTCTGCGCGTCCATGGGATGTCTCGTTGACAACTGGAATCGGTACGGGTTGTGTCTGAGGGAGGAAAGAGGGCTAGGTCTCGAGCGACGCGAGACTGGGGGCTATCAGACGAATCGAGGCCGACCTGAGGCCAGCATCATCAGTCCTCGAAGCGACTCTTGCGCTTCAAGAACTGACCGCGCCCCTCAGCGCCGACATAGGATCCGTTCTCGATGATAACGTCACCGCGCGAAAGCACGGTCTGGCTGACGCCCTTCACCGTTTTGCCCTCATACGGGTTGTAATCGACGTTCATGTGATGCGTCTTCGCACTGATCGTCCAGCTGCCTTCGGGATCAAAGATTACGATGTCCGCATCACTGCCGGGCGCGATCGTGCCCTTGCGCGGGAAGAGCCCAAAAAGCTTCGCGGGGCTGGTCGATGTCAATTCAACCCAACGGTTCAACGAGATGCGCCCGGCGCGCACACCACCGTCGTAGGTCAAGCTCATGCGCGTTTCGATTCCAGGAGCCCCGTTCGGGATTTTGCTGAAGTCGTCGACGCCGAGTTGCTTGCCCTCGTTGAAACAAAAGGGGCAATGATCGGTCGAGATCGCTTGCAGGTCGCCGCCGCGCAAACCGCGCCACAACTGATCCTGCTTGGACTTGTCACGCAAGGGCGGGCTCATCACATACTTCGCGCCTTCAAAGCCGGGCTCGGTGTAATTCTCGTAGGACAAGAACAGGTACTGCGGGCAGGTCTCGGCGTAAGCATCGATACCACGATTGCGTGCAGCCGTGATCTCCTGCAGGGCTTCCGCCGCAGACAAATGAACGATGTAGACGGGCGCGCCAGCCATTTCTGCTAGCGCGATCGCACGCCCCGTCGCTTCGGCTTCCGCGCGCGGCGGACGTGTCAACGCGTGATAGCGCGGCTCAGTTTCGCCGCGAGCCAGCGCTTCTTCGATAAGCACATCAATGACCAAGCCGTTCTCGGCGTGCATGCAAATCGTCGCACCAATCTCGGCCGAACGCTTCATGCAGCGGAAAATCCCACCGTCATCCATAAAGAAGACGCCGGGGTAGGCCATGAACAACTTGAACGAGCTAATGCCCTCGTCGATCATCGCCCCCATCTCATGCTCGAGCTCTTTGCTGTGCTCGCTCATGATCATGTGGAAGCCGTAGTCGATGGCCGCCTTGCCGTCGGCTTTGCCCATCCATGTATCGAAGGCCTTGCGCATTGTCCCGCCCCGCTCCTGGATGGCGAAGTCGACGACGCTGGTCGTTCCACCATGCGCTGCAGCGATGGTGCCCGTCTTGAAGTCGTCGACCGAGAAGGAACCGCCGAAGGGCATATCCAGGTGCGTATGCACATCGATACCGCCAGGGACGACCAGCTTGCCGGTCGCATCGATCGTGCGATCGACCGGGTCCGTCAAGTTCGTTCCGATCGCGGAAACGATCTCGCCATCGATCAACACATCACCGACGTACTTCTCGGTCGCGGTGACGATCGTGCCACCCTTGATCAGCGTCTTCATGTCGTTCGTCCTTCTCGATTGCGATAACCGAGGCGCACCTCGGCCGATGAGCACGCAGGCTCAAATCTGAATAACTTCGCGGTTCAGGGCAGGAGTTCTGCCAAATCGCCATACGTCTCCGGGCGACGGTCACGATAGAAGTGCCACACGCGTCGTACTTCCTCGATCATGTCCAGATCCATATCAGCTACGACGACTTCGTCCTTATCCTCCGAGCCTTCCGCCAGGAACTGCCCGCGCGGATCAACGAAGTAACTAGAGCCATAGAACTTACCAATGCCCCACGGCGCTTCGGTCCCGACGCGGTTGATGCAACCCATGAAAAAACCGTTCGCGACTGCGTGCGCGGGCTGCTCTAACTTCCATAAGTATTGCGACAGACCAGCGACCGTTGCCGAGGGGTTGAAGACCATTTCGGCTCCATTCAAGCCGAGCAGACGTGCGCCTTCCGGGAAATGGCGGTCGTAGCAGATGTACACGCCAACCTTGCCGTAGGCCGTCTGAAACACCGGATAACCCAGGTTTCCGGGCTTGAAGAAGTACTTCTCCCAGAAGCCCGATGTGTGCGGGATGTGGTTTTTACGGTACTTGCCGAGATAGGTTCCATCGGCATCGATCACGGCTGCCGTGTTGTAATACACGCCGGCTTGTTCGCGCTCGTAGACGGGCACGATCAGCACCATGTTGTACTTGCGCGCGTACGGGATCAGCGCTTCGACAGTCGGACCCGGCACAGGTTCCGCAGCGTCGTACCAGCGAGCATCTTGGCTGGGGCAAAAATAGGGACCATTGAAGATTTCCTGCAAGCACAGGATCTGAACGCCTTGCTTTCCCGCCGCATCGATCAGCGGAAGGTGCTTGTCGAAGGCCGCCTGCTGGATCTCAGCCACAGGCCGACTCTCGTCGTTGATCGGGTTGGAGGCCTGGATCAGACCGCCCTTAATGATTCGTGCCACGGTTCTCTTTCCTGTTGAAGCGTTTGCCGTCGAGTTGTCTAGCTGCGGTGTTTACCAGCGCGTGATCGTCACCTTGCGGTCGGTGAAGAAGTCGAAAGCCTCGCGGCCGTGTGCCTTGAGGTCGCCATAGAACGAGCCCTTGGCGCCACCGAAGCCGAAGAAGGACATCGGAGCCGCGACGCCGATATTGACGCCAGCCATGCTGGCGTGGACGTTGTATTTGAAGGTGCGCGCGGACTTACCACTGGTTGTGAAGATCGAACTCGCGTTCGCAAGAGGATGCGCTTGACTCATCGCAATGGCCTCATCGAGCGTCTCGGCGCGTGTCAGGCAAAGCACCGGGCCAAAGATCTCCTCTTGCGCGATTCGCATGCCAGGTTCGACATCGGTGAAGAGAGTCGGACCAATGAAATACCCTTTGGAATCAGGAAGCGGGTTGCGGCCATCCAGTAGCAGGGTCGCACCTTCGTCAACACCGACCTGAATCAGTTCAAGCACTCGATCGCGGTGACCGGCGGAGATGACCGGCCCCATTTCGATGCCCGGCTGTGAACCATCGCCGACGCGAATCGACTTCATTTGGGTGATCAGGCGATCGCGCACTTCGTCGTGACAATCCCCCACTGCGACGACGATGCTGGCGGCCAAGCAGCGCTCTCCGGCGCAGCCAAAGGCCGACTCCGAAACGGCGGAGCAAGCTCCATCCATTTCCGCATCCGGCATCACGATGATGAAGTTCTTGGCTCCTCCGAGTGCCTGCACACGCTTTCCGTGCGCGGCACCGGTCTTGTAGACGTGCTCCGCAATCGGGCTCGAGCCAACGAATGAGACTCCCTCGATGTCGGGGTGCTCTACGAAGGCATTGACCACATCCTTGCCACCATTGACAAGATTCAGGACGCCATTGGGGAAGCCAGCTTCATGAATCAGATCCCAGACCAGTTTCTGGCTGAACGGAACCTGCTCGGAGGGTTTGCAGACGAAGGTGTTCCCACACGCAACCGCGAACGGAAAGAACCACATCGGCACCATGGCCGGGAAATTGAAGGGCGCAATACAGGCAAAGACACCCATCGGCTGCCGGACAGATTCGCAATCGATTCCGCGCGCAATATCCTCGAGAGACTGCCCCATCAACAAGGAAGGGGCGCCGCAAGCGGCCTCGACCATTTGAATGCCACGCCGCACACTGCCGAGCGCCTCGGACAGAGTCTTGCCATGCTCGCGTGTCACGACCGCCGCCATTTCGTCGGCGTGCTTGTCTAGCAAGGCTTTCAGCCGAAAGAGCGGCTGAATCCGGTCTTGCACCGGCGTCTGACGCCACTCGCGAAAGGCGCCCTTGGCAGAGGCGACGGCCGCATCGACTTCACTTCGTCCGCCGAGCGGGACAAGCCCGATCAACTCGGCCGTTGCGGGGTTACGCACTTCGTGGGTTTCGGCGGCTGCGCTTTCGCGCCAATCTCCACCGATGTAGTCCTTCAAACGCGGGGCAGTCATCGGGTCACTCCTTCAGTTTCTGGGCGTTCCGGATCATACAGAATCATCGGCTCTGCAATGGTGTCGGATTCGTCGCCTCTTCATTGCTAGACTTCAGAGGTGAGTTCACTGAGTTTTCGTCTCAACGGTTCGTCCATCGACACAGAAGCAGAAGCGGGTCAATCGCTTCTGTCCGTGCTGCGCGAAGGATGCTCGATCACCTCCGTCAAAGATGGCTGCAGTCCGCAAGGTCAGTGCGGCTGTTGCCTTGTATTGATCGATGGCAGGCCATTGACGAGCTGCGCGGTGCCTGCAGGCAAAGTCGAGGGTAAGGAAGTCGAGACGCTGGAGTCCCTCTCCGACGATGATCGCAAGCTTCTCTCAGACTGCTTCGCGGCTGCGGCCGGCTTGCAGTGCGGCTTTTGCATTCCCGGCTTGGCCTTGCGGACGGCCCAGCTGGTCGGACGCGAGCCCAATCCTTCGCGCGACGAGATTGCCAAGGCGATCGATGTTCATCTGTGTCGCTGCACGGGCTATGTGAAAATAGTCGATGCGATCGAACTGTACGCGAAGGCCAAACGCGGAGATGGTCTTCCGAACGTAATTGAGGAGGGCCGAGTCGGCGATCGCATGCGGCGTTATGACGCTCACGCGATGACCCTTGGTACCCGACCTTATGTCGCCGACATGACGCGCGAGGGCATGCTGCATGGTGCGATTTTGCAGGCCCCCCACGCCCGAGCTCGGGTCGCGAGCATCGACACGAGCCGTGCCGAAGCCATGGATGGCGTTCACTGCGTCGCGACCGCCGCTGATGTTCCGGGCGAGCGTTGGTACGGCTTAATTCTGAAAGACTGGCCCGGATTCGTCGCTATCGGAGAAGAAGTACGGTGTGTCGGTGACATGCTGGCCGCCGTTGCGGCAGTCGACGAAGCCACTGCGCGCCGCGCGATCGATGCCATCGATGTCGAGTACGAAGTGCTCGAGGCTGTCCTGCATCCGGATCGAGCGCTCCAAGAGGGCGCGCCCCAAGTCAACCCAACGCACGACAACGAGCTCTCGCGCACGATCGTGCATCGCGGGGAAGCGGCTGTCGCGCTGGATGCCAGCGTGCATGTCGCCGAAGGTGTATGGGAGACGCAGCGCATCGAGCACCTCTTCCTCGAACCCGAGAGCGCGCTCGCGGAACCCAGGGCGGACGGCGGGCTCCACTTATACACGCAAGGCCAGGGCATTTTCGATGACCGGCGCCAGGTCGCGGCCTTCTTGGACATCGACGAAGAACAGCTATTCGCCGAGTTGGTGCCGAATGGCGGTGCTTTCGGTGGCAAGGAAGACCTCTCGATCCAGCCGCATGCGGCGCTCTTGTGCCAACTGACCGGCAAGCCTGTTCGACTGACCCTCAATCGCGAAGAGTCGATTCGGTTGCACCCAAAACGCCATCCAATACGGATGCATTACCGCGTGGGTTGCGACGAACAAGGCCACCTGACGGCAGTCTGGGCGCGAATGGTCGGCGACACGGGCGCTTATGCATCCGTCGGCGCCAAGGTGTTGGAGCGTGCAGCGGGACATAGCTGCGGCCCCTATCGCGTACCCAACGTCGATGTGATCGCAATCGCAGCGACGACGAACAATCCGCCCTGCGGAGCGATGCGCGGCTTCGGAGCCAACCAAGCGTTGTTCGCGATGGATGGCTGCATGGATCAATTGGCGGCGCTGGTCGGCATCGACGGCTGGGAAATGCGTTGGCGCAACGCGCTCGAAGTCGGTGATTCAATTTCGACCGGGCAGGTGCTCGAAAAATCAGTCGGCTTCAAGCGCACCCTCGAATCGGTCAAGAGTGCCTACTACGAGGCGCGCGCAGCCGGGCGGCCGATCGGCATCGGTTGCGGGATCAAGAACTGCGGCATCGGTAATGGCGCGGTCGAATGGGGCAAGGCGCGGCTCGATGTCGAAACGGATGGAACGATCAGCCTGTACAACGGGTACACGGAGATGGGCCAAGGCCTGCTGACCGTGCTCGTGCAGTGTGCGGTCGAGATCACTCGCCTCGACCCGACATTGTTCCGACCCAAGGTCGACTCGACATATGCACTGGGCTGCGGGCAGACGACAGGTTCGCGCGCGACAGTCTTTGGTGGACGTGCAGTTGCGAGCGCTGCCAGCAAGCTAAAGCAGGCACTCGACTCAGGCTCGAGTCTGGCCGAACTCGCGGGTCAAAGCTTTGCCGCGGAGGTCGTCATCGACGATACGACCGCACCGGGTGCGGATGTCAAGCGCGTGAAGACACACACGACCTTCGGCTTCGCGACTCAGCTTTGCATCTTGGACGATGAAGGCAAACTCGATCACTTCATAGCAGCCCACGATGTCGGTCGCGCAATCAATCCGGCGCTCTGCGAAGGCCAGATCGAAGGCTCGGTGCACATGGGCCTTGGCTATGCGCTAACGGAGGAACTGCCGTGCGAGAACGGCTTCCCGGTCACCTATAAGCTACGTGAGATCGGAGTGCTACGTGCCAAGGATATGCCGAGCGTCGAGGTCCACTTGATCGAAGAGCCCGAGCCCGAAGGCCCCTTCGGTGCCAAGGGAGTCGGCGAGATCGGATTGGTTCCGACTGCGGCGGCCGTCGCGGGCGCGCTCGAAGCCTTCGATGGGATTCGGCGCAAGATCTTGCCGATGAAGGACTCTCCCGCCGCGCGCGCAATAAGTGTCGGTCGCATCCGTCGCAAGTCGAAGGGGCCTGTCTCCTGATGTCTGATGCGCCGATCGGTTGGGTCAACGCGCACACCCACATGTATAGCGGCTTGGCGCCATTCGACATCCCGCCCATCGAGCCAGCACCGGACTCCTTCCTCGATATCTTGCGTGGTCGCTGGTGGCGCATGGATCGCGCCCTGAGTGCGTCATCACTACGGACGGCGGCACGCTGGTACATCGGCGACGCACTGCTGCGTGGCACGACCGGCTTGATCGATCATCATGAGTCGCCGGATTGCATCGATGGATCTCTCGACGTGCTTGCGGATGCATGTCAAGAACTCGGGATGCCGGCACTGCTTTGCTACGGAGCCAGCGAGCGGAACGGCGGTTTAGAAGAAGGGCGCCGCGGACTGAACGAATGCCGCCGTTTTCTCGAATCGAACGAGCGCAACTTGGTACGGGGATTCGTCGGCTTGCACGCATCCTTCACGGTCTCGGACACTCTCTTGCGTGAAGCCGGTGAACTCGCGCGCGAGTTCAAGACCGGTGTTCATGTGCACGTCGCTGAGGACACCTGCGATCTCGATGATGCTCGTCAGCGAGGATACGCGAGTCCGCTGCAAAGAATGCTTTCGCTCGACGCTCTCCCGGATGGGTCGATTCTGGCCCATGGCGTGCACCTGACCGAAGATGACATCGAGTTGGCCTGTGATCGCGACCTGTCGTTCGTACAGAACCCGCGCTCCAATGTCGGTAATGCAGTGGGATATCCGAGGCTGCTCGGACGCTTACCTCACGTCGCGCTGGGAACCGACGGATGGCCGAGTGATCGAGTCGAGGAGACCTCGGCCTTGGTGATCGAGAGTGCCAAGCACGATGACGACCCGGGCCAGGTCGCGCATCGCGAACAGGGCGGTCATGGATTGTTGGCCCGGGCCTTCGAGGGGGATCAACCCACGGTCGTGCAGGGGCTCGGATCCTTGGTCGTCGATGACAGAATCATCGTCGATGAGGGCAGCCTACAAACGGCGGACTTCGAAAGCCTGCGGCGCGATGCCGAGCGAGATGCCCAAGTGCTATGGACGAGGATGAAGGAGCTTGCTTGATGCGATCAGATCTACGAACGGACATCCACGATGCCGAGGTGCGAGACGCCGCTGTCGAGCAGATGCGCCGGGCCGGTGTCGTCCTCCCGACCATTGCTGAATTAGCAGAACCGAGCTTGATCCCGGACTCTATTCAACAGGAGCTGCGCGGCATCGATGCGGATGCCGCCCATCCGTTGAACTTATTTCGCGTGCACTGGCACAACGATTACGAGCGTGTCGGCCAGAGCGATGTTCCTGGTCACTTGGTGCTGACCGAGGAGCTGACCGGTGTACCTTCGCCGATCTTGATCGCAATCGGAGACCGCTTCCCGATGATCAGCGCGCATAAGGTCTTGGCCGCCTACGGCTGCCTGCTGCCTAGGCTCATCTCGGGTCGATTCGACCCAAGGAGCCAGCGTGCAGTCTGGCCATCGACCGGCAACTATTGCCGCGGCGGCGTCGCTATTTCACGCGTGATGGGTTGCCGCGGAGCTGCGGTGCTTCCCGAAGGCATGAGCAAGGAACGCTTTCAGTGGTTGGCGGATTGGGTAGAGAGCGATGACGATGTCATTCGCACGCCCGGCACCGAGAGCAATGTGAAAGAGATCTACGATGCGTGCGCCGAGCTCGCGCGCGATGAGCGCAATGTGATCTTCAATCAGTTCTCGGAATACAGCAATCATGTGATTCATCGCTGCGTGACGGGGCCGGCAATGGAACACATCTTCGAGGCGGCGCACGCGAAGAATCCTCAGCTGAACTTGGCTGCCTTCGTCTCTGCGACGGGTTCCGCAGGAACGATCGCAGCGGGTGATCACCTGGCAGCCACGCAAGGCTCGCGCACCGTCGCAGTCGAAGCCCTCGAGTGCCCGACGCTGTTGTACAACGGTTTTGGCGAGCACAACATTCAAGGCATCGGTGACAAGCATGTGCCCTTAATCCACAACGTAATGGGCACGGACATGGTCGTCGCCATCTCGGACCAAGGCACGGATCGACTGAACGTGATGTTCCAGTCCGAGGCGGGACGCGAGTGGCTACGCAGCGAGCGCGGCGTCGATGACTGCGTGTTGGAAGGGCTCGCACACTTGGGCATCTCCAGCATCTGCAACGTATTGGCTGCAATCACCGTGTCGAAGAAGCTCGGCCTCGGGCGTGACGATGCGATCCTCACCGTCGCTACGGATGGCGCCGCGATGTATGCGAGCGAATCCGACAAGGTGCTCGCACGCGACTTCGGGGGCCAGTTCGGGCACAGCGAAGCCGGCAGCAGCTTTGATTCCTACGTGCTGAACGCCTCGACGGAGCACTCGCTCGAGTTGAGTGAACGGGACCGCAATCGAATCTTCAATTTGGGCTACTTCACTTGGGTCGAGCAGCAAGGAGTCTCGCTAGCAGACTTCGAAGCACGCCGCGCGGCCGAGTTTTGGGACGCGCTGCCCGAGTGCGTGCCGAGCTGGGACCGCTCGATTCAAGCCATCAACGACCAGATCCGCGCGGGCGTCGAGTCGTGAAGCCTGCCGCCAGTGTGATGCGCTGCACGGCCTGTGGTGCCGAGCTGCTTATGGCGGAACCGCATCCGTTTCGATGCCCGGCGGCGAAGGAGGGCGACGATCGCGATCACATCTTGCAGCGCACTCTCGCTCTGGACCAAGCGAGCTGGCCCTCCGACCCTTCGCTCAATCCATTCATCCGATACCGGAGCCTGCTGCACTCCTATCATCACGCACGCTCGCGCGGCTGGAGTGACCAAGAGTTCCTCGAGCTCGTCACTGAGCTGGATCAGAGCATCGCTTCAGTCGATGGTACGGGCTTTATCACCCCGTCGCCGACAACGCATACAGACATCGCGCCGCTCTCGGACAAGCTCGTCCTGCATGCGAAGAGCGAGGTCGCTGGCGTCGCGGGTTCACACAAGGCGCGCCACTTGATGGGGATCGCGCTGCAGTTGGCGGTGTCCATACGGTCGGATCCGTCACGGCCTGCACCGCGACTCGCGATCGCGAGTTGCGGCAATGCTGCATTGGGAGCAGCTGTCCTCGCTCGAGCGCTTGGTTGGGAGCTGACTGCCTTTGTTCCTGAAGATGCTGAGACATTTATCCTCGACCGCTTGCGTGAGCTCTCCGTCCAAGTGCAAACCTGCACGCGTGTCGCCGGTCAGCTCGGTGATCCATGCATGAGCGCATTCCAGGAGGCTGTTGTGCAGGGAGCCATTCCATTCACCGTGCAGGGCCCGCAGAACGGACTTTGCATCGAGGGTGGAATGACACTTGGCTTCGAGCTAGCGGAACAGGGACGAGGCTGGCTCGATCACGGCGCGAGCGGGCTCTTTGTACAAGTCGGCGGCGGCGCCCTGGTCAGTGCCTGTGTTTTGGCACTACGAGAGGCGCAAGTCATGGGCGTGCTCAAGGCTCGCCCCAGACTGTATTGCGTGCAAACCAAAGCGCTTCATCCCTTGGAGCGCGCATGGCGGCGTGCCGCCACCGAGCTGGCAGGTCGTTTACGAGAGTCATCGACCTCGGAGACGCCGCCAACGGACGGTTCGGCCGATGCCGAGTTAGCGCAATGGCTGTGCGATCGTCGTGAGTCAGAATTGTCGCGCGCATTCCTGCGCGAGCTGGCCCTCTGTCGTTCGGCTTGGATGCAGCCTTGGCCGAATCCAGCCACGAGCCTTGCGAGCGGGATCCTCGATGACGAGACCTATGATTGGAGAGTCCCGGTGGAAGAGATGCTGTTGACAGGCGGCCGTCCAGTGATCATTTCGGAAGCACAAGTCAGTGCAGCGACAACGATGTCCGCGCGCGAGCTGGGAGTCGCGGCCAGCCCTACCGGCGCGGCCGGTCTGGCGGGGCTGCTCGAGTGGAACACGCAGGCCGGAACTGACTCGCTCGAGCACGCCACGGTCCTTCTGACTGGGGGGCACAGCTGATGCTCTTACGTGCAGCGATGACCCAAACGCGCAACGCCTTTGCGCCGATGCCCGGCAGCGTGGAAGAGCTCACCTCCCTGGCAGCGCAGTTGGACGCCATCCGAGAAGCAAATCTGGATCATCACGAGGAGTTGATCCGCGCAGCGAGCGCCGCCGGAGCACGAGTGATCGGATTGGGAGAGCTCTTCCCCGCACCCTACTTCGCGCTGGGCCGGCAAGAGCTCTGGCGTGAGTGCGCGGAAGACGCGCGCGAGGGACCTACAGTGAGCCGCATGCGACATCTGGCGCGCGAACTACAGATCGTGATCGTCGCACCAATCTATGAACTAGATGCGCGCAGCGGACTTCGCTTCAACACCGCCGTCGTGATCGACGATGACGGTCGCTGGCTTGGACGCTATCGCAAGACCCACATTCCGATGGGCACGAACGAGCGCGCCAGCTTCGACGAGTCCTTCTATTACTCATCCAGCAATGGCCAGCTGGACAACACGGAAGCAAACATCTCGACCAACGCGTTCTTGCCTGTCTTCGAGACGAGCGTGGGTCGTCTAGGTGTGGCCATCTGCTATGACCGGCACTTCTCGAGCGTGATCGAGATCTTGAGTCAACAAGGCGCGCAGCTCGTGTTCTCACCAGCCGTAACCTTCGGCAAGACATCAGAACGAATGTGGGAGCTAGAGTTCCCGGTCGACTGTTGCCGCCACCGCGTCTTCATCGGAGGCTCGAACCGAGAGGGAGCCGAAGCACCTTGGGGAGTCGAGTTCTTTGGTCGCAGCTATTTCTGCGGTCCGAGCGGCAAACGCCCGAGGCTCGAGAGCCGTCCCGAACTTGTCATCTCCGACCTGGACACGAGTGAAGTGGAATCAGCCGGAGACAGTGGCTGGGACTTGAAGCGCGATGCGCGCCCCGAACTGCGGCAAACGTAGGTTGGCAGGAGCTCCCAGTGGACGCCCAGCCCCAGCGTTCTAGGCAACGGTGCGGCCAGCACCTATGCGCTGATGCTGGAGCAACGCGGCTCGATCCATGCAGCGCGTTGAGCATGACCGCACTAGCATCACTCCGATGATTCGGATCCGGCACGAGCGTGGAGCGCGGGGTACTCGTGAGAGTCAGGCCCGCAGACCGCATCGAGAATGAGCGCGAGTAGGTCGTAGTAAACGAGGTCGATGCTTTCGGCGGCCTTTCCCTCGATCGTCTCCTGCAAGCGGCCCTCGTCGAAGTGAATCGAAAACTTCACACCCATGAACTCGATACGGCTCGCGCCGCGCTTCAGGATGAAGTCGCGTCCACCGATGCGCGCTTGCAGGCGATCGATGCCAGCCAGGCGCTCGTAGCAAAAGCCATCCAAGGTCGGGTTCTGGCGCAGCTCTTCGATATCGCCGAAGAAGCGCGGTTTGATCTTGTACGGTCCCCCATCCTCCGGACAGAACACATCGCAGTTCCCACACTCGTTGCAGAAGTCTGTGAAGCATGCGATTTGATGTCGCTGCTCGATCTCTAAGGTTCCGTCGACCGTGATCGTCCACTGTCCGTTTTCGAGCGTTGCTTTGCGCTTAGGTATGGATGCCGGCTCGAGAACGAAGGTGAAGTTCGCGTCGTTCGGACATACAGGGACACATTTGTCACAGGTAATGCAGTCGAGCAACTCCAGCTGAGATCCGATCTTGCGCGGCAGCTTGAGGTTGGCGTCCTGGTGATAGCGCGGATCTTGGATGAGTTCGTGAACGTAGTCGCGAGTGTTCTGCAACACGGCCGCACTGCGCCAAGCGTTCAGGCTGTCGCCGCGGGGAAGAGCTCCTTCCTGATCCTTGCCTTCCCCATCCGCACGAGTCGTCGCCAAGAATTGTTCGCATTGGACCTGGTCGGCGGCATGCGACATCGGCGTCACGCTGCTTAGCGTCTGCTCGCCTTGTCCACGAGCAAGCAAAACGAACTCGTCGATGTTACGAGCCCCGACCTTCGACATGCGCCCTTCGAGCTCGTCCAAATAACCCTTGCCACGCGCATAGCCACCGGGTCGCAGCAAGTCGGTACAGACGGTCACCGGCGTCAGTCCTAGCGCCACGCTGTCCGCGAAGTTGCGCCGATCGATTCCGGCCGAGAACGAGATCGGGTAGCGGTCTTCGAAACGCTCTCGGAAGCGGCCAACGAGCTCCATCGCGAGCACGTGCAGCGGCTGGCCTGAGAGATACATCGTCTCTTCGGTGGCTGGGAAGAAGTCGCGCTGGTTCTGGACCACCAAGGTATTGGTGAACTTGACACCGAAGCCCAGGCCGAGTCGATCCGCTCGCTGACCTAGCCGCTGTACGAATCCCTCCATCTGCTCCCAGCGCGTGTCCTCTTCGAAGGCCTTGTCGGGAACGCTCAAGTCTCGATAGCCGAGATCCGTATGCAGACGCTGCCTTAGGTCTTTCGGACCGAGCAGCAAGGGATTCAACTTCACGATCACGTGCAAGCCGAGCTCCTCGAGCAACCACTCACAAATCGACTCGATCTCGGATGGCGGACAACCGTGGAAGGTGCTCAGCGTCAGCGTGTTCGAGAGGCAAGGACCGATCGTCACGTCGCGCATCGATTCCGGCAACTCGGGCCGCAAGCGATCGACGGTCGCCCGGCAATCCAACATGCCGTCCAGGAAGGCACGCACCGGCTTCGATCGGATACCTTCCAAGTCGTAGCCGACACTCATGTCAAAGATCGTCTCACCCGGCACTCCGCCCAGCCCGAAGGCGGGATCGCTGCGAAGAGCCTCGATCAATAGCGCGCCCTTGACATACTCGTCGAGCGACTCCTGCAGGCGCAGCTCCTGCGACCACTCAACGTTGTAGCCCACCGTCTGGGCATCGATACAAGGCCGCGGGATCTGCAAGCGGTCGTTAATCTGGACCGTCTTCAGCTCTAGGATGCGGCATCCACACAGCCACGAGAGCACGATGTTCTGCGCCATCTGACTCTGCGGACCGGCGGCGGGCCCGAGCGGTGTCGATGCGCGCGCGCCATGGAAGTTGACGCCCAGATCGTGCTCAGCGTTGCCTCGGTAGAACTTCGAGGCTGGCAGATGAAAGATCGACGCATCGCGCTCGAACTCACGCAGCATGCGCTGCGCCAAGGCTCCGATCGGGAAAGGGCGCAGCTCGACCATGTGGCCCGCGAGCCTAGCACGTCGCGGCCTCGGAAGGGATCTGGTACTTGTTGCCTTGACACTGCCTCAGGATCGCGGAATCTCTGCAGCATGGCATCCGACAATCTCAGCAGCGGCAAGCAAGACTCAACCGGCAACGGTCCCCCTACGCCGATCGTCGTGATACTTGCGACGGGCGGCACGATCGCCGGAGTCGGTGAGAGCGGCGCGCACGCCGCCTACTCGTCGGGTCAGCTCGATACTAGTCAACTGTTGGCAAGCGTGCCGCAGCTGGCTCAGCTCGCACGCTTGGAATCCGAAGAGGTCGCGTCCGTCGGAAGCCAGGACATGAACACCTCCATCTGGCTGCAGCTCGCACGCCGCGCGCGCCATCACCTGGCGCGTGACGAGGTCGCGGGCGTCGTGATTACGCACGGTACCGACACCTTGGAGGAAACGGCCTACTTCTTGGAGGAGGTCCTTCCGTACGGAGCACCCGTGATCTTGACCGGTGCGATGCGGCCTGCGACAGGCATCAGCGCGGACGGGCCGCGCAACCTGTTTGACTCGGTGACCGTCGCCGTTCACCCCGAAGCGCGCGACCGGGGCGTCCTTGTTGTCGTCGACGAGGCCATCCACTCCGCTCGCGGAGTGACCAAGACTAATACGACGTATGTGTCGACCTTCCGGTCGCACGATCGAGGGCTCGTCGGCAGCGTAATCGGTGGCCGCGCGCTCTTCTTGCGACCGCCTTTGCCCAAGATGGGCGCCGAGCTTGCCTTCGATCTGGATGCCGCCGATGAACTGCCCGCGGTCCATATCCTCTACGCTTACGCTGGGATGAATCCGGCCATGATCTCGTCGGCAATCGACGTGGGGGTTCGTGGCCTCGTGCTTGCGGGCGTCGGCAATGGAAACGCTTCGCGCGAGGTCATCGCCGAACTTGCGCAAGCCGTGCGTTCCGGCATCCCCGTCGTACGCAGTACACGGACGGGTTCAGGACTCGTCAGCCGCAACGTCGAGGTCGATGACGATGCACTCGGCTTTGTCACCGGTGGGGACCTGCATCCGGTTAAGGCACGAGTACAGCTGCAACTATGCATCGCAAGCGGAGTGCCGCTGCGTGAATTGCAGCAACACTTTCTCTAACCGGTGTGCGGTCGTGATCACTTACGCCTCACTATCAGCTTGTCACCGCGAATCTGAATCGAATTGCCGTCTTCGTCCCAACTGTCGGGATCGATCACGGCGCGGATCAGCTCTTCGAGTTGCGAGCCTGTGACGATAGGTGCTGACTCGAGCAGTTCCTCGTCGCTCTCTCGTAGAGCACCACTCGGAGCGATGTCCATCGGCCGGCCCGGGAAGCTGCGCGGAGTCCGGATCAAATCACCGATGTAGTAGACCTTGGTGCTCGGACCGCCACCGACATTCACGAGGCCCATGGATGCGGAATGCGAGGGAGCGATGGCTGCTTGATCCCAATCAGCAGAACGCGACCTGGCATTGGACCCTTTGTGTGCTGCCTCCGGCGAGTGCGCCTGCTCGACGCGCTGTTGGATCGCGAGGCGCAACCCCTCGGGCAGGCTTGCAATGGGCTCGCTCCGAGTGGTCTGCACTCTCGCAACATCGGAAGCCTGCTGCGAATCACCGTCGCTCGCGAGCTCGTGCGACATGCAACCGACCGAAAGAGGGCTCGCCAAGCCGAGCACGAGAAGAGTGGATCGATATTGCTTCATGGGGGCTTCTGAATGGCTGTTGCGAACTCTCCAGCAAGTACAAACCTGCCTCCATCATCCTACGCAGTTGTCGCGCACCACTGCCGAAGCTAGTTGCCGGGTGCAGACCCGGGGACCCAGCAAGTCTCGAATTCCGGGCTGATGAGCGATCACGGGCGTAATCGCGCTGATGGAATCGCGCCAGCGGATGCGGATCAGGCACCGCCACCGATCTACGATGGGCCTCGGTCGATGTCGGGCACACTTTGCGGTAGGGTCGGGAAAAGGTAACTCAGGCTACTTCCCCCTCGAGCCCAACGGACTGCCGTGAATTCGAACCTCAAGACCATCGCAGCCGTCGTGCTGATCCTTGGCGCCATGTTCCTGGTGTGGCGCCAGCTCAGCTCTGACGAGACGGCCAGCGCCGCCTTGAGTGCCCCGACTCGAGTCGAACTGAAGCGCACTCCTCCGCCCAAAGCCGAACTGATCGGGAGCGATCCATACGAGCTGGTTGGGGCTGAAGCGGTGAAACCCAAGCCGCCCAAGCAAGAGGCCATCGTCATAGCCGAGCCGGCCGAGCCGGAGCTCGAAGTTGTTCCACAGCCCGGTCCAGCGCTGCGCCCGGCGCGTACCGAACGCAAGGTCTTCAAGCAACGCTGGCAGTTGGAGGTCGACCTGAGTCAGATGACGATCGGTATAGGAGAGTCTCGCGTTCAGGCCCCCGAAGCCACGGCGACAGTCACGATCACATCCAAGATCGGCGTCCTCGATGTCTATGGAGCAGAAGGTTTGGGCGCCCAACCCAACTTGATAAGAACTCTGGAAGTCGCGAGCGAGTCAAGCATCTGGAGTTCTCCCGAACAGTCGGAGGAACAGTCGATCACGCTGCACACGAGCCCGTACTCGGGCAGCACCGCTCAATTCGTGTGGGAACCACACGCGCAGAAGTACAAGGTCAGCATTCAGGGTCGGCGCTCCGCCGCGACCAGGGATGCCTTCGCATCCGGGTACGAGCCCAAGCGCATCAACGAATTCGATGGTGATCACTTGGTCGAAGACATGGACATGCGCAGTCTGGGTGCACCCAACTGGGCTGGCATCGGTGCCGAGTGGGAAGCATCACATGAAGCACTGGCGAGCTTCACAAGCCCAGGCGGCGACTGGGAATTCGAGAGTACGAAGCCTCCCGATATGAGCGGAGACTCCAACCCCCTACAGGTCTCGATCCTCCCAGCCATGTCAACGCTCAAAGCAGGATGGGTCAACTTGTCGCTGAGTCCAAACATGGCGAGGCAGGCGAGTGTTCGCGGGTCGAGGAATCGATACATCACCGTCAAGTTTGGATACGAGGTCTCCGGATTCGTGAGGACCAAGGTCCCCACCGGTAACCCGAAGAAGCCTGAGATCGACGCCAGAGTTGCAGTCAGCGGAGATGTGGAGGGTCAAGGCAAGCTCCTGTGGAACAGCGACCTACAACGCTTCTCTAGTTGGAAGGCCACAGCTGTCGCGGACCTGCGCGCAACGACGATGGCCGATATTGGCGAAACCGGAGGGGTGACCGTCTTTTCGTTCCCATTGAAGGGCACTGTCGATTTCGAAGCGGAGTGTAAGGAAGTGGGGGCGAACACGCCGCGTAACTTCGAACCGGAAGGAAGCTCCGCTGCAGGGCGTCGCCGACGCTGAAGGAGCGGGCTTCCCCCCCAGCGGGTCAGCCTCCCGCGCAAGGCCTCGCTGACCAGCCAGGCCTAACTACGAACAATAAACATGTTTCGACACCGGCTAGACGACAGAGAAACTGGCTTCCAGCGCCCAGCAAGAGGATCTCGTCGCGGCCCAAGTGTCCTAGTACTGCCTCCAATTGGATCCCACTTAATGCCCTATCGGGGCTCAGCTGATGTTGGCATCATTCGGGGCTAATCCACCCCACACCCCAGCAGGTAACGGACCCCGATCACGATGATCCAACTCATACTCGCGCTCCCCATGTTGGGGAGCCCACCGCCGCAGCCCCTGGCATTCCAGGACCCGGCGATCGAAGAAACTACGAAGCAGGATCCGTCGGATCGCTTTGAAGAACTGATCGACGAGCAGAATACCATCGTCGAAGAGTGGCGCGCGGAAGCAGCAAAACCCCGCAAGCCGCAGACCGAAGGCGGAAGCGTTCCGGCGATGCGGATGCGCCCCGACTTCTCTACCCTGATCCCGAAGTTTGAGGCAGCAGCCACAGACTACGTGGGCACAGATGATGCAGTCCAATTCCTTAGCTGGATCCTTCAGCAAGGACCGGGCGAGAGTGGTGCGAACGCGCTGGCGACGCTGACCAAGAGTCACGCCGGCAGCGAGATGATCGCCGACCTCGGTCGCATGCTTCCTTACTTGAGCCGCATCGTTGATGAAGAAGCTGCCGACGCTTTCATCGCCGCGGTCAAGAAGGACAACAAGAACGCTGATGTCCTCGGATGGATCGCCATCATGGAGCTCGAGACCACGATCAAAGAAGCTGATCGCGAGTCCGACGAGTACCAGGACGCCCGTACGACGCTCGCTAACTGCGCCGACAAGGCGAAGAACAACGAGCTGAAAGACATGATCAAGGGCGCGATCGATTTGCGCGAGAAGTTCGGTAAGGGCTGCACCGCTCCGGACATCGCCGGCACTGATCTCGACGGCACTGAGTTCAAGCTTTCGGACTACAAGGGCAAGGTCATCTTCCTGGATTTCTGGGGCGATTGGTGAGGCCCCTGCCGGGCTATGTACCCCCACGAGCGGTCGCTCGTGGAAGAAATGAAAGATCGTCCCTTTGCACTTATTGGCGTCAACAGTGACAGTTCCATCGAGAAGGCCAAGGCGGCCATCGAGAAGAACAACCTGAACTGGCGCAGCTTCCAGAACAAGCCCGAAGGCGTCGAGACTCCGATCTCGACCACCTGGTCCATCCAGGGTTGGCCGACGATCGTGATCCTCGATGCTGATCGCAAGATCGCCTATCGCGGACACGACGGCATGGCGGCTACCGAAGTTGCCGAGGGCCTGGTCGCGGCGATGGAGAAGAAGGCCGAAGAGTCGAAGTAATTTTCGGCACCTAGCTGCGTCGCGCCTCGCTCAGAGGCGGGCGCGGCGCGGCGACGCTGAAACACACGGATCGACCGAGCACGCTGCATGGCGTTCTCGGTCGATCTTTTTTTGGCTCTGCACGCTTCGTCGAGAATCCCGCAGCTTCTGTCCCCCATTTCCGCTGAGCCGGCATCAATAGAACTAACCATGACGCCTCACGATTCCAATTTCTTCAACGGTCCGGCCGAGAACTGGCTGCACCACGATCGCTGGTTGCGCGAAGTCGCGCGCCAGCTCGTTCGCGATGCCGCAGACGCCGACGAATTAGTGCAGGAGGCTTGGCTCGCCGCGGTGAGCCTGATCGGATCGAGTGCGGAGGACCTGGGATCATCCTTTGCGAACTACCTGTTCAAACCGTCGCAGGTGAGACCTTGACCTTATCCGTTCCGCGCCGTGCGCAGTTGCGCGTCACGACCAGCCTAGAACAAGCGGCGTACTTCATGCCGATTGGACCGGATGGACTCGCGCGTCAGCTCTATCTCTTCCAATGGATCCTCGATGGAACACTCGAGGGCGCAAACATCACGTCCTGGGGAGAGATCGAGGCTGGCGGCTCGAGCACCTATGCGACATCCGATGGAGAGGCCGTGGTCCAGCTCTAATCGCACGGGACCCTGTTGGGCTCAGTCGATGTGGCACTGGGTGTCACGGAAGTCGAGCTCGTCAGGATCGACTGATGCAAAGGCCCGACCGCCGCACGCAGATCACCAGGTGATGACCCATACCAGATCGTCGCCTTCAACTTGAGCTGCATCTGCAGTCACGCTGAGCTTGGCGGTGTTCCGCTCTTTCTCACCGTCGAGGCCCCGAGCACGGAAGCGGATTCCCTGTGAAATCACCGGAGTCGGGAACTCGATCGAAATCTCGACCCGATCACCAAAGGACTTGCTCGACCCGGGCTCCAGCGTTCCGCCAGTCTCGAGGCGGTCCCTCGGAACCTTGCTAGTCAGCGTCGCTGGCCACTTGACCTGCGGTCCGCGCGGAAGCGTCACGGTCATGACCGAGATACCGCTCTCCGACTTGGAGACATCGAAGTGAATCTCGTCCAGCTTGACTTCGTTGATGGACTCGAAGTCTCCGCGGCCGAATACGACCTGCGCGTGGTGCTCCCACTTGACGCCGCCACTGCCGGTCGTCATACGCCCCTCGACCTCGGAGGCGACCAGGCTGCGAGTGTGGATTGTGCCGGATAGGTCATCCAGGACATTAATTCGAACACCAACCTCGGTATCGGAACCGAAGCAGGATGCGAGACCCAGCCCGAGCGTAAGAAGGGCGAGACGAAGGCGATGCGGAATCGTGGGCACTGTAGTCTTCATCGGATGAGCGCGAGGTCGCGTGTAACGGTCGGAGACGGGTTCCTGAGTGCAGTAGACATCGATGATGCGCGCTGGACAACTCCTGCGCAAGCGAACCGGAACCATGGGCTGTGATCGGCTGTTAGGGAGTCCTAATGGTAGAGCGTTATGTAAAGGAAAAGACCGCTACGCAACCTCCCGGATCGCTTGGATTCCATTCAGGATCGATGTTCCCTCCTACCGAGACACAATAGAGACAGATGTCTGAATCTGGGCCCAAAGGCCCTGCAGCGAATGTTCAGAGGACGCAAAGTCCTATCCCTGTAGGAGAGGGATGGCTGGCATCACCGCCAGTGGCATCTCAGGAAACACTCCAAAGGCGCTCCGGCTCGTTATCCATGACTGACAAAGCTCGCATCCTATTTGTGGACAACGACCCTGTGCTGACTCGAGTCCTGTGCGTTGCTTTGAAGAAGCAGCCGTGGGAGATTGTGACCGCGGACTCTGGCCCCAAGGCCCTCGCTCACATGGCGCAGGCTCCCTTCGATGTGATCGTCTCGGACGAATGCATGCCAGGTATGGGCGGCGCAGATTTGTTGAGGATCGTCAGCGAGCTGCACCCCGAGACGATCCGCATCATGCTGTCAAGCAAGGCGGATATCGATTCGATCGTCAAAGCAGTCAACTCGGCCGATGTGTTTCGATTCTTGATCAAACCCTGCGCAGCGGACGAGGTCGCCTTGACGATACGCAGCGCGCTCGAAAAAAAGGGCGAATACAAGCAGCGTTGGCAGCAGCGACAGGAGCAATGGAGCCGAGAATCAGAAGAGCTGAACTCGAACTTCGACCACGCTCTGGACTGCATCGTCATGGGCTTCCAACCGATCCTCGATTGCAGCTCAGGGCGCATCCATGCCTTCGAAGCTCTGCTCAGGAGTGAAGACAAGGATTTAAACAACCCTGGCGCGATGTTCGGTGCTGCCGAGGCACTTGGCCGTTGTCGCGAACTTGGACGGCGGATTCGGAAGGCCATCGCCATTCGAATCCCTGATGCCCCCAAGCAAGCTCAGATCTTCGTCAACATCGAGCCTGATGACCTGGGTGACCCCGAGCTATTCGCATTGGAGTCACCCCTGACTCCCTTTGCGAGTCGCATCGTGCTGGAGATCACCGAGCGCAAATCGCTTATTTCAAACGAGAACAGCGAAGAGGTTCTACAGGAGCGGCTGAAGAAGCTGCGTGCCCTCGGATACCGCATCGCCATCGACGACCTGGGGGCCGGTTACGCCGGACTCAATTCCTTCACCCTCTTAGAACCCGAGTACGTCAAGTTGGACTTGGAGCTGGTCCGGGACATCGATCGCTTGCCGACCAAGATCGAACTCGTCCGATCTCTGATCGGACTCTGCAAGAACCTTGGCATCATGTGCCTAGCCGAAGGAATCGAGACCCTCGAGGAGCGCGAAGTCTTGATCGCTCTTGGCTGCGACCTGCTTCAAGGTTTTCTGTTCGGCGAGGCGAAACCAAACTTTGAGCTGAGCAAAGGTTTCGCTGCCTGAGAATCACGGTGGACGACTGGAAAGTCGCCGAACGATTCATAGTGCTCAAGACAATTTGAGCAACGTCTGCCGCTAACAGTCATTGGCAGCAAAAAGAATGGCGGGCGTTAATAGACCAACAGCAAGGTAGCGTCAGACGTTGAGCGATCAGCACGTCACTTTCCGTCCCTAGGCAGGGCAAATAAAGGCACCCGCCAAGCCGAGTATAGATAGAAGGTAATCGCTCAACCCCAGCAGCGTGCTTCGAACCTATTGCCCTAGCAACGTGACAAGCTGCGGATCGATTGCTCCGCACCCTTGCCCCCTCCCGGAGCAATAACTCCGGAGCGCGGCAACCACCTGGACCATCGCTGTAATGAGGCGACTGTCCTCGGGCCTATCGATGAGTTAAAGCGACGACCCTCCGACTTATCGACTCAACGGCTTCACGAACCTCGGCCCTATGCCCCAATCGCGCAGGGGCCCTTGGCCCTCGCCTCTAGCGCTGAAGCCGCACCAAAAAAATCGAACCAATCGTCCCAAAGCCGTCAGCCGTTGGAGCATTAAATGCCGTCCCAAGGCCGTCAGCCGTTGGAGCATTAAATGAAGTAGCCCCCTACCGAGCGTTAGCTCGATAGGGGGCTGTGACAACCCGGCAATGACCTACTTTCGCGCAAAGCACTATCATCGGCGGCACCTGCTTGACGACCGT
This sequence comes from Planctomycetota bacterium, assembly GCA_047611405.1. Classification (GTDB taxonomy): domain Bacteria; phylum Planctomycetota; class UBA1135; order UBA1135; genus JBLFWN01. The sequence continues at coordinate 5,351 of JBLFWN010000050.1, read as the reverse complement.
GTTCGGTATGGGAACGGGTATGGCCAGGTACCTATAGTCACCGGGAATACTGGGCCTGGCGGCGCTGTTAGCTGCCGCCAGGTTGTAAGAAGGTGGAGTCGAAGAGATGCGTGAAAACCCAGTCTACTTCTAGAGCGAACCTTCTGCCGCTCCAACGGGGCCGTAAAGCAACCGTTGAAAGGGGAGAAGGTGATTAAGCCGATCGTCCGATTAGTACCGGTAAGCTGAACACATTACTGTGCTTACACCGCCGGCCTATCAACCTGGTAGTCTCCCAGGGGACTGATAGGGATGACTCGTTTTGGAGAGGGCTTCGCGCTTAGATGCATTCAGCGCTTATCCGTTCCGACCGTAGCTACCCAGCTGTACCACTAGCGTGATAACTGGAACACCAGAGGGTCGTCCACCCCAATCCTCTCGTACTAGGGGCAAACCTCCGCAGTCATCCTACACCCACACCAGATAGGGACCGACCTGTCTCACGACGGTCTAAACCCAGCTCACGTACCGCTTTAATTGGCGAACAGCCAAACCCTTGGGACCTCCTTCAGCCCCAGGATGCGATGAGCCGACATCGAGGTGCCAAACCTCCCCGTCGATATGAACTCTTGGGGGAGATCAGCCTGTTATCCCCGGAGTACCTTTTATCTGATGAGCGACGGCCCTTCCACTCGGAATCCGCCGGATCACTAGGACCTACTTTCGTACCTGCTCGAGCTATATCTCTTGCAGTCAGGCGCACTTATACCCTTACGCTCTACATGTGATTGCTAACCACACTGAGTGCACCATCGCGCTCCTCCGTTACTTTTTGGGAGGAGACCGCCCCAGCCAAACTACCCACCAGACACTGTCCTCGACCATGCTTCAATGAATCGAGTTAGAGACCTAATATGCAAAGAGTGGTATTTCACTGGTGGCTCCACAAAGCCCGAAAGCTTCGCTTCAACGCCTCCCACCTATGCTACGCACTACATATCAAGCCCCAATATCAGGCTATAGTGAAGGTTCACGGGGTCTTTCCGTCTTGATGCGGGAACGTGGCATCTTCACCACGACTACAATTTCGCCGAGCCTGCTGTTGAGACAGTGTCCAAATCGTTACGCCTTTCGTGCGGGTCGGAACTTACCCGACAAGGAACTTCGCTACCTTAGGACCGTCATAGTTACGGCCGCCATTCACCGGGGCTTCAGTTCCTAGCTTCGCTTGCGCTAACCAGTCCCCTTAACCTTCCGGCATTGGGCAGGCGTCAGTCTGTATACGGCGTCTTTGAGACTTAGCACAGACCTGTGTTTTTAGTAAACAGTCGTTTGGACCTTTTCGCTGCGGCCCCTCGGAGCTTCGGTCGTAAAGACCTACACCCCAAAGGGCACCCCTTATCCCGAAGTTACGGGGTTAATTTGCCGAGTTCCTTAACAGCAGTTCTCTCGAGCGCCTTAGGATTCTCACCTCACCCACCTGTGTCAGTTTTGGTACGGACACCAACAACACTCCCTAGAGGTTTTTCTTGGCGGTCAGTCCAGTGACTTCGCCCAAAAGGGCTCGGCATCAACTCCGGAATTCCGTGCACGGATTTACCTATGCACCATCCTCGGCCTTACACGCACACTTCTGTCAGTGCGATCACGTTTCCTCCCGCGTCACCCCATCGGTCAAACGCGTGTTAGTGGTACAGGAATATTAACCTGTTCTCCATCGGATACGCCTTTCAGCCTCTCCTTAGGTCCCGACTAACCCTGGGCGGATTTACCGTGCCCAGGAAACCTTGGGTTTTCGGCGAGCAGGATTCTCACCTGCTTTATCGCTACTCATTCCGGCATAATCACTTCCTAACCGTCCAGGCGTCGTTTCCGTCGCCCTTCATCCTGTTGGAACGCTCCCCTACCCCTGCAAAAGATCAACGATCTTATGCAAGCCGCAGCTTCGGTTGTGCACTTGAGCCCCGTTCATTTTCGGCGCCAAGCCTCTCGACCAGTGAGCTATTACGCACTCTTTAAATGATGGCTGCTTCTAAGCCAACATCCTGGCTGTCATAGAGACTTAACTTCCTTTACTGCACTTAGCACACATCTGGGACCTTAGCTGGCGGTCTGGGCTGTTTCCCTCTCGACCACGGACCTTATCGCCCATAGTCTGACTGCCAAGATACGGTATACGGTATTCGGAGTTTGGTTGGGTAGGGTACCTCGAAAGGCCCCTATCCCATTCAGTATCTCTACCCCCGTATACTATCACTTGACGCTAGCCCGAAAGCTATTTCGGGGAGAACCAGCTATCTGCGAGTTTGATTAGCCTTTCACTCCTATCCACAGGTCATCGGAACAGTTTTCAGCCTATACCCGTTCGGGCCTCCACGAACTGTTACATCCGCTTCACCCTGCCCATGGATAGATCACTCGCTTTCGGGTCTACTCCACTAGACTAAATTCGCGCTATTCACACTCGGTTTCCCTTCGGCTTCGGACCGTAGATCCTTAACCTTGCCTAATAGAGTAACTCGCCGGATCATTATGCAAAAGGCACGCCGTCAGCCGTTGTCCCGAGGGACCATAGGCCTCCGACAGCTTGTAAGTACATGGTTTCAGGTTCTATTTCACTCCCCTCACCGGGGTCCTTTTCACCTTTCGCTCGCGCTACTATTACGCTATCGGTCGTCCAGGAGTACTTAGCCTTGGGGGGTGGTCCCCCCGGATTCACACCAGGTTTCCCGTGTCTGGCACTACTTGGGATACCTACTGGAGGCTATATGCTTTCGGCTAAGGGGCTGTCACCCTCTGCGGCCGGCCTTCCCATGCCGTTCGCCTAACATATAACTTTGTAACTCCATGAGCCTGATTTGGTCAGCTCTGTCGGTCCCGCAACCCCGGTATAGCAACGGCCAAATCCTTGACACTACACCGGTTTGGGCTCTTCCCCGTTCGCTCGCCGCTACTGAGGGAGTCGAGGTTTCTTTACTTTCCTGCAGGTACTTAGATGTTTCAGTTCCCTGCGTTACCTGCGCTTTCGCGCTACCGAGATATGACTCTCGGTTGGTTGCCCAATTCGGAGATCTCCGGATCAAAGCCTGCTTAGCGGCTCCCCGAAGCTTATCGCAGCTATGCTACGTCCTTCATCGGCTCTGGACGCCAAGGCATCCACCATGTACTCTTAATAGCTTAACCACACTCTTATCCTACGTCTGAAGCCCGTAGACCTCAGACTGATTTTGTATCGTGGGTTGCCACGCATCTTTTCTTAATGACTCCACCTTATTTTCAAAGAACCAGACGCGAGTCAACCCCTTACGGGTCATCCCACGCCTGTGAACATTTCATCACGGTGACTTTTGCAGCCGACTCGTCACCCCTATATAGGGGTGGTGGAGGCGACCGGATTCGAACCGACGACCGCCTGGTTGCAAACCAGGTGCTCTACCAACTGAGCTACGCCCCCGGTTGAGCCGGCCCTAGTCTGGGCCACCGCTATGATTCAACACGTTATAGTGTTGAGCCAGGTATGCAGGTGGGCCTGACAGGATTCGAACCTGTGACCTCTCGCTTATCAGGCGAACGCTCTAACCAGCTGAGCTACAGGCCCGGTTCGTCGACGATACATCCGCCCCAACATTTACTGTTGAGGCGGACCTACCGACCGTGAATGAAGAGGGTGACTTTTGTCCGCTTGAGCGAACACCCTATGTTATCGCAAACGACTGTCTCGAGTTTACACTCAAGGCCCAGCACCGAAGTGCCAGAGTTTGCGTCTAACTAATCCGTTAGAAAGGAGGTGATCCAGCCGCAGGTTCCCCTACGGCTACCTTGTTACGACTTAGTCCCAGTCACAGAGCTCGCTTTCGGCGCCGTCCCCCTTACGGTTGGACATAGCGACTTCGAGCGCTCCCCGCTTCCGTGGCTTGACGGGCGGTGTGTACAAGGATCAGGAACATATTCACCGCGTCATGGCTGATACGCGATTACTAGCGATTCCGGCTTCATGCAGGCGAATTGCAGCCTGCAATCCGAACTGGGGCCCACTTTATGGGATTGCCTTGACCTCGCGGCTTCGGAACCCTTTGTATGGACCATTGTAGCACGTGTGTCGCCCTGGTCATAAGGGCCATGATGACTTGACGTCGTCCCCACCTTCCTCCGTTTTAACAACGGCAGTCTCGCTAGAGTCCCCGGCATTACCCGCTGGCAACTAACAATAAGGGTTTCGCTCGTTACGGGACTTAACCCAACATCTCACGACACGAGCTGACGACAGCCATGCAACACCTGTATACGTTCCGACTCCGAAGAGCTGTCACTCTGCTTTCACAGAGCTAATCCGTACATGTCAAGACCAGGTAAGGTTCTTCGCGTTGCTTCGAATTAAACCACATGCTCCACCGCTTGTGTGATCCCCCGTCAATTCCTTTGAGTTTTACCCTTGCGAGCGTACTCCCCAGGCGGGGCACTTAACACATTTGCTACGGCAGTGAACGTCATAGGAGCATCCACTACCTAGTGCCCATCGTTTACGGCTAGGACTACCGGGGTATCTAATCCCGTTTGCTACCCTAGCTTTCGCACCTCAGCGTCAGAGACGACCCAGTGAGCCGCTTTCGCCACCGGTGTTCCTCCAGATATCTACACATTTCACCGTTCCACCTGGAGTTCCACTCACCCCTGTCGTCCTCGAGCCAGCCAGTTTCACATGCAGTTCCTCGGTTGAGCCGAGGGCTTTCACATATGACTTAGCAGGCCGCCTACGTGCGCTTTATGCCCAGTGATTCCGAACAACGTTTGTGCCCTCCGTCTTACCGCGGCTGCTGGCACGGAGTTAGCCGGCACTTCCTTTCGCTTTGGTCAACTGCATAGCTCTTAACCCTGCAGCATTCCTATAGCGTGACAGTAGTTTACAACCCTAGAGCCTTCATCCTACACGCGGTGTCGCTCCGTCAGGCTTTCGCCCATTGCGGAAGATTCTCGACTGCAGCCTCCCGTAGGAGTCTGGGCAGTGTCTCAGTCCCAGTGTGACGGACCATCCTCTCAGACCCGCTACCCGTCGTTGCCTTGGTAGGCCTTTACCCCACCAACAAGCTGATAGGCCGCAACCCGCTCCCTCAACAACAGCCGAAGCCGCCGTTTACCTTCCAAGTGATGCCACTTGGAGGACCATCCGGTATTACCCACCGTTTCCAGTGGTTATCCCGATCTGAGGGGTACGTTGGTTACGTGTTACTCACCCTTGCGCCGCTGTACTAACCCGAAGGCTTTCTCGCGCGACTTGCATGCCTAATCCACACCGCTAACGTTCGTTCTGAGCCAGGATCAAACCCTTCAATTGAAGTTTTGAGTCTTGGTTTTTTTGAGTACAGCACCACTAC
>JBLFWN010000049.1:0-49350 GCA_047611405.1 Planctomycetota bacterium | reverse complement strand
TAGTAAGACGTGTGCTGCCCGTTGCCGTAGCGACTCGGGCCCACCAGCCACAAGCCGCGCGATCGCGGTCGGAGCGTGCGTACGAATGGCGTCACGCGTGCGCTTGTTCTCGAGTAGTGCAATCAGGGATTCGACTGGCTCTGACAGCGATCGACCAAGGGATAAGTCGTCCTCGCCCGAAAACTGCGGGAAGCGAACAAGACCGAGACCCAACACACAGGCCGTTTGTAGGTCTGCATAGCGCGTACCCTCGTCCTGCAGGACCGCACTCAAGTGATGAACTGCATGCAGCGTTTGCACTGACGATTCGCGACCGTCACATAACAACCCAATCGAGTAGGCGGCCAGAGCACGCGCCCGAATCGGGATGCGCGTTGTACGCATGGCTTTTTGAGCAGCCTTGTCGTCGATCAGAATCGAACTCAATGTCGCACTTGCACGCACGCCACCGAGTACGCCCAGTGACAGCACGGCGACTTCTGATAGGGCCCGCCGTGGGTTGCCCAACTCGCCAGCCAACAACGCGTGCACGTCCAACTCGCGCGCCAGCTCGGGATACGCTCGCCCAGCGCGTGCCATCGCGATCATGCTCGCGCGTTGCAGGCTGCCGTCTTCCACTTCGACGTGAATTGCGACCAACGCTCGTAGGATCTCGGCACCGTTGACGAGCTGCGCTACAGCGTCATCCCCGCTCGGTGCGAGTCCACCTGGAGTGATAGGCAGATTCGTGCCCCTCGATTCGAGATCGAGAAAAATCGACTTGTTGAAGCGCCACCAGTTTTCCCAATTGCTCCAGTCAGGAGCGAAGTCCGTGATCGGAGTGTTGCCGCCCGGCTGCTGGCCTGTCGGCGTCCCGGCAGGAGGAGAGGGCGATGCGGGCGCTGGAGCGGAGGCTGCCGGCGCGGGATCGGGCGGGGGCGCGAGTACGGGAGCGGGTGTTGAACTAACACCCGGGCTTTCCTCCGGTCAGTGGTTGTCCATCGCGTCTTGCGGATGGACAACAGCTGAGGCCGAACTGGCCTGAATCGGTGCGGCCACTGCCATCACCCCAAGAAGTGCGAATTCGAATTGTCTCATATTTGTCTCCTGTTGGCTGCGACTGTGATCTCGACCGAGGTCACTGCTGCCTACTGCTCATCGCAGCCTTTCCATTCCTTACTCTCAAAGTATGTTCCAGTCTCCTGTAGCAGCTTCCATACCAACGAAGATGAATGCCGCTCGAATCGCGCGGCCACCGCTGTCTGAGTGCGCGCGATTAAGGTGCTGACCACGACCATGACAGCTCCAGCTTCGGTGCGAGCTCGAGTGCAGCCAAGACTCACAGGTGGTTCAACCGGGGCCTGTCATTAACACGCCAGCCCGCGATCGGGCCGGCCTCAGTCCCGTCTTCACACGTGGGATCTCTCGCTGGATTCGATTGCATCGGATCCACGAATTGAAGCTGATGGCAAGCATGTGGATCGCAGCAAGGGCAGCCTTAGCCATCCTGAGATTGCGTTCCTCGCTAGCTCTGCAGGAGGTTTCGATGCGCAAACACCTGCGCATCACACTCTGACCTGGGCAGCTCGTCGAGAAGAACGCGGGCTGTGGGAGCATCCCGTGCGAAGAAGCTGCGCGATAGCCACCTGATAGGATTGATTGCAGGAATTGACCGTAGTTCGAACCGGCCGTGCAGACTTCAATCAGAATTACCCATGCGACACATCGTCTACGCTCTCATCACAGTACTGATCGCCTGCTTCTGTGGACTCCTCGGCCGCAGCCCAAGGCGCGCTAGGGTCACTCGCGCCCTCCGGGGGCGTTTGTTGGCAAGAGGAACAGTGCGGATGCCGACTCGATGGCAAGTGGGTCGAGCTCGTGTCGATCAATGGTGTGACGAGCGAGGAATTGCTGGCGCACTGTGGGGCGAGCTGACCCAAGAAGGGCAATAAACGCTTCGGTGAAGACTTGGTCGAGGCCATGGCGACTGTGAAGCGAGCTATGGCGACGACCGTTACGCTTGTGATCCGAGAGGAGCGTGGGGGAAGGAGAAGAGTGTCAGCGTCGAGGTGACAGCGGCCAAGCGCCAGTCCGTGTGGAACATCAACAGCGGCAGAACTCCTGAGAGGATCGGGCCGCTGTTGACCGCTCGTGCATTCGACAGCATCGATCCGTCCTATGCCGACTTGCATGACTCTGGGCAAGGGCGCGAGCGTACATCGCTGCTGAAGATAGAAGATGCCATCCACGATTTGGTTTGGCTCGAGCGTGCGTTGTCGAAATGCTTCAGCTATCTCGATCGGACAGGCGTGAAGCTTGACAAAGCAATTGATGCTCTCGTCGTAGGTGTACGTCAGAGCGGCGAATCGTTGACAGTCGCGAGCCTAGGCCTGGCACTCAAGCGCTTACTGGCCCGCTTCGGAGATGGGCATACGCGTGTCGGAGACCTGTCCGCATTCGCGCGTGCGGGCTATGCGCCGTACTTGCTGAGTAGGACCGAGCGTGGTGTCGCAGCTTTCCTTGGTGACCGTAGCGGCTTCGTGAGTGCGGATGTTCCTTTTCTCAAAGCGATCGATACAGTTGCCCTGGACGAGTGGATCGAGGCCGCTCGAGCCTACGAAACCCTTGGTTCCGCTCACTTCCAGCGCCGACAAGCGATCCGCAACTTGCGCTACTTGGCGCGTTTGTGTGCCGAGCTTGGTTTACCCGAGCAGAGTGCAATTGAGCTGGCACTTGTCAACGAAAACGAGAAGGAGTCCACGCAGAGTCTTCGCTTGGATATGCACCGGCCTAGCACTTATGGCAATTGGTCTCGCAGTGAGAGTGAAGCATTGGTGGGCGACATTGACTACCTGCGCATCGCGAGCATGGCGAGTGAACCTGCTTTCCTGCACAGCATGATGGATTCTATGACGAGTTCCGATCGACGCGCTGACTCGTGATCAGTGTGCGCAGCAATGGCGGAGGATCTTGCACGGCTTTGCGGGCCTTGTTGTCTTACTTCCTGGAGGACGGCGCGCGGGTCGTTACCAACGTCGCCGCCTATCGACTGCGCGACGGCGAGAGTGCTCTCGATCCCGAAGGCTATCTGGAGAACCGAGGAGTCTCTCCTGCAGAGGCCTCCTCCTGGTCCGCTGCCGATCGCAGGGTCATTGCAAAGATCGCCGAGCAGTTCCAACCAAAGTGGCTTCTCGCAAAGGAGCAGTTCAGGAGCTGGCACTACATGCTACTGAGCAGCGACGAGCATAAGCGCGTCGATGCTTACTCTTGCCCCGTTGTCTTGCTGATCGACAACGACTGTTTCAGCGCGACGGATATCTTTGCCGGTGCCTTTGCCGATTGGCCGCAGGTCACGCTTGTTGGTGAAGCAACGGGCGGCGGCAGCGGTCGTTCGCGTCCCGTGACTCTGCCTAAGTAGGGGCTCTCGATCCGCATCTCCAGTATGGCTTCCTATCAGCCGAACGGTCAGCTGCATGAGGGACGCGGTGTTCAGCCAGACATCATCATTCGGACACGCGCCACTGACTGGGTCGGGCAAACGGATACGCAGCTCAATAAAGCTCTAGTGCTCTTGCGTAGCCGTTGAGGCTCAATCAACGTCAGCGGGCCATCTGTGGCCTGGCTCGGATGCTGCATCCGGGTACCAGGTCAAAGATGACCCGCTGATCTTCGTTCGGGCTGCGCTTACTAAGGCGCGAACGTGATGCTCAAGCCGTCCGACAAGTCGAAGAAGGCTCCGCCTGCAGCCGGGTCGCGGTACCAGCATTGGAAGTTCCAAGTCGAGCCCGACGTGATCTGCGTGGCAGCCGAGGGCGGGTTCGTGTTGTCTATCAATGAGCTGTACTCATTGGCGACGGGAATGACCACGCCCAGGCGTCCAACGTTGCCGCCGACGCAACGCGTGCCGTTGCCAAACGTTAGCTGAATCTGGTTCGGGCCGTAATAGAACAAGCCCGGCTGATTCGGAACCGGTCCAGCATGGAGCGAGAGCGCGTTGTCTCCAACTGAGTTGGTGCCAGAAGCTGTGATGACCGCAGCTGCACCAGTCGAGTTGGCAGAAGACGTGCAGTAGTTCGAGCCAACGTCGCCGACCGCGATGCGAATGTTGTCGATACCGAAGTCCCAGTTCGTGAAGTTGCAGAATGCAGTCGGGTCGGAGTCCATCCGGAACTCGATGTAATCGACGTTCTCGATGATGTGGTTCCAACAATCATCTCCGGTCATCCCGAAGCAACCGTTGGTCGGTGTCCAGCCCAACGGGAGCGTCATCGATGAGGTGTCGATCGGGAAGTCGTACGCTCTCCATCCCGCTCCGCCGGGAGGGGGTTGCGCGCTTAACCATTGGACCTTCGAGTCATCCGTGTCGTCGCTCGGCGTGCCGGGATCTGAACACAGAGTGACTGACCACTCACCGCCGTAGGCGCCTTCCACGATATTGACATCCAAGCCGATCGAGCCGACCCCAAGTGCGCGGTAGTTTCCGCTGAAGGAGTTGGGCCAAGTCGTCTGGAAGATGTCGACGTATTGGCAACTAGAAGGGCCGGTGGTGAAGTTATCGAGGTGCAGGAACCAGTCCGGGTTCCCGCCCGTCGGCTCGACGGCGTTGTAGGCATCGAACCACGCGACCCAAGTTCCGTCGTTCGAACCGCCGTCGAAGGATTCCGTTTGAGCCCGGGCGACAGTCGTTGCGATCAGACCCGCTGCGATAGTGAGAGAGAGTTGAGACAGTTTCATAGGGTCGGGAGAGTCGGAGAGGGGATATGAACTCTGCTTTAGTCTAGTGGGTCAAGTACAGATCGGGGAGGGGACCGGTTATTCCAAATGCAGGCTCTTGAAGGATAGGAATAAGGAGACTGGTGTCCTGTTTGTTGCCGTTGTTGACAACTGCATAGGGGCGCTGATTACGACAGGTGAGAGCTGGCTGTGATTGAGTCCACCGCCATTCACTGCTGTTCGATGAGCTCCACGATGCGCGGCAACAATCGTTTTGCAATCGACCTTGCCGCGACAAGGTGCCCGTTCAATTCCAGTGTGGATCGTCCTCGTAGCAGAGCGGGGAACTCTCGGTTGACCGGAAGTCGTCGAGTCGTGACTCGATCGGGAAGGCCGTTGATTCGTTCTACTCTTCGAAGAAGTGCAGGCTCGCGAGCGCGTGCGGCCCAAGTGTCGTGTGTCGGATGCGCAGAGAACGCATCTCGTGATCGTCAGGACACTCGCGCGCATCGCATTGATGGAGCGCGGGTACCTGATCATCACGAAGCCGGCGCCCAGCTGCTTCGTGTAGCCCGCGATGTCCTGAATACTTTCTTGGATCGGCGTCAGGTGGGCCGAGACAGCTCCAAGATTTGTTTGGTGTGGAAGTACCTGTGATGCGGCAGCTTCGAGTCTATCGAGCCGTCGTACAGAGCCAGGAACGGTCTCGAGAAAGTAGAGCCTGAGCAGCTTCAACGCAATCGGGACACGGTCGTACCAATTGCAGGTACAGCGCCATCTAAGCAAGTTTCTCCCCTTTAAATCGTCATGTGGATCAGTCATATCGACTGACAGCACGACTAGGTCAGGCTGATATTTGGCTCCGATCAGGCTTTCTGATCGCCTCCTCGATTCGACTGGTCGCGATGCTCGTGCTGCGCAGCGGGGAGTCTCCCATCGTGGACGATCAGTCGACGTTCGATTGGGAATGCGGTGAGATTGCGGCGTGGATCGCGCGCGGCGAAGGCTTCGCGCTGCAGATCGCTTGGTCCGGTGCTGGTCCGGCTCCGGCGGCATGGTTGGCGCCAGGGTCTCCGGTTTTGGTCGCGATCTCTTGCGCTGTGCTTGGCCCCTATTCCACGAACTCGCTGATCTCGGTCCTTGTGTTCAAGGCACTCTTATCGGCCGCGACTTGTGTCTGCTTAGCTAGCATCGGCAGGCGCCTCGGTTGCGAGCGAGCCGGCCTGCTAGCGGTTACGGCTTGGCTCGTTCACCGGCCGCGATCGATGTTGCTATGCGCATCCTGGGGTGGAGGACGCTCTTGGTGTTCGAGCTTGCGTCAATCGTGCTATTGAGCATGCGCTTGATCGAGCGCCCAAGCAGAGCGCTCTGTATCGCACCACGTCGACATCACTCGCTATCGCTTCCCGCTCGTGGCTGTGGTCTTCCTCTTCGCAGCTTTAGCGGTGGGTCGATGAGTCTTGCGACGGATCGATGAGCGCCGCGAAGGTGCGCGAGTAGGAGAACTCACATTCCTTCGCGTTGCAGTGGGGCCTCAGACGGGGCCGGCGCTCTCGATGACATAGTTTTCGCGAACACAAACAGCGACTTCATCGATTGCGGACTCGATCTGCGCTGCGAGCGGCCTTCCGAAGTCGACGCCTCGATCGACGCTCCAAGGCTTGGCTCCGTAGCCGTCGCCACGAACGCGAAGGATCAAGCCGACCTCGTCACCATAAGCCTCAACCAGGAAGCAGCGCCCGAAGCGCTCTCGCAAGCGGGTCTTCACTTGGGTAGCAAACTGATCACAGGCGTCATACCAACTGGTCGATCCAGCGCGCGGTGGGCGCGCGCCCGCGAACTGCTTCTCGATCTCGCTGTAGTTCGTCATACGCCTGATCCTAGCGAGAAAGCGGCATAGACTCACGAGTCTCGACTGCGATCCAAATCGAATTTTCCAGGCGCGACGGGTCGCTGCCGGCTTCCAAGCGGAACACGCCATCTCGATGCAGGCGCAGTCGATGAAGCTAGATCAGACCTTCCCGGTCATCTCGCTTCAGAAGCAACCTGCAGAGCGCGAGCACTCCGAACGCGATCGATGTGCCTGCGCCCATTGTTAGCGGGGCTCGAGCTATTTCCACGCCGCGTTGGATTTCAAGCGGCGATGCTTGGCCGGGGGTCAAGCCTACGACTACCTCAAGGTTGTGCATTCCAATCTTGTAACCGGCGAATCCCAGGCCGACCGGGATTGTCGACAGCATGAACAGCAGCACGAAAATGCTGCGGTCCTTGGCACTGAGGTACGCGTGAGTCGTCAGGGCACCGAGCGATGCGGCACAGATCAGGATCGCTATGCCCATGGCACCCGCATTTTGGAAGAGTTCAACCATGGTTCATGCCGGGGCTCGAGCTGGGGTTCGAATCGAAGTCAGTGGGGGAGGGCTTGCGGACTCCAGACGGGTCCATGCCCTAGCAGTCAGGTGGCCCGAAGTTTCTCGGGCGGCTTCGCCAGACGGTCCGTACTCACTGGGCGCCATGTAAGCAGCAATTGAGCTGCGTTCACGTGCTTGACCGCAACGCGCATGCGCCGCGGATCAGTCAGCTAACAGACGCCTGGACTCAACTTGGACGCGATCCATCCAGCGCGCGAGCGCAGGTTCGTAGGTTCTCGGGACGCACTCGCCGCAGATCTGCAACGCGAGCCGGCCGGCTCTGTTCAGCGTGCCTTCTAGCATGCTAGTTTCGGAGCTATCTTCGGCGTGTTCGCGCGAGCATGTACGTACATCGCCAAGCGCAGTCAAGGATGCATGCAGCGTCACGAGCAGAGCCTCGAGTGTCTCGGCGCTGGGATCATTTTGTGGTCGATACAAGAGGTCGTGTACCGCACTCAGTTCGCCCGAGAACAGGCTCGCGACACTATCGAGCCGGATGCGTAAGCGCTCGCGATCTTGCGGTCGCTCTTCGAATTCGACGGTAATGCGCTGCAGGTCCGTCAGCACGTTGTGCAAGTTCGCTTGTACGCGGCCAAGCCTGTCTTCGAATGTCAGGCGATGAATCTCTAGCGTCAATTCTTCCGAACGATGAGACAGTACCTTCGAGATCAACGCACCGACGACCAGCAGGCCTGCCGCTGCTTCACTGACAGCAAGGAAGCGTATGACGCCATGTGGCTGGATATCGCCATAGCCCAAACTTGTGGCCGTGACCAAGCTAAAATACAGCGAGGTGATCAAGCCTTCGAGATCGAATCCGATGGGACCATCAGGTCCGCTCAGCGCTTGACCCTCGACGCCGCATGCACACCATGCGGCGAGCGCGCCGAACAACACCATCGCGACCCAGAAGTACAACAGCTGTGTAGATGACACGCGATCGAGCAAGACATTCAACCAGCGCTCGACGCGCTTGCCATCCGAACGACGCTCCTGCTGCCGGTTGGTGCTGCCAGCGCTGGACCGTGCCCCGCCATTCGTCGTCTCCAAGGCTCGACCCGCGGCAACCCACTCCTGCAAGCCTCCGGCGAAGTCGACGACCTTGGAATAGCCAAGCTCAATCAGCAAGCGCCCGGCTTGCTCCGAGAGCTTTCAGGTGTCCTTCGCGCAGTACAAGACGAGCTCCTGCGACTTCTCTGGTAGCCGACTCGCCGCATGCTCGGTGAGGGCTTCGAGGGGCAAGTGCAACGCTCCTGGCAAGTGCCCGGCCGCATAGCTCTCGGCAGGCAGCACATCCACGAGCGTGTGGCCGAGCGCGATTCGCTCGAGCAGCTCGTCGAGCTCGATACTGGGCAATGCGGGGGACTCAGGCATGGGCGCCTAGCCTAGTTCTCTTGCCCTGATGGCTCCAGGATGCGATTGGCTGCCAAGCTGATCGGCAGCTCGAGTATTCCGGCACGGATTTCGCGAGAAGTCGTCCCCGCGAGCGGATCGGGTTTGTATCCCTCGTGTCCCCCTTCGGAGAATCAATCAATGCTAGTCACTCTCACCCTGCTGCTCGCGACCTTCCAACAAGCACCTGCAAAGGAGCTGTCCACTTATCTGCTGGCCGACGATTCGCGCTCCGTTGCGCGCAGTCTGATGAATCGCGGGGAGTTTGAGGATGCCATTGCGCGATTGCAGCAAGCACTTGAGGTGCAGCCCGACTATGCGCTCTGCCGTATGGAGCTCGGCTTGTGCCTGATGGAGCTTGGAAAGTTCGAGCAGGCCAGGGAAGCATTCGAAGCGTCGATCGTGAGTCGCCCCGATCTGGTCGATGCGCATATGGGCCTCGCCTTCTCGTTGGCAGCGGCCGGCCAATGGGAGCTGGCGTTGCAGAGGTACCGCGCGGCGGCTCACATCGACTTGGAGGAACACGGCGGACGCAATCGAGCTTGGATGTGGACAGGGATTCGATCGATTCCGACATCTGCACGGTGGGCCGAACTTTCGGAATGGATCGAGCGCGAGCCCGAGCTTGTGCTCCCGCACTACCTGCGTGGCGTTCTTTTTTCAGGAATGGGTCGTGCTGAAGAAGCAGAACGTGACTGGATGCGTGCTGCGGAGTTGAAGAAGGACTTCGCGCTTCCTCTTCTTGTGCGCGCACTGCACTCGGCGGAGGATCAGGACAGCAAACGCGAGCTCTTGTCAGACGCTATCAAGCTTGGGCTCACCCAATCGACAGTCGTCAACGAGCGTGGCTTGTGCTTGTTTCGTGCCAAAAACGAACGAGCAGCGTTGGAGGACTTCGCTCGTGCAGCCCTTTCTGGCCGACATCCGCAAGCTGCTGTCAATCATGCGATCTTGCTCCATAACCAAGCCAGGTCCGATCTTGCGCTGCGTGCCATGTCGACCATTCTCAGGTATCACGGTGAGGTCTCAGGCGCGTGGGGGATCGCTGGCTGGAATCACGAGGAGGCCGTGAAGCGCTGGAAGGACGCACTGATGCGCAATCCTGAGGATGCGTTCGCATGGTTGATGCAAGGCAATGCTCATATTGAATCGGGAGATGCCGAGTTCGCTGAAGTATCGCTCGAACGTGCGTTGGAGAAGAGCCCCGAGAGCCAAGTGATTCAGTATCAGCTTGGATGGGCGCTCATAGCCAAGGGGGACTCCAAGCGGGCTCAGAAGGTTTTCCTGAAGGCGCTCGAGCTCGATCAGGGTGCATGGCCAGTTGTTCATGCCGCGGGCATTGCCGCGTCGATGGCCAATGAGCATCGGCTCGCTGAGGCATACTTCACGCGCGCGATCGAGCTGGAGCCGACGGCTTCCATTCCCTACTTCCGCCGTGGGCTCTCGCGCACGTGGATCGAAGACTGGGATGGTGCTGCCCTTGATATGTCCAAAGCGGCGCGCCTCTGTGAATCTGCCGCGGATGCAGCAGAGGCCTATTTTCAACGTGCTCTGATACGCGCGCGCTCGATGCCGCAGGCAGCCTACTCAGACTTGACATTATCGATTCGCGTGCATTCGACGGCTCGCGCCTTGATCGAACGCGCGCGCGTGCTGTTTCGGATCAAGCAAGGTGATCATGCGGTGGGCGACTTGGTCTTGGCGCTGCGCTCCAAGCACCAGAAGGGGGAGTCCGAGCGGGCATTGGAACTCCTGGAGGAACACGGTCGCTTGCACCCCTGCGATGCCTGTTCAAATAAAGGCCTCGTTCCGTGCTATACATGCTCGGGGACGAAGCGGATGAATTGCGAGGCATGCTCCTCCACAGGCCGAGAGGGCGGTCAGACGGAGAGCGCGCCGAACTCGTGCGAGCAATGCGAGGGGGCCTTGGGTTGCCTAGATTGCGAATCGGAGAATGGCCAAGTTGTGTGCCAGGACTGTGGCGCCCTGGGCTTCATCATCCGCTGATAGCTCGTCTTCCTGTCGAGCGCCGTTTTTCCGGCGAGCCTGGCACCAGAGTGTATCGGCTATGTCGATCGGAGGGGCACGTGCGCCCCTTCGATGCCTATACTGCGAGGCTTCGCGCCGCCGACTTCGAACCGAATTGTCGAGCGGCCCGTCACCATCGACTCGCGTAGCCGTAGCACCAATATGAACCGCCCCAAGACCCTGGCCGAACTCGAAGCCACGGGATACCGATCGCGCAGCGTCAAACAAGAGATGCGCGAGAACCTAATGCGCAAGCTGCGCGACGGCGAGCCGATGTTCGAAGGCATCATCGGCTACGAGAAGACCGTCATTCCACAGATTCAGAGTGCGGTCCTGTCTCGCCACGACTTCATCTTGTTGGGTCTGCGGGGTCAGGCGAAGACGCGCCTATTGCGCTCATTGAATCAGCTGCTCGACGAATTCATCCCGGCTGTCGATGGCTGCGAGCTCAATGACGACCCGCTCAACCCGGTCGCTGCTGGAACGAAAAGGCGCTTGGCCGAAGAAGGCGGAGCCTTGCCGATCCGCTGGATTCCGCGCGAGGAGCGCTATCGTGAGAAGCTCGCGACACCGGATGTAACGATCGCGGACCTGATAGGTGATGTTGACCCTATCAAGGCCGCGACCTTGAAGCGCGACCTCTCGGATCCCGAAGTGATCCACTACGGTTTGTTGCCACGTTCGAATCGCGGGATCTTGGCGATCAATGAGCTGCCGGACCTGCAGGCGCGTATCCAAGTCGGCTTGCTGAACATCTTGGAAGAGGGCGATATCCAAATTCGCGGCTTCCCGATGCGCTTGTCGCTCGATGTGTGCATGGTCTTCACGGCCAATCCTGAGGACTACACGAATCGCGGCAGCATCATCACGCCGCTGCGTGACCGGATCGAGTCGCAGATCCTGACGCACTATCCGCAGAGCCTCGAGCAAGCCTTGGCCATCACCGAGCAAGAGGCGTGGACGGATCGCGATGGTCCGAGCGTACTTGTGCCGGATGCATTGCGCACGATTATCGAGGACGTGGCCTTTCAAGCGCGCACCAGCGATCTTGTCGACCAAGCTTCGGGTGTCAGCATGCGCATGACGATCGCGCTGCGCGAGAACGTGATCTCGAGCGCGGAGCGACGCGCAGTTCAGTACGGCGAATCGAATAGCGTCGCACGAATCTCGGACCTATTGGCTTCGACGGCAGCGATCAGCGGCAAGATCGAACTCGTCTATGACGGCGAACGTGAAGGCGTCGAAGCCGTTTCGATGATGTTGCTCGGGCGTGCGGTCAAGGCCGAGTTCGATCGGCACTTCCCCGATGTCTATCAGGACCAAGCCGGTTCTGAGGCCTCGATCTACTCACCTTTGCTCGACTGGTTCCGGGCGAGTAACTCGGTCGATATTTCGGCTGACACCAGCACCAGCGACTTGTTGTCTCAGCTTGAAGCTGTTTCCGGCTTGGCCGATCTCGTGCAGGCGCACATGCCCGCTGAGAGTGATGAGGAACGCGTCGCCAACATGGAGCTAGCTTTGGAGGGTTTGCACCAGAGTTCACTCTTGTCTCGCAGGCAAGTCGTTGGCGGTCGGGTTTACGGTGACATGCTGGCCGAAATGGCCCAGACCCTTGAACAGCAAAGCGACTGATTCGACCTACCGTGGATTACCGCTATATTGCATTCGACCCGAAGCAGGCAGCCGTCGACCGGCGCATGGAAGAACTGCGCAAGTTGTTCCAGGAGCTATTGCTGCGTACAGGCGGGGAGGTAGAGGATGCGCTGAAGTGGCTACAACAGGTCGCTACACGCTACTCCCTCTTCGACGATGAGTTGAGCTTTGGAGACTTCGTTCGCGCGATGCAGCGCGAGGAGACGATTCGGCGCGTTGCGAACGGATTCGAAGTCACCACCAAGGGCGCCGGGATGATCCGCAAGGATGCATTACGCGAAATTTTCGCCGGCCTGGGCAAAGATGGCGCTGGTGATCATCGCGTCGTACACAGCGGAGCGGGTACCGAGCGCTTGCCGGAGACGCGCGCCTATCAGTTTGGCGATCCGATCTCTTCGATCGATGTAGGTGCCAGTCTGCGCAACGCGATGCGGCGAGGTGGTATTGACGATCTGCAGATGGGGGAGGAGGACCTGGAAGTCCATGAGACCGAACACCTGTCTTCGTGTGCGACCGTGTTGCTGGTAGACATCAGCCACAGCATGATTCTCTATGGCGAAGACCGCATCACTCCCGCCAAGAAGGTGGCGATGGCGCTGTGCGAGTTGATCAAGACGCAGTACCCCAAAGATGCGCTCTTTGTTGTGACCTTTGGTGATGAAGCCAATCAAGTTCCACTCGAGTCCTTGCCGTTCATCTCGGTCGGGCCCTTCCATACGAACACACGTGCCGCACTTCAGATGGCACGCGAGTTACTGCGCAAGAGCAAGCGTTCGAATCGCCAGATCATCATGATCACCGACGGGAAGCCGTCGGCGCTGACCGAGCGCAACGGTCAGGTCTACAAGAACTCGGTCGGCCTAGATCGGCGCGTCGTCAGCAAGACGCTAGAAGAGGCTTCGGCCTGTCGCCGTTATGGGATTCCGGTCACGACCTTCATGTTGACCGAGGATCCCGTCTTGGTGGACTTCGTCGACGAATTCACGAAAGCGAATAAGGGGCGTGCCTACTACACGAGCCCGACCAATCTCGGGTCCTTCTTGTTAGTCGACTTCCTGCGTAATCGTCGTCGACGCGTCAACTAATCGGAGATTCGCCCGGCTATCAAAAAGATGGCCACAAGGGCGCAGCCTCAACAAAGTGTTCGCCGTGTTGCTGTACCTGATCTCGAGCAGCCGCATCGCTCGCGGGGATCTCGGGGGCAGAGTAGAGTCGGGCATCAGGCACGCAGTCTCTGCCACATGCTCGCATGAAGTCGATGCCTCACGAATCGATCGCCGATCCTCTGCTCGGGGTCGTCGAGTTGTATTTTTAGGAACGAGATGCGGGCTCAGTTCTCGACCTCGATGGGTTCACTACCGGCTTTGATGGCGGACACGAACGTCTACGCGAACTAATCAGCGCCACAGGGTTTTTGAACGCTGCCGGCTCGAAGGGGTGTACGAGGCGCCCAACGACGGGGCTTGAGATCGGCGGGCAGTGCGGTGTCTACCACCCGGCAGCCGGTGACGCGCACAGGGCCTCGCTCTTCACGTACAGGTGGGCCCTGCCAGTTCGTGTACTTGGCTCAACCGCTCTCTTGCGCTCGACGCATGCTATCGAGAGTCCGAATGACAGCCATCCCTTGTCGAACGGCACCGAACACGTCATCGTGCCTCGGACCGAATCCCGAACCGACGAGCCAGCTACCTGTAGTTCCTGCTCAAAGTGTTCTCCCTTCGCAAGTCAGCAATTCACACGAAGCTCCTACCTATGAAGTTTGGCCTGCCCTCGTTCTTGATCGCTCTCCTCTGTCTCGTGTCTTGCCGTTCGACCGGCTCGCGCACCCTCGAGTTGTTCAATGGCAATGACCTGGACGGGTGGTACACGGACATCCCTGATGCCGATGATGGGAGCGAGCTGCCGGATTCATTCGTGGCGCGCGACGGCATGCTCGTTAGTAACGGAAGTCCACAGGGGCATCTGATTACGAATGAAGCATTCGCCAACTACCGGCTCGAGCTGGAGTATCGTTGGTCGGGCGAACCGGGGAACTGTGGTGTGTTGGTTCATGCGTCGGTACCTCGCCGTTTGTACGGCATGTTTCCGCAGTCCGTCGAATGCCAACTGCACGTCGGTAATGCCGGTGACTTCTGGTGCATTGGCGAGGATATCAGCGTCGACAATATGATCGAACGGCGTGGCGAGGAAGAGGGTTGGGGAGTCGATGAAGGTGATCGACGCCGTATCAAGAACACGACTGACGACTCGGAACTGGCGGCGGGCGAATGGAACTCGATGGTTATCGAGTGTAGTGAGCGGCGTGTCGATGTTTGGGTGAACGGCGACCTCGTGAATCAGGGCTACGACTGCACTGCGGATCGCGGTCAGATTGCCATCCAGGCTGAAGGCGCTGCCTGTGAATTCCGGCGGGTGTTGCTGACTCCTCTGGAGTAGCGCGGACCAGGCCCGACCGAGCGCGAGTCACAGCTGCACCCGCTTTTCCATGTATGGGAGAGCGGGTGCAGTCATAGGCCGGGAGTGCGTGAGGACTTTTGAGGATGGAGAGTTGGCGGCAGTTGGGTCGATATCAGGCAGACCGGACAATTTTCAGCCGGCGATTAATACGGCCGCCGGTCGCTGATTGATGGCAACAACCTTGTCCTCAGCACAGATTCGGCTAACACAGCCACAACCGGATTCACGGCCGGCAAGGTCTGCGTCTATCCGCTCTTTGGAGAAGTCCGCAACACCGACGGCACCTTCGATGCCTACTCGGGCGTGAGTGTTGATGCGAATATGGACGAGCTTCCTGACGAGTGTGGTGGCAGTTCTAAAAACTACTGCACCCGTCATGTGAATTCGACCGGTGCACCTGTGCTGATCAGCGTCTCAGGTTCGCTGAGCGTTACTACGAACGATGTCACAGTGGCCGCGAACTCCGTACCAATCAGAGCGTAGAGCGGCGGAGCTGTCGCTCGGAGACATTTGAGCTTCGAAGCGATGGATGTGAGTGGGGGGAGAACTCTGGTCCGCGCGGTCGGCAGGCGAGCCGCATTCGGCCCGTCGAGCGGCCGCAGGCTCAGTTGCCTTGAGCCCAATCTGCAAGGACGGCCATGCTGTGCATCGGTCGTGTGCGTACCGAATCCTGGGCCCCTCCGGCTCGATAGCAGCTGTTCGTGATCGCAGGCAGGCTACGGCGGCGACAGAGCGTCAGGGATCGGGGCGCGAGAGTGCCGGCGAAGGCTGGTAGACCACCATAGCCGAGCGCACCGGGAAGGAAGTTCGGATCACTAGTGTCATCGATCGAACGGAAGTCCCAGTGCCAATCGACCAGAATGCGATCCAGCCTCACGCTTCGATGAAGGTCATGATTGGCGTCGACTGTGTAGAAGTTGTCATCGTGCAAGGCCGCCGCCATCAACGCCCAAGGACCTGCTTCGCCCTCGCCCCAGAGCAGCAGCTTCCCATTCCTCTCGATTTCAGCAGCCGGCGTTGAGGAAGTTTCGTCATGCCTGAGTTGTGAACTGTCCTGACGCAGACGCATTGCGAGCGTGAGTGCGATCGAAATGTCGCCCACTCGTTCAGCCAACAAGGTTCGATTATAGCCCCATGTGTAGCCGACGTAGTCTGCGTGGCGACGCGTGTCGACGGGCAGCTTTGGTTCTTCACCAGACACGGTGCCTGTCGCGAGCACCTGAGTCAGGACACAAGTGATCCCCTGCTCGAGCAGGGATGAGAGTGCGAGGTGCTCGGCCGTGGACGGAGTCAGATAAGGCCCTGCGCCGGAATCAGAAACGATCACGCAGATGTCTCGAATCGGGCCGGGCGGGCGAAGGATCCAGACAGAGACCGGCGCGTCGTTGCTGCCGATGCTCAGGGCACGAGACTGTCTCGTCACCGAAGTGCTACGAGCCCAGTCGAGCCAATCCTTAGGCAGGGATTCTTCGAGCGAGTTTTGCCGCGGTTGCATCATTGTCTGCAGCGCAAGCCGAGTGTCCGACTGAAATGATCGCAGGGATATGGGGTCCGTCGGAACAGAATTGCCGAGGCGTTGCTGAATGAACTGCCGTGCGCCTGCGCGAATGCCGCTGAGGTCTCGTGCCTTTTTGGGCAGCGTTGCACCGGATGCGAAAACACTCAACTCAGCGGTTGGAATCGGATCGAATTGCCATTCGTCAGCGTTTGGCGCCGAGGCGCCTATGAGGTGCTTGTCGAACCAGCCCAGCATGCTGTCGCGCGCGTGCTGATTGAAGTTGTGTCCGTACTCGGGCCAGGTGCGGAGCTGCAGTTTGTCCGTGGAATTCCACTGATCCCAGACCCTGCGCATCCACGGCATGCCGCGTTCTTCCAACGCGATTGTCCAGTCGTTGGCTGCTGACATCGCAAGCGGGCGCGGGGCGAACACTGCCGCTAGCTCGACGTTGTTCGTACCAATACGCAGGTAGGGCGCGTTCTCGCACTCGCAACCGCCTTGCATTTCTGTCGAGACCATGACGGCGGGAAAGGCAGCAGCCGGGCGGTCATCTATCGCGCACAAGATGAAGGTCTGCGTGCCGCCGCCACTGGCCCCTGTGACTCCAATGCGATCGGCATCGACTTCGGGCAATCCACACAGATAGTCAAGCGCCCGGATCGAGTTCCATGTTTGAAAGCCGAATGCACTGACCCCAAATTGGAGAGAACTCACATCCTTGAAACTCTCCCTGTGATTCAGCTGATGCGAGTCGCCATAGCCGATCATGTCGTAGTGAAAGACGATGAAGCCTCCTCGCGCAAGCTGCGCACAACGCGCTTGGATATGAAAACGCGCTGCGGCAGGATCCTCTTCGCCACCCGATGCTATTTCGCTTCGGACCTCCTCATCGCTTCGCTCACACAAGCGTCCCCCGGACCAATGACCATGGGGACTCAATATGGCTGGGGACTTGCCATTGATTGCGTCGGGCACATACAGACTTCCGGTCAGCCAGAAGCCGGGCCAGGTTTCGAACATCACCGCGCGAACGGTATAGCCTGGGCGCGTGACTTCAGATGTGACGTGAGCATCGACCACGTCACGCTTCTTTGGAAGAGGCCAGAGCCCAGCCGCTACTAGCACGCGCAGTTGAAGTTGATATCGCCGGCGCAGGTAGGAGGCACCGTCGCTCAGCGCAGGCATGGGATGCTCGCCATCCAGCGTAACGAGTTGTCTAAAACGCGGATCCTCGACTTGCGGGGTACGAGTGAGCGCGAAGTGCGGCAGAGCCAGAGCAATCGAGCAGAGGGCCAACATGGATAGTCAACTGTCGATAGTACGTCTTCTCAAGGGTTGCGCGACACCGAAAGACGATCCGTACCACCTGACCATGTCAAGAGCGGGGCCGTTCGCGGGCTAAGGAAGGCTGCGACGAGCTCGATACGCAGTTCGTGCGACTCGAACATCATGCTACGCGTTTCAGTTCATTAGAATTGAAGCGCCCTTCACCCATTCCCTGAGTCATCGATCATGCCCACTCCGCTGCCTAGTAAGGACGAGGATGTCTTGCTGCTCCACAATCCGCGTTGCTCCAAGTGTCGGACGACACAGGCCATGCTGGAGGAGCGCGGGATCGGATTTGAAGAGCGAAACTACTTGGAGCAGCCTCTCTCGCGCGAAGAATTGAATGACTTGCGTTTGCGACTGAACCGACCGGCTAAGGAATGGACTCGCAGCCGAGAGAGTGCGTATGAGGAATCGGGGCTATCGGATGCGTCCGACGAAGACGCTCTGCTCGATGCGATTGCCAAGCACCCGATTCTCTTGGAACGCCCGATCTTGGTGCGCGGGTCGCATGCGATTGTGGGGCGTCCTCCGCTAGATGCTTTTGCACTATTCGACAGCTGAGTCAAAGCCGTGCCTGTCATCTTGTGATCGTCTTCTGCTCGTCCATTCCTCATGAATTGGTTGTTCCTCAAAGGTGTCGCCCGCGGACAGATCCATTGGCATTCCCAGCTAGATGCCTTTCGTGAGCAACTCCCTGCCGCACGCATTCATTGTTTGGACCTGCCCGGAGTGGGGCAGGCCGCAACGAGGCGGACACCGATCAGCGTCTCGCGCACGGTCGAAGACCTTCGATCTCGTTGGGTGAAGATGAGGGAAGAGTCAGCGGGCGAGTGGTGTGTGATGGGTATCAGCTTGGGCGGCATGATTACGATCGAGTGGTTGCACAGGCACCCCGGCGACTTCCAAGCAGGAGTCGCAATCGTACCCAGTGCTGGCAATGTTTCCCCGCCGTGGCGACGCTTGGTACCGAGCGCACTACCCGGATACATCAAGTCGCTTGCGGCGCGAGATGTCGAAGTAAGGGAGCAGTTGATACTGACTACGATCGTCAATGATATCGAGCGGCGGCAAGCGCTAGTCAAAGAGAATGTAGCCACGGCTCATCAGTGTCCGCTTCCGACATCGGCAACCCTGCGCCAGTTGTTGGCCGCCAGTCTATGGAGCGCGCCGAAGGAGCTTCAGGCGCCGCTGTTGTTTCTTGGCAGCGAGGGCGATCGGATGGTTCATCCCTCTTGCACACGTCGGCTCGCCGCACGCTTCGGCGCACCTGTTCGTATGAACGATTGGGCAGGGCACGAGATTCCGATGGACGATCCGGGCTGGGTCGCTGCCGAGACGCGCGACTGGTTCGCTTCGCTAGACGTTCCGTCCTAGCGCACCCTCGATGGTCGCGGTCTGCTTAGCAGCGCAGTATGTCAGTGGACTTTAGATTGCGCAGTCTTGCGCGCTCGAGTGCGCAAAAAAAAAACAGGCTTCCCGTGACCATGGCTGGGGCTTTCCTAAATTCTTATCAATTCTTCCCGACTTTCGCCAAGTTGCAGCGCTGCTTCGCGTAGAGCCCTGGGTGCAGCCTGTGACTCTG
The DNA here is from genome assembly GCA_047611405.1 of Planctomycetota bacterium. Taxonomy (GTDB): domain Bacteria; phylum Planctomycetota; class UBA1135; order UBA1135; genus JBLFWN01. The sequence goes on along the minus strand of JBLFWN010000049.1, from coordinate 30,308 downwards.
TCGAGTTACAACAGGCCAACTCGAATGACGATCCCCGACCTAGGCCGTCAAACGGCTGTCGGGGTGCATACTCTCGCAGTCCTGCAAGCCAAGCTCGCCGCACCCATGTTTGGGTTGGATAGCTCTACGCTTGCAGCGATCTCAGGAAATGGAGCTCATGCGTATTCCGCTGATCTGGATCACAGTCGTCCTTGGGGCAGCCACTCTTGGCTTGTTGCTTTGGATCGATCAGTCGAGCGATGAGTTGTCAGTGGGAGGCGTAGGTGCGCTTGAGCTGAGCGATAGAAGCACGGCGACCTTGCTCGGCGACAATACTTCATCAGCTTCGGACTCTCTCGATGGAGTTGCACAGCAGGCGCAACGAGTTGCTGCAGACAGCGTGGTCGAGACGCGCATCGATCCAGTGCGCTTGGCGACATTGATTGCCGAGATGCGCGATCGCTCAAGATGGCTACAGCTCGGAAGCTCAGATGGAATTAGGGCATCGCAAACGGACCTTGTCTCGGTGGCCTATCTGATTCGATCCGGGGATTACACACTGGCTGAGTGCCGTGCCGCTTTGACCCTTGTCGATCCTGCAGATATCGTTTGTGCAGCCTTGGTGGTCGGCTCCGCCTTCTCTGAAGGCTGGAACGATGATGGGACCGCATGGCTCGCATCCTTGCACAAATCTAGCTCTTCGGCAGGTGGCGAGGGAGGCAGTGATTCCTCGGAGTATCGCCTGGCATCGGCTTGTGTCATTGGCCTGAGTTTGCGTTCGGAAGACGCAGCGCTCGAGCAGATGTTCAACGAGCAATTCAGCCACTTGCCCGCGCACATCGACCCTGGCTGGGAAGTGCATCGTCTCGAGCAGATCCTGGCTGGGATCGAATCGCCGTCGGACGACATCATCATGCTGTTGCAGCAACACGCGAGCCGTCTGCAAGGAAGCGCGATCGAGTTTGGGGTCAAGCGACTGATGGCGCGATCGGGAGATGTTGGCTATTTGCAGGCCCTGTTGAACGAGGCGCGTGGTGGCATCGCTGCTTCACGCGCCGCTCTGGCTTCAATGCAAGTCGAGCCGAACTCGGCGGCGACCGCGACACTGGCGATGTTTGCGGGCGGCATGTCACGCGGGGATGCGGACATTGAACTCTCAGCGGCGGCTTGGAGAGCACTGATCGCTTCCGCGGACAGCTCATCGATCAACGCGCTGGAGTCACTGCTCGCGTCCAGGGACGAATGGGAGCGTACGAACGCTCACGAAGCCTTGGCATCGCTGGAGCGTTGCACCAAGGTTGGCAAGCTCTTGGAGTCGCACCGTGCGCTCGAGCGCAATGGCAGACACGACTCGACCAAGGCTGTGCTCGAGGCGAGCTGGTCCGTCGTCGATCGCATGGATCGAGAAGTGATGCCGTTCCGAGAACGCAGCACGCTGCTCGCCAGCTTGGAAGGCTCGCTACCGCATTTGCTCGACAACGGGCTTCCGTTGCAAATCGCACTAGAGACGCTAGCTAGACACGGTGGCCCTGAACAGCTTCAGGTCGTGCGCGACAATGTGTGGCGCGCTGACAGCCAACTGGCAATCGAGCGCTGGCTGGAAGTGAAGCGCTGATCAGCGACTAGTAGCGGCAGAAGAGCATTGACCGCAGCGGGGCACAACGCTGCGCGTGCTTCCCGCGCCTCATGAGTCTTGGATCGCGACCAGGAAGGCACGCAGGCTCTCGGTCCAATCAGGGCGAAGCCATAGTCCACCGTCGTTGTGACCTCCCACCGTCTCTAAGAATGACTTGGGCTCAGGCGCTACTTCGAACAAGCGCCGTCCATGCGCGAAGGGGATGACTTCATCGCCAGGGCTATGAGCGATCAGCTTTGGGATTTCGAGTGCTGCGATCTTAGCTTCGTTGTCGTACCCGAAGCGCGACAGCAAGCGGATCGGAAGAAAGCGATACAGCTGTGCGCCAACATCGTTGATCGATGTGAAGCCGCTCTCCAGCACCACCCGGGCGACCTCGCGTGTTCGGCATAGCTCGATGGCTATGGCGCAACCGAGCGACTCTCCATACACAGCGATTCTATCTGGCTCCGTTCCACGGCCGAGAACAAAATCGTAGGCAGCGTGACCATCCAGATAGGTTCCAGTTTCGCTCGGCTCGCCCTGACTGAGGCCATAACCACGGTAGTCGAAGATCAAGACCTCGAAGCCCATGGCTGCAAATCTCGCCGCAGCGTGCAGCCTGCTTTCGATGTTTCCGGCGTTGCCGTGACAGAAGATCAACGTCCCTATCGGTTCTTCTCGCGTCAACAACCATGCATGCAGGCGTACACCGTCAGTGGTCGTCAGTCCGATATCTTCGTACGGGATGCCCTCGTCAGCAGGCGTCCGATCGGGCGCGGGCCCAGGGTGATAGACGAGCTTGGCCTGACCGAAGTACACGAGTGCACAGAGGCCGATGTATCCAATCACCGCGATTCCAAGGAAGTGAGTCAACTTGCGTAGCGCATTCACAGGGTCATGCCTTTGGGGCCGTCTCTCGCAGTTTCCAATCGATTCCGTTGCCCCATGGGGAACCGTGATCACTGGTGTTGGTCGCGATCGCTAGCGGGTGGACAACGAGCTGCTAGACCTGAGATTTTCAGTGGGAAGAAGCAGGCGTATCTAGTTCGAGCCGGATCCAGATGTAGTTGGCGCCAGAGTTCAGTCGTCGATGTCGATCACGATGCCACCGACGAAGCTTGCGATCACGTTGTAGCAAAGTGCGATCAAGGCCCCCTCGAGGAAGCCTAGGATGGCCGCCCCAATAGGGATGATGACGAATACGCCCACTGCACCCGCGGCCATCGGTAATGCGGGCGGCAGGGTAGAGGAGATGTCCTGCATAGCTTGCGAGGCGCTGACTCCCATGAGGGCGACTGCGAACAGCGCCCAAATGGCACTTGTGAGCAGTGCGACTAGAGCGCTGACGGCGCCCAACATCTTGCCGGCCGAGAATAAGCCGATTCGTCGAATACGCATGCGCACGATCCTAGCTCGCAGGATTCAGGAGTCGTGCCCTCAAAGGCTCGCAAGTTCGCGAGTCCGTCGAAGCACTCGAGCGGGGTGGGTCCGCAATCCACGACCCACGGTTGCTAGAGTTGGTGATTGCGACTCTCGTTCCAGACCGGAGGGTGATTCGCGGCCCGCGCCGCGCTGCCATAGTAAGCCGCCAAGAGATCATGGCTCTCCGCGCAGCGCCTCAGGCACGCGCTGGGCGTAGAGCTGTGCAGACCCGACCCGACACTTCAGGCGTCGTTCGACAAAGCACGCTGCAACCAGGCGCGCGAATGAGTCAGCTCGCGCACGACCGTGTTGCGCGAGATCCCCATGTGCTCGGAAATTTCTTTACCCGTCATACCACTGAAGAAGCGCAGCTCGACAATCTCGGCCTGACGCGGGTCAAGTTTGGTCAAACTCTCGATCGCATTGTTGAGCTGGAGCAAGTCGATCTCTCCCTCGAGCACGTCGTCCCCAGTCAAGCCTTGCAGGGTGATCCGATTCCACGCTCCGCCCCTCTTCTGCGCGTCTCGCCCACGGGCGTGATCGACCAAGACACGACGCATGGCCTTCGCGGCGGCGGCGAAGTACTGCAAGCGATCCATCTCTTGCAAGTTCGTGCTATCGACCAAACGCAGGAAGGCTTCGTGCACCAGTGCGGTCGGTTGCAGCGTGTGATGAGCCCTCTCACGGCTCATCATCCGGTCGGCGATGCTCCGGAGCTCGCTGTACACGCGCTTCATTAGCTCATCCGTTCCGATCTTGTCCGCATCCAAGCGGTTCAGGATCATCTCGTCTGTCTCGCCCTGCTTAGGGGGTGTACTTGCCTGTTCGTCCTCGGTCATGGCCCTCCAAAATACCATTCTGTACTGATTGCGCACATGGAAGGAAGCAGAGGATTGAGCAACACTCGTGTGTCCAACTAGGCTATCCCCATGGATCCGACCCGATATCGCTTGATCAAGGATGTGTTCGCCCAAACTCGCCAGCTGGAGGGGGATGAGCGTGAGCAGTTCCTCAACGAACGGTGTGGCGCCGATCAGGACCTACGTAACGAGGTCGAACAGCTGATCGCGAGTGACGAGGATGCCAAGGGTGGTGCACTCGACCGCGCGCTATCGTCGGATCGGGCCGAGACGATGGCTCCGACTCGGATAGGCAATTACGAGCTGCAGCGACAGATCGGCGAAGGAGGCATGGGGGAGGTCTTCGTCGCGGAGCAAATCGAGCCGATGCGACGCACGGTGGCGATCAAGATCATCCGCCAGGGACTCGAGAATAAGTCCGTTCTTGCTCGCTTTGAGTCGGAGCGACAGGCGCTGGCGATGATGGAGCATCAGAACATCGCACGTGCGTTTGACGCAGGCACGATGGATGATGGTCGGCCGTACTTCGTGATGGAATACGTGCGCGGCGTTCCAATCACGGAGTATTGCGACAACAACCGCTTGACGACGGCGGAACGCTTGGAATTGCTGGCGCAGGTATGTGACGGAATCCATCACGCGCATCAGAAGGCGATCATCCACCGCGATATCAAGCCCAGCAATGTGCTGGTCACGGTCCAGGATGGTGTCCCCGTCCCGAAGATCATCGATTTCGGCATCGCAAAGGCCGCCGGAAAGGCGCTGACCGAACGCACCTTGTTCACCGAGCTGGGGCAAGTCATTGGCACGCCCGAATACATGAGCCCAGAGCAGGCCGAACTGAATGGCAACAATGTCGACACGCGCACCGACATCTATTCGATTGGCGTGCTGATGTACGAGGTGCTGCTCGGCGTACTGCCCTTTGATCCGAGCGAGCTCAGGAAAGCTGGGTTCGACGAGATCCTGCGTCGAATCCGCGAAGTGGATCCACAGCGCCCGAGCACGCGTTTGATTGCGATGGGGGATACTTCGACCGAGACCCTCGCGCGCCGGCGCACAACCTCTCACCGACTGGTCAGTCTGTTGAAGGGCGATCTCGACTGGATCACGATGAAGGCTCTGGAGAAGGATCGCACGCGTCGCTATCGCTCCGCCACAGAGCTAGCTGACGACATCAGGCGTTTCCTGCGCCATGAAACGGTCAGCGCTGGCCCGCCAGGCGCGGCCTATGTCGTCTCGAAGTTCGTGCGCAGGCATCGAATTGGTGTTGCCTTCTGGAGCGCAGCCTGCGTGATGTTAGTGGCTTTTGCCGTGACGACGACGGTCCAGGCGAAGCAGATCGCCGTCGAGCGAGATAGGGCTAATGAGGAAGCCACGAGCGCGAGACGCATCACGGACTTCCTGATTGGACTCTTCAAGAAGGCCGACCCTGAACGCAGCAAGGGAGCCGAGGTCACAGCTAAAGACATCCTTGACGCCGGTGCGCGTGAGATTGCCGCCTTCAACGACGAGCCTAGGGCTCAGGCCTCTTTCATGGAGGCCATCGGACATGTGTACACGGTCATGGGCCTTCTCAAAGAGGGCCGCGAGCTGCTCGAGCAAGCTCTGGAGATTCGCCTGGAAGCTGACGACGGCGAGGAGAGAAGCCAACTTGCACTTGCGAGCGTTCACTATGAACTGGGCACGATCTACCTGCGCTTGGGCATGCGCGAAGAGAGCTTGGAGATGGTGCGAAGCTCGCTCGCAACCCGCAAGCGCCTGCTGGGAGACCACAGCGACGTGGCTGCTTGCCTGATCGCTCTGGGGAACGGCTTGAACATGAGCGGAGACACTGAGGGAGCGTTCGAAGCTCATCGGGGCGCGCTTGCAATTCAGGAGGACCTCTACGGTCCGGATGATTCAAGAATAGCAACGACGCTCCACAACATCGGTAGCTTGTACTTCATGACTGACGAGCTCGACAAGGCCGTCGAGCACTACGAGCGCTCGATCGAGATCAAGATTAAGAGTGACCCCGTACCCGGCTCTGGTGTCGCGACTTCGATGCACACCTTGGCGATGGTGTATCTCGAGCTGGGACGCTTCTCTGAAGCGCGGCCCTTGGAGGAGAAGTCGTTGGAGATTCGCGAGCGTGTCTTGGGCCCGGATCACTGGCACGTCGCTCTCTCATTGACCACCCTTGCGCGTATTCTCGTTGCTGTCGAAGAAGCTGATGGCGCCATTCCCTTCGCCGCACGCGCAGTCCAAATCGGAAGGGTGCAGCTGGGATCGGGCCACGCTGACGTGATGTGGATGGAACGAGCTCAGGTCGCCGCATTGAATGCAGCCGGTCGGCATGAAGATGCGTTGGAGCTGATGGAACCGCTGGTCAAGCGCGCAGAGGAATCTGACCACAAGGCAGAACTCTGGCTGCACCTTGCTGAGCTGGGCGCAACCTTGCTGGCCCTCGAGCAGTTCGACGATGCGGAGGCTGCCCACAGGCGCTCGATCGAGGTCAGCGTCGAGAAGAACGGTGACGATTCAGCGCGTACTGCGAAGTGCCGCATGGGATTGGCGCGTGTACTGCGTGACACGGGTAATTCAGAAGCGGCCAAGGAGAGTTTTCGAGAGGCGATCCGCGTCTTGGAGGATGCCCGCGCCGCTGATGACCCTGACCTGGTGCTCGCTCGAAAAGAGCTGAGTGAGATTCTCTAAGCTGGCGAACTGTCTGAGTGAAATGAAGTACGCTGCGCCGGGCCTCCATGATCGGCTGCTGCTTGGCCATGGTTGCCTTCGTTGTACTGGTCTCGCATCACGGCACCTCACTGGGCAGCAACGATGCGATCGAGGCACTCTTGCACTTCCCGCTTCGTTAGCTGGTGGGACGACAAACGCGGTTCGTGCGCGTCGTGCAGGGATGCTATGAAGTTCGCGTCCCACGACTTCGAGCGAAGAGGGCTCGGCCCGAGCAGTACGAAGCGTTGTCCGTCGAGCATCGGAATATCAGCTGGCGACATTTCGCCCCAGATATTTGTCAGCTGGATGTCGGCCAGGAAGCCACCCTTCGTCCACGAACGATAGGTTCCGAAGTGCCACACGGCCCAATCGGAATCAGAAGGCCGCTGATGCGTTTCGCCGCGCATGTACGCGATCATGGCTGGGTCCAATGTCGGTCCCTCGAGTCGGCCATCGAGCGGGTTACCAATCAGCTCCGCCTGCAGCAGAGAGAACAGGTGGAAGTTGTTGCGGACCGCTTGCGCAGTGACGCGGTAGCCGCGCATCTGATGCACGTGGATGACGGTCAACTCGAGGTCATCGACACATCCAAGCAGACCTCGCAAATAGCCTGCATTCGGAAAGGAGAGTTCCTCAAGGTCGCGCCGGAAGTTGCTCCAAGTTCGCACCTCGATGCGAGACTTCTTTGCACGGCAAAGGACTGTCATCACGGCCAAGCTCAAGTCCTTCAGACCTAGCAGCGCTCTCACTCCGTCCGCGTGCTCTTGAAGGTGCGCGAGTGGTTCGTCGACGGTGCCACCTACGGCCTCTTGCAACTCGCGCAGGTGTTGCAGCGCGCTGGCTAGACAAGTGGTTAGCTCGCGAGAGACATGATCAGCATCGGCACCTTGCTCGATGAAGACGCCAATTACGTAGGCTAGGCGGCTCGCATTGAATGGATCCTGAAATTCGTTCAAAGCGCAAGCAGCCGCACGCATGGCGCGATTGACATCCCGTAAGTCGTCGAATGCCGGCGCTTTGAAGATCGGACTGCCGTACGCTTTGTCCAGCGCTAGCCTCAGGCCCTCATCGGACACGGGAGCTCGCAGCGCTTCGATCAAGCGCTCCATATAGGCTTCGAATTCGGAAGCTGCCATGAGTCTCGCTTCGTTGCGTGTTGGCCAGAAGGTGGTTGTGTCCCGGCGCTGTGTAGCCTGCGCTCAGGTAAGAGCGAGGCCGTCGGTTGCAATGCGACGCGTGCGCTTGCGCCAGAGTCCATACAGAGCAAGGGTCAGCACAAGCGTCAGCAAGACTGGATTACAGACCCCGAGCAAGAACGGGAACAGAAGGCAGCGTGTCAAGCTTCGTGCCCAAGCCCGATCCCGGATGTAGTTCGCGAGCGGAGGGGAGAGGCGTTCGTACGCACGCACAGCGAAGCGTCCGGGCGCGTTCGTCAGCAGCCAGCTGTCACGGAACGCGCGGAAGCTTGCAACTTCATGCGTGTAACCACCTCCATAAGCTGCGGTGGCGATGAAGCATGTGCTACTGCCGCCCCCACCTCCAGGGCCGCCATCGGCTTCGTCTGTAGGAATGGAAATGCTCGGCGTCGAGGTTGTAGACAGAAGTTCTTCGGCATGACCTACGCGGTCGCGGGCGACGCTTTGGAAGGAGTAGGTCTTGCCCGCGCCACCCTTGTAGACAGCGCTGGAATCTTGGGTCCATGTTATCCAAGGCTCGAATTCGCCGCCGTCGATCGATACGAATAGCGAGTAGTCGGCGATACCGGCTCCATTGTCTTCACCCGACCACCTGACTCGAATGTCACTAGTCGAGCCGACCCTCTCGAGGCTTTCGACTTCGCTAGTCGGAAAGTCGGAATCGATTGTGTTGCGCCAAGTGGGCGTCACTATCGCAGGAGTCACGTCGAAGATGATCTCGGCAGTGTTGAGGATCTCTCGTCCAGTCTCGAAGCCTGCATGCATCTCGACTCGGAAGTCGATGCGCCCCTCGCCTTCCGGCGGGAACAGGTTGGGCGGTAAGAATCCAATCACTGGATTCGTCGTGATCTCGAGCGTGACTGGGTCCAGGGATTGAAAGTACCAACTCGCTTCGCCGGTGATGATGTCCAAGGAAGCCGTCACCCGAAGCACGAGATCGATGTCGGGTCGAAGGTCCACATCACTCGTGAATTCTCGCAACCCGGCCGGCGGGGTGATGACGTGATCGCCGAAGCGGATGCTGCCCAACTCGAAGGTCGCCAAGTCCAGACTTGTGAGATCGAGCTGATCGGTGATGAGGACGTGCTGCGCTGCGGTCGTCGCTGTCTCGGGATCGTTCTCGAAGAAGATCGCGTATGGGAGGGGCGCACCAGGCAAAACGAATCGAGTGGCTTCGGCCGGGCCTCCGCCCTCCGTCGCATGCTCGGCACCGGCCACGCCGACCTTCTCATTCGGATCGAAGGAGCCAAGGGTGTCGACGGGGAAGACGCAAACGAGATCCCCCTGCACGCACTCGAAGCCATCCGCTTCAGGAAGCTCGACTTCGATGGGGTCCTCGCCACATGTGACGACTCGGTCGATATAGCTCCAGTCCGGATGATTGATGCTCGAGGGCAAGAACTCTACATCTGACGGCCAAGCAAACTCATGGCACAGGAGCGTCATGAACCAGAATTTCCACGCTTGGTCCAGTACGGGAGACCAACGCGGGTTGCTCTGCGAGCCTGCGTTGCACATCTCAACCAACGGATAACTTCCGCCTGCGAGGTCCAGTGATAAGTCGCCGAAGAACAGGTAGTTGTCGACGTACCAATGCCGGCCCGTGTTCGGCGATGTGATGATCGTGCCGGTGTGGCATGTTCCGGCAGTTACAGTGCGCACACGCCAGCCTTCGAGTTCGCCGTCGCCTTCGCAGGGGGCATTGACCAGATGAGTGCCCAAGCGGAAGGCTGAGCCGATACAGAGACCGCGATCTTCGTCCTGGAACGGGTTAAACTGCGCCAGCCCGACTCGGTAAGCCTCGTTGCGCGCGATCTGCACGGCCTCTTCGAGGCCAGCTTCGTCCACTTCGTCGATCTCGCTCTCTGCCGAGCAAGCGCGAGCAGGTGATTGCATCCAAGACGCAGCAGTCGTCGTGGTCCCGCTACCGTGATGTAGCAGCGTACCTTCGATGTCGAAGTCGGAGCCAGCGTTTGCGGTGACGCGCACACTGAAGCTGGCCATGCTGCCCGCTGGGAGACCGAGCAACTGAACCGGCAGATAGCTCGCGTCGTCGGTGACGAACACGCTCGCGGGAACCTCTGCGGGATCGGCGCCAGCCGGCAACGGAATCATCGAGTGCTCTAGTTCGGGCACAATCGTCGCGCTCGGCGGGAAGCTGAGGATCAACAGGCCACCTGGCGCGTCGATGTTACCGCTGTTGCCGTAGACAATGTCAAAGACCTCTTCGAGCCCGGTACGAACCGTGCTCCGGCCCATGACATCGACCCAGACGCTTGTCGCGCCGCCGTTCTCGACTTCGAAGCCGTCGAGGCGTGCTCCAAATTCTGAGTCCGGGTTCTCGACCATGACTTCCCAAGGGCCTGCCGCAGCTCCGCGCAGATCAAAGATGGTCTTGAGTAGGCCTCCTGATTCGACAAGAGTCGAGTCACCGATTCGGTCATCTTCTCCGCTGCGCGTCAGCCGCACTTTGGCATCCTCGTCGAAGTTCGCGCCCCGCACGACGCATGTCACGATGCCAAGATTACCGCCGGATTCCGGTGATGCGGACGCGACGACCGGAGCCGTCTTGCTGGAAATGACAGAGAACAACGTCTGCTGCCGGTCATTGAGAGCCAGCTGATCGCTCACGAGCAAGGTCCGAGCTTGCATCGGAACCGTACCGATTTGTTGGGCTGACCAAGCCGGAAAGTCAATATCGAGCGACTGGCCAGAGGTCAGGTTTACTTCGATGCTCTCGTCGTAGTCAAAGCCGATTTTCAGTTGAACGTCGAAGGTTGCTTGCAGGAGGCCGCGATTCAAGACTGAGACGCGCGGTATTAGATCGGCATCTTCGAGCAGTATGCTGCCATCCGGTTCCGGTGCCACGATCGCGAGCAAAGCGACATCGCGATCGAGTTGGCTCCGAGTCGCGACTACAAGTTCGCTGACATCGAAGAGACCCAGCGCGTGTTCGGTGCGCGCAAGGAAGGTTCCATCTCCATTGCCAATGTGCGTCGCTAGGCTCTGACCCACGAGATCACTCGGGCGAACCAAATCGCGAATGCCATCCTCGTTCAGGTCGCACGTGCGGACGATGCCTTGGTCGGCCCACTCTTGGCTGGTTTGAAACACACCGTTGCCGTTGTTCGTTCGAACGACAGTTCGAATGGGATTGCCGAAGCCATTCGTCGTGACAACCACCATGTCCAGCACGCTGTCGTCATTCAGAAAGTCGACAGCGGCCAGATCTGCCGCACCGAAGAATCCAGACTCGAAAGCTTTGCTCTGCGCAAAGCTACCATCGCCTTGGCTCCTGAATAACCAAAGGTCGCGGTCACCAAAGGGGCCTGCGACGAGCGCGAAGTCGTCATAGTCATCGGAATTGAATTTCCCGGCGGCCGGCGTGATCGGAACTTCCGGAATACCGAAGGTGAGCGGGGCCTCAAAGGACGCATCCGAAAGCCCTGTATTGAACAGGATGGAGGCTCGGTGGATGGACTGTTCATCCGAGTTGATCACCGCTAGGTCTTCGAAGCCGTCAGCATTGAAGTCACCAGCGACCATCGTTCGCACGCTGGGGCCGGCGGCGAACATGCGTGGAGTCAGCAGTCGGCCGGTAGCTGAACTCGTGCCGTTGTAGACATAGACGCCGGTCGAGTTGCTGCTCGCGACATCTTGGAAGCCATCATTGTTGAAGTCCGCAACCACATGCGGAACGTGTCCGTTCGCGTAATGGTGTGTCGCCTCGAAGCTACCGTCCTCGGATCGAACCAAAATCGAGAATCCATCGGCGTGCGTGACGATCAGGTCGTCGTGCAGATCACCGGTCAAGTCGGCTGACAAGACGCGCTGCGCTGCCGCTGCCGATTCCGCCGTAAGGACCTGGGGTGCAAAGCTGCCATCGCCTTGACCGAGACAGGTGTAGATCGATGCATCAATTCCACCCCGCACCGCAACGACATCTTGCGGTGCGGAGAGTTGGACTCCCTGAGTTGCAGGGAGCGCCATCGCGATTGAAATCGGAGCGGAGAGGAAGAGCGGGCCGAGACCTATCACTCGCATGATCGGGCTTCTTGGGGACGCGCGCCGGTCTCTAGGGACAGATCCTTGAGCTCGAGGATCGCTGGGGGGGGAGGAGCGGCTTGGCGGAGCGGTGGTTTTGCCCCCGTGCGGGGGGGGGCGGTTGCCATAATTCTACCCTGGCGTAGCCGTCGAGGGCTGGTCGTGAATTGAATCCCGACTTAGGAAGCAGGGGCGTTGCGGGCGCATGCAGGCTGATCCGGGGCTTCGAATCGGGATTGACCCCCTCGCTTTGGAAGATTGAAGAGGCTCTCTCGTAGGTGCCCGGGAACGATGACAGCATGAGAAAGCTTCCCAGTGCTCGGCTGATACGCGGGATTGACCTTACTGAGATCTACATCCCACGACTGATTGGGGAGCCTCCGGCGGAGAACACGATGAGGCATGTAATCAATCGCACCATTTTCTTGCTGCTCGCTCGCCTGTGCTTTGCCATCGGTGGCGAAGGGGGCAATGCAGCAAGTGGACGTGGATATGGACGGCGGCGGGCTCTCTGACTTTCAAGAGACCTAAAAGTACCTGAGCAATCGAACGCAAGCCGACTCGGATAAGGATGGTATCGGAGACGGCGAATGGGACGAGCGGCGCCAGTATGCCTATACGGTGCGTAGCGTCGTGCGTGCGCCGCGATCCGCGGATGTCGCCTCCGCCAACGACGAATATCAAGACGCACGCTTGCGGGCCGAGCAGGATGATCGGATCGAGATGGAAGTGATTCACTATCCACTCGCTATGGCAGGGGAGGCAGTGGTGGCCAATCCTGATTGGCGCAAGACTACGAAGAAGATGGCGCCCTACCTCAAGTCGACGGCGACTTCGTCTTGGGATGGGAATATGCGCAAGGGGTTGCACGCCGATCTGCGTGAGCAAGGCGTCGACCCGGACAGCGCGGAAAATCGGACCTTGGCCGAGGTCACGGCGCTTGATGAATCGTTCGAAGTTCGAGGACGGCTTCACGTCTTTTGTCGCAGACTAATCACTCGGGAAATCCGTCGTACCGAAGCAACTGAAGCAATAGGTTCGCGACTATGAGCGCCAGCATAACGTTCTCATCGAGAATGTCTGGGAGCGCGAGGGACTGGTCAGGAACATGTTCGAGAACAAGGTGCACGGTTCGTCCACATCGAGCGCGATATATACGTGTGGCGGGCTCAGGGCTGCCGGCATTCCGACACGGATCGTGTTGGTGATTCCCTAGTCGACGCGAACGACGAGGATCACCTACGCAAGATCGAAGAGGGCATCACGCATCACCGTGTACGCAAGACAGCGCCCAAAGGAATACGCTGCCTGATCGATAGCTGGGCTTCGCACACCTTCAACGAAGCCTTTGTCGGCGGTTGCTGGCGGCGTTTGAACCACACGCGGCTCGGCCAGCCAAGCTTGGACGGAGGTCTGTATGGCCTGACGATACACATTTTGTCTGTCCGAGATTGGTCCGAGGCGCGCATGCGGCGGACGGCCGGCAAGCTTCAGAGCTTGAATCTGCTCGACGACATTTTCCGGACCGCGAATCCCTACGCGACCATCGAACTCAGTGACGAGTTCGGCGTTCATGCAAAGATCGACAATCCTGAAACCGCTGAAGATGCGCGGCTGGAGTCCATACGGTTCAAGGATGCGTTCTGGGTCTGTTCACTCAACCGCCCGGCGAGCTGGACTGCGAGTCTAATCGATCTGCAGACGAATCGTTTGCACATGGGCTTGTCGGCCGAGACCACGGGTTTGGATCTGGAGAAAGCCAGTTTGAGCGCTTTCTGGGATGAGGTCCCACGAGAGTTCGCCGTGCAGAGCGAAGACGGCTGCATCTTCAAACTCGCAGTGGTGTGTGGATTCTGGGTACGCAATGACGGGGACAGTCCCTACCTGCACTTCATTCTGTGCATGACTGAAGAGGCGCGCGTCGAATTGATCGAGGGCGCCAGCTATAGGCTGCCGCCAAAAACGCCCGATGAAAGACCCCGCTTCCTCGTTGTTGCGGGCTTGACCCTCGATGTTCCGTGAGTCGACGGATCCGTGCTGTTTACGATTGACGGTGAGCATGCTGCTGACTGGTTGCTCGCGTCGGTGACCTTCGTCGGCGATCTCGATGGTGACGGGGACGATGAGCTGAGCGCTGGCGTAGCAGGATCAACCCTTTCGGTGTCCTGGCTGGTTGGGTGAAGATCTTGAGCGGTGCTAACGGTCTGGGTACTCGGAGCTGCGCCGCACTCCCGAACGAAACCGGTTCAGCTGCGCTGATGCACATTCGTGGGTCGGACCGTGTCGACACGAACGAGCTGTACCTCGCAGCCGCGCCCGTTCGGCCGGGAACCGGTATTTCTTCTACGGATCCGACGCGATACAGACCCCCTTCGGCAATGGCTATCGTTGCGTCGGCGGCAGCGTGGCCCGCGTCTCTCAAGCAACTTCCGTGGGGGGCGTGCTGAGTGCGACTCAAGACATCACTCGGCCCGCATCTGCCGCGACAGTAATCACAGCAAGTTCGACCTGGCACTTCCAAGCCTGGTACCAGGAACCGCTGGTGAGTGGTCTTGGCTTTACTCTGACCGACGCGGGATCTATCGTCTTCCTAAACTGATTGAGCGATAGTGACTGACACCGTATGCCGGTTTGGCTTTGCTCGATGAACCAAGTCCTAAGGTCTATTTGACTGATGAGCCTGCACATCGAGTGCCCAGGCCAAGCGTTGGTCGAAATCCGTAACCGCTGGGACGCGCAGCAAGCGCGAGGTTTCGAGGTACTGACTCAAGAGGCCTTCGACCAAGAGTTGATAGCGGCGCTGCTGCCATGGATTGGTCGCGCGCACGCCGTCGTGGACGAGTGGGATCACTCCGTGCGGAAAGAGCAGCACGCTGCTGTAGCTATCCGCCCAAGAGAACATCTCTTGCAGTGCAAGCTCGGTCTGCTCGGGCTCGATGTAGAAGCCGTAATGCAGCCAGAAGGCTGCATAGTCAATGCTGGAGCGGTCGGCGACGAAGCCTGATTCGTACTCGAGCTCGAGTTGCTTTTGTTCGTGCCAGAGTTCCAAGCAGAGCTCGCGCAGCGTCGTCTCGTTCAGCGTGTGCAAATCCAGGCCGCCTTCGAGCCGCAGGCGCATGCGCTCTTCGATGAAGGGCAGGTCGAGCTTGAGTGCGAGCGCGCGTCCTAAGGTTGTCTTCCCGGTGCCGGCCGATCCACTCAGCGCGATGCGAAGAGGCGCAGCCGCCTGAGTAGCCCCAACCGGAGAGTCTGTGCTGAGCGTTGACGAACTCTCGGGCCGGACCATCGTCTGCTGCCTCGCTTCGCTATCGAGATCGCCAATCGCTTTGTCCAGGCTGGCCGGCGCTTGTTCGCTAGCTGCAGCCAGCGGCCTCTCACCCAAGCCCTCGATCACAGCTCCCGCAGCGCTATGCAACACGCTTGTGCACGACGCAACCGGGGGAGCAAAGCGCAGCGCGCTGCGAGCGTCGACACCCAGCCAATCGCACAATAGAGCACGAATCACGCCCGCATGCGTGACGACAAAAATTCGCTCACCATCGAATTCACGCGGCAAATCCTTCCACCACGCCAAGACGCGCTCGGACATGGCCGCCATTGATTCGCCGCCAGGGGGCTCGGTAGCCCAGTAATCGTCCCAGTAGTCATTGATGACCCTGCCATGCGTTGCACTGATCTCGTCCCAAGTTCTGCCCTGCCACTCGCCCATGTGTTGCTCACGCAGCGCGGGGACTTGCTCGACGGGCACGTTCATTCGCTCACCGAGCTGTTCGGCTAGCTCGCGGCAGCGACGCAGACCACTGGTTAGGATGCGATCTGCTTTCCATGCGCGACGCGTCGTCCAGTCGACCAAGCGTCGATGCTCGGCAAGCCCATGATCGCTCAACGGTACATCGAGTTGGCCGCGCACCTTGCGCTCACTGAAGCCTTCGACTTGGCCGTGACGAAAGAGCTGGACGTGCGTGACGCCTTGATCGGGCATCACGTCGCGTGTCGCTCGACCGAATTCCTGGCCTGCGGCTTGTCCGTCTCGAGCGCTTCTCATTGGCCGTCGGTGGTGGGCGATTGCGGATTGCTCGCTGCGCCGACGCTCTCTTTCTTGGAAGGCTTTCTGTCCGCTTGGGCCTCGAGCATTCCACTCGAAATCAGCTTGTCTAGCTCACGCGCGAGGTACTCCGCCGCCTCCAATAGATGATGAGATGTCGTGCTGAACAAGGCAGCAGGCAGCTCGATGATGCGACCATTCTTGACGGCATCTAAATGCGCGAGGGACTTGTCTTCTTCCAGGTACTTGCGTGTGACGCCGTAGTCGCGACTGGGTTTACTAATTACGAGTACGTCCGGATTCATGGTCAGCATCTCTTCGATGCTGACCATGTCGTGTCCCGAACGACCCGCTTCCAAGACAGAGTTGCGCACGCCAGCCAAGTCCAATATGTGGTGCGCCGTCGTCCCTCCACCTGCAGCCCATCCGCCTGAACCGTAGTTCGTATAAACGAGGCCGCGTATGTCACCGCGCTTCTCGGCCGCCTGGCGTAACTCTTCGGCACGTGCATCGAAGTGAGCCAGCAAGGATTCCGCTTGCTCCATTGCGTGCAGGCCTTGTGCTACGACGCGGATCGACTCGCGAATGTCTTCCAAGCCGGCGACGGGTGGCAGCTCGATGACTCTCACTCCGCTCTCGATCACGCGGTCAATCGTGTTCTGATCTTGCCACGGACTGACGATGACCATATCGGGATCGTGAGCCAGCAGGACCTCGGCCGAGAACTCCGAGAACCTAGCGTCCGCCTTCCACTGCGTTAGATCGATGTCGACTGTCGCATAGTCCATGATCGTGTCCGGAACGGCGACGACGCGGCTCGCGTCGACCAGGTCCAACACGAAATCGACTGCGGACGCATTGGTCGGAATGATCCGTTGCGGAGGCGTCGATGCGATCGGCGCCTGCGATGCCAAGTCTTTGGACGAGTCGCCGCAGGACATCAGCATGCCAAGCAGTATGCAGGACCTCAGCCCGATCGCGTTTCTCTGATGCATGGCTCGAAGCCTATCGGGCATTCGCGATCGACGGAAGGCTAGCAGCCCGTCGAAAACCAGCGATCCAAGCATCGGCCCCCTGGAAGCGGCTGCTGGCGCTGCCTGAACCCACGAATAGCGCGTACTTCCGCAAGGAGCCTGGCGCCCTGCCATGCGAACCCAGGAAAGCGATCTCGGAACCGGTCTGCTCGTGCGTGCCCAAGCTAGCGTAGGTCCGTGCACTGGCCGCCGGGCCCTCGTTAAGGCGAACCAGAGTTAGGTTGGCGAGCCCAAGTGGGGGACTGGGCCAAGCAGATGACTCGCGCGCTGGTCCCCGCGAGGTGGCGAGAGTACAGTGATTGCTCATCCACTCGACGCGAGGCACAGGGAAGTCCGGTTCAAAGCCGGCGCGGTGCCGCCACTGTGATCGAGGCTATGCGAACGACAGAGTTCGCCATGCCTCGAGAGCCAGAAGACTGTTCTCGCGAACTTTCACCGCCCAGGGCCCGATCATGGATCCCCATCCGCGGGAGAGTCGAGCGAAGTCCACGCTGCATGGTCGACGCTCTTCGGCTCCTCATCGCTCGCGACTAAGCGCAACTGCGTCTGCACTGAATTACGTGAGGACGCTGGCTGCCGTGTGCCAGGAGCCCATCGCATGAAGCGAGAACTCCAGTACACATCGCCAGGACGCTTCGCAGTGCTCTTGGCCGTTATGCTCATCGGCATCTCGCTCGGATCGCTCGCGTTAGGCGCATCGGAGAGCGTCGGCTTGAGCGAGACGCTGCGCGGCTTGCTGGCCTTCCTCGGTCTCGGTGAACCGCTAAGCGGAGCCCAGCAGACGATTGCCGAGTTGCGCATTCACAAGTTGCTGACATCGATCGGGGTCGGCGCGGCCTTGGCCCTGTCCGGTGCACTCTTCCAGGGAGTGTTTCGTAATCAACTCGCCTCGCCATCGATCATTGGCGTCACGGCAGGCGCCAGCCTGGGCGCGTCCCTGATGATCATCGTGGTCTCGGGTTCCGCGCGCGGCTTCTTCATGGCAGAGGGCATCGCCGGTTCCGGACCGTTGCTAATTTCACTCGCAGCCTTTGCTGGAGCTCTGATCAGCACGGCGATCGTGACGATGTTCGCAACCACGGCTGGGCGAATCTCGGTGCCGACTCTGCTGCTCGCGGGTATCGCGGTCAATGCAATCGTTGGCGGTGGCATCGCGGCGATTCAACGCTTTGCGGTCGAAGAGGCCGACTTGATGCGGGCCTTGATGACCTGGACCTTTGGTCGTCTCGACGATCGATCGGCCTATCACGTCGTGACAATTTGGACGGGCTTGGCGGGTGCCATTGTGCTGATCCCGCGTGTCGCGCGCGAATTGGATCTGTTCGCATCGGGCGAGGAGGACGCCCACAGCTTGGGCGTAAACACGGTACGAGTGAAAGCAATGGCCCTCGTGGGTGGAGCCTTGTGCGCGGCCCTCGCTGTTTCAGTCGCTGGCCAAATCGCGTTCGTCGGTTTGATCACGCCTCACATCCTGCGGCGCATGTGCGGCTCATCGCACCGTCACTTGCTCTGGCTCTCGCTGCTTGGTGGACCCGTGCTGCTGTGCGGGGCTGACCTGATTCAGCGACTGATCGTCGGACGCGCCGCATTGCCGCCTGGCGTGGTGATGTCCCTACTTGGCGGGCCATTCTTCTTGATGTTGCTGCTGCGCAACCGTTCCTCCGTGGAGGCTTGGTGATGCGGCTCGAGTATCGAGATCTCGTCTTCGAGTACCCCGGCATGCCGGGCGAAGCTCCGACGCGAGCGGTGAACGGTTTGAGTGGAGGCTTGAGCACCGGTGAGATGCAGGCTGTCATCGGGCCGAATGGCGCGGGGAAGTCGACGCTCGTCAAGCTGCTAGCCGCGTTGGAAGAAGCTGGTGAAGGGTCGGTGTTGTTCGATGGTTCGCCATTGAGCGAGCTGGCTCACAAGGAGCGCGCGCGCAAGATTGCCGTCGTCCCGCAGTCTTTGGCCGCCGTGCCGGTCGTGCATGTCGGCGACTTTGTCCTGGGTGGCCGCTACGCACACTTGGAACGCTGGAGAGGTCCGCAACGCTCGGATCGCGAAGCCGTGTCCCGAGCCCTCACCGCATGTGACTGTGAAGGGCTCGAGGGGCGCTTGATGACTCGCATTTCCGGTGGGCAGCGGCAGCGCGTGCTGATTGCCCGAGCGCTGGCGCAAGAGTCGCCCTTCCTGCTGGTCGATGAGCCGACGAATAGTCTCGACCCGGCGCATCAACTAGCGATCTTCGAGCTACTCGGAAACCTCGTGCGCGAGGGACGTGCGGTCTTGGTCGTGACGCACGATCTGAACCTCGCCAGCCAATTCGTCCACTCGATGCTGCTGCTCGATGGTGGTCGAATCGTGTGCGAGGGCACACCAGAGAAGGTGCTGGCGCGCGAGGTGCTCGAGCCTGTCTATGGCCGAGGCCTGACCTACGGAAGCCTGCCCATTCCGGGCGGTGAGAGCCGACCCTTCGTGCTTCCTTGGGGTGAGAGTGGCTCTAAGCCCTAAGCCCTCTTGCGCAGGGCGGATCTGTCTCCAAGGCCGAGCCGTGCGCCGGCTCGCAGGCCTGTTAAATGGAACGACCCGCCGTTTCTCACGCGGCGGGTCGTTCTCTGATCCTCAGAACAGCTCTCCAGCTATGCCTGTCTAAGCGGAAGGAGCGGCCCAAGCGAACGCGCTTGTTTCTAAAAAGCTGCGAAGAGGGCAATGAGGTAATGGGAATCGCAATAGGTAGGCTCTTGCGATGCGCGCTCATGAGAACCTCCAGACCAGCCCGGCATTTGGGGCTCGCGTTTGTTGCGTGCTGGCGGTTGCGCTCGCTGCTTGCAGTCGCTCCGAGGTCGCCCCTGAGCCGGCTGGGGTCACGAAACTGGTCCTCGAGCGTTCTCCGGGCGAGCCTCTGTCCAGCTCGAATGAGGTGGTTTATCGGCGACATGCGGCGACCGATGATCCGCCGACATGGAAGGCAATCGCCGAGCATTCCAGCATCGAGACCATCGAGTGGATGTCGGGAGATGTCGATCTGGGAGCTCACGTGCAAGTGCTGCGTGACCCTGATCGGCGCAGAATCGAGTTACGCGGCCCCTTTCCATCCTCCGCCTTCGACCGTGTGCGCATTGGTCTGCTGGTCCTTGGACGCCAGAGTGTGACGGTCGAATTGCAGACGGCAGAGGGCCGGCTGCGATCGAAGAGCGTCGATCTGCTGCGCAAGGGGCCGCGCATCTCGAGCTTCGACTTTCCTCAGAATCGTGACACTCGCGGTCAGATCGAGAGCGTGCTGATTCACTTTGGTGGCGAATCTAAAACTGCGGCTGTGGCCTTCGTCGAACTGCTGCAGCGCCCGCTAATCGGTGAGCAGGAAGAGGGCGCATATTTACCTGGTGATCAGCACGCGGCGAATTTTATCGAGCTGGGCGATGATGCGCGCGTGGCGACGGTTCTGGGAAGCGAGGCCGGGCTTCGTACACGAGCCGTGCTACCGAATGGGACCAGGCTCGCCTTCGCGATCGGAGTGCCCCGCATCGTTCGCGATGCGAGTGCCACCTCGACGCTCCTTGTGCGCGCACTGCAAGACGGTGTCGAGCAACTGTTGCGCGTCGAGTTGCCGGAACATGTCGATCATTGGCAGAGCGTACATATCCCTGCTGCTGATCTGCGTGTGGGTGAATCAGAGGGCTCGGTCATCGAGTTGGAATTCGATTTGGAGGTCGTAGGCGAACTCACGAGCTATGTTGTGCTTGCCAATGTGCGTGTCGAGGCACCGCGCACGGGCGCGCCACGCGTGTTGCTAATCACTTCGGATACGCATCGAGCGGACTATCTGGGCGTTGTGGGAGGGTCGCAAGTGCTGACGCCGGCTCTCGATAAGCTCGCTTCTCGTGGCGTGATTTTTCGCGACGCATGGGCTCCAGCGAATTCAACGCAACCATCGCACGCCGCGATCATGACAGGGCTGCACCCGCGCGACACCGCTGTGACTTACAACGGCAAACAGATGAGCTCATCTTTGCCGACACTTGCGGAGGCATTTCGTTCTCGCGGCTGGTCGACTTATGCCGTCGTCAGTGCAGCGCACTTGCGGGATGATGTCAGCGGCTTGTGGCGCGGTTTTGATCGAGCCAGTGCTCCTCCCGCTGACTACAGGGATTCGAAAGAATCGCTGGAGACGCTCGAGCGTTGGCTGCCGGACGCGCAAGAGGTTCCTCTGTTTCTCTGGTTGCACATCTTCGATGCGCATGGCCCCTACGATCCGCCACCGGAGACGTATCGAGACCTCATTGCAGAGGGCCACGATCCGCATGCAACTTCACTCGCCCCGTTGCCGAGTGAGCACAAACCGGAGTGGGATCAGAGCGTGCGCGACGTGGAGTATGTGCGCGCGCTCTATCGCGGCGAAGTGCGCTACCTCGATCAGAGGCTCGCGGGGGTGCTGAATCACCCGCTGCTGAGCGGCGCTTGGGTCGCCTTTGCCGGCGATCATGGGGAATGTCTGCCGGGCGATCCGACGCCTTGGTTCAATCACATCGGCATTTCCCCAGCGACCCTCGCCGTGCCCTTGCTAATGGCTGGACCCGGGATCGAATCCGCTCGAACGGTGATGCGCGGTGTGACAATCGTCGACGTGGGGCGCACGTTGCTAGATGTGGCGGGCTATCGAGAGGCGGACTTTCCCGGACAGAATCTGCTCGAGCAAGAAATCGAGCGACCGCGCTTCGCGCTCGAATCAAAAGCGCGCTCGGCCAGCCTGCGAGCGGGCTCTTGGTTTTTGAAGCTCGACCTTTGGACGGACCCGCGTCAACTGCGGGATGGCCAGCATCAACATGTGACCGAGCTATTCGACCTCGAGCATGATCCGAGAGGCGTGCGAGAAGTGTCAGGCGACGAGGTCGCGCGCACGCGTCAGATGCGAGCCCGGCTTGTCGATTGGCTGCTGCAAGCTCCGGATGAGACGCGCACGGGGCGCACGAAGTTCGACAAGCCGGGGATGCTGGATCAACTCGCTGGCTTGGGCTACACGGCTGATGGGGCCGGAGCAACGGTGCTATTCGACGCGGACTGTGCTTGTGTTGTTTGCGAGCAGCATCGCGAAGGGAACTGAGCCTCGGACTGCAGGCGGCGTCACGCAGTAGATCGATCTGTGTGTCGCACGTGGGGGGGGGCGATACTTTGAAACAACAAGAGAGCGGGCCGCGCAACGCGCGACCCGCTCTCATGAATACCGGCGACCCGCGCTGTAGCGCCGGTCAGCTTGGATTGACTACTTCTGTTCCGCGGGGCGGAAGCCTAAGAAAGACATGCCGCCACTCGACTGCTTGCCGTCGTCGTAGGTGAAGTTGGCGTCCATTGCCTTTTGGATGCGCGCTGCCGCGTCGGACAAGTGGGCTTGCGTGTAGGTGTCCGGGCTGTCGCCGATCGCTTCGTCGATCGCGGCTGCGATCTCGCCTAGCGTGTGGCGGGCCAGCAGGGAAACGGAACGCGCGGAGGGCGAGGTCGCCTTCTCCAAGCTCAGGTCGATCAAACGATCTAGGTGCTCGCGCTGCAAGTTGCGGCGCAGGCTCGAGATCATCGGGCGACGGTTCGTGTAGGCCGAACGCTTCTTGGCGCTGGCTTCGCGGATCTGAATGCCTTCGCCGGGCTTGTAGCCGACTTCTTGCCAAACCGCACCGGCAATCGTCTGCATCAACTCGGGCAAGGTCAGCACGTCCTCGGTCTCGGGCACGTACAGTTCGTTGTCATAGATGCGGCGTAGCGTCGAGGGGTTCAACATCTGCGTCAGCGTCGTCGCTTGGATACCGGAGATCTTTTCGTGGATCGGGTATGTCGAATCCTGGTACGACGAGCCACGACCACTCTGATCGCTCCACTTGTCGCGCGTCATCTTCGACAGCAGTTCCGAAGTCAAACCGAAGGCGTCGTCGAAGAAGGTGTTCTCGATCACGAACTTCAGCGCAGTGCGCTGCTGCTCGGAAGAGACCACTTCGTGCGGGTTGCGGTTGTCGTCGTCACCCTTGGTGCTGCGCGTTATGAACACGCCGCCGAGCCAGTTGGCCATGACGCCAACAGCGCCACGCTGCTGGCGAAGACCGATCTCGTAGCCGCGGCGGGCTTGCGACCAGCTGTCGCCGTCCTTGACAAACTTCGTCAAGATCTGCGCGCGGGATTCCTCGACCAGCTTCATCTGGTTCTGGACCCACTCGTACGGCTCGGCTGCCAGGTCGTAGCGACGTGCTAACGGGTCAGGACCCATTGTGTCTTCGTCCGTCGCGTAGACCAACTCGGGCTCGGAAGCGCGCTTCAGTACTTCGGCACGATCACCGAAACCGTAGCCGAATTCGATGGCCCAGTCGTCGTAGGGACCGACGCCGATCATTGCGTGGTCGCCCTTGAGCTTGCCGTCTTCGACGACCGCGTTCAGCGGCAGGTAGTCCATGACGGAACCGGCGAGAGTCTTCTTGCCGACGAACTCTTCGCTGTTCATCTCTTCGAAGGTGTAGATCGAAGATGACTTGAAGTTGTGGCGCAGGCCGAGCGTGTGCCCGACTTCGTGCGTCACAAGGTCAGCCAAGACCGGGCCGAGGAACCATTCCGGGATGCCGTCGATCTTTTCGACTTTCTCGCCGTCCTCGGTGGTGTCGTCCAACAGGCCGAGTGCCGAGAAGGCTGCGCCCATGAACGCCATATCGTGCGCTTTGGAGACCGAAGCCATGCACAGCATGGAGGCATCACCGACGTGCATCGCTTCGTCATGCAGATGCGAGTCGTGCAGCAGCGTGCCGTCGCCAAAGGCGTGCTCGTAGTTGACATTGCCCAGGATGCGGCGACGCTCGGATTCGGCCAGTAGGTCGTCACGCACTGCCGGGGGCGCCAAACGAATGCGCGGGTCCCAGCTGGGGTGCTTGTCGAGCCAGTTCATCGTCTCGGCCGTGAAACCTTCCATCGAGATTTCCGGCAGACCTTCATTCGACTGGAACCAGAACGCGCGAATCCAACCGTCGGTCAGCACGATGTCGGCGTCCAAGATCTCGCCGGTCAACGGGTGAGCGCGGGAGGGACCGATCGCGGTGCCGATGTCGTTCGAAATCCAACGCACGAAGTTGAAGCGCACGTCTTCCGGATCCTTGTCCATGTGCGCGCCGGTGCTCTTGTCCTGGTAGTGGACCACGACCGCATCCGTGATGCCGATCTTCTCGAAGGCCTCGTTCCATGCCAGCACGCCTTCCTTGACGTAGCGCCGGTAGCGGATCGGAACCGTGTGCTCGAGATAGAAGGTGATGGCCTCTTTCGGCGGCGACATGCTCAGGCTCGTGTCAGCCTTTTCCAGGTGCCAGCGATTGATGCGGCGATTCCAAATGTCGTCGCGCTGGAACTTGCCGAGGTCCTTGAAGACTGTCGTGAAGTATCCGACGCGCAGGTCGGCCTCGCGCGGCTCGTAGCTCGGGTTGGCCGTGATCTTGCTGATCGAGTAGTGATAGGTCTTCAGCTTGCCGCCACTGACCGGCATCTCGTAAGCAATCTCGATGTTCTCCGGGAACGCCTTGGCCTTGACTATCGTGGCCAGCTTGGAGTTTGCGCCATTAGCTGAGCGGTAGAAGATCGAAGCTTTGCCGACCAGGAGGCCGTCCATGTCGATCACCGGCTGGCCACCCGGGCCCATGCAGACGATCGGCACGTCGAGCAGCACGCTATCGGCGTGCGTTGTCTTCGTCGAATCCTTGGACTCTTGGTCGCCCGTCGAGCGCTCCGAGATGTTCGGGACGATCAGCGCCATACGCTTGTCGAAGCGCCGCCACTGAACGTAGTAGTCACCTGACTGCAAACCCGAGAACATTTCGCCCGTCGGATTGGTCAGTGCGATGTAGTGCTTCTGGCGTGCGTAATCACTGGGCAGCTCGGCCAACATCTGGCCGTCCTTCTCACGCGTCCAGAGCGTGTACAAGCTGCCCTTGCCATCTACAGTCGAGACGACTTTCTTGAAGTCCTTTGAGATGTCAGCGAATGACGGAAAGTCGGGCTTCTTCTTCGGCGCGGGCGCCGTGGCGGGCGGCGCGCTTTGCGAGGCACTCAACCGGGGGGCAGCCGAGGCAGACGCGGTCAGGCCGGCGCATGCCAAGAGCAGCAAGCTGGTAGATGATTTCATCGTTGTTTTCTCCAACACTCGGACGGTGACAGCATCGTCACCGGGGGATCGATCATCGATCCGTGACACACACGCCATCCGTCTGGGGCAGTAGCGTGAGCGGCCGGAGATTGTCACTCAGCGTCTCGAGTTCGTCCAGGGGGCACGCACCTCAGTTCGGGCTCCATATACGAGAAGAATACGAAATCCCACTCTCGTCTCAGCTTTGCACCGCTGAGGGGAGTGGGATCAGGGGCTGAGGGGGACGGCTTGCCCGTGGGCTATGCATTCAGGCGAGCGCCGAGCCGACCAACTTCGCTTACCGGTTGGCGCAGACCAGGGCCCACATCACGCCGTCGGGAGATTCCCAGTAGGCCAATTCGCGGAAGCCCGAGACCGTCGTGTTTAGTGATTCGGTGGTGGTGTCCCCGTCTTGCTCCGTGGTCGTTCCGGCGTTCTGCTTCGCGAGCTCGAGCATGCCCTTGGAGCTGGCACGTCGCTTCGCGATCTCGCTCCCACCCTGAACCGGGACGCTCACGCTGAGCAGAAGTAACTCGGGCTTCTCTTCGTCGTAGAAAGTGTTGGGCTCGGCCACCCATGTCGGCGGTTTGGAGTTGTCGTTTAGAGACGGATCCGTCTTTGGACTCACGCCGGAAGGGGATGTCCAGACGAGGAAGCCAATGGCGACGAGGGCAAGGGCAAGGATGAGTTTGAGCATGTCGGTGCGGAAGGCTGGATGAGCTGGATGAGAAGGATGAGATTCTAGCAGGCGAATTTTTTGGGTGAGCCGGGAGTTGTCAATGCAGTTGGCGGATTCCTAAATTAGGAGATGAGGGCTATGTGTGCATTACAAATAGCCATCATGCGCATTGGTCCAAAGGCCCCGGTCCAAGCGGAACATGAACCCGACAATTGAATCGTTCATTGATCAATTCGAGTAGTTTCCCGGCCGCCGTGTCACGGCGTGGGCAGGCACTGAGATGGCACTCCGAGACGACGGGGAGAACGGCAGCCCCGAGTTCGAGGTAGCGGGCGTACAGGCTCTCCAATTGTCTGTGCTGCACATCAGCTTCGACGAACACTCACAGCTCGCGATCTGCACAGTGCAAGGTGACTACGAATGGGGACTCGCCGTAGGCACACCCTACGCTGAGCTCGAGCCTGGCATCTGTGGCATCTTCTGCTCCCGAACGTTGCCAGAGCTTCCGCTCGGCATGATCGAAGAGTGCGACGTACGACTCAGCGATCAACTCGATGTCGATCGCGTCCACTTAGAATTTGAGAGTGGACGCGAGCTGATCATGATCGCCGGTGAGTCCTACGAGAACGCTGAGGGGCAGCTGTATTTCGGGCGCTTCGACGAATCCGTCTTGGTGTTCCAGTCGGTCGCGGACTCCGAGGCGGTGCTTTGGAAATGAAGTCGCTCCCTTCATTGGGCGGCTCCTTCCTAAGCCCCTGACATGGCTCTAAAGGCGCAGTTCCTGCCCGAAGGATACGATCGGGGAGGCTTGCGCCACTTCCGCAATCAGGCTGTCTCCGCTAGGCTTGAATAAGTAGTCACGCTCGGACCTACGCGCCGCGTAGCCGTCGCAACGTACAACGCGTCAACCCGCTGCATCGTAATCGTGCCATGAACCATCGCGGACTCCTTTCGCTTAGCTTTCTGGCTCTGGTCGTGCTTGGTGTGCACCGAGTCACCGAAGCGAAAAAGAAGCTCGTTCCGACGGCTGCTTCCGTGACGCGTTTGAGTTCGTCGATCGCACCAGCGCAGTCGGGGAATTTTCCCCTCGTGTGGAACTCGGGCGTGAACTGTTCGAGCGAGCCGGATTTCCAAGTCCACGCATACAACGAAGACTTCTTCATCATCCGTCAGTCGAAGTGCGCGATCTTCGAAGCGCCCTTCCTGTATCTCATCTTCGGCGATGAGGGCGCGTTGCTCTTGGATACAGGCAGCAATTCAACGACAGATGTGTGGGGGACGGTCAACCAGATCATCGAGCGCTGGTTGGATGCGAGAGGGATGGATCACATCCGCCTCGTTGTTGCTCACTCTCACAGCCATGGCGACCACATCCAAGGAGATGCTCAGTTCGTCGACAAGCCCTACGTCTCGCACATCGTTGGCTTGACCAACCAAGCGGTGCGCACATTCTTTGGCTTCCAGGACTACCCCAACGATGTACCGACCTTCGACCTTGGCAACCGCGTGATCGATGTACTCGGTACGCCCGGGCACCACACGGCCAGCATTACGTTGTACGACCGCCGGACACAGATTCTCTTGACTGGCGACCTTGTCTATCCGGGCCATCTGTTCATTTTTGGTTCGGGTGCGTGGACAGCCTTTCGTCGGAGCATTCGCCGATTGACGCACTGGGCCAACACGCACCCCGTTAAGTGGGTTTTGGGTTGTCACATCGAGTTCAGTGATGTGCCCTTCGTCTCCTATCCCTACGCCACTGCTGTTCAACCCAACGAGCATGTACTGCAGTTTCCCGCGAGCGAGCTGGTCGAGATCCAGGAAGCCACCGAGTCGATGTGGACCAATCCGCAGTGCCAGATCTTCGACGAGTTCGTGATCCATCCCGTGTATCTGTGCGGGATCATGTGGAACGGGTGATGCTCGATCTATCGCGACTTGCTCCTGACAGCAGATATCAATCGAAGGCGGCCAGGCGCTGTCTGATGCGTTCGTTGTGCGAGAAGTACTCCGGCGCCTTGTAACCATCGCCGGCGACGGATGTGTGTCAATGGCGAGTCCGATGGCGAGAGTGGGCTTCCCTGGAGGGGAAAGTGCGCTCAAGGCAAGCGTACGGCCGTCGCGCCGTTGCTCATGGGCGGCACCCAGAGCTGGCTCTGGGGTGCTCAAGCCTGCTCATCACCTGGCTGGATCGACAGGTCCGTGCTGGCTGTGTCGCCGTTTGCTCCCGAGGCTCGCACCGCCGCCGCTCAGGCTCTTGCTCAGAAGTTGTCCGACTTGCACTGGAGACCAAGCTCGAAGCTGGCATCCTGTGCACTCCCTTCACGCAGCAATACAGAGCATCCAACCGATGCATACCCCCACGCCAAGCGGACCTGATCCGAGATGACCGACCTAATCGAAGCGACGACGGAAGATCTGTTAGATCGAACACGCGAGCTTGCACTCAAGGATCCCACGCGTGAGTCGGATGAACGCTGGGAGGCAATTCGTGAGCTGCACGCCAGGGGAGATGCGAAAATTTTCAAAGCGGCTCAAGCCTGGTGCTCTGCGAGTGAAGCCTTGTTGCGGTCGCTGGGCGCAGATGTAATGGGCCAACTCGGGTACGAGAGTGGGTTGCCATACGCCGATGCGTCCGAGCCTTTTCTTCAAGCATTGTTGAGCGATACCGATGCCAGAGTTGTTGCCGGCGGCCTGGTAGCTCTCGGCCACTTGGCTCGGGGCAGCTTCGAGGTCATCCAACCACTCGCGACGCACTCGTCGGAACGTGTGCGCGAAGCAGTGGCCTATTGCCTAGGTGGGCGCGAGGAAGAGGCGGCCTTGACGACTCTGATCCAGCTAAGCACCGACCAGGATCGAGACACGCGCAACTGGGCAGCTTTCGGGCTCGGGTCCCAATGTGAAGCGGATCGACCTGATCTGCGTGACGCACTCGCGGCCCTTCTCACCGACGAGGATCATGAGATTCGGGGAGAGGCGATGGTCGGCCTTGCGACCCGCAAAGATGAGCGGGCGCGGGCTGCGATCTTGAACGAGCTTCAGATGGATGACGTCTCGGATTTGTCGATTGAAGCAGCCGCGCTGCTACCTGATGCTGGCTTCATCAAGCACCTGGAAGTACTCAACGAGCGTCATCCGGGCGCGGAGACAATCGAGACTGCTATCGAATCCTGCCGCTCGATTTAGGTTGGGCCGATGGCCAAACGGCCGGGTGTGCTGCAGTGTGCTCAAGCCGCTCATGCAGACTGAGACTGTCAAGATGGAGTGCGGGCGTTACGATGCACTCGATGCTGTTCCTCACCTCGATTGCTGCCTTCGCTTTCACGCTTCCGCCGCTTGTTCAAGATCCGGAATGGCCGGACTTTCGTGGTCCACTTTGGAATGGTCACGCACTCGAGGCAAATTTGCCTCTCGAGTGGAGCGAGGATAAGAACGTTAGTTGGAAGACTGCCGTTCCGGGAATGGGTTGGTCGAGCCCTGTCGTCGGTGGCGGACGAGTTTGGTTCACTACAGCGGACGAGGATGGCGCGACGATGTCAGTCTTGGCTCTCGACCTGGAGTCGGGCGCGATCGTGATTGAGCGCGTGTTGATCGAGAATGATGAGCCGGAGAAGCGCAACGCGCTCAACAGCTATGCGTCGCCCTCGTGTGTGATCGGTGATGGTCGCGTGTATGTGCACTTCGGTAGCTACGGGACTTTTTGTGTCGATGCCAAGTCTGGTGAGACGCTTTGGTCGCGGCGCGACATGGAATGCGATCACATGGAGGGGCCCGGTTCTTCACCCGTATTGTGGAGTGACAAGCTGATCGTGAACGCCGACGGCGGCGATCAGCAGTATGTGATCGCACTTGACGCGAAGACTGGTAAGACCAAGTGGAAGACGGAGCGAAGCGTCGACCATGGCGATCGTAAGCCAGATATGCGTAAGGCATACAGCACGCCGATCATCATTGAGTTGGCTGGGAAAGAGCGTTTGTTCAGCTCGGGCGCCGAGGCGACCTTCGCCTACGATCCGAAGAATGGAAAAGAGGTCTGGAGCGTAAGGCACTCTGGCTTTTCGATGTCTTCGCGGCCGGTCAGTGACGGAGAAGTCGTGTACTTGAACACCGGCTTCATGAAGCCGAACTGGCTCGCTGTTCGTGTCAGCGGAAGAGGGGATGTCACGAGCAAGAATGTGCTTTGGACGTACACTCGCGGAGTGCCGACAATCCCTTCGCCGCTGCTCGTGGGTGACCGTTTGTATTACACCAGTAATGGCGGCGTGGTGACGTGTTTGGATGTCGACAAGGGCGAGGATGTGTGGCGCGAGCGGATTGATGGCGAGCATTGCGCTTCACCGATTTACGCGTCCGGGCGGCTGTATTTCTTTGATCGCGAGGGGCGGAGCGTTGTGTTGGGTGTGGGAGATAAGTTTGTTGTGCTGGGTCGGAATCAGTTGGATGCGGGGTTTATGGCGTCGCCGGCTGTTGTGGGGGATGCGTTGGTGTTGCGGACGAAGACGCATGTGTACAGGGTGGAGGAAGTGGGGGGGTAGGGGGGGGGATTTGGGGTGGGGGGGGGGGGGGGGGGGGGGGGGGGGGGGGGTGGGCG
>JBLFWN010000048.1:0-49689 GCA_047611405.1 Planctomycetota bacterium | reverse complement strand
GCGCGCATCGGCGAGGCGCCGGGTCGCGCCCTCGAAGTGGGCCTCGACCGAGGCTAGTTCTCGTTCGACGGCGGGCAAATCTTCGCTAGATGCACGCACCAGCGCAATCTGGTCGCCGCCAGCAGGACGACGTGCGCGCGTGAGTAGCGTCGTCGAAGGCGTCGTGCTGACATCATAGCTGTCGACCAGAGCCGCGCCGTGGCAGCGCATTGCATGGAAGGGAAGTTCGTGCAGCTCCCCGAAGCCCGAGATCAATAACGTCCGGCCGGCACATTGCGGCAAGACAGGTTCGAGCAAGCGCGCCCCTAGTTCGTCCATAACGCGTTGCACGTTGCGCAACAGCTGCCCGCGCCGTCGCTCGAGGTACTCGGCACCTAATGCACTCTTGTGCATCTGGCTCGTCACTCGACTGGCCAGGCGCTGAATTGTGTCGCGCGGGGCGTCGAGTTTGATCGCGCGCAATTCGTCCTTGCTGATCAGGATCGCGCCGAAACCGTCGCGAATCGGCAGATAGGAGATCAGGCTTTCTCCCGCTCCTAAGGCGGCTCGAATCTCATCGAGTCTAGAGGCAGGAGCGACAGCGCGCGTGCTTCGGTCGCGCCCACGTAGCCGCGCGAGCTCGGCACAAGCTTCGTCCAGATCGCTCGTCGTGGGGGCGGGGGCTTCTGCTCCAGCCAGACGACCCAGTTCGGAGTCGAGTCTGCGAGCCAAGAGCGAGTCGACGCGCGCGCGCGCCTTGCGCCATTGCTTCGACTTAGGAGCATCGCCGCGTGGTGCTTCGGAAAGGCTGCGGTGACGGCTGCGTTCGATGACGACGAGCGATTCCTCCAGCGCTTCCGGTGAGCCCTCTTCGAATCCTATGCGTGCCAGTGTGAAGAATGCGGCCGAGCGCTCACCAAGGAAGCTGATGCGCGCATCGCGGCCGGGCGTGCGCAGGTAGGCCTGGTCGATGCGGTCGATTGTGCGGCGCAGTTCGTCGCGAGCTCGTTGCCAATCACCGAGACGCTCGTGCGCGGTCGCGATGCACTGACCGGCTTGACCGGCGAGCAGGTCGTCGAAGCTGCTCTCGTCTCCGGCGGCGGGTCGCATGCGTTCGAGCAGCTCCAACGCTTCCTCGCTCTCGTTCGTGGCGAGCAAGGCTTGCGCCAAACTGAGAGTGGCGATGCTCTTCAACAGCTTATGTTCCGTCGCTTCAAGTGCTGCGCAGGCGGCGCGCAAGATATCGCGTGCCTGCACGGGGTCTCCCTCGATCAACCAAGTCGCGCGTTGCACACGTACGAAAGCGGACTGAACATCATTGTCGAGACGACGGAACTCCTGCTCGGCCGATTCGAGGCCACCCAAGGCTTGCTCTCGTCGCCCAAGCCTAAACCACGCTTGCGCGCGCAGCACTTCTGCCTGCGCCCGCTCGTATGCCATGCCGAGGTCGCTGAAGCTTCGTACCGCGCGCTCGGCGTGATCGACTGCGTCCTTCCAGACGCCCAAGCGCAGGTAGGTCTCGGCCAGGTCTTTGTCGCACAGCGGAACGCCGCTGGGCTTGGTGCTGTCGGCGTAACGCTCGCGTGCCGCTTCCAGGTCTTCGATTGCTCGTGCGAACTCGCCTCTGCGTGCGAGCAGGTAGGCCAATCCGTACTCACAGTCCGCGACATGCACGTGCATGCCGGCGCGCATCAGGGATTGGCGCGCACTTTCGAAGGCCTGTTCGGCACGGTCGAATTCTTGCGCGTGGGTCTCGATACCCGCCAAGTTGTAGTCCACGAAAGCGAGTCCGAGTTCGTCGTCCAGCGACTCGAATAGTGCTCGACCGCGATGATAGGCGTCGCGAGCAGCGCCATAGTCATCGAGTCGAAACCAAACGTTGCCCAAGTTGACTTCGAGTTGAGCCAACAAGCGAGCCTCGCCCTTCTCTTCGAAGATCGTGCGCGCACTCTCTGCGGATGCCATCGCATCTTCCGTGCGTCCCAGCATCTGATACACGTCGACGAGACTGCGCAGGACTTTGCCTTCCTCGATGGAATCACCCGCCTGACGATAACCCGCCGCAGCTCGCTCGTAGTGCGGCAATGCGTCGCTCGTCTTGCCGAGGATGTGCAAGCATGCGGCTCGTCCGCGTTGTGCAATCGCATCGAGGTGGTCAATGCCGTTCACAAGGTCGAGCAAGACTTCCGACAGCCCGAGCGCGACCTCTGGTTCGGCGCGCAGTTTCTTATCGAGCTGGGCCTTCAGCTCGAGAGCGACAGTTTCGCGGCGAGCCAGATCGAGATCGATCAAGCTCGCGCGAGTGGACTCGTTTGACGGGTCCTGTAGCAGTCGTTCGAGAAGGGGATCCAGTTGACTAGGACTCGGACGTCGCCGGGGGCCATGGTCTAGTCGAGTTCGATTGCCTCGACAAGAATGCGTTCGTTCGAGAGCGCGAGTAGAAGATCATAGCGACCAGGCGAGATACCCTCGAACTGGAACTCGCCGCCTTCGTCCAGAGTTGCGAATTGCGTGTCGTTCCCGTTCTGGAGTAGGGCCGTTCCAACGCATTCGAAGTCGTACCCATCCAACGGCGACAGCTGGCCGATCAAGTCACCCGAATCCAAGTGCGTCAGGTCGACCTCGTAGGAGTCACCAGCTTCGTACAGCTTCTGGCATAGCTGGCCAATACCTCGCAACGCAGGTCTCAATGCGGGGGCTGGCAGAAGTTTGGCCACGAAGGCACGAATGCGGTCGAGACCTTGCCCGGGAGACGAGAGTTCGAGTGCAGCCTGCAGCAAATGAGCCGGCGGCCCTTGCGCGAACTGCTGGCTCTTGGACGACAGCATCCTGCCCACGCGCCAACGAGCCTGGCAGCGACTGCAATCGTCTTCGACGTGAGTCTGCCACTCCTGCGGGATAAGTCCGGAGGCGGCGTGGTTCAGCAAGTCAGCTAGGGGCGGGCATTCCATGGTCGTCATTCGTCCTGCGAGGGGTACTGAGTGGGCAGATCAGCGCATGGGCGTCAAACCGAGCTCCCCGGACCAAGTTCGGTCAGTGGAGCGGTCATTCTTGCTCCATAAGAGGCGTGAGGTCGCCAATGAATGCATCAACTTCAAGTATGTTCGATATCCCCAGGTTCGACGGATGGTTTGCCAAGCGGCGTCAGGCGCCGAGCGACTCCATAATCTGGGCCAATCGCTTCAGGCAACGCAGGCGGGTTGGACCTAGGCTTCCAATGGCGATCCCAAGCTGACTGGCCAGTTTCTTGTAGGAGGGTTCCTCCTGCGAGTAGTACTGCTTGGCGAGGATCGTCTGACAGCGTTCGCTCAGTTGGGCCAGTGCGCGACTTAGCCGTCCAGCCTCCTCTTCGGCTTCCACTGCACGTTGCGGATCTTCGCCGGACTCGCCCTGACAATCCGCATTGTGAATGGCCTCGACATCGCGCCTCAGCTGGTTTCTGCGAATCAGCAGCATGGCTTCGCGGCGGGTGGTCGTTGTGATCCAAGCGACTAGCGAGCGGTCGTCTCGAATGGACGACGCGTTGCGATATAGCAAGACCCAGGTGTTCTGGTAGACATCTCCTGCGTCCTCCTCGCTCAGTCGCATGCCCAGAGCGACCGACCAAACGAGTCTTGAGTAGGATTCGACGAGTTGCCTCCACCCTCGGTCTGGGTGGGATCGCAATGCCTCGCTGAGTTCGACGCCGGTCTTCACTACGTTACTCGGATGAGATCCCGGTGCCTGTGCAGAACACCGGCTCGAATGAGCCGGCTCTTCTCTGGATCTCGGAAGGCATGCGTCGAAGGCTCGCTAGCCGCGGGGCACGGCGTACTACCCGATCGATGCAGATGGGGCAGTGAGCTTTGGGGAGTCAGGAGTCGTGGCTCTCGTCTATCATTTCCAACGCAGCTTGCAGCACGTCGATACGACCATCCCCAAGCAGGCCTTCCGCTCCGGGGTTGCCCGGATCGATGTCTACAGCAGTGTCCATCATCGCGTCGTTGGCGTCTTCGGGTTCACTGGGTGCAATCGCATAGACAAGTGAGGCAGCTCCCGTGGCCACAGCAGTAGCCATCGAGCAGCCGCTCCACCAGGCGAATCGGCCCTCGGGCATCGGACCATAGATGTCTACGCCCGGAGCGAGGGCATCGAGACGTTGGCCGTATGCAGAGAAGGGCGCCAGGATATCGAGGTTGTCGGTTGCTCCGATTGAGAGTGTCTTCTCGTGTCGGGCGGGGAACAGGAGTCGCGAGTTCCCGGTATTTCCGGCTGAGGCCAAAACTTCGACATCTGCCTCGTGGGCTAACTTGAGCGCGCGTACTACCGCTTCCGAACGCTGGTGCATGCCCAAGCTCAGATTGATGAACTGAGCGCCGGCGAGTGTCGCATACTCGATTGCCTGAGCTACGTTCCATGCACTGCCGTTGCCATCACTATTCAACACGCGCAGAGGCATCAAGCGTGCGTTGGGATTGATCAGTGCAATCGTTCCGGCGACGTGTGTGCCGTGCCCATAGGCCTCGTCGATGTATCCATCGCCGTCGTTGTCGATATTGTCGGCGACATCGATACCAGCTGAGTTGCCCGTGACAAAGTCCCAGCCCAGGTCGTGAATCTGATCTTGCAAGACTTCGTGCGACGGATCGATGCCCGTGTCGATCACGGCTACGACGACCAGTTGGTTGCCCAGCAGGTCCCACGCAGGCCCGACATCAATCGCAGCGAGGGCGGGCTGATCGAAGTAGCGAATCGTATCGGGATCGCTATCGAAGAAAGCAATGGTGCACGACTGCGCGGACGGAGTCGCGCTATCGCAAGCGCTGACTTCAGGAGCCGACAAGCGATAGTTCGGTTCGACAAAGCTGACACGAGGATCGAGTGCTAGCTGACGTAGCGCGCGCGCGTAGCCGCGCTGACTCGGTCCATATGGCAAGTCCAGCAGGGCTTGGTGCGCGACGAGTCCTTCCTGGATGACTTGCAGTGAGCTGCCAGCGACATCCGCGGCCGTACTGCCCGGCGTCAGACCGACGATCAAGCCTTGATACAGCACGGGCGACGCGTACGTGCCCGAATTCTGGGGAGCGGCGACGGCGCTGGATATCAGGCTCAGGAAGACGATCGGCAGGCTCGTGTGCATAGTCGGACCTCTCGCAGGTCATGGTTGGCGAACATCCCAAAGGTACCAGGAATTCGACGGAAGGGAATGAGTTAGCCAATCGCTTCCTCCGCAATGAATGGGGTCCTTGCGCCTCGAATTCACTGGTTCGACTAAAGAATTTTGAATTCCGAGTATCAAGTGATACGAGCGAGACTCCTTTGTCGCGTCCACCCCCCCCAAAAAAACCTCCCTTGTGCGCCGCAAGCGCGCATTCAGCGACATGATCCGTCCCATCCCGCTCAGCCTGCCCATTCTATTATTCGCCGGAGCCTACGCTCATGCCGATACAATCGTCGGCCGAGTCATTGATCCGCAGGGGACCGGAGTTGCCGGCGTCAATATTGGTGCCGATGACTTGATCAATGGCGGAGACGGAGGCATCGTCAACGGTGGAACAGATGCGGGCGGCTTCTTCACAGTGACTATTGATCCCGGCTTGTACGACCTGCTGTTCGAGCCTGCGCCGCCCCCGTTGGGATCGCTTCTCACTCTGTCGCTCTCCGAACAATTTGTTGCAGGTACGTTGAACCTCGGAGACCTCACGTTGGCGCAAGGAGTTGTCTTGAGTGGCACGGTCCTGGGTCCCAACTTGCTGCCGGTCGAGAATGTCAATCTGGACATCATTGATCGCACGACGGGGGCCAACATGACCCTGCCGAATGACAGCAGCAACCAGAGCGGGCAGTTCATGGTCGCCGTTCCGATTGGACCGATCGAGTTACGCCTCGATCCGACATCGCTCCCTATCCCTCTGCTGGCTCCGTTCAACCAGAGTCTGACACTGACAAGCGCTACCGATTTGGGAGACATCATCCTGGAACCCGGTTGGAACGTGACCGCGGTCGTCATGGATGCAGCCTTCTCTGGTGTCGACAACGCGGATATTGATGTGGTGAACATCGCCACAGGGAACAAGCTCTACACCCCGGGTGACAATTCCGACAACAACGGCTTCGTCGACTTTGTCCTGCCCTCCGGCCTGTTCGAGATCGAGTTCTGTCCGCAGTTCTCCTCTGGGCTTGTGGGTGATGTGATGGACAACGTAGCAATCAGCGCGGACACGAATCTTGGCATAACCAACCTGCAAGCAGGTGTTGTTCTGTCGGGCCATGTGCGGACGCAGCCTGGACTGGATGTCGCGCGAGCAGACATCGACTTGCGCGATGTGGCGACTGGGCTGGGAGTGACTACGTGCGGAGACAACACGGATTCGAATGGTGACTACGCTGTCAACGTACCCAATGGTTTGTTCACAGTGACTGTGACGCCGGTCTACGCCGACAAGCTTGCGAGTCGCACATACAATAATGTCACGGTCTCCGGCGACACCGTGCGCAACGCGGTCCTGTTTGATTGCGACTGCGGCAGCAGTTCTGGAGCGGGTCGCCCCGGTAGTGGGGGACTCGTGCCTCAGATTACAGCTCTTGGTAGCAGCCTGCGACTCGGCAATCCTGCCTGGGGTTTCGAAGTTAGCTCCGGACTCGGTGGAGCGCCGGGTATGGCCTTTCTGACTATGGGGGGGCAGTGCGGAAGTGGTGCGGGCGGTGGACTGTATCGCCCGACCATTCGCTTGAGTGCGCCGGCTGCATTCACGCTCGACGGAACGATGGGGTCGGCAGGAGCGGGAAATGCACAGCTCCTGTTCGAGCTACCGGATGCGATCCGCTTCCTGGGTGCGACAATAACCGCGCGTGCCATTGTCTTCGATGCTGGGGCGGCCTCCGGAATCGCTAGGACGCCAAAGCTGTGCGGCGACCTCTGTCAGTAGAGCCCAAGACTTTGAGGATCGACTCGACCGGATGATATGTGTGCCGCCGTCTTGGGGCGCAAGTATCGGCACGCTTCGATCAACGCACGTATCGTTTCATCTCTCGATGATTCGGAACGCAACTATCCCCCTCCTCCACGCCCCGACTCATGATGCTCGTCCCGAGATTCAATCCACTTCCCGCGGAAGGCGGGGCCATCACAACGATGCTCTTGCTTATTGGGCTCGGGTCCTTGCTGTCGTGTTCGCGCTTGTCTGCGCCTGATGGCGCTGGCGATTCCATCGTCGAAGGCGATGGGGACGATGGGGATGGCGGCAACGGCGGTAATGGTGGAGGACCCTTTGTCGAGGGCACGCTTGTCTCGCACCCCGCAGCCTTCTTGACTTCGGTCGTACCTGGAAAGGATCGCCTGCTGGTTCGATGGCAGACCGACGATCTCGATCTAGCGGAGGTCGATCTTGCAATCCTTCTGGCCAGCGACGAAGACAGCCTATCGAATGCCACGCCGCTCACCTTTGCTTCAGACGCCGACTCACTCTTAATCGAGGGGCTCGACGAGGGCACACCTTACTTCTTGTCGATTGGGGTTCGCGACGCCTCATCTGCCTCGCCCTTCGCAGGCACACTCGACTATCGACTCAGTGGACCCGTCGTCAGAGTTCGCACGTCCCAGCCGATCTATGCGAATCCGGCGGCCGACGCTGCGACGGCAGATGGCCTTACACCTGAAACCGCTTGGCCGAACCTATTCCTCGCAATCCTAACGGCTTTCGTCTCGGGCGGCGGACAGGGCGGAGTCGTGTGGGTCAGTGAGGGGACGTTCACAGACTCTTCATCGGCTGTCTTGGCTGGAGT
The DNA here is from genome assembly GCA_047611405.1 of Planctomycetota bacterium. Classification (GTDB taxonomy): domain Bacteria; phylum Planctomycetota; class UBA1135; order UBA1135; genus JBLFWN01. The sequence continues at coordinate 41,946 of JBLFWN010000048.1, read as the reverse complement.
CGATTTGTATGGCGGCTTTGATACCGCCTTCGCGCTGGAGGACCGTGATCCAAGAACGCGGCCAACGCACCTCAAAGGACTCGCTGGCGAGGGCGTGCTTCGGATCGAGTCTGGCGGTCCCGCGCAAACCGTCGATGGCTTCCATATCGATGGTCTCGGACTCGCATCGACTGGCCTTGATATCGATACCACTTCGGTCTCGATTCGCGGAGTTGAGGTTCGTGCGTGTTCGCGCGGTGTGCGCGCGCGCGCAGCACACGCAGCCGAGGTCACGTCTCTATCGATGACAGATTGTGTCTTCGAGTCGAACCTGGTTCAGGGTGCATCCTTCGACGGGCCGTTCGATATTGCAGCCGAAGCTTGTGAGTTCAGGGGCAATGGTCAGGAGGGCCTCGATATCGCGCCTTTGGTTGCGCCTGCGGGCGAGACGGTCGAGCTATTGATTCGTGACTGCCGTTTCCTTGGTAACGGAGCTGAGGGGATCGACGTCGAGCTGCTCGCGCCAAGTGGTTCGGTCGGCCCCGGAGGCTTGTTTCGAGTGACAATTGAGGACAGCGAGTTCGAGCAAAACCAATTAGCTGGCTTCTATATCGATATCGATTACGAAGAGTCACCCGCTTGGCGATCCGAAATAACGGTGCGCGGATGCACGACGCGAGCGAATGGAACCAACGGCGGAGCGTTGGACATCGATGCCGCCTCCAGCTGCCTCTTGCACCGTGTGTTGTCGACGGCAAATAATGGTGACGGCATCGCGATCACATCCGAGTCCGCCGCAGGGATGGTCGTGCTTTCAAGTTGCGTCTTGGCCGCAAACCTGGGCGTCGGCGTGCGCTCGAGCATTGGCAACGTCGGCGTAGCGGTCTCGCACTGCGTACTGGCTGGCAATGCCGAAGGCGGAATCATTGCCGAGAGCGTCGGGGCTACTACCAATTCGACGATTGCGCACTTACAGGTAGCGCCCTTTGCAGGGACGCGCTCTATCGCTTCGCAGCTCATGGATGCAAGCCCCATTCCCTTCCAGTACGCGCCGATTGAGTATCGAACAATCTCCGCTGCGAGCGACACGTCTTGGTTGCTCGACGAGCAGCCTTCTTTCGGCGTCGGTGTGCTTTGTGAAGTTGCTGCCGACTCCATCGCGCGTACAGCCGTGGCGGTGGGTGTCGAATCGGTCGAGCTCGCGCCTTCGCCCATTGAGCCTCCGCTGCCTACAAGACTTGCGGTCTTTCCCGAACTGGAGTCGGTCGTCGAGAATTATGAGCTGCGCGAGAGCTCGGCTGGCATTGCCGCAGGCATGCGGCTCCCGAATGGGGAGCCAGTCGACTTAGGCCTCTATGGTTGGCAGGACGGTGGCTCGGCGGGTGGTGAAGAGCTTCATTCTACTGAGCTTTTTAGTGTTGCTTCCACGACACCTGCCTGGGGGCAATCCATGCAAGCGAACGCTGACTTACACGTGAGTTTTAGAGGCGGCTCGCCGGATCAACGATCAATCGCTGGGGGCTTGCGCCTGGTCGATGCCGGTGGTGCTGAACTCGCGCTGAACGCGAGCGAGGAAGACGGCGAGCTTGTCATCTCTGCTCCTGTGGGCGGTTGGCAAGGAGGGGAGATATTAGAAATGCATCCGACTCTGACCTCTGTTGATGGGGCGCTGCCACTCGTCCCTGTCGCGCTTCCCATCGGAGCCTTTTGAATCATGTCTGCAGCCATGGATATTAGTAGGAGCCCGCGTATCTTGCTCTACAGCCACGACTCGGTCGGGCTTGGGCATCTACGTCGAAGCTTGACCCTGGCGTCTTCGCTGGCCGAGACGATGCCCGGCGCGAGTATGTTGTTGGCTACGGGCTCGGACGCTGCGCTGCGCTTCGAGTTGCCTGAAGGGCTCGAGGTGGTCAAGCTGCCTTCGGTTGGGAAGAGTGAAGATGGTTCTTATTGCTCGCGTCGGCTGCCTGGCGGCTTGCCGTCACTCGTCAGGATTCGTCGTGCGATTCTGATGCAGTTGGTCGAGACGCACAGGCCGGATCTGCTGATTGTCGATCACAAGGTGCTCGGCGTCGCAGAGGAACTCGAACCCGTGCTTGCACGCATGAAGGAGATCGGTGGACTCTCGATCCTGGGTGTGCGCGATGTAATCGATGAGCCCGCTGTAGTCGCGCGCGAATGGGGTAGTGCCAAGATTCGCCACGCTTTGATCGAATCCTACGATGCCGTCTGCGTCTACGGCAGTGAGCAAGTGTACGACCTGCGACAGGAATGTCCGATGCCTCCGGAACTCGCCAAACGCTTGCAGTACACCGGCTTTGTGGTCCGCCCAATGAACGGGCTTGCGTACCCGCCATTGCCGCGCTTGAAAGACCTTGTGCTCGTGACGACCGGCGGTGGCGAGGATGGCGCGGAACGCATCGAGAGCTACCTAGACATGATCGAGCAGAGTCGCCCGCAATGGGAATCGATGATCGTGTTCGGTCCCTTGCTCGATGCCGTTCGCAGGCGACAGTTGAAGCGACGTGCGCGGGTACTCGAAGGGGTCAGCGTGCATAGTTTCTACGAAGACTTGCCGCGCTTGCTGGCCGACTCCTCTGCGGTTGTAGCTATGGCCGGCTACAACACCGTCGTCGAGATCATGCGCTCGCGCGTTCCCGCGCTTCTGTTACCGCGTACGACACCACGTAAGGAACAGCTGATCCGGGCTCGACGAGTGGCTGAGTTGGGCTTCGCCGAGTGCCTCGTTGAGCCAACCGTCGATCGAATGCGGATGGCTGTCGAGTCTTGTCTCTCACGCGGACGATTCCAAGGGCCGATGCCATCACTCGACGGGGCCTCCGCCTTTAGCGATGTCGTCTGCCAAATGCTCGGTCGCGAAGCCGTGCGTAGCGGGGGGGAGACGATTTGAAGATCGCCTACTTGTTGAAGAAGTTTCCGCGGCTGTCGGAGACCTTCGTATTGACCGAGATTCTTGCACAAGAAGCGCTCGGGGCCGAAGTGGTCGTCTTTTCCAGGCGAGCACCCGACCCGGAGCCGAGGCATCCGGAAGTCGCTCGACTGCGAGCCGCCGTCGAAGTCTTTCCGCGCCATTCCGAGCTCGACCCTTGGACCGAGATGTTCGGGCAGCATCAAGCTGCACTCGATGTCGAGGGACTGTCCCAACTCGGCAGAATCGTCACGGAATTGAAACCAGTACTAGGTGACCGTCTGCCACGGGTCTTGCCCGAGGCCCTGCACCTAAAAAGGCGCTCGCAGGAGGAAGGCGTCGACCACATCCACGTGCACTTCGCGACCGAGTCCGCAATCGTCGCAATGATTGCACACGAGTTGGGCGGGCCAACTTACAGCATCACCGCTCACGCGAAGGATATCTACCGCACAACGGTGCGTGCAGATTTGCTGAATCGGATGATCGCTGGCTCGCGCTTCATGGTCACGGTGTGTGACGCGAATCTGCGCTACTTGCAGGAGCGATTGAGTGATGCGGCGTGCTCGAAGGTGCGGCGACTCTACAACGGTCTAGACCTAGCCAACTTCCAGTTCCGGACCGAAGGCCGCGACAAAGACCATGTCCTAGCCGTCGGCCGGCTCGTCGAGAAGAAGGGCTTCGATGTGCTGCTGACTGCTTTGCGGTTGTTGAAACTGCGCGGTCGCAGCATACGAGCGACGATTGTCGGTCAGGGTGACCAGGAGCAAAGCCTACGAGGCCAGGCCCAGGTGCTCGGATTGTCAGATGCTGAAGTGACCTTCACGGGACCAAAAGACCAAGACGGCGTGCGGGCTTTGCTCGAGAGCGCGACGATTTTCAGTCTGCCGTGTGTCATTGGCGCGGACGGTAATCGGGATGCCTTGCCAACGGTGTTGCTCGAGGCACTCGCCAGCGGTTTGCCGTGTGTCTCGACTCCCGTGACCGGCATTCCGGAGATTCTTGACAATGGCGAAGCAGGCTTGATCGTGCCGGAGCGCGATGCGGAAGCTCTGGCGCTAGCGATGTCATCGCTACTTGACGACGCAGACGCTCGCGCACGCTTTGCCAAGCGGGGGCTGGCTCGTGTCATGGAACTCTTTGATGCAGAGCAATCCGCACGGACCCTGTCGAGTTGGTTCGAAGACAGTCTTCACTTGGAGCCGAGCTGAGCGTGCGTATCATTCACATGAATACCGACCCTGGCGTACGCCCGGGTCGCGAAAAAGGGGCCTGCGTCCACGTGGATGCGATGCGTGATGCCTTCCGAGCCTGTGGTGCGGATGTCGTCGCGCTCGATCTCTTCGACGAACAGAGCGTGCACGAACGCCTCGAGGCCGAACACGCAAGCACGCCCATTGACTTGATCTATGAGCGCTTCGCATTGCATTCACGGGCTGCAGGTCGCTTTGCGTCACGGCACGGTGTCGCGTACGTGCTCGAGATCAACGCCCCGCTGGATGAAGAAGAAGCACGTCATCGGCCCGGCGGACTAGAGGTCGACCTGGCAGCGCTGCGTGCCCATTTGGATGCAGCAAGTGAGCTTCTTTGCGTGTCGGAGGATGTAGCAGCATGGGCGCGCACACGCGGCGGCCCGCATGCACGTGTGCGGGTTGTCGGGAATGGTGTGGACACGGATCGATTTCGACCTGAGCTACGCGCGCGCGGCATGTCTGCTCTCTCGCTTCCAGACGACGCCTTTGTTGTCGGCTTCCATGGCAGGCTGCGTCCATGGCACGGCTTCGGAAGACTGGTCGATTCACTGGCAATCCTACGGGCGCAGAAAGTACCCGTGCATCTTCTGGCGATTGGAGTCGGCGATTTTGAGGCTGAGATCGGCGACGCCTTACCACGCGACGCTTGGACCTGCTTGCCCTGGGTGCCGAACGAGAAAGTGGGTGAGTATGTGGCCTGCTTTGATGTACTTCCGTTGACATACGATCCAGCGGAGCCGTGCTATTTCTCGCCGCTAAAGTTGCTGGAAGCCATGGCCGCAGGCGTCGTCCCGCTCGTGCCGCAACTCGGAGACTTGGCTCGAACTGTTGGTAATGGTTCGGCCGGCATGATCTACGATCCGCACGACATGCATTCCTTCGTCGTCAGTATCTCTCGCTTGCATCGAGATCCAGAGCTGCGCAATGAGCTGCGCGAGAACGCGCGAGCGCTAGCTTCTGGGCACTCGTGGAAATCGATCGCGACAGATGTGCTCGAGCAGGTGGGTGAGGCCGCTCGATGAACCACTTGAAAAAGTGGCGGCACGAGTGGATGGTCGCCTCGCGCTTCCTGCCCGAGCTGCGGCCGCACCGCTTGCGCTTGATGGGAGTTGCTCTTGTTTTCCTGGCGGTGATCGCGCTTGAGATCGTGCGCCCTTGGGTGCTGCGCTGGGTGATCGACGACGCGATTTTGGGCGAAGGCATCACGCCTGATGCCGCCCAGGAAATTGTGCTCCAAGCGGCCCTGTTGCTATTGCTACTGTTGGCGGCCAAAGCGCTGGCGGAGTACGTCGCGACCCTGAAGCTGACCGAAATCGGGCACGCGGTGACTCGCTCCTTGCGCCTGCGCGTCTTTCGACACCTGGTCGAGCTGCCGCCCGACTATCACGCCAAGAACAAGTCAGGCGACTTGCTTGTGCGCTTGCTGGGTGATGTGTCGATGCTTAAGGACATGCTGGTCGATGCCTGTGTGCACATCGGCGTTCGCTCGCTACAAGCCGTCGGCATTGTGTGCGTGATGGCCTTCGTCGATCCAATCCTTGCGATCGCAGTACTCGCGCCACTGCCGTTACTCGCGATTTCAGTTCGCTTCTTGTCCACTCGGCTCCGTGTTGCTGTCCGCAAGCAACGCAAGAAAGAAGGGGCGATGGCGAACTACATGCACGAGGCGATCGCTGCGACACCAGTCGTGCAATCGCTGGGTGGGGGGCAACATGTCGTGCGCCGTTTCGCGCGCACGAATCGCCGCAATGCTCGGGCCGGATTGAAGACCGCGCGCGCCGCGGCGCGCCTGTCCGGCTCTGTGGAATTACTACTCGCGATCGCCTACTCGACAGCGATTGGGCTTGGTGGCTACCGAGTCATTGGCGGTGCCCTGTCGCCGGGCGAACTGATTTTGTTTCTGTCCTACGTTCGCTCCGTGTTGAAGCCTGTCCGTACGGCAACCAAGCACCAGGCCCGCATCGCGAAGGGGACGGCCTGCGGCGAGCGGATCCTGGCTGTGCTTGACGAGGACATCGAACTGCGAGCCAATGAAAATGGGCTCTTGCCGCCGACGCGACCGCGTGTGCTCACATTCGATAAGGTCGGGCACACCTACCCGGATGGGACGTGCGCGCTTTCGGATGTCAGCTTCGAATGCAGGACCGGTGAGGTCGCGGCTCTAGTCGGACCCAGTGGAGCCGGCAAGTCGACCTTGGTTTGCTTGGCCATGAGACTCTTCGATCCTTCACAAGGGGTCGTCTGCTTAGATGGTGTGCCCTTGCAGGAGCTGGATGTCGATCGTCTGCGCGATTGCTTCGCCATCTCGATGCAGGCGACCGTCTTATTCGGGGAGAGCTTGCGCGAGAATCTATCACTCGGGCGCCCTGATGCGGATGAGGATGCAATGTGGCGAGCCTTGTCGGATGCTTCATTCGACGACGTTGTTCGCAAACTGCCGGATGGGCTCGACACGGTGCTTGGCTCCGAGGGCGCGGGACTCTCCGGGGGAGAGGCTCAGCGACTGTGCTTGGCGCGTGCCTTCTTACGCAAATCGCCGATCCTCATCGTCGACGAGCCCTTCGCAGGCTTGGACAACGAGAGTGCACTGCGTGTTGCGCGCGCCCTACGCATGCGAGCGAGGGATGGCATCGTGTTGGTCATCACTCACCAAGCAGACAAACTCGAGCGAATCGACCGTATGATCCGTATCCGCGATGGGTTCGTCCGGCAAATCGACCGATCGGAAACCCAGGAGTTGAAGCTTTGATCGGTCTCGAGACCTACGAGCGCGACCGCACGCTTGCCGCGAAGCTCGGCGATGAGCATCTCGTTGTTCCCAGCGACGCCGAATGTGCGCACTTGGTGCAGGAGCATTTGGTCGCTGCGGCGGGTATTGGTGTCGAATCAGTCGATTGCCTTCACGCTCGTTGGAAACCGGGCAAGAGCTTGTCGGCAACTTGGGAGGTGAAACTCTCTGATGGCAACAGGCGCGTTGTCTGCACAAAGCTGCATGCGGATAAGTCTCAACCCAAGACGGCCGGCTACTCGCGCCCGAACGATTACACGAGCACAGCCGCTGCTCCTCTGCATCCCTTCGCTCTGGCCCAAGACGGCGCAGTTACGCTGACCTGCTTTCCTGCGGATCGTGTATTGCGTGGTGGAGCGCGCATCATGGATGTGCGGCGCACTGCTCGCTTGCTAGATGATGCGCAGATTTGGTCCCCGTGGGTCGTCCGCAGGCGGGCATCTGAGCTAAAACTGCTGCGCTACAAACCAGAACGCCGCGCTCTGTACCGGATGTCAGTGCGCTATAAATTGCGCGGCGATCCTGCCGCCGCGCGTGATAAAGATGTGGACGAAGTGGGCGGTAAGGATCGCCATCTAGCCATTCGCGTGCTGCCTGCGGAGCATTGGAACGACATGATCGTCGTTCGCATGAAAGTGCCGATCGGCCTTGGGCCCGAACTCGTTCATGCTGACTCAGGCACGGCCTCCTTCTTTGAAGAGTGGCTGGAGGGAGAGGCCTTTGGTTCAGTCGAATTTCAACACGCGGAAGCTGCCGGGCGACTCCTAGCTCCGCTTCATGGAGTGAAGTTGCAGCGTAAGCACTCCGATCGGGACCGTGATTCCTTGATGCTGTATTGGGCACGTATCGCCAGCGTCTGCGAGGAATTGCCGGAGCTTGCAGCAGCGCCGCTGCTGCAAGGCGGCCGACTTATTCATGGGGACTTTCATCCAAACCAGTTCCTGCAGTCTGATCATGGGCTGCGTCTACTTGACTACGACGAACTCCGTAGTGGGGACCCCGAGGAGGACTTGGCCAACTGGATCGCTGATGCACTGGCTCACGTTCCGGATCAGAGCTTTGGAAATGCATCGGAACTACTTCTGAAAGGCTATCGCTCCGCGGGCGGAGAGGTCGTGATGGCGAGACTTCTTGAATGTGTCTGCTTCGAGTTGGGTTCGCGCGCCATCGCTAGCGTGCGGCGTCTCGAGCACGGCGCTATCAAGCGCGCCCAAGTATTGCTGGAGCGCGCAGCACTCCTAGCTCAGGAAGCGACACCAGAATGAGTACACGAATTGAAGATGCCGTTCGACACTTGCGGGCGTTGCATGGGATTCTGCCGGCGTCGGTCGTCCGTACTGGCGTGTCCAATTCTTGCCTCTCCATCGAGGTATCCGACTCAGGTCAGCCACGCTGGTTCTCATTCAACGGTTCGCTGGCGGAGATTCACCCCTCGAGCGATGAGCGCGTTCCGTTGTGTTCAGTCGTGGATCAACAGGCATTGCCTCTCCAAGTTCTCAGCTGGCGGCCTGGCCGACGCATCGCGGCCCGCTTGGATGATGTGAACGGTCCACGCTTCCTCAAAGGGCTTCGCAAGAGGCGTTGGTTGCGAGCCGCTTCAGCATTGGACCTAGTTCAGGGCAGTCTCTCGGCCTCGGATGGTTTCATCGTTCCGCGTATCGTGCGCCGCATACCGGATTGGGCGGCTTTCGAAACGAGCTGGTTAGAGATGGACGTTCTGACAATAGGGACGGGATCCACCGCAAACTTCAATCGTGTGGGACGGGCGATCCGCCTCTTCCAGCACGAAATCGACACAGAGAGCCTCGAACTGCATGACTGGCGAGCAGAGTTGGCATGCGTAGACAAAGCACTCGAATCGGCGCGGTCCAGTCTGGGAGTGATCCCGGAGGGCTGGCAGCGCCTCCGTGATCGTCTGCAAGACTGCGAGCCTGATTCGGGCGAACCCGTCGCGGTCCACCGCGACTTGCATGATGGCCAACTCATGGTTCGTGAGGGGCGCGTAGGTTTGATCGATACGGACCTACTAGCGTGTGGCTCTTCCTTGTTGGATGTCGCCAATCTTGGTGCACATCTCGCATTGCGAGAATTGCAGGATCCAAGCGTCGGACGAGATCATGGCGTCGAGTCCTGCGGGCGTGCGCTCCTTATGGGGTACTCGGTCGGGGAAGGGTTCGAGAGACACTTTGAGTTGCGTGCCTACCAGGCCACAACGCTACTTCGCCTCTCGCTTCTTTACGCGCAGCGTCCGCGTTGGTCACGGCTTTGCTTGCCGCTCCTGCGCATAGCCGAACGTTGTCTGCATGACGTGCAATTGGTGTGACATGTCGAGACCCCTCGGATGGAAAAATAGGCAGGATCGCATGGGAGCTTCTGACGGACTTGTACGTGAGTGCCTACCTGCTCTCGAGTTGGTTCGTAGCCGGCCGAGTTCGCGGTGCATTCTTATATTCGAAGCTGTGACCGTCTTCTGCCGCACGGGGCAAGCGTTCCTGCTCCAGTGCTTTGCCCTGTTCGCGATCGGGCAATTCGCATGGGCAAGTGGATACTCCGCGTCTACAGAGCATGGCATCCGAGTTGGGCACTGGATCGAGGCCAAGGGAGCGCTCGGTGCAGACGGAAACTTTCACGTTGAAGCTGTGCAGGTCGCGACAGCGGCGGAGGAGGAACAACTAATCGGAACGGTCACACGCGTTGCAGGTGATGGATCTTGGTTCGAGTTGCTTGGCCAACGCGTGATCTGCTCCGACAAAACTCGCTGGCGTAACATTGATGCCACAGGCCTGAATGGAGCACGCATCAAGGTCTTGGGGTACTATCGTGGTCCGACGAAATTTTCCGCGCGAAGTATCTCCAGACGCGGTTCTGGGCGTGATGCTCTGATTGGGCGCGTCGATGCGTTACGCCAGACTGCGGAAGGCTTCGAGGTGGACGTGATGCGTTTCATGCTTTTGGTAACACCCGAGGTGGATATCGAATCCGAGCACCCGCTCGAGGAGTATGAGTTGATCGATGCGCGCGCACCCATTCGCTCCTCAATCACGAAGGCCGAAGGTGATACGCGTGCTCGTGACGACGATGACTACATCCCGGGGCAGATTCAAATTTCGGACAGCCTGAGCATCGGGTTCCTGTTTGAAGCGCGCACGACGGACGAGCACGAGTTTGACTTGAGGAAGTCCGAAGCCCGCAATCGAGCGGATCATGAGGCGAGCGTGCGTGCCGAGGTCACTTGGAGACCGAGCTCGGACTTCCATGTCGTTGGCGGCGTGCGCCAGATGGTTCGGTGGCGCGACGACGAGCGAGACGGACAAGATGAGCTGACACGTCTGCCACTCGTGGAGTTGTATGCCTATTGGAGCGATGTCTTTGGATTGCCCTTTGACCTTCAAGTCGGGCGACAAGACTTCGACGAGGACCGCGAGTGGCTCTGGGACAAGAACCTTGATGCCGTGCGCGGGATCGTGAAACACGGTGATCTACGCCTTGAGCTGGCGGCTGCGACGACGCTGCACGATGGTGGCGAACGTGCGGAAGCTACGGACACCTTCTTGGCCTACATCTACCACGAGGTGGATGATTGTTTGCTTGGCGCGTATGTGATTGATACGCGCACGCGCCTGGAAGAAGACGACTTCCCGATCCATATGGGTGTGCGGGCGATCGGTAATTGGCTGCCGCAACAAGAGGTCTGGGCTGAAGCAGCCGTCGTGCAGGGCTATCACGAGCAGACCGACATTCGTGGCTGGGGTCTGGATGTCGGCACGACCTGGTCTCCCGATCTGGCTGAGCCTTGGTACTTCAGCGCGGGCTTTTCATTTGGCTCCGGGGATGATGATTCGACGGACTCGGTTGATCATGCTTTTCGCCAAACGGGGCTGCAGGACAACAACGACAAGCTCGGGGGTGTCACTTCTTTCAAGTACTACGGTGAGCTGCTGGAGCCCGAGCTCTCAAATCTTGAGATCCTGACACTGGGGGTCGGTTGCCGGCCTACGAACGACACCTCGATCGATCTGGTGTATCACCGCTATCGACAAGATCAGGAATCGGATCGCATTCGTGGTAGCCACCTCGACCGGCATCCGAATGGCATCAGCGACAAGGTCGGGAGCGAGCTCGATCTGATTCTTGGGCATCGCTTTGGGACAGGAGCGGACTTGGAAGTAGTTTTCGGTGTCTTTGATCCGAGCGATGCCTTCGACGACGACGAGCTGGCCACGCTGGCCAAACTTCAATACCGGATGAGGTTTTGAGATGACTACCAGAACCAAGCGCGCTCTGCGCAGCGCGGCTCTCTTGGGGACTTCGCTTGCTTGCTTTGCCTGCGGCCCGCGATCCGATGCGGGCACGCCGATGAATGTGATTGTGATCTGCCTCGATACGGTGCGTGCGGATCATCTTGGTTGCTATGGCTACGAGAAGCGTGAGACGACGCCTTTCATGGACTCGTTGGCTGAACGATCCGTGTTGTTTGAAGATGCTTCATCGACAGCTGGTTGGACAAAGCCCTCCGTGCCTTCGATTCTGACCGGCATGCTGCCGCTCCAGCACGGTGTCTACCGTGGCAGCGCGCGTTCCGAGAACGGAGCTGTTTCAGATGTGCTCGCGGATGAGGCGCTGACTTTGGCCGAGGTCTATTCAGAGCGGGGGTATCAGAGCGCCGCCTTTGTGCGCAATGCTCAGTTGCGCCGTGGCCTCGGCTTCGAACAAGGCTTCGACCTGTATCGTGATAAGGCTGGAGATGCGCGCGAGATTCGCTGGCGTACCAGTGATTGGTTGGACGAGCGTGACACACAACGTCCCTTCTTCCTCTACCTGCACTATCTGGATGCGCATTGGCCGTATCCGGTGCCTGAAGAGTACGCGACTCGCTTCACGAGCCCTGAGCAAGTCGAGTTCTTGCGCTCCAGCGACTGGCGTCGCCTGCGCGATGCGGTCAATGACGGCGCCGAGCAGTTGTCTGACGATCAGCTCGATGCACTGCTCGCGCTGTATGACGGCGCGTTGCGCTACATTGACGATGAGTTAGCGCGCCTTTGGGAGAAGCTCGAGCGCGATGGACTGGCGGACGACACCATCATTTGCATTGTCGCGGATCACGGTGAAGAGTTCATGGAGCATGGCCGCATTGGGCACGGCAATGGCTTGTACGAAACTCTGTTGGACGTTCCGTGGATTCTGCATGTGCCTGGCCGGGCTGCGCAGCGCGTTTCCAAACCCGTGAGCCTTGTCGATGTCTTTCCGACGCTGCTGGCGGCTTCGGGCATACCAATCGGTGTGCAAGGAAACGGGATCAATCAACTCGATGATGCGGCAGGCGCGTCACCTGTGATCGCGGAGCATCTCGATTCTAAGCGCTATCACATTTCTTGGCGTTCAGGGGATAGCAAGAGAGTGGATGTCGTTGAGCCCAATCGTCTTCCGTCCAAAAGTGGCTCTGGTCTGGCCTCGCTCGACACGAGCATGCGTTGGGAGGCGAGCCTTCGGCTACAGAATGGTGCGCTGCCAGTGCTGGAGCGACTGCGTCCTGCCCACTCTCAGGAGGCTCGGCCGCCCGAGGTCAAGGGCTTGATTCAGCGCGTAGCCAAGGACGAGCTTCACGTCTTGGGTGTGCGTGTGCGCTTAGACGACGCGACCGAACTCTATGGTGAAACGCACGACAGCTCGGGCAAGAGCCGTCCGTTGCAGCCTGGCATGCTGGTCAAAGCGCGGGGCGCTCTGTCGCGTGGCGTGCTTGTCGCCGAAAAAGTGAAGCTCTACGCTGAAGATGCGGAGCACGAATTCGAGCTGCGCGGCCCGCTCGAAGTGCTGGGCGTTGCGCGCGTGCAAGTGGCAGGTGTTGATCTGACGGTCGATGCGAAGTCCGTGCTGGAAGCGGGCGAGAAGCGCGCGGACCTTTCTGCCATAGACGTGTTGGCTCTAGTCGGAGGCGAGCACACAGAAGCCAGTCTGCGAGCGACGCAGTACGAGCTTGGCTCGGATGCACTGGAGCTCGCTGGCGAGTCGCGCGAGGATGGCTTCCTTGGTGATCCACGTAGGCAAGTCTATTTACAGGACTTGCTGCGCCGCAGAGCGTGGGGGGAGTCCACCGAGCGCGTGCTCGATGCCAAGGAACTCGATGAGCTGCGCGCAATTGGCTATGCGGAGTAGTGCTCTGAGCTGCCTGACTGCCTAGATGGCTCGCAGCGACTTCAGTTAGACGCCATCTGAACCATGGCACTGGGCAGGCTAAGTTCGACCTCGACCTGGCCTTCTTCGGGGATAGCCCACATGCTGATGTCCTCACGACCGGCCAGGGCCGTGCCCAAGCTTGTGCGAACATCTTCGACGGCTCCGCCGATGACATCCGGATAGATGCGCAACAAGTCGGTGACCTCGCGGTGGCTCAAGCTCATTGCTGAAGCTCGGCGCCAAGTGGCGTCGTTGCGGTCGAGCTCCGCAGCTTCAAGTAGCCAGTTGGCGGGGACCAAGCGATAGCCTTTCTCCTGCGCGGTGGCGCACAAGGACTGCAGACCTTCCATGCCGTGCCGCTCGACGATGCGGGACGCCACCAGATAGGCCAAGCCGTAGTAGCCGCGCTTGGCTCCCGACTCGAGTTTGGTTGAGGAGAGGCCAGCCTGCATTTGGAAGACCTGCATCACGCCGCCTTCTTGTTTTTCACGTGCCGTCAGGACCAAGCGCGAGGTCCAAAGTACCTTGTTCGGGTCGCCGTCGACGCGTAGTTCGAGTCGCATGCGCAGCCCACCAGAGGCCAGCGCGGCGCTGCACAAACGGCCCGCGCGCAGGCGCGTCGCGCCGCGAGGGCACAAGTGTCCTGACACTAAGTCGCACAGACCCTCTTCCATTGAGCCGGGTAAGGCCTTCCAGCTACTGCCGAGAGCTGCATGTGTCATCTCGTGCGCTAGGGTGCGCTCGATGTCTTCAGCGTCTCGTGCGAGCAAAATGCGTCCGTGATCGGCAGACCACAGTCCCTCTGCGTCACTGTGGGCATGCGACGGGAAGGCATATAAGGATGGCTCGTCCTGTACCCAGACTTCCACGTCGGGATCCAGTCGGGAGTCCGGCACCAAACTGAGCAAGCGCGGGCGCAGGCGCTCGACCAGGTCGGAAATTAATTCGGCCTCGGCTTGGCTGTTTGCGCGTACCAGGCTGGCCTCGGTGCGCAGGCTGGCGGGAGGCGCAGCGGTCAAGCAAGAGGTGGCGAAGAGGCTTAGGGCTGCGGCCCAGAGGCCATGAGGATACAATCGAGTGGTGGTCGTCACCCGAAAAGATACCCCGCTTTGGGGACGGGTGAGTGGTTGCCCCCGACCTAGCTTTCGGAATGCAACCGGAGGCTTCCGGCGCCTATATGGAGCTTTGAAGGAGGGGTGCGCCTACTTATTTCGCGAAGCTAGCGGCGCCTAGATGCCGCGTTTCCGCGCTCGAATGATCTCTATCCGTGCGCGCCCGTGCGCGCTCTGTTTCGCAAGCCTCGCGGTGCGCGCGTGCACCGTTCCGTTGTGAGCAGTCGGTGTGAACGGAGTCATTGTCGTGCACGCGCAGAAGAGCGTGATCGCGCAGAAGGTGACTTCTCGGAGGAAGCTCACAGAAGGCTGCGCTGGTTAAGAGGCTTAGTACTCTTCGAAGCGCTTGACCCACTCGTTGTTTTTGTCGGGTGTATACCACTCTGAGGTCGGAACATCCTCAGACTCGTCACTGCCACCATAGCCGAGAGCCTTCAGAGCATCTTCGGCGTCTGTCGAGCGCTGTCCACCACTCGAACCCATGCCGCCTTCTTTGGCTTGCGACAGCCACTCAAGCAACTGAGTGCGCATCTTCGCCGCACGCGGCATCTCGGAATCGATCTGGTTGTTGAGACACTCCGGATCATCCTTCAGGTTGTACAGCTCGACCGAGTGCGCCTTGCGCTTCGACTCGACGGCCCAAGAACCATGATCGCGCAGGTTTAGAATTAGGTGCCAATTTCCCGCTTGGATCGCAGCGGAGAAGGCGTGCGCCGAGATCATGTAGCGCGGTTCGGTCTCGCCCGGCTTCTCGATTCCCCAGCGCAGGTCGCGGCCCGGGAACTCTGCATCCGTAAGGCCCGCCAGGTTCAGCATCGTCCGACCCAGGTCGATCTGGCGAACCGGCGCGTCGATCCGGAGCTCGCCCTCAGGCGCTCCGGGCCAATCGATTATCAGCGGGACGTGCACCGTAGTCGGGTACAGCTCGGCATGGTCCCACCATACGCCGTGTTCACCGAAGGACTCGCCGTGATCGGCTGTGAAGCCCACGATGCCCTCTTGGAAACGCGCCATGGAGAGCACGCGCGAGAGCTGGTCGTCGAGGTAGTCCACCTCGGCGCGATACTGCTGATAGGGGAACTTGCTATCCGTCACGCCGGACAGGAAGGGCGGCACCTGAACATTGGGAATGTCGAGGCTGTTGCCCTTGTCGTAGGGGTTCTTGTCCTTCTCGTAATAGCGCCGGTCATAACCCTCGGGCGGACCATAGGGCGCGTGCGCGTCGAACAGGTGCAGCCAGACGAAGACCGGTTCACCATCGTTGTCATTGAGCCAATGCAGCAGCTTGTCGATCGTCTCTTCGGCGTCGCGGTCCGCATGGCGCGGAGAGCTCATGCGGTCGAAGCCTTGACCAAGGCCGCTCTCGTCGTGAACCAAGTGGTTCGCGCTCAGTGCTGCGAAGGTGCGATAGCCCGCTTCGTGGAAGCGCTCCGCGACCGTCGTCGCTTGCGGGACGAGGGGCGAGTGGTTGTTGACGATGCGCGTGTCGCGCACGTGCATCGCTGTCATCAGCGCCACGTGCGAGGGGTTGGTCACATTGGTCGCGGTGAAGCAGTTCGTGAAGTACACCCCGCGCTGGCCGAGATCATCCAAGGCCGGTGTCTTGACACGCGGCGCATCCGCATCGGTCGGCTTGGACATGCCCATGTGGTCGGCGCGGTGCGTGTCCGAGGTGATCATCAGCACGCTCTGCGGCTGGCGACCACGGACGCGCACGCGCGTCTCTCCGAGCAAGCACAGTGCCTCGCGGTCGAACTTCTCGTCGACCTCCAAGGTGGCGCTCAGCTTGACGCGATGCCCAGCGAGTTGTGCCAGGTCGATGGAGTCGTTGTACCAGCGCGCCTTCTCACGCGAGGCGCGTTTGCTCTCGAGCTCGAACTCGCGCGTGATCTCAATCGGTTGCGCCAGTTGCGGTACCGGCGTCATGCGCAGCACAAGCTTGGGTTGGGCTCTGGGCGTGCGCAGGGACTCAGGCACGCCATAGGTGAACGCCAGCTCGGACCCTTCGCGAACGTCGAACTCGGCCACCAAGGGGGCTTCGCTCGAGAGTCCGACGCCGCGGCGCAACTCGCGCAAACCAGTCCCGATCTCTGCCAGAGCCGGTCCGTCTTCGGGCAGCGGCAGATAGCGAGCGAAGGCTTGATGAGCTAGATCGACTTGGAAGAGCGCGATTGATCCCTCGGAGGACAGACAGCGAATGCGGATCTCGTCGAAGTTGTCTTCGATCCTTTGCAGGCCGGGGAGTGAGAACTCCATCCCGACCGGTTTCTTGTCGATTGAGTCCGGAACACTGAAGGTTTCGCTGCTGACCAGGGGTTTGCCGCCTCGGAAGCAGCGCACTTGCACGTTCTGAGACTTGCCGCCGATCAAGCGCAGCATGATCAGGTTGAATTTACGCGGATCGAAGTCGCCGTGAACCGAAATCGTTTTCTGCGTCTTTCCAGATACGATCAGGGCGTAGACCGACTCCTTGTTCTCCTCGAACATCTTCGTGACGCCGGCTTGCTTGACCTGGATATCGACTTCCCATCCGCCTGTCTTTTCTTCGCGCACCCAATCCGCAGGCGGAGGAATGTGCTTGTGCAGCGTGAACGGAGTGAGCTCGCGAGTCTCGGCCAATTGAAGTTCGACGCGCTTTAGGATCGGTTGATCGACCTGCGCGGGCGGCGGGTTCGAGTCGGAGTCCGAGCACGAGAGGCTTAGGCCGAGTGCCAGGAGACAGCTCAGCGGCGCGCGGGAGGAACGAGCGTTTGTGGGGGGGAGAGCAGAGTGCATCACGGCAATCGTGGAAGGGAGCATGCTGGAAGGGGGCATGCTGGAAGGGGGCAACGCGGAGGCGCTCATTCGAAGCAGCCGCAGGGTTCGTAGTCCGGAGCCTTGTTTAGCCAAGGTTCGTCTTCGACAACCTCTTTGTCAGGCGCATAGCCGAGGCTTGCCAGGGCATCCATGTCGGCGGCCGATTTGGTGCCGCTGGTGGACAGGCTGTCACCTTTCTTTTCGTTCAGCCAAGCGCTTAACAGTGCGCATAGCTCGCGACCCTTGCTCTTGGCCAACGGATCATTGTTCAGGTTATTGTGACACTTAGGATCGGTGTTCATGTCGTACAGCTCGACCTCGCGCTCCTTGCGTTCGACTGGCAAAGCACCCTTGTGATCGCGTAGGTGCAGCATCAAGTGCCAACCATCTTTGGTAATCGAGGCGGCAGCGCCGTGCGCAGCGAGCGCGAAGCGTGCGACATCACCGCTGGACTCACCTTCGAGCAAACCGAGTACGTTGCGACCCGGAAATTCGCTGCCACCGAGTCCAGCCAAGTCGAGCAAGCTGCGTCCAACGTTCAACATCTGAACCGGCTCTTTGACGCGTGTCCCAGCAGGCGCATCAGGCCAAGCCATCACGAGCGGGACGTGCAGTGCCGCCGGATAGATCTCGGTGTGATTGAAGTAGGTGCCCTGGTTCTCGAGGATCTCGCCGTGATCGGAGGTCAGGGCCGTGATGCCCGCTGCGATCCTGGGGAGCGCGAACAAGCGGCCCAGCTCTTGATCCAGATAATCGACCTCGGCGCGGTACTGTGCCTTGGGGAACTCCAGGTCGCGCAGGCCGACCATATCCTTCGGGATCGAGTTCTTCGCGATAATCAGTTCGGGTAGGGATTCATCGAAGGGGTCTTTATCCTTCTCATAGTAGCGCCGATCGAATTCCGCCGGCGGATTGTAGGGATGGTGTGCCTCGAACATGTGTAGCCAGATGAAAAGAGGCTGTCCCTCGTAGATATCCATCATCTTCAGTGTGGCATCGACGACTTGCGTCGCATTCCACGTGCCCTGGAGCGGCGCTCTCATACGATCGAAGCCCTGACCCAAGCCGGTGCCATCCGGGCCCAAGTGACGCACGCTGACGAGCCCAATGCACGCGAAGCCCTCGGCAGCGAAGGCGCTGGCCAGGGTGCCTGCCTCATCGATCATGTGCCCGGTATTCGACACGATGCGGTGATCGCGCGGGTGCCGTCCGGTCATCATCGACACGTGCGAAGGCGATGTGATATTCGTCGCTGCGTAGGCATCTTCGAACATCACGCCGCGCGCACCGAGTGCATCGATGTTGGGTGTGTTGACTAAATCGCCCATGAAGCCCAAGTGATCGCCACGGTGCGTGTCGGAAGATACGAGCAGTACTGTGCGCGGTGCAATGGCTGGGCGCGAGACGCGGAAGTTCGCGACGGCAATAATTTCGTCGCCGTGGAACTCGCCGTCTACGCGTAGCTCGCATGAAAGAGTCTTCCCAACCCATTCACTCAAACGAATGGTTACGTCCTTCCAGCCGTCCGAGCGCACAGTGTACTGATCGCGGAACAGCTCGATCTCGCCCTCGAAGATGCGCACGTTGATCTCCGGCTCGAACTTCTTCATGGCCATCTTTGATGGCTGACCGTGCGAGAAGTACAGGCTCTCTTCAGAATCTGCGACCGTGAACTCAGTTCGGATTGCCTCGCTCTTGGTCAAGCCGAAGCCTTGTCGTGCCTCGTGGTCGACCGAAATCAGCGCCCTTTCTTTGACAGGATCCGGCAGGCTCTCGTGCAGCGGCAGATTGATCAGATCGATGCTCTTGATCTCGATCTGGCGCGGCTTGGTACCGATGATGCGCAGCTCCAGCGTTTCAAACGCGCGCTGCTTCAAGCGCAGGCGCGGCAGGTCGAACAGGATCTGTTGTTCGGAGGGTGAGTTATTGCTCGAGAGCGTGTCGCTCAGATACTTCTGTTCGCCGGGACCGAGCAACAAGACCTTGACGCCAACCACGCCAGGAAAGATTCCGCGCACGAGTACTTGGTTGAACGCCTGAGGATCGTATTCGCCTGGAATCTTGACGCTGCGGTCGGCCTTCCCAAGCAGCAGCAAGCGGTCCTCACCATCGGGGCCACGGTTGACCTTGGCCGTGACGCCAGTGACTTCCCACGGAGAGAGTCCACGCGGCGCGACTAATTTCATGGCCACATCCGGCTTGCTGCGCTCGCCAGTCCCTATGCGCGTGAAGGCGGGCTTGTCGTAGCGACCTCCGCCGTGTGGCTCAGGCGGATCCGAACAGGCCCCGAGGGCGGTCAACGCGAACAGTGCGCATACGCCAATTCGTCGAGCCCCTCCTCCCACACGGCGGATCGGGCTAGGGCGAGGAACCATCTCGCGCGGGGTGTCGCGGAGGTCATAGAACGGGTCCCGGAAGCTCGAAGGGCCGCTAGCGGCGTCGGTCCGGAGGACTGGGTAGGGGTGGGGCATGCTCGGCTAAATCGATTGGGGCGCCATAGACTATCGGAGTTCCACCCCGGCTGAATCGAGCGATGATGAATACTCGAGGTAAGGACCAAGCCAGGATTACGCTGGGGGGGCTTGGTCGAATTCAGAAGGCGCGCAGATCGACATTGCTCCGCCCTGAACGCGGCCGACCGACCAGGGTCTCGCGAATCTTCTCTAAGACTCGCTCAACTTCCAAATCGCGCATGCAGGGGTGCCCCTCGATCAGGCAGATGCGTTTGCGACATGGGGAACAGGGAACCCAGTGACTTACGACGCGGCTACTCTGGCCGTGAGGACCCGTTCGAGCGGGATCCGCGGCTCCGAAGAGGGCGACGACCGGCGTGCCCACGGCGACAGCCATATGCAAAGGCCCGGTATCCCCGCCGACGAAGAGGTCCGCGGCGGCAAACAGACCGGCGCTCTCCTTCAAGCTGTATTGGCCACACGAATCGACCAACGCGACGCCCGACTGCTGCTGCAGTTCACTGGCCAGCGCGCGATCTTCGGCTCCGCCGGTCACGACTATACTTGCACCAAACTCTTCGACCAACTCGCGGCACAGCTCGGCCCAATACACGGCGGGCCAGCGGTTCGCTTCCTTGCTGGCGCCGGGATTGATGACGATCAGAGGCTCTTGCTGGTCGGAGCGGGCGTAGGTTGACTGAGGCAGATCCCAGCGAGTCGGGCTGGGCGGCAAGCCTAGATGGTCGGCGAACTCGAGGTATTGCTCGACGGTCACACCAGGCGCGTCGTTGGGCGGGATGCGCTCGGTCATAAAGACCCAGCTCGATTCTTTGCTGCGCGCCCGATCGAATCCCAAGCGTCGTTTGGCGCCGCTAATGCGCGCGACGAGCCCGCTCTTCGCGATGCGCTGCAAGTCGATCACCAGGTCGAAGCGTGCCCGACGCAGCTCGAGCATGTGCCGGAACCACTGGGACGGACGCCTCAATTCGAGAATCAAAAAATCGTCAACCGCGGCATGACCCACGACGAGTTTGTGCGCGAGTGGCGCGATGCACCAGGTGATGTGCGCCTCTGGCCAAGCGTCGCGCAAGCGATTGACGAATGGCAATGAGTTGACCACGTCGCCGATCGCGCCCAATTTAACGATCCCAATGCGCGGGCGCTCCAGTGTGGAATGCCCGTGCTTCTCGGAGGCGCTTGCGCCCGCTTCGACTGTCGAGTCGGATATGGTCATCGTCAGAGCGCAGGGAGAGCGAGCTTGCACCCGCCCTGGCCCCCCGAAGAATAGCGCCATCGTGATGCCCGAGGAAAGCGTGAGTTCTTGGAGACAGTGTCGGTTACGCGCCCGCAGGCGTTCCGGTGTGTCTGAGGGCCGATTTTCGACAGCAGTCTGTACTCTTTGACTTATTCGACCATGACCCGAGGATCCCATTCACGAATCGCGCTCGGCAGCGCTCTAGTCTTGCTCGCGCTCCACCTGGACTTCTGGCGACCGCAACGGCTGGAGGTGTGGTTCGGCTGGATTCCGGAGGAATTGCTCTGGCGGCTGGCTTGGATGGCGCTCGCTGTCTTCTGGATTTTGTACGCGAGTCGGTACGTGTGGGTGACCCGGGACGGGCAGTTGGGAGAAGGGCCGGGAGAGCGTGCCCCTGCGTCCGATTCTGAGTCGTCTCGCATGGGCGAGGTGAGCGAGTGACGCCCTTCGTCTGGATCCTGGGCATCTACGTCACGTTGGTCTTGCTCGTGGGCTTGGCCGCGAGCCGCCGATCCAGCGAGTCCTCAGAAGAGTACTTTTTGGCCGGCCGCGGCTTGGGGGCGGTCGTGCTGTTCATGGCTCTCTTCGGAACCAACTGCACGGCTTTCGTGTTGGTCGGAGTTCCGGGGCGTGCGTACCACGACGGCGTCGGCGTGTTCGGAGTCAACGCACCGATCGTCGCACTCGGCATTCCGTTGAGCTTTTGGTTGATCGGCGTGCCAGCGCGTCGGCTCGCGCTTCAGCTGGGTGCGTTGACGCCGGCCGAGTTGTACGCGAAGCGACTGGGGTCGCGCGCGGTTGGCATGTTGCTGTTCGTGGTCTTTACCGTGTACACGCTGCCTTACATGGTGACGGCGGTGGATGGTGCGGCGCGCACCTTGACCCAGGTGACCGAGGGCGCGGTCAGTGAAGTGGCGGGTGGATTGGGAGTCTTGCTGGTTGCGTTGATCTATACCTCGCTCGGCGGTATGCGCGCGACGGCCTGGACGAATGTGCTGCAAGGTGCGCTCTTCATGATTTTTATGGGCACCGCCTTCTTTCTGATGGCCGATTCCATGGGCGGTTTCGCGGCGGCAACGGATGCCGTGCGCGAGGTCAAGCCAGAGTTGTTGACCTTGCCGGATCGAGGGCTGTACGAGCCGCGCGCGTGGACTTCGTGGAGCCTCGCAATTTCGCTGACAGTGATCGCCTTTCCGCACATGCTCGTACGCTTGTTCGCGGCGCGCAGCGAGCAGTCGATCGTCTCGATCTGCCGCTTGTATCCCGTGGCCCTGATCGCGCTTTGGCTACCGGCCGTGATGTTGGGTGTGTGGGGAGCTGCGCTCTATCCGGGCTTGGAGGGGCGCGCTTCGGATGGGATCTTCTCGATGATGATCACCGGCCAACTGCCGCCCATGTTGGCGGCCATGGGCTTTCTTGCGGTGCTCGCGGCCGTGATGTCCACGCTGGATGCCCAACTGCTGACCCTGGGCTCGATGCTGACACGCGATGTGATGCGACCCTCGCAGTCTTCCAATGGAGTGCGAGCGGGACGGATGTTCGGAGTCCTAGTAGCAGTGGCCGTATTCGTGCTGTGGCGCGTGTTGGGCGATTCTATCTTTGGCACGGCTTCGATCGCCTTCTCTGGTTACGTGACCTTGGCGCCGACGCTGTTCTGTGGTGTTCGCTGGCAGCGCTTCAATGCGCAGGCCGCGATGGCGTCGATCGTGATCGGGAACGCAGTCTATTTCTTGTGCTTGAGCGGCAGCGATCAACTCGCGGGCGCGGCACTCGCTCCCTCGTGGTTAGGCTTCTTGCCGGTCTGGTGGGGATTCTTGGCGGCGGTAGCAGCGGCTTGGATCGTGCCTTACCTCACTCCCACGCGGCGATCAGAAAGCTAGTCGTACTTGCATCCCGACGGGGCGCGCCGTTGGTGAGCCGTCGACAGTCCCCAAGCGTGCGGCTCATCAGTCCTTGGCGGTCAAGGTCCAGCGCAGTTCGGATTGGCCATCGACTGCTGCCTCGACACGCATGTCGACTTGGCCTGCACCGGTTTCCTCGTACCAAGACAAGTTCACGTTCAAGTCGAAGTCGAAGCGCAGCGACATAGAACGAGCATGCCCGCGCGCCAGATCCCAGTAGACCTTGCCTTTGCCGCGCAACTTGCCGGTGCTGCGCATGGTCAACTCATCGCGCGCGGGGTCGACTCCTGTAGCTGCAATCAAGCGGCCGAAGGCACGCGTGCTGTCAGAATCGACATCCAGATCGAAGTCGAGAATGAGGGTCGCCACATCTCCGCTCTCTGTCTCTTTCGTCTCGGTCCAACCGACACCGGCCTTGCCGGTCAAACCACGTGCGAACTCGCGCAGCGAGAGGACGCTGGTCGCGCCCATATTCAAGGGTGCGATCACGCGGTATGGGATTGGCGCGAGCTGTTTCGGTTCGATGATCAGCTCGCCCAGTGGACGCAGCAAATCGAAGATTCCACGCTCGGACATCGTCCATTGCGAGCCGACCCCGAAGTTCCCGGCTTGTTGCGGCAACAGCACGGATAAGTCGGCGCGTGAGGAGAGCTCGAGCTGTTCGATTTGCTCACCGCTGCGGTGCACGCGGTAGTACTCGTCCGACGGGACCCATTGCAATTCGAGGTCCCAATCATCGTAGGGCGAGAGCCACTCGAAGCTCTGCACCTCGTGCTGTCCGGCCAAACTCGCGGTCAACTCGAAGTTTCCGCCGATCTCGTCAATGCCACGCTCGATGCGCAAAGGTCTCGCGATGCCATTGACCGCAGGAGCGATATCGACAAAGCGGTCGTGATAGCGCAAGCGCAGCTCGTTGGATCCGTCCATAGTCACCGGCGGATCGCCCTGGTCGATGCCGCCTCGCAGCCGCTTCACCGACTTCATATTCCAGCGAGTGAACTCGCGCAGGTCGCGCTCGAGCACCAATGAGGCCGCGGGGGCGTAGACCAGGTCACTTGTTTGAGGCCCGAACTCCGGAAGTGTCAATGCCGATAGGGCGCTCACTCCCAGGACTGAACCCAGTCGCCAGCAGGCCTGTGTTTGGCCGTTCTGCGGCCTTGCGGCGGGCTTCGTCTCGACGGAATTCATGCTTTGGGGTCGAGGAGCATTAGAAAAGAGGTGCGCACCGGGATGCTCTCGAGTCATCCACTACTACACAATCGAAGCCCCAATCGTAGAGGTCGAGCCCCGATTCTCGATCTCGTAGGCGGCGGCGCCTTTCCGTCCATTCCATGGACTGGCACAATGCGCGGCTCGTGCCCGCCTGGGAAAGTCCCTGCGGCACGAGCCAAGCCCCCATGAGCCTGACCCGATTCCAGTCCCAATCCGATCCTCGCAATGAGGACCCGAGCGGAGACGCTCCCGTCGCCAAGAAAGTTCACCTGGTCACCTTCGGTTGCCAGATGAACAAATATGACTCCTTGTTGGTCGAGGGCCGTTTCAAGAAAAAGGGTTTTCAGACGACCGATACGATGGAGGAGGCCGACGTTGTCGTCTTCAACACCTGTTCAGTGCGTGACCACGCAGAGGAGCGTACGTGGTCTTGGGTGGGCGAGCTCAAGCGTGTGAAGCGCGAACGGCCCGACATGATCATCGGGGTGATGGGTTGCATGGCGCAGCGCGTCGAGCAAGAGGTCTTCAAGCGTGCCGGGCACGTCGACATCGTCGCGGGTACTCGACAGTTTCACTTGCTGCCCGAACTCGTTGCCGAAGTTGAGCGCCGGCGCCTAGCTCCCGACGAGTATCGCGCGCGCGACATGAAGCTGCTGTCGACCGACATGGTCAGCGATGTCGAAATTGATCGTTCGGCGGAAGAGTACACGGGTGGGCCGCATGCCTACCTGGCGGTGATGCGCGGCTGCGATTTGAATTGCACCTACTGCATCGTCCCGACCACGCGTGGTCGCGTTCGTTCTCGGCCGATCGAAGACTTGGTCGGCGAGGCGCGGTGGATGGTCGATCAAGGCGCACAAGTGATCACCTTGCTCGGTCAAACCGTCAACAGTTATGGCGAGGACTTCGCTCCGCCTATGCCGGGTGAGTTGTCGCGCCGCGGCCGTCAGGGACGTCCCTCACTCGCGGATCTGTTGTACCAGATGCAAGAGATTGACGGCCTTGGACGCATTCGGCTCGTGACGCTGCACCCGTCATATGTGACGCCCGCCTTCGCGAAGGCAATCGCCGACTGCGACAAGGTCGATCGCTTCTTGCCGCTCCCCGCACAAGCAGGATCTGATTCTGTGCTGAAGCGCATGAAGCGCGGCTATACCCTCGACCTGTATCGGCGCCGCGCCGACATCTTGCGCGATGCCATCCCGAACATCGAGCTGGGCAGCGATTGGATCGTCGGCTTCTGCGGCGAGACGGACGAAGATTTCGAAGGCAGCGTGCGCTTCCTTCAAGAGCAAGAGTTCCTGGTCAATTACATCTTCAAGTACGACACACGACCCGGGACATCTTCGGAGCAAAAGCTCGAAGACGACGTGACAACCGCCGTCAAGAAAGAGCGTAATCGCATCCTGCTCGAGACCGCCGAGCGCGTGCAGCGCATGCGTTTTGCACGCATGCACGGCCAGCGTGTTCCGGCCTTTGTCGAGTCTAAGTCCGAGCGCGACGAGCGTGTGCTGCTGGGTCGCTCGTTGACAGGTATGGCGTTGTCATTCCAAGGGCCAGAGGCGCTGATTGGAACGCAGGTGGACTTGGAGATTCTCGAGAGCACGCCCTACGGCATGGCTGGAGTGTTGGCGGGGGAGTAGAGTCGCGCCGTCTGAAAAAAAGCGCTACCCCTTCTCGTATTACGCTCGCGTGCTCAGTCGCGAATCCGTTTCGTGCTGAGCAATACATTCGCAAACTCTACTTGGCATTGCTCGACACTGAGCACTACTGCTAGGTTGGAGCCGGGGATGTCCTGAGCGATGGTCGTTTGACTTCCGTTGAATTCGGATAGCAATTGCGTGCGTCTCGATGCGTATATTCGAGTGATCTCAAGTCGGTTCCATTGCCCGGCAGCGCGGCAATGGTACTCCCATTGCCTAGTGCTTTCGTCACTGACGATTTGAACCGGAAGTGCATTTTGTGGAGGTGCCTGCCCCTCACCCTCGGCCGCTTTTTGATACCTAAAGTCGATCGTGAGTCGCCATTCTTCGTCGGGCAGTGTGTGGCGTAGGCTTCCTGCCTGCTCGCCGACGAGAGTCCAGTCGGAAAGCTGCCATGCCTCTCGGGGAGTCGCCTGCCACGCTTGCAAGTCGAGACCGTTGTAGAGGGGAGTCACTTCCCAATCGTCTTCCGCAATATCTGCCGTGTCCTCAGGCCGCAATCCCTGCGGATCCGGATCAAGCGGTAACAAACGCATGGCACGAAAGTGCACTTCGCCGCCTTCCGACTCGAGGCAGATGTAGCCCTTGCGCGGCGAAGCGTGATAACCGGCGGAGACTAGCTCTCCGTTCAGTTCGAGTTGAATCGTGCCGTCGATACAGGTCATCCGGTAGTGGTTCCACTCACCCGTTCCTTTGGCGCGAAACTCGAGCGGGAGCGACCGAGAGCCGCGCGCCCAACGCCCGTAGCGTGGATCCGTAGTCATCACGGATCCGTGGATTGGAAAGACATCGCCATGGCGCGTGTACCAATCCGTGTTCGAGTCAAAGTTGCAGACCTGCACCTCGACCGAACGTGTGAATGGGACACCGAGTGCAGGCATAGGATCCGACCAAATGAAGAAGCCTGCATTCGCACCCCAACCCTTGGTCATGTGACGCCACTCGAACTCACACACGAAGTTCTCGTGCACCTCTGTTGTGCGCATGACCCCGGTGGGCTTCCCAGTACAGAAGATCATCTTCTGTGTCGCGTCCTTTGGATCCTCAACCAGACGAAAGGTGCTCTTCGCGCAGTTGACCTGTCGCCAGTGCCTCGCGAGGTCGTCACCTATTAAATCGATCCAGCCATCGAGTACCTGTGCCCGAGTCGTGACCTCGTCTTCGATGGGACTGGGTAGGGGAGATGCGAAGGATAGTGCGCTCAGCAAGTAGGGGGCAAAGTTCAGCACGGCAGGTTTGACGGTGAGGGGGCGTTCCCGTGATGGATGGTGCAAGCCGCAGTGTACGGCGATCGTGAACAAGTGCCGACAGGCTGTGGGCCTCAGCGATTGTAGGTATCGATGTTGCCGAAGAAATCCTGTACCACACGATCGCCCTGCATGAGCTCGAACAGCTCCTTGGCCCGGCTGCGGTCGATGTCGTTTGCCTGCAAGAAGAGTGACCCATTGCTGCGGCTGCGCACGACGGAGACCTAGTTGGAGTTGGCTGCGATGGACCGCTCAGCAGACTTGACCTGCTCGGTCGTGAGTGGGGGCCCAACGCCCCACCTCTTGTGTGAATCGACTCGATTCAGCACGGCGATTCCATCGAGGATCTCTTGCCAGATGACCACAGGACCCTAGCGAGGCTAACTTTCGCCGGATGCCGGTGACGCGACATTCCGGCGCGCCGCAGTACTCACCGGAAGTTTCTACCGTTCGGACTGTTCCTCCTATTCACCTTTCCTCGAAGGCAGCATGGGCGAGGGTTCGCAGTGTTGGCTCAAGGTGGGCGGTGATGTTCTGCCGAGCGCAGACACTGCTTGAAGCCTCGGCTCGACCAGTGCGCGCTGGGAAGAACTGTGGGCGCAAGACGGAACGATCAATACCTCGGATGCGCGCCTCAAGGGAGATGTGGCAGACGAGGATTTCGGACTGGAGTTTATCGAATCGCTACGAACCGTCGTCTGAAAATGGAAAGGGTGCGAGGATCGCAGCGATCATCGCGGCTTCCTAGCGCAGGAAGTTCGTCAAGCGTCAGAGGTAGCCGGCACCCCGCGTAAGTTCTCAGCCGTTGTCGATCGCGGTGTAGCCTTGGGATTGCGCGAGCGAGAATTCCTTGGCCCTGTGGTTAAGGCGCTGCGGGAGCTTGCGGCAAAGGTGCAGGGGCTCGAGGCGAAGTCATAGGGCAATACTGATTGACCCCGGACCCTGCGCGGCACTTAGCCCTCGGGATTCGATTCGGGCTCTGGATCGCCGGCTTTCGGCTCCAGCGTCGTGCCTTCTTCGACCGGCTTGGGGTCTTCCTTGTCGGACTTTGGGATGTCCTTGATCACGCCGAGGGCGCGCAGTACGTCCATCTCGACGCGGCCATCCTTTGCCTTGGGCTGCGGCTTAGGTGGGCGTTGCTTGCCTCCGCCTGCGGCCTGCTTGCCGCCGCGCTGCGCTTGGCCGCCATTGCCCTTTTCTGCATCGCCGCGCGGGTTGCGTGCTGCACCTTGGTCACGATTGGCGCCGCGTCGAGGCGTTGCTTCTTCGGTCGCGGCAGCGGCCGAATCGTCTTGCTGCTCGAGGCGTTCCTCGCGCTTGGCTCGGCGTGCTCGTGTGCTCTCGGCAGCGGCCACGGCCTCGCGGATGCGGGTCATTTCCTCGGGCGTGAATTCGGTGTGAAACTCCATCGCGATCGTGGTATCCGCACTATTCGGCGACCAGCTCATCGGCTTGCACAGCTGGTGCTGCAGATTCACTTCGGCAGGCATATCTCCTTCGAAGTACAGCAAGATATGCCCGTTCGAGTCGGTCTTGCCCAGGACTTCCTCGCCCACTTCGACGCGCGCGCCGACAATCGGGATCGGCGGTTCACCTGCTTGCAGTGTCGCGCTCCAACGGGCCTGCGTCGGGTCGGGGATGACGATAGGAACAGTGATGCTGCCACCCGAGGCGAGCTCGGGAATCGCAACCTCAATCGGCGGCACTGCACCGATGGAGCAAGTCAGCGTGAAGGCTACCTTGGGCATGACGCCAAGCGTCAAGCGCCCACCCTTGCCGGTCAGAGCGCCGTTCTCGCCCAACGCATCTTCTTCCGGTCCGTCCGGTCGTATGTCGGCCACCCACAACTGAATACCTTGCTTCAGCTCTGACAGGCTGCGCGCTTCGGGTTGTCCGCCTTCGCCGCTGTTGCTATCGCTCGCTGCGGGGCTCAAGAATACGCGTGCTCCAGGCAAGCCTTTGCCTGTTCGTTCGTTAATGACTTCGACTTCGATCCAGCCCAGCCTGCGGCGTGCCATGTCCTGCTCGAGCGAGGCAGCGCGGTCACTGCGCTCGGCCAACACCTTCTCGGATTCGGACAACAGGACCAGGGTCTCGTTGCGCTTTTCATCAGCTGTGAGCGGGCTGACTACGAGTTTTGCTGAGCGACGTGTGAATTCGTTCGTCGCGATCACTAGCTCGACACCGACCGGCAAAATGAGGTCGAGCTTGCTGTTCTTGATGTTGACGCCCTCATCCCCGAGCAATCGTTCGGCCAAGGACTTTGTGCGTTCATCCTGGCTCCACTTCGAGATGGCGCGCAACGACGCCTTCGGCTGATCACCCGGGTGCAGACGCACGCGCGCGCGACCGATCGGCTCGCCATCCGCATTGGTCAAGTCGACATGCAGCAGGGCCAGGTCGAGATCGGCCACCGCCTTGTCAGCCTCGCTCTCTTCCGAAGCCGGCGGATTGCCGTCCTTGGTCAGAGTGACATTCTTGTCGTGCTGCTTGTTGGCTTCGAGTGCTCCGAGCTCGATGGTGCGCGTGCGCTCGCCACGCCGTCCGGTGCTGAGCAGCGTCAGCTCGATCCCGGCCGGGACGCGCGCGCTGACTTGTCCGTCCTTATTCAGCAAAGCGCCTTCTTCCGTAGCGATCGTCGCATCCGTGCCCTTCAGTCCCTGGCGCGAGAACCAGTAGTCGAACACGCGTTGTTGCTGTTGGTCGTCGCTCGTGCAGCTGAGTCGAGCCTTGCCGCGCGTCTGCACAGTCCCGCGTTCGTCGACAACGGTCACGACCAGCAATGCGATCGGAATTGCTGGAGCCGCACCAGCTTCGCCTTCCGCGGTCCCAGCCTCAGGTTCGCCTGCGACTGTGTCCGTCGCGGCAGCGCCGCGGTTGCGCGGGCCACGTGGAGAGCGACTAGCGCCGGGACGATCCACTTGTTCCGGTGCCTTGAACTCGCCGCCATCCAAGCGCACTCGATCTTCTGGAGTGAGGCGACGTTCGCCCTCGATCTCATCCAGCGTGATGTCGAACTCCGGGTCCAACTCGGCCGCAACGGGTTTGTCGGTATCCGTCGCTAGCGTCCGACGCAGCTGGTGCATCGGCGGCAAGATCGTGAGCCAGAGCAGCGCGTAGATAAGCGCCGCGACAATGACTATGGACTTCAGACGCATCTTCGGAGGGAGAGTGGGCGAGGCTGGCAGGTCATGCCTCGCGCATAGCGTATCGGACTTGGGCGCGAGCCGCGAATTGCGGTGCGGCGCTGCGCCCTGAAGGGCACTGGCGTGAGCCTAGGCTCTTGAACCGCCTGCTTCGGATTGGGTTCGGACAACATTAGATAGCACGTGAAGCGGGGGCCCTCCACGGTGCACTGGAGTCCATCGACCCAGGACCGACTAGAACTGGAAGTAGATGAAGGGGGTGTAGTTGCCAGCGATCCACGGCACCGTCAGCGCCCAGGCCAGGCCAAGCACGACCGCGAAGGCCCAGACAGGCATGCGCGGGACCCGCTCCAGGACCTTGAACTTGTACATGGCGAGGTGAATCAGGAAGAAGCCAGCCACAAGGGCCCACCACCAGGGCGACAAGACCTGGGTCGCTCCGGCCGCGTCTTCACCGAAGCCGTACATGCGGCCGAAGATCTCGCCACAGCGAACCATGTCGTCGGCGCGGAAGATCGCCATCGTGTGGACCCACATCATCGTCACGTAGACAAAGCCGACCACGTGCGGAGCGCGTTCGAGGGGGTCTTTAAGGAAGGCACGTTCGGCCGCGACAAAGGTGCCGTGGCAGATGCCGAAAATGACGAAGGTCCAGGCCGCGCCGTGCCACAGGCCACTGATGAAGAAAATCGTCATCAGGTTGAACAGCGTGCGACCCAGATTCCCGCGGCTGCCGCCCATCGGGATGTAAATGTAGTCGGTGAACCACGCGCCCAGCGTGATGTGCCAGCGCTGCCAGAAGTTCGTGAAGGTCTTCGCGAAGTAGGGGAACTTAAAGTTCCGCGGCAGCCGGTATCCGAGCAGGGCGGCTAGGCCGATGGCCATGTCCGAATAGCCGGAGAAATCGCAGTAGACCTGAACGTTGAACAGGAAGGTTCCCAGCCAGACACTTATCGTGTCGAAGCTCGTCGCATCCGAGAACACGTCGTCAATGACCGGGGCGATGCGGTCCGAGATACAAGCCTTCTTGACGAAGCCGTAGAAGAAGATCGACAGGCCGTAACGCGCGTCCACGTGGTCGCGCCATACGCGCTTGTCGACCAACTGCGGCATGAAGTGCACTGCGCGCACGATCGGTCCCGCCACCAGCTGCGGGAAGAAGGCCACGAACAGCGCCAAGTCTGTGAAGCGCTCGGTCGGCTGCATGCGCCCGCGATAGATGTCGATCGTGTAGGACAGCGTCTGGAAGGTGTAGAAGCTGATCCCGACCGGCAACATGATGTCGAGCGTGTAGTCGCTGACACTCAGACCGATCAACTTCAGGAACTCCTGCGCGGACTCGACGAAGAAGTTGTAGTACTTGAAGAAGCCCAGCATCCCCAAGTTGCCGAGCAGGCTCGCGTACAGCCACAACTTGCGATGCGGCTTGCCCTCCGACGCACCTTGGCCGGCGAACCAGTCGAGCACGGTCGAGGCCATGATCAACAGCAGGTAGCGCCAGTCCCAAGCGCCATAGACGACATAGCTGACCGCGAGCAGCCACAGCTTGCGCGCACGGTGATTCGGTAGCCCCCAGTGAACCAGGAAGGCAATCGCGAACAGGAAGAAGAAGCGGAGCTCGACGAAAAGCACGGGCTCAGTCGTCCTTTCGCTCGTCGAGAGTGTTCGCGAAGTCGGTCGCGATCAGGCGCGTGAATGCATCTGCGCCAGAACGCTTGAGGTGGTTCGAGTCGAAGTGATTCTCGGGCAGGTACAGCTCGGGGTACTTACCCGGGCGGTTGTAGCCGAAGAAGAGCGGGTAGGTCCCAGATTCGGCCAAGCGATACGCCCAAGGCAGAGCTGTTGCGCGCGGTGCCGTGTAATAGATCGGCTCGGCCCCTGTAGCGCGCACCTCATCGATCTGAGCCAACGTGCGCTGCATGCCAGGGAAGTTCTCGAGCTTAAGCTGGGCCTTATTTCCCCTGTGAATCCCTCCGACTGTCTGCTTGTACTGCGCGAGCTTGGCGTGGAACTTGGCGCTGGCCTTTTCCCATTTCTCGCCTTCAATTTTGCTGAGATCAATGAAGCCGTGATCCACAGCTAGCTGTTCGCGGGTGGGCTCCAGTACCTCTTTCTCGCGACCGAGCAGGGCCAATGCGATGCGCGGCCCTTGGCCCTCCGCAGTCAGCTTGCGCATGAAGAGCTCGCCATGCAGTTGAGCGGAACGCATGCGCCAATCTTCGCGTGGGGTGCCGTCCTCGCGTGGCATGGGCTTGGCGACAGTCGGCAGACCCTTCAGCGCGCCCAGCGTGTGCTTGGCGTCATGCCAGTGCAAACGCCGCGGCGTGTAGGCGTTCTTGTCGTCCGGGATCTGCAAGTCCCAGCCGGAGGCTTCGATGAAGACATGCTTCAGCTTCTCTGGCTCGAGCGATAAGAGCTGATCGAGTACATAGCCCGCCTCGACCTCCGTCATGCCGCCGCAGCCGAAGTTGAATGAACGCACGGTGTGCCCGCGTTCCTCCATTACCTGGTCGAAGAGCTCGGGCACGATGCCGTAGTAGGTCGCGCTCGAGCCGACAAAGATCACATCGTAGTCGTCGATGTTCTCCTGCAACCACTCCCACTTCGCCCGCGGGCCGAAGTCAGCCGGCCATGGGACGAATAGGGCTATGCCCCGCGCTGCGACTAGGAATACTCCTAGCGAGACGAGGAACAACAGGCAGCGGCGCAGCAGAGTCAATGTTCAGGGCGGTCCGAAGACCTAAGGGAGCATGTCCTTGACGATTTCGCGCTCGCCTTGAAGCTCGGCAGCGCTGGCGTCGATTCGCTCGCGCAAGAAGTCGTTGACCTCCAGGCCTTGAACGATTTCCCAGTTGCCGCCGCCCGTCGAACGCACAGGGAACGAGCTGATCAGTCCCTCGGGCACGCCATAGCTGCCGTCGGACTTGACGCAGACCGAGCGCCATTCGTCAGCAGGTGTTGTATCCCTCAGATCGCGCACGTGATCGATCAGGCCGTTGGCGGCCGAAGCTGCGCTGGACAGACCGCGCGCCGCAATGATCGCTGCACCACGCTTCTGCACTGTGGTGAAGAACTCACCAGAGAGCCAGTCCATGTCGCCAATCGCTTCCGCGGCCGACTTGCCATCGATGGTCGTGTTGTAGAAGTCAGGCACCTGCGTCGATGAGTGGTTGCCCCAGATCAGCGTGTTCTTGACGGAGGTCGTCGCGACTCCCGCTTTTAGCGCCAGCTGGTTCTGCGCGCGGTTCTGATCCAAGCGCGTCATCGCGCTGAAGCGATCGTCCGGAATATCCGGCGCCGAGTGCATCGCGATCAAGCAGTTCGTGTTGCACGGATTGCCGACGACGGCGACACGCACATCCGAGGCGGCGTTGTCGTTGATCGCTTTACCTTGTCCGACGAAGATCTTGCCGTTCTCGGTGATCAGGTCACCGCGCTCCATGCCCGGGCCGCGCGGCTTCGAGCCGACCAAGCAGGCCCAGTTGACATCCTTGAAGCCTTCGTTCGGATCACTGGTGAGCACCATGTCCTGCAACAGCGGGAAGGCGCAGTCCTCGAGTTCCATCGCGACACCCGCCAAAGCCTGCATGGGCTTCTCGAGCGGGATCTCGATCATGTGCAAGATGACGGGTTGGTCCGGGCCGAACATTTGGCCACTGGCGATGCGCGGTAATAGGGCGTAGCCGATTTGACCTGCAGCTCCGGTGACTGCGACGCGGATGGGTGCTTTCGTCATGACGATGGGGGACTGGCGCTAGCTCTTGGGGAGTTGCGTGAGGATGCTGAACAGATGAATCGGGTACCGGGCGCTATTGCCCATGCCGGTGGCGCGTAAGCCTTCCGTGAGCCTGGCTCGACGCGAAGCTCCCTAGGATGCTCAGGATGGATCCGAGCGCGGGAGAGAGGAGTCGGAGAAGGAGGATACTTACCTTGAGCCAAGCGTCCAGAAGGGCCAGCGTTTCCGCGTCGACCCGTGCCGAATCTCGGTTGTTGTCTCTCGACAAGTTGGCCCGGTTTGGGGCGTCACTCATGCAAAAAGCAGGTGTCTCCAGCACGAGTCAGCCCCGGATTGATGCGAAGGCTGCTGGATTAGGGCGCAGCGCCCAGGTGCTCAGGGCCCGACAGTCGGGCTTCCCGGTCGCCGCCTTATAATTCTAGTCCTAACCTGCGCACGGGTCCGTACCTGGCAGCGTCGCCTGCCCGAGCCGCGGCGGATCACTTCCATTCGACTGGGGTCGGCCTCTTCTTTCTACCGATAAGTCCAGTACCCTGGGTGAGGCTGTCCCATAAGGGGGATCATAGATCCGCCCGATCGGGCGGTCCCCCAGCACCTATGAGCAACCTGATCGACACTCTGGACGAGGCCTTGTACGCGACTCTGCTCGAAGAGCTGAGCAAAGAGGCTAGTCGGCACCGCTTCGAGGCAGCACCGAACCCGTGCGTCGGAGCAGCTCTTCTCTCCGGTGGCCAAGTCATGGCGCGTGGATTTCACCGCCATTGGGGCGGCCCGCATGCCGAGGTCGCGGCCTTCGAAGCTGCCGAAGCTGCTGGCGTATCGATTGCCGATTGCGACAGCTTGGTCATCACGCTCGAGCCGTGCTCGTCGCAGGGCAAGACGCCGCCATGCGTCGATCTGATTCTGAAGCACGGCATTCGCAGCGTCGTCGTCGGTGGCCTCGATCCCGATTATCGGCACCGCGGCAAGGGACTCGAGCAACTCGAAGCTGCAGGCGTCGAAGTCTTTCTGGTGCCAGGTGCATCTCCGCTGGAAAAAACGACGCCTCACTTCTTGGTCTGGACCTCGAATGAGCGCGTTCGCAGACCGCGACCGTGGACAATTTTGAAGTGGGCCCAGACCTTGTCGGGTCACTTGAGTCCGCCCGAGGACATTGGTGGAGGACGCTGGATCTCCGGACCCGAGTCATTGATGGAGGTGCAGAAGTTGCGCTCTCGTGTCGATGCCGTTGTGACCGGTGTCGGGACGATCTTGTCGGATAACCCGCGCTTGAGTTTGCGAGACGCTAGCTTTGGAGCGAAGGCGCCCATGCGAGTCATCTTGGATAGCTCGCTGCGGACGCCACCCGATGCGCGCCTGCTCCAAGAGTGCGGTCCGGGCGAGCTCGGCGGCGAGGTGCACATCTTGGCGCAACTCGCTGCGGACGGTGGACGTACGCGTGCGCTTAGGGAAGCCGGTGCGCATGTGCATGGCATTCGCGGTGAAGACAAGCTGCACCTCGACTTGCGTACGGTTCAGACTTGGCTCTGGGATCAAGGTGTCCGACGCGCCATGGTCGAGGCGGGTCCGACCTTGCTGTCGCACTATATGGACAACGGCTTCGCGGATCAGATTCGCGTCGTGACCGGCAGCGTTTGCGGCGGGCGCGGTGAAGCGCTCGGTGCGAAGTTAGCCGGCCTGCGGATGGTCGGGCGACTCGATCGCGAGTGTGGCGAGGACGCGGTGTTCGAGGCATTCGTCGAGACGCTGGGCAACTGAGCGAGAATCGCGGCTGCTTGCTTACGAAGCTCGCTGACCTGTCGAGTCAACCGGCGGATGGACGCTTCTGCGCGACTCGGTTTGAGTTGCGGGTCTGCGGTCGCGGTTGCTTCGACTTTGCAGTAAGTGCTACGCAGTACGACACACCCGAGGAATCTACGCCTCGGCTGGCGCGTGGCGCCTGGGAAATTTCGACATGCCTCATGCTGCTCTGATCCTGCAT
Organism: Planctomycetota bacterium; assembly: GCA_047611405.1. Lineage (GTDB taxonomy): Bacteria > Planctomycetota > UBA1135 > UBA1135 > JBLFWN01. The sequence goes on along the minus strand of JBLFWN010000048.1, from coordinate 6,281 downwards.
CAGAACGCGGGCACAACGCCTACAAGCTGCATCCCTCTCTCAACCATCGCCCTTCAGCTCCGCGAACTCTTTGCGCGCGGCCTCGGCGGCCGGGGTCGACGCATACTTACGACCCAACAGCTTCTTAGCGATGCGCAAGGCCTTCTTGCGCTCGCCCTGCTTGATCAAGGCCTGCGCCTCTTCCCAGAGTTCCGCAGCCTTGAACTCGGACTTGATCACTTCGATCAGATCCTTCAGTGACTTGTCCTTCTCGGCCTTCTTGATTGTAGTCGCGACCTCTTTCTCGAGGGGCGTTCCTGCGTACTCCACCTTCATCTTCATCAGAGCCGAGAAACCGACTCGGATACTCTCGGGAGTTAGCTTGCTGGAGGCTTCGCGCAGGGCATCACCCATTTTTTCGAGTGCGACCTTGGCTGCGAGATCGGCTTCGTCGGCAAATCTTCCCCGCGTCGCGAGTGCCAGCACCTTTTGGTATTCCGTATAGGCTCCGGCCCACTCCTCGCGGCGCGCTCGCTTCTTTGCGATGTCGCCCGCGGCCTTGACGGCACGCACCTGTTCGACTGTTAGGCCCAATCCAAATTTGCGTTGGACCTCTTTGATGGAGGACTCGATGTCCGACTCATCGGGTTGTACGCCTTCGCCGAGTCGCTCATGGATCTCGCCCTCAGGATCCAAGATGATTGCCTCTGGCAAGCTCCAGTCGGCTTCGGGATCGAAGATGAGGACATAGTCACGATAGACCACGTCCCAGTTGCGTTGGTGCTCCGTGCAGTTGCGCGTGTGGAATACGCTGCACACTTTGCGCGTGACCTTCTCTCCGTTTTCGATGAAGGTCTTATCGCGTTGGTCATGCGTACCGTTGTTGACAAGGACGACGATCACGTTTTGGGTCGCGATGCCAAGGTTGCGATTGTCGGCCAGGTTGTCGGCGAAGGCGTCGTTGTCTTCCTCGTCACTGAGCATGGCCAAAATCAGCAGGCCGACGCCGCGCTCCTTGGCGCTCACGCGAGCGGCCTCCAACTCGCCGACCCAATAGGTCATGCGATCCGGCTTCTTGACTTTTGCGCCCTTCTTGGACTTCTTGGATTGTGGAGCTCGCGCGAGCCGGGCGGCGCTCACGCTGACTTCGGCCGCAGGCTCGCATCTCGAGTGGCTGCAGGTCTTGAGCGCAGCGGCCTCGGGCGCTGTGAGCAACAACAGAGGCAGCGACAGCAGGGCAGGCATCGAGAAAGGGAGCTTCATGCAGCTAGTATGAATCCAGATCAGCCATCAGGGATAGTCCCAGATACCCGCTTTCCCCACTCCTGGACGAGTCATAGGTCTGTCTGTGCCTCAACCCTCCTTGTCCGCGCCCGACATTCCGATACAAAGGGGGACGATGCGCGACCAGAACCACACGAGCCACCGCACCCAGCCACAGCGAACCGAAGGGCGCCCCCTGACCTTTGCTCTCCTGCTGCTGGTCGCTCTGGCCGCCTGCGCGACCCCACGGTCGAACCGCGACTTTACGGTCTCGATGGAGGCCAGTCGGGCGCTTGCAGACGCTCGTCGCCGCCTGCGGCTGGGCGAGCCTGGCGTGGCCGAAGCCGCCGAGCGGGCCCAGGCCTTGGCTCCCGATTGGGTCGCGCCGCGCCGGATCTTGGATGATTTGCTCGCCTTCGACCTGCTTGCGCCGCGTGCGCTGATGGCGCATCGCGCGCAATTGACGGTCGACTCCTACGATGCCGGAGCGCATTACCTAGCCGGTCGGCTCGAGGATGCAGCCAGCGTCGATCATTTTTGGCGTGCGGTCAATCTCGACCCGGGCTTCAGTTGGGGGTACCACGCGCTCGCGACGCGGGCGATGCAGGCCGATGACTGGGATAGCGCGATTCGCTTCGGCGAGATGGCGAGCATGCGCGCGCGTGATCCGAACGAACGCGGTCACTTCCTCGCGAGCCTGGCACGTTATCTACGCGGAGCTAAGCAGCACATCGATGCTGTCGGACTGTTGATGGGAGCCTTGGGGTATGGCGATCGAAGTTCGATTGGCGAGCCTAAAGAATCTGACAATGACTATCTGTTGGAGGAGGACCGCTTACGTCTGCGGATTGAGCTAGCGCGTTGTGAACTGGCTTCGCATGACCGCGATTTGCAGGAACGTGGTTTTTCGCGCGCGGTCCTCTTGATCCGTGACGAGGAGCTGGACAACAGCAACCTGATGATTCTGCGCGGACGCGCGGTGCTATTCGCACCCTCGGATCGCCGCTTCGAGTTGCAGTTGGCACTCGCTGCACAAGAGAGTTCACTGCGGCGCGAACTCGAGCTGAGTTTGTTAGATGCAGGCGACTCGGCGCTGGCCTATTCGCTTGCCAAAGAACTCTCCGAGCAAGATCCAGCCTGGCGTGGATTGCGTGGCGAGGCGCGCGTGCGCGGATTTCGTCACGGCGACCCGAGTGAGCTGATCGAGACGTGGTTGTCGTTGCAGCCGAGCGTAGTGTTGGATCTTGACGGTTTACCTAAGCGCTCTCAGCTGCGTGAACTAGTCTTGGCCGGACGCAGCTGGCCGGGTCGCGACGCGTCTGAGGGACTCAATTCATCGGGCCTGCAGTCCGAACAAAACATCGCCGCGCACGACGCTGCTCTTCGCATCGGAATGGAAGGGCACACACGCTTGCTCGATGCCCTTATCGGTGCCGGATGGTTCCGAGAGGCGCGCGCCTTTGCGAGTAGCTTGCCCGGTGGAAGTTCGCAGCAAGCTCTTGATGCTTACAGGCGAGCCAGTGCACACCAAGCGTGGATCGACGGACTGACGCGCTTGACCAAGAACATGGAGTCGGGCCGATCGCGGTACGCGACGAGCGCCGATCTTATTGCTCCCCTCGATGAACGCGAAGACGTTCAGATCGAGACCTTGGAAGAATTGTTGGAGGCGCTCGAGGGTTTGCGCGAGCAGTTGGCCAGCAGCTTGGGGGAAGTCATTGGGACCGATTCGGAACGGAGTGAGGAGCTGACTGCCTCGCCTTCGATTCGCTATGGCTCTTTCGGCGAAGTCATTCATCCCGGCCCGCATTACTCGGCCCTCGATGAATCGCAGGGACTGGGCAAAGAGGGCGCACTTGTTCCCGGATTGGCGGCCCAACTCGACGCCTGCGGCCGCTTCGGCATCTTCGGAAGCTTCCTCGGTGGCGGCGTGCCGGACGGCACGGTGTTGCAGCTGTTGCACACCGAAGAGCGTGACGGCCAACATCTCGGAGTCCCGTGGCGCGGAACGATTGCGTGGTGCGAAGGTGCGGATCTGCCCGGTCGGGCCGCGCGCCAAGGTGCGTCAATCGGCGGAGCTGCGTTACACGAAGGTTACTACGTCGATGTTGAACCTCTGCGTGCGCAGCTCTCGATTTGGACTCGTCTGTACCGTCGATTCAGCGGGCCCGGATCCGCGGACCGCGTGGAGCAAGCCCTGGCAGAGGCCGCCTTGCGTCCCGAGCTAGAGTATTCAGACGATGCCCGCCGGAACCGCGACAGTTACTGCGAGACTCGAGTGCTGCTTGGAGTTACCGATCGCGTGCGCTTGGCAGTCATGAAGGATCTCGGCGCGCAGCTAGAGGTGGCGCTGGGCGAGAGCGCCATTCAGAATATTACGCTGGATGATCTGGTCGAGCTGACGGCTGTGCACGAGGAAGGTCATCTGTGCGACCGCAGTCGTTTCTATCCGATCGGTCGCAACTGGGTCGCTGCACTAGGTTTGGTCTTGAAGGGCCTCTTGCGATCCGAAGGAGTGATGGGCTATCTGGAGTACCGCGCAGAACTGATCGCGCTATGCGAAGTCTCAGAGCCGCGTATCGTGTTGGCTCAGATTCTGTCTGCGCGTGAATCCGGCTTTAGCAGTGTCACACCGCATGGGGCCGCGTACGTGCACTTACTCGACGACTTCGTAGTCGAACTCGATCACGCGTGTGCAGACCAACCGGATCAATTCGCAAGCATCGATCGCGAGCGCTTGCTGGTTCAGCAGCTACACCGGCTCGGAGGCGAGCAGGTGCGCGAAATCGGGTTGAGGCTCGCCAAGAGTACCGGCTTGGACTGGCGCTGAGTCGTTTCGGCCCGGCATGTCAGGATGAACTGCGCGAGCGGTTGCGTTAGGCACGTGACGAGTCGGGCAGACTTAGCCCAGCACTTCGTCGGCGGCTGACAGCAGTTCGTTCAGTCCGTCCAACGTGTGGTCACCCATGTGGCCGATGCGGAAGGTCTCGTTCTTCAGCTTGCCGTAGCCGTTGCCAAGCGTCAGTCCGCGTTCTGTCAGGCCACTGATTAGAGCGGGGACATCCGTCGAGCCGGCGCGGATGCAGGAGACGGTGGGCGAGCCGTTCTCGCGTGAAGGGAACAGCTCGAGTCCGCGGCTCTCCATCCACTCGAAGGTCCGGGTCTGCATGGCCAGGTGCTTGTCGAAGCGTGCTTGCCAGTTCGCGCGTTGCTGCACTTCCGTCGGCGTTGCGCCATCGCTTGTGCCGCTGATGTCTTCGAGCTGCCGCGCCAACGCGTAGTACAAAGAAATGCACGGCGTAGCGGGTGTCTTGCGTGCCGCATGTCCTTCAATGAAGGTCACCGGGTCGAGGTAGAAGCCGCGGTTCGTTTGCTGACGAGCTCGTTGCATGAACGCGTCCGATGCGCAGACGACTGCGACTCCGGGCGGCAGGGCGAAGGCCTTCTGCACGCCGGCAAATGCAAAGCCGAGCCGGTTTTTATCGAATTCTACCGGTGCACCGGCGATCCAGCTGACGAGGTCGGCCAGGATCATGGTGTCCGGCGAGTCCTTGAGGGCATCGGCCACCATCGACAACGAAGTTGCGGTGCCGGTCGAAGTCTCGCTGGAGACGACCGTGAGCGCATCGAAGGGACCCTGTTCGCGCGCGACGCGCGCGATCTCGTCCGCATCAGCGACTTGTCCCCATTCCACCTCGATGCGCACGACTTCTTTTCCGAGGGTCTCCGCGATCTTGGACCAGCGCGACGAGAAGGCGCCATTGACGAGGCACAAAATTCGCTGCCCAGCGCCAATCAAGGAGGCTTCCATCATGGCCGTCGCACTGGCCGAGTGAACGGCCACATGCGAAGTGGAGTCGGCCAGTAAGCCGAATGCCATGCGCAAGCCTGGGTCGAGTCTTTCAATCGTTGCGACCATGGCGCCGCTGCGATGACCGATCATCGGGCGGGCGCATTCGGCGAGCAGTTCGGGGCGGACTTCAGTGGGGCCGGGAATCCAGAGCATGAGCGAGGGGCCGTTAGCGAGAGCGGGCAGGGGAGAGGTGCGCGACTATGTCAAATGCCACCGTACAGGGTGGCTTGAGCGATCAGGGAATGGAAGGCGACATCGCGGCGCAAGATATCAACTTCGTGGCCGCTGACGAGCAGCGCTAGCAGACCGGCAAAGTCGGCCTTGTCGCAACATTCGTCGGCACCGGCGAAGACGGCCTCACGTTTGTGAACGCCGCCGAAAGCGATGAATCGTTCGCAGAGGGGCGCTGCCTCGAGATCGGTCGCGCCATCGCCGATCAAGGCCAAGCGTGTCGAGGCGGGGCTCGCGTCATCGCAGCTTCGCTGCGCCAGTTCGGGGAACAGCTCGGCGATCCATTCCGGCTTGCCGCCTGCACGCGCCAAGGGGGACGTGCGGTCAAAGTCGATGTAGCTGCCCTCGTCCGTATGCTTCGTACAGACGGCGTGCACCCGGGCAGCATCGACACCGAGGTCCTCGGCAAGCATCGCGACAGGATGAAGCAACCCACCCGAGATGATGTGCACTTCCTTGCCCAGGCTGTGCAGCGCGGCAATCAGCTCGTGAGCATGCGGCAGAGCCGTCTCGATGTAGCGTTCGCCAACGGCATCGAGTTGCTCGAGGTCTGGCCGAATCAAATCGAGACGCGCGCCATAGACATCTTCGAGCGGGACCTCGCCATTCATGGCGCGGTCCGTCAACGCACTGATCTGCTCGGCGTGTTCGCCTGCGAGATCCTCGATCCCTTCGATCGAACTCAGAGTTGAATCGCAATCAAAGAGGATGTGCGAGTAGGGCGGGGATGACTTCGGCGTTGCTGACACGGCGGTGGCGAGTGAATGAGCAGAGATGAAGCTCTGCGAAGAGCGGAGAATGGAAGGACGAGAGTTGGGCCGCCTGAGGCGAGGCCGGAATGCGCAAGGGTAGCCGATCACGGGTGGCGTATTCGGCTCTTGCCGAATCGCTGTCCCGCCGAGAGAGTGCGGCCCTCACACAAGTCCGGCGGACGGTACCCGGGCGCGAGACTCGC
>JBLFWN010000047.1:0-50023 GCA_047611405.1 Planctomycetota bacterium | reverse complement strand
TGAGAATCATATGTGCAGGTTTTCGGTCGAGAGGCAAAGCGTCAGGATCCTGCGGATTGCAAGGATCACCTTTGTGTTGGGCGGCGGTTCGTACTTTTGGAATCGCCGGTAGCAGATGGCCGACTTCGAGTTCACGTCAAAGTGAACCCTGCGTGCTCACTCGGGCAAGCCCTCGAGCGTCTCGCTCATACGCGCGGCACCGGCGTCGTCACCAACCACACCGGCCAGCTCGATCGCCTGCGTCAAAGTCACACGCAGACGCAGCGGACGCTTCATCTCTTGCAACTGCGCGACCATAGACAAGAGGCAACGATATTCGCTGCCTGCCAAGCCGAGCTGTTGATATATCAGGCGCGCCTGACTTGATGCGATCAGACCTTCTGCATGCTGACCCAAGCCGTGCTCGGCATCACCTTCGGCCGCATAGCCCATTGCTGTGCCCCACCAATCACCGAGGGCGATCGCCAGGCCGCGACACTCGCGCGCAGCATTCAGACCCGCCTTCGCATCCTTATTGGCCAGTGCTTTGCGCGCCACACTGTGTGCACGCTGGCCGGCGCGAAAACTACGCTTCTGGTCATTATTCCATCCGACAAAGGACGCGGCATAGTCGTGGAAGATCGAACGCGAGCTTGCGATCGACGCGATGCGAGCCCCCCACATGGCACGTGCGTGCAAGTCGGCGATGGCATCTGCATCCGGCTTCTCGGGTGACTTCTCCCAGATCGACAAGCTCCCTTCAAGGTCACTATCGATCGTGCTCAACACGCGACCGGGATGCTCGATCCACAGCTCTTCGAGCGCGGCCTCATCTTGCTTTTCGAAGGCCTCGTGATAGGCCTTCATGACCGGATCCGTGTCTTGTCCGATTCGACTCGAGACCGGAAGAAGAGTGAGAAGCGAGAGCGCGAAGAGCGACAGATTCATGGCTGAAGAACGAGTGGCGGTGGCGGGAGAGCTGATGCGAGCCATGGCCGATGCCATCAGCTCGTCGAGAGGGCGATAATGTACTCGACAGCGCACTCTCCGGTGGCACCACAGGTGCCTGCGCTGGTTCGCTTTCGGTTCACGATCCGCGCGCCGAGCCTGAGTCCGTCCGAAACAACGCTAGCGGGCCGCACAGCACCAGTCCTCGAACGTAGCTATGCGCCTCAGTACGGCCCCCAGTGCCTTATTCTGGGTGGCGGAGCAACCCTTGGGGAACTTAATGCGCCTTGATCTGCGTCCGATGGCTGGCACTGCGCGAACCGCTGTTTCAAGAGCGGCCGGCGAGGAAATCATAGGCAACGCCAGCGCTGCGTCAGCTAGAGACCGTTAATCGCTGAGTTGCGCGAGCGAGTCGCTCCTCAGGCTTCGAGCTCGCCGATCTCGGCCTCGACCGCAGCGACCAATTCGCCCGACGAAAGCAAGGCGAGCGCGGCTTGGATATCGGGCTGCATGTAGCGGTCCCCCGTCAACGGCTTCACGACTCTACGCAAGGCTCGATAGGCAGCGTCCGCTCCTTTGCCCGCCTTTAGCTTCTTGTTGAACTCGCGCCCCTGCGCCGCGCACAGCAACTCGATCGCCAGCACCGCTTCCACATTGTCGATGATCGTTCGCGTCTTGCGTGCTGCCGTGACTCCCATCGAGACATGATCTTCTTGCCCCGCGCTGGTCGGCACCGTGTCGACCGAAGCCGGATGGGCGTGCACTTTGTTCTCGCTTACAAGCGCGGCCGCACTGACCTGCGCAATCATGAAACCTGAATGCAAGCCTGGCTTAGGAGACAGGAAGGCCGGCAGCCCCGAGAGGTCCGGGTTGACTAGCTGCTCGACCCGACGTTCCGACACATTGCCAATCGTGCAAAACGCGATGCCGAGGTAGTCGAGAATCATCGACAACTGCTGGCCGTGGAACATGCCGGCGCTAATCACTTCGCCGGTATCGGGGAACAACAGCGGGTTGTCGGTCACGGCGTTGATCTCGGCCGAGAGCACATCCGTCACATGCGCCAGCGCCGTCTTGGTGGCGCCGTGAATCTGCGGCACACAGCGCAGCGAGTACGGGTCTTGCACACGATCACAATCGATGTGAGAAGCGAGCACTTCCGAGCCTTCGAGGCAGCGACGCACGTTGCGCGAAACACGCGCGTGCCCCTCGCTGCCTTTGAGTTCAGCTAGGCGCGCGTCGAAGGGTTTCGCGCTGCCCGTCAAGGCTTCGATCGTTAGCGCTGCAATCGCATCTGCCGCCTTGGATAAGTTCGTCGCGCGCTGCCACGACACGCAACCAATCGCTTTCATGATCTCGGTGCCATTGATCAGCGCTAGCCCCTCTTTCGCTTCCAACACCAACGGCTGCTCACCGAGCTTGCGCAAGCCCTTCCCCGCACTCATGCGCTTGCCGCCGACATAGGCGTCGCCGTAGCCCATGTAGGCCGCAGTCATCTGGGCCAAGGGCGCAAGATCGCCGCTGGCGCCGACCGAGCCCTGCTGGGGAACGACCGGCACGAAGTCCTTCTCGTAGAAGCGCACCAAGGCTTCGATGACCGATTCACGCACGCCGGAGTGACCGCGCAAGATGCCGTTCAAGCGCAAGACTTGTGCCATGCGCACCTCGTTGATCGGCATCGGATCACCGACGCCCGTGCAGTGCGACAACACCAGGTTGCGTTGCAATTCCTGCAAATCCTCAGACGCGATCGCGACGCTCTTCAACTTGCCGAAGCCCGTGGTCAAGCCGTACACAACCTCGGACTTGGATACGGCGCGATCGACCATGCGGCGCGAACGTTTCGCGGCCGCGAAAGCCTTCTTCGGAATCTTCAGCGCGGGATGCTCACCGCGCGCAAAAGCCGACAGTCCGAGGAGGGTGAGAGAGGAGCCGTCGAGTGTCAGGGGAGCGGAAGGCTTCACGGCAAGGTGGACTCCGAAGGAGTCCTTCTGGCAGGGAGAGTTGAGGAGAGGGGGGCGATGAGTCTACAGCCCCGCGCGCTTTCGTTCCTCGATGGTCTGCCCCTCGATAGCTCCCGTAGGCAGATGAAGCTCGAGTTCCTTCTTGGACGTGAGCTTCAGGGTCGACGCCCGAACCAGCGCTTCCCCGTGCCATTTGACATCCAGGCGCCAGGTACCGGGATCTAGATCGCCAACGACCAGATCGTCGCCCGCGTCCAACAAGAACACGTCGCGCGGTGTTCCATCGATCCGAATGCTGATCGGCAAGGGCTGGAATCGATCGGGGAGTTCGAGGACGAGTTCGCAATCACCCTGCTTGATCGGCTCCAGGTTGAGCTCCAATTGTGAAGCCCCCGCCTCGACGACCTGGGTCGCGCGCATGCGTCCGTCGGTGCTGGTCGCCTTCAGATAAAAGCGATCGATGCCCGGGTACGACGTGAACATGAACAGGCCTTTGCGGTCCGTTCGGATTTCCTGACGAGAGACAGGCAAGTGAGGAAGGACCATCATCGAAGCCATCGGCAAGCCGCCGAACAAATCCTCGGTCGTTGCGCCGCGATCAGCTGTCTCGAGCACGACGCGAGCACCATCGACTGCCCTGCCATCGCGCTTAACGAAGCCGGTGATCTGAGGCGCCGGATGCAGACTTAACAAGGATTGGTTCTGACGCCCGGCGATCACTTTCTTGGTCGTAACCGAAGGCTTGGCGACGGCGCCTGCGTGGAACAACATCAAGCTGACGCGCCCCTCCGGCAAGCCCTCGATCAGAACCGATCCCCCCGGATAGATGTCGACAGGGCTTACCTCGTGCCACGGGAAGGTGCGCTGTCCTCGCACCGAATTTCCGCCCGGTTGCCCGACGGGTAGCACGAAGAGTTTCGCGGGTCCGGCGGCACCAACAGGCGTTCCTACCGTGACTTCGAGATCAGCACCAGGCTCGAGCCTGAAGGTCATGCGGTCCTTGGGCACCACGCGACCGCGTGGAACCGGAACGGTCTCGCGGTACAGCGCATAACCCGGCTTGCGAACGATGGCGAGCGCACTTCCGGACGCGACATCACGCACGACGAACTCTCCAAGCTCGTCCGTGAGAGTCTCGTGCCCATCGACTTCGATAACCGCCTGCGTGATCGGCTCGCCATCCTTGTCCACAACCTTGCCGTAGACCGTGGATAAGCTGCCGAAGCCAATCGTCATCGGCTGCGTCTTGCGCGACGCCAGGCGCACCTCGCGCTTGGCACGATTGCCGAACGCGGTCTTGACGCTGACGATCGAGATACCGGGGTACAGGTTCGACGCTCCGTATTTGCCCTGTGCGTCACAGCGCAAGACTCGGCCCATGTTCGGCCCGGCGACGAATTCGATGGTCGCGCCAGCACCTTCGCCGCTGGCGTTGAAGATGGACCCGGTCAGCGTTGCATGTGCGCCACTGCCAATAGGTGCCAAGCCTTCGCTCGCGTCGTAGGTCGCGGATTCGATCAGTGAGAGCTCGATGTCCAGCGGCCAAATGACCGTGGTCGCGAGTTGCTCTCCCGGAGCGATCTGAGTCGGCTTACGAATGCCCTCCAATACGAGCGGCGCACCAGGCGAAAGGGGACCATTGAATGGAGCCGCAGCAGCGGGACCGAGCCCTTCATCGGCAGCACCGTCATTGGATCCGCCGGTGAACCAGAGACCGGCACCAACGATGGAAGCGAGTAGCAGGACGAGGACGCCAAGTAGCGTGCTCTGTTTGGAACCGGTCATGAGGCGGCATTTGCGCCCGCTACGAGCCTGACAGAAGCTCGGAGAATGCGGGCCTAGGGGCGACAGGACGCGCCCCGCGAAGTTGCCAGGTCCAGGGCGCTCGGTGGCCGTCGAATGCCACCCGAGCCATCTCTATAACCGCGATCTGCTCGAGTTGCGCCTCTGATGGGCAGCTTTCTGAGCTGGGATGCATAGGTAGAGGTAAAGGAAGGGGCCGGCCCAGCTCGGGCGACAGGCGATTCGGGGCCACGCGGGAAGGATTCTGCGGGCAATTGCGGGAGAGCGATTGCGCGAGCATCCACCGATTCAGGCTCCTGGCCGGCGAATTCTTCGTCCTCAGATCCCCCAGGCAGCACGCGCAGGCGTTGCCCCGCTTCTCTGGGCCGAACAGAATGGGGCCATGCGGATTCACGAGCTGACGACGGAACGCGCGGCGGGTGCCTCGCTGGTTTTGGCCGTAATGCTGGCCGGCTGCGGCGCGAAGGCCGATCCAGTAGCTGAGGCCCGAGGCCCGCTCGCTGCCGGTGATTCATCCGCGGAACAGACCCCGCCGGCCGACGCGGCGGGGAGAGGGGTGAATGCGAATCGTGGGGCTCAGCCAGTCTCTCCGTCCGGACGACGCGACAGCCCTCCGTTCCGCGCGCGTGTCGAGTTAGAAACGCGAGGCCTGCCGGAGGGTGTGCTCGTCATCGACCTGAATCACGATGGACGCTCGGAATTGATCGCCGTCACGAAAAACCCGGGTTCGATGCACGTCTGGGAAGCATTGGATGCGCAGCCGACGAGAATCGACTTGCCCGATTATCCGCTGGGTCCGGTTGCTGTGTCCTTCCCACAAGCGCAGATGATCGCGGTCGCATCGCGCGCATCGAAGGAGATCTTGCTGCTCGATCCGCTGGCTAAAGACCCGCTTGCGAACGCGGCGCACTTTGCGCTCGGCGGCACTCCGCGTGCGTTTGGCAGCGGTGACTTGGATGGAGATGGCGCGCCCGACTTGGTGTGTGCGCTGCGCGAAGGGCAGCTCATCTGGATTGGAACCGGAGGTGTGCTGAAGAGCACCGATTTGGTCGAGAGTCAACCGACGACTCTGCTTGTCAGCGAGGGTCGCGTGATCGTTGGCTCCCAAGGCTGCGCTTGCTTGTGCGCCTATCGCTTGATCGATGGCCAGCTCGTCGCCGATGAATCGGTCATCACGCTGGGAGGGATTCCGCGAGATATGGTCTCGCTGCGCGAAGGCGGTTCAGAGATGCTCGCCGTCGTCGGAGGCGATCACCACTTGTGGTGGATTGGCGCCAGTCAGCACGGTTCGGAGTGGCTGCGCTCTGAACAAGCCTTCCTAGGTGGAGCTCACATCGAGCCGTCCGATGGCGGGTCTGGCGCAATTCCAATTGATCTCACGCATGGTGATGCGAGTGCGGCGCAAAGCGGCACTCTCATTCGGCTCAACCATGGCGGACAGAGTTTCCAAGTGCTGGATATGCGCGAAGATCAACTGCGCCCAGTTGGCCCGCCGACCTACGCAGGTCAAGACCCTTGGGCTGCATCCGTCGGTGACCTGAACGACGACGGCTTGGCTGACCTTGCGATCGCGAACCGTGGCGCGAGTCGCGTCAGCATCGTGCTTGGAACCGATGGTGAGCAGTTCGAGAGCGGGGCTTTATTGCCCGTTGGGCGCGGTCCGCACTCGACCATGATTGCCGATCTCTTTGGTGATGAAGTTCCTGAAATCGGCGTAATCGGTGCGCTCTCGGGCACTCTTCAAATCGCTGCGCGCGATTCGGACACCTGGCGCATCGTCGCGGAGTACAGCGCACGACCGGCAGGCGACTTGCTGCGCAGCGCTGACTTGGATCGCGATGGTTCACAGGACTTGGCCTTCATGGTGCGCGACGATGCCAGCGCTCGCGTGCGTGTGCTGTGGGGTGATGGAAAGGGTGGCTACGCAACAGACACGGATGAAGTGGTCGCGGGTTCCGGCGTCGGAGATCTGTTGCTACACGATTGGGATCGTGACGGGCAGGTCGAAATGTTCGTGGCGGATCCGGACCGCGGCCGGGTCATGCTCTGGTCGTGGGGCTCCCGCACAGCGAAATTGCTGGCTTCGATTGAAGTGCCATCCATCCCAACGGCGCTGTGCCCGATCGATGCGAATGGCGACGGCAAGGACGAGATCGCAGTCGCGTTGGGAGAGCCGGGACCGCGTACGGGATTTGCCATTCTGCAAGTATCGGAAGAGGGAGCGACGCGCATGCGCGAGCTCGCACACATCCCGACCGCAGGCTTCTCGCTCGACATTTGCGATGCCGAGTTAGATGGGAAGGGGCCGCGCGAGCTGTGCCTCTTGGTCAAACCTCAATCTCACGACGGCCCCGGGCGGCTGCGAGTGTTCGCGCTAGAGGCTGCGAGTGGCGCGTGGCTTCAACGGGCCGATTTGATCACCGGACAGCGCCCCTACGCCCTCGCGGCGGGCGACTATGACGCCGATGGTCGCGAGGACATAATCGTCGGAGCGCAGAATAGTCATCACGTCAATCTGTGGCGTTCGACTGCGGACGGCTTGCTTCGGCAAGCCGATCTGGGCGTCGGACGTGGAGTGCTGGATGTGAGTTTCCAAGACTTGAACGGAGACGGAATGGCCGATGTCGTCGCTGGCAATAACTTCTCGAACGACCTGAGCATTTTGCTCGTGCGTTAGGCGAGCTGTCCCGCGCATCGTGAGGGCGCGCCGAGTTTGGCATTCGAGCGCTGCGCTTTGCACCCGGGCTGGATCGGGCTCAGCTCCAATTGCGGTCCGCGCGCTGCTTATCGCCACCTGAATCCGAAGCCTTGCGAATGTCCATACTAGCCGGTGCGTAGTCGCCCCATGCGCGTCGATAGCCGCGACTCGTCAGTGTGTGCAAATGTGCCTGCCGGCGCTGACCATCCTGGAGCAGGCGGCCGTGCGTGGTCTCTTCACGAACGAAGGCGTTCCGCTCGAGTACTTTGCTCGAACCGTCGTTGCCTAGGAACACTTCCGCTGTCATCGAGCGCGTCTCGAGATGCTGGAAGCACACGAAGCACAGCAGGCGAATAGCTTCGGTCACGAAACCTCGCCCCCAGTGTTCTTCCGCCAACCAGTAGCCCATGTCGCCGACAAATGGATGACCCAAGAAGCGCGCGCTGATCGTTCCAACGACCCGATTGCCAGCCAAGTCACAGATCGCCCAGTGATAGCTATCGCCATCCGGGTTGGCCTTATTCCAAACCTGATAGCCTTCTTCGAGCTCAGCTACGGAATCCGGCCCATCCCAAACGAGCCACTTCAGCACTTCTCCTTGCCGGTGGATCAACGGAAAAATCGCACTCGAATCGCTGGATACAACGGGTCGCAGACTCACGCGCTCGCCAGCCACAGCAGCGTGTTCGAGGAAGGGCTGTCTGCTGGTGGACACGGCTTACTCATCCTCCTCGGACGAGCCATCGGTTTCATTGATGCCATCCAATGACTTCAAGTGTCGCAGCATAGAAACGATTCCATGCGCGATCCCTATCGAGCCGCGAGCCGGGTTGGCGCCAGCCGCCTCGACGCGCGTGGACAGATATCCGTACGACCGTTTGTAGGCAGTGCGGGAGCTACGAAACACCCCTGTGAACCACGAGCGCAACTCGGGCTCGCTCGGTCCCCCGACGCCCGTCAAATCAAAGCTCGCGAGCCAAGCCAAACCTTGCAGCAAATTCTGCGGGGCGCCAGGCAAGTCGCCGACCTGCAAGTGATCCTGCGGATCGAATCCGAAGACAGTTACATCACCCCAAGCCCCATTGCCGTATTGCTCGCCCTGCAGATGAGCCCGTACGGCCGTCGCCAAGCAACGCGCGACTCGTTCTTCCAAGCTTTCGTCGAGCCGCGCGAGCTTCAACGCGATCCCCCAGCAGCGCACTTGGTCTGCCGCGACGTTGCCGCCCAGTCGGCACGCATCGCGCCAAGGCTCGTCGTAGTATTCGAATCCGCCTCGTGCGATTCGACGGAAAATCACTTCCTGCGGCCAATCGTTCCACAGCGTGACTGCGCGCTTTCCATAGTGCCCGTACTGATCGTCGAAGCCAGGATCCACATCCGACCAGCTACCCGGCCAATAGTGCGTGTATTCGACGGTTGCCGCCGCTTCGCGGGCAGCGTCTAAGTAGCGTATGTCACCACTGATTTTCCCAAGGCGACCGAGCTGTGCCGCGACATCCAGGTCGCGCAAATTGACGAGGTGCGTGTTGGGAACGCCGTCCGCTGGGCGAAACTTCATGGCCACGGCACCGTCCGGCATCAGGCCAGTCGAGAGCACACTCTCACCCACTCGCATGGCCGCGTCACGCGCTCGCTCTCGCACCTCGATCGGCCCCGTCTCGGACAGATCGATCAAGAAGGATAAGTGGCGTGCGATCTCGACACCCTGCCCGTTCTTGGGAGTGTCCGATGTGACATCCCACATGCGCGGCAAGCCAGTCGCCGGATGGATGGCGCGCGTCAACAGATCTTCGCACAACGCACGATAGGTCGGCGCCCATTCGTCGCGTGGATGGACTTCCATCACTTCAGCGAGCAGATCTGCAAAGGAGTTGTGCCCCCCATCGATCGCCATCAAGCGCTTACCGGTCTTGATGTCGAACACGAAGCTGGGGAAGGCAGTCTGTTCTGGGCCAACATCGTCACGCGATCGCTCGAGCCACAGGTCAATGATCCATTCCAGCTCGGTCTCGAGTTCGCGACGCAAATCGCCGACGCTCGGCGCAGGCCACGGCACGATCAATTGCATGTCTGCCCATGCGCAGCCCACACTCGCGGGATCCGCTTCGAGCATCAACTCGAAGCGCGGGATTGGAATCTGCCCGCCGAATGACTCGCGCAGATCAGCCAAGCTGAAGTTGAACTTGGTCACCAGCCCTTCGCTCCCGACCGGCAATCGAGCTTGAGCGCGAGCGCCAACCTCTCCCGATTCATTACTCGAGCTGCCAAAGATCGACAGGATACCTTTTCCTGTCACGCGCCCCATGATGCGCGCAGCACCGCACGTATCTGCATAGGCGGCGATTGCTTGGCGCGCGAACTGTCCGGGTGCGGTGCGCAATGCCGGCGCGCCATCGATCTGGATCAATTGCGTGGCTCCGTGGCTGCTCTTCCACCACGGGATCGGAATCAAGCCGCGCCTATCGCGAACGTGCGCAGGCGGATCCGAGAAGTCACCATTGCTGAGCATCGCGATGTCCAGGGTCGCTTCGACGGAGGAACGACTAGCGCTCGCGATCCGCTCGACGACAGATGCATCGTGTGTTGCGGCGCGCGCGGGTGCATCAGCGCGAGCCGGTTCCGAAGCCTGGGCAAAAGAAGCGAGACTCATCGCGCTAGCAAGCAGGCTCAAAGCCACGGTCCGCAGGCTGCCTTGGCGCAGGCAGCTTCCCCTGGAGCGTCTGCTGCACATCTTCAAATGCCTCTGGTCGATTCCGCGATGCGTGCGAGTTAGCCTCATGTCAGGTAACGGGCCCATCTCGAACAGGCCAGGTCCACGGATCATAATCGGGCGCGGCCCGGTGAATGCAACCGGCGGCGTGCTGGATCCTTATATTCTCGCCCGAGCCCGTTCTAAGCCGATGGCTTGCAACACTCATAGACGGAGACAGACTGCCCCCGCGCAGCACCCCTCGCCAAGGTGATGGCAACCCGCTTCGTATGAGTCTATGTACCAAGCCCGGCCACCAATCGCTGGTTGATCCATGGAGCGAGAGCTAGAGTGCGAGGAATGCCCACGAATCCGAACCGCAACCGGCGCGCCACTTTGCGCGCCCTGCTGAGCGTGGTCGTACTCGCGACCGCCGCCTGCCTAGTCCCGCCGCGTGCGGTGGTGGTTACGGCATCGGGCGAAGTGCGTGCTCCGGATGTCCAAACGGCGACACGTGCTGCGCAGTATGTAGAGTGGACGCGCGCGGAGCTTGGCCACCGGATTCCCGGACTACGAGATGTGAAGACGGATGTCTGGATTCAGAAGCGCGCCTATGCCGGTGCGTTGATTTGGATGAAGGTAGGCTCTCTGCACGCATTCACGCTCGAGACGCCTGAACTCGACCATCCCCGCATCCACGTTCCAGTCGACACCTATCGCACCTCTATCTCGCATGAGCTCGTCCATGCGTTGCTGGGCAAGGACTGGTCGACTCTGCCAGCCATTCTGGAAGAAGGCCTGTGTGACGCGATGAGCGTCGAACTGGCCGATGATCCACAGCTACACCTGAACCTGCTTGTCTCTGCGACTCTAGGGCCCGGCTTGGCCGAGTCTAGCGGGCTCGCTGCACGCGAATTCGACATGCGAACGCTCTTGCGAGCCGAGCAATCTCTCGACCTGCACCAGCACGGAGCTGAGTTTGCTGCCCACGCGTATGGGCTCGGCTACGTCCTAGTCGACCGCATCCTGGCAAAGTTTGGGATCGAATATCTTCACGATCTGTGTCTACGCGCGGATCGCGACGGACACGATCTCGTTCCCGCCGACTGGATTCTTGAAGCAGCGGGGCTGACACCGAGCGCTGATCTGGCCAGCTTGCTCAGCGAACGAATTGACGCGGCGCTGTTCCAGCATCTGCTGCATGCCGGTGAGTTGCTGCGCTTGATCGAAGGCATCGAGCCTGCGGCTGGGAATCCGCCCTGGGCCCTCGACGGCATCCTGATCACCTACGAAGCTGAGATGCTCGAAGGCGGCGGGATTCGCCGGCGCCTGGTCGACCTGCCCGGCTTTCGAGCCTGGGCTCGCGAAAACAGCAATTTGCTGCATACGCTCGAGCTCCGCTGAGCCCATTGGCGCGGAGAATATGAGACCCAATGCAAGGGTCTAACAGAAGAGCGCGAGATGATCTGCGCGACTGCGTAGACTGTGCAGATCGACCCGCGAACCCCGGAAAGGCGCAGACCACGATGAAACTGACTCTCCTCTTATTCCCGATGATGTTGTCGGGAGCCTCGCTTAGTTTGGCCACGCCAACTGTCACACTGAACCAATCCGCGGAGGTGGACCTCGACGAACTCGACGAGGAATACCTCGACGCTGTCGACGCATGGCGCGACACCGTGCGCTCCGCGGACAATGTCAAAGAACGCTCGCGATTGCGCAAGCTTCACCCCGCCAGAGAGTACATGCCGCGCTTCAAGGCCGCGGCCGAAGCCGGCCAGGGCCAAGCCTACTTGTGGATCCTCGAGAACGCGAAGGACGCGGGGCACAAGCGCAAAGAGGTCGCGACCCTGAGCGTCGAGATCCTCGAAGCGCTGCACCAAAAGCACATCGACGCGCCGTGGTTCGACGATGTCCTAGTCTACATGGTCGGTGCACGCCGAGCACTGACGCATGAGTTCGTCCAAGAGCGCCTCACGCACGCGATGCAGAAGAGCTCGACCTCGGAAGTCCGCATCGCAGCTCAGTACCACCTGGGCATGATGCTTGCCGACAGCAAGGATGCCGAGAAGAAGAAGCGCGGCATCGGCCTGCTCAACGCGCTGATGACGGATCACCCGGACTCACCTCAAGCTGAGCTTGCGATCAACAAGACCTTCAAGTCTCGCTTTCTCTCGCCTGGCGGCAAGCCTATCGATTTCGACGCGGAAGACGCGGATGGTGTCGCGTTCAAGCTGTCCGACTATCGCGGCAAGGTTGTGCTGATCGACTTCTGGGGCTTCTGGTGAGGCGCCTGTGTTCAGGAGCTCCCGCACCTGAGCGCGCTCGTCGAGCGCCACAAAGACGATCCCTTCGCTGTCATCGGTATCAATACGGACCAAGACAAAGACAACTACAAGAAGCTCATTCGCGAGCACGAAGTGACATGGCGTGATGCCTGGCAAGGCTCCCCTTCGGGACCCATCCCGACTCGTTGGGGTGTACGCATGTACCCGACGATGTATGTCCTCGATGGCAAGGGCAGCGTACAGCACGTGAACTTGCACGGGAAAGCGTTGGACTCCGCGATCGCGAAGCTGATTGCAGAGACAAAGACTGCCGCTAAGTAAAGCACTGGCGTCTTGCCTCGGCCCAGGTCAAGGGCGGTCCGATGCATTTGCTGGAACACGAGTGGGTCGCCCCGTTAGGGGACGGCCCACTTTTCGTGCCCCTCCAGACTGCGGCTCGGGGCTCCGTGCATGACTCGCAGATTTTGTTACTGAAACGTAATGCATGCCGTGACAACCGGCTGACCGCTGGGCTCCTAGCATGCGGGCTACAGCCGAGGATGAATGCGCGACGATGGATAGTCAGCCGCTGGAGTTGCCTTTGGCCCGCTCCTTGCGAGTTGTCCCTCAGATCACGCACACCCCGCCACCTTGTTCCGCACCATCTGCATCGCATTCGTCGCACTCTGTATTTGTGCTCCTGCTCACCCAATAGCGAGCAACGTCACTGGTGCCAGTTCGACCGCATCCCAAGAATCCAACGCGCGGCCATACAACGTATTGTTCATCATGGATGACCAGCACAACGCGCACGCGATGAGCTGCGCGGGTCACAAGCTGGTCGAGACGCCGAACATTGATCGCCTGGCAAAAGAAGGTACGCGCTTCCCAGCCGCCTTCACCCAAGCTGGGCAATGCTGCCCTTCACGCTACACGACCTGGACCGGTCGCTATCCGCGCAGTCATGGATTGCGATGGAACGGCATGCACGAGAACAAGGAAGAGCTGACGATCTTCGAGATATTGCATGCGCAGGGCTACGTCACCGGCACGGTCGGCAAGCACCATATGCTGTCGCCTCTGCAGCAACATGGCTTCGACTTCCAGTGTGACATGCGCGACTACTTCAAGTTCGTGTCGCAAAGTCCCAACAGCGACGTTCGCGCTGGAATGAACCATGGAGAGTTCGATCCTGCACTCGAGGGCATCTTCGGCAAGGTCGGGACTCTTCACCAAGACAACGAGCACCACAAGGACGGCTTCTTCGCGACACAAGGTCTTCAGTTCATCGAGCGAAACGCGGACGTACCGTGGTGCTTGTGGATGTCATTCTTCGGACCCCATACGCCGATCACGCCTTCGGAGCCATGGGCTAGCAGCATCGACCCGAAGCAAGTCGAGCTCCCGCCTTCGGTGCAAGCAGCCACCGAGCGTGCAGCGCGCGGTGAACTCGGTCCTCTGATGAAGCGCTGGAAGCACTGCCAACAGGCGTCACCTGACGTCCACGCCCAAGTCATGGCGGCCTACTTGGGTTACGTCGAGCAGATCGACTACAACATCGGTCGCATCCTCGACCAGCTCGATCGCCTGGGCCTGGCCGAGCGAACGATCGTCGTGTTCACCAGCGATCACGGCGACTTGAT
Organism: Planctomycetota bacterium; assembly: GCA_047611405.1. Lineage (GTDB taxonomy): Bacteria > Planctomycetota > UBA1135 > UBA1135 > JBLFWN01. The sequence goes on along the minus strand of JBLFWN010000047.1, from coordinate 36,032 downwards.
GGGAGAGCACGGCGCATGGCGCAAGGGTGTGTTCGGGTATGACGCGACTCTGCGCGTCCCTATGATCCTGCGTGGACCGGGCACGGCTCAAGGTCAAGTGCGGCCCGAGTTGGTCGGCTTGGTCGATCTGGTCCCGACCGTTCTCGATTGGGTCGGCACTCCGATTCCGAGTAATGTCCAAGGCAAGAGCATGCTCGAACTGCTGCGAGGTCACGACTCGGATTGGCGTCGATGGATCGTGTCGGAGACCGGCCTGCGTGGGCTTCGCAGCGGTCACTCACTCGCTCTTCGTACCGAGCGCTACAAGTACGTTCGCACCGAGCTGGGCGAACAGGTGTTTGAAGAGCTCTTCGATCTAACGCTGGATCCTTGGGAGACGGAAAACTGCCTCGATCGCGGTGGCTATCGTGGCATCGCCGCAGACCTCGCCGAGCAGCTCGGCGTGTGGGAGGCGACGACCGAGAGCGCTCCGGTGTATCCGATTGTGGTGAGGCAAGAGCGCCGGCCTGCGGGCCGCTGAGGCGGCGACTTCACGCGGCCAGCCAGCCAGCCAGTGCGAGACAGTTGGGAAGAGGCGCGCAGCTGATGCGTCAGATGCCGCTCTCATAGAGATTCCTATCGAGGGTCGCTCGCCCCCCAGCAAGAACGCACTCCCCTCTCGCGGCCGAAGGGGCGCAGTGCTATTGCCCGCGACCAGATTCCGCTAGGAGACGCCGCTCGAGCGCGGCCCCTGATCAGGCCGAGCGCGCCTTTGCAAGAAGCCGGCCGCTTTCCGCCTCCGAAGCTGGTCCGCCCCGCCGCAGTGTCACAGACTCCCCGCTCGCAGAGAGGGACTGTGATCACGCGTGAACGAAGACCAGAAGGAAGCTGAATCCCGCGCGGCGGCGGATGCCACGGTGGCCGAACAGACCGGGCCGCCAGGCGCTATTCCGCGCCGCGTCTGGGGCGGAACGGGCTTGCTCGTCGTTGGCCGCATCTTCGGTTCGACCTGCACGCTGATCGCGCTGTACGTGTTGGCTAACCACCTCTCGGGTGAGGACTTCGGTCGCTACACCTTCTACCTAGCGCTCTTCATGGTGCTGGACAGCCTGGTCGATCTCGGCACAGGGCAAGCCGCGGTCCAGCTCACGTCGCGCGACCCGGATCGCCTGACCAGCGTGCTAAGAACCGCGAAACGCGTGCGCCTCGTGACAGGTGCCATCGGCGTGTTGTTGATGGGCGGCGGTGCACTGCTTGCAGGCGAGAGCGGCGCTTGGTGGCTGTTGCTCGCGAGCCTGTACCCAATCACGCACGTGTTCGAGCTCTCGACCGTCGTCTTCAAGAACCGGATCGCGTGGAGCCGACCCGTGATGGTGCGCATGAGTGCCAGCGCAGCCAGTCTGGCCTTCGTGCTGCTGCTGTGGATGCAGTCGGTCGAAGAGCCGGCGCTCTACGTGCTGGCCGTTGCTTGTGGAAGCACGCTGGGCAACTTCGGGCTCCGATTCGTCGCCCGTCGACATCTGCCTCAAGGCACCGCTCCCGCGGCGCCTCTGCGCCCTTTCCTGGCGCTCGCTCTCCCGATGGGCATTGCCGGCTTGTGCCAACAAGTCTACTTCTACATCGACAACCTCTTTGTGCGACCGATCGAGGGAGAAGAGGCTCTGGGTCACTACAATCTCGCGGTGCGCGTGATGTCGTATTCGATCATGGTCGCGGTCTATGCTCCGCTCGCTGCTCTGCCGTGGTTGTCACGCGAGCATGCGGCTGAACGTCTAGGAGCTGCGGTCGGCAAGATAGCTCTGCCGCTCGTGTCGCTCGCAGCGATTGGGGCGGGCTTTGTCTGGCCTTGGTCCGAAGACTTGCTCGGTCTGTTCGGCGCCGAGTTCCAAGCTGCTGCAGGGAGTCTGCGTTGGTTGTTGCTAGCGGTTGTCGCGATCTACTTGGGATCTCCACTCTTGACCGGCGTGGTTGCTGCGGGGCGCTCGAAGGCCGTGCTGGCAAGCGCTCTCGTCGGCATGCTGGTCAACGTGATCGGCAACGCTTGGCTCGTTCCGCTCTATGGAATTGACGGAGCCGCGATCGCCACCTGCGCAACCGAGGTGTCGGTCGCTCTGACCGCAGGTGCAGCGCTCGCGCGTGCCAATGCTTGGCCCTTGCAGCGGGCAATGCTTCCGTTTTGGCTGGCCACGCCAGCCCTCTTCTGGCTCGCGCGCATCCTCTCAGGATCGGTGAAAAATATGGTGCTCGGTTCATGAGAGTCGGTCTCGACTACAGGCCCGCGATCGTCAATCGCGAAGGCATCGGCCGCTACGCACGTGAACTCGTGCGTGGCATGATCGAGCTTGGTTTCGATGGCAACATGGGGCTGTTCGGTTACACGCTGGCACGCAAAGCCTTCTCGGACGAAGAGCTCGGCATCGCTGGCGCGCGGGCCGAGTTACTGCGCTTGCGACTTCCCTCACGCAGCCTGCCCTGGATCCTGCGCCGACTGGGCAAGGGCGTCGACGACCTGGTCGGTGGTTGCGATGTCTATCACCACACGCAACCCAACCTGCTCGATGTCCGCTTGGCGAGCCAAGTCGTGACGATCTTCGACTGCATCTACACGATCCCGGATTCAGGCTATCTGGACCCTGCAGTCGCGGCCGGTATGACAGCGTCAGCCAAGGCGATGATCGAGCGCTCGTCGTATGTGCTTGTCCCCTGCCGCTTCGTCGGTGCCGAAGTCGTGATGTCCTTTGGCGTCGAACCCGAACGCGTGATGGTGACGCCGCTCGGCTGTGATCACGTAGTTCGCCACCTGCCTCCGGAAGGTTTTGGTGCAGCCGATTCGCCGTACATTTTCACGGCATCACGCATCGATGCCCGCAAGAATCACCTGCGCATGCTGAAGGCCTTCGAGCTACTCGTCAAAGAAGGGCTTCCGCACCACTGGGTCATTGCTGGACCACGCGGATATGGCAGCGAGATCTTCGAAGCCGAGCTGGAGCGCTCCCCCGCCAAGGATCGCGTGCGCATGATCGGCGCTGTCGGTGAAGCCGAGCTTGTGCGCTGGTATGCACAAGCCGATCTCTTTCTATGGGCCAGCCTGAATGAAGGCTTCGGCTTGCCGCCGCTCGAAGCGATGGCCTGCGGTACGCCCGTCGTCACATCCAACGTGACCTCGATGCCTGAAGTTTGCGGAGAGGCTGCGCTGCTAGTCGAGCCGACCGACATCGAGCGCATCTTCGAGGCTTCGCGCCGCCTCTTGACCGAATCGAGCTTGGCCGAGGAGTACATGCTGCGTGGTAAACGACGCGCGCGCGAATTCACCTGGCGCGAGTGCGCGCGGACGACGCTGCTGGCCTACCAAGCTGCAGGTGAAGTTCGCTAGAGGATCGCTCCCCCCCCAAAAATGGCCGTGATCCGTTATCCTCATGGAAGCCGGTTCGCTATCCCCTATTGAAGTACCTCATGCTTGCTAGCCAGTCCGCGAAAGTGCTCGGCCTGAACGCCGTCATCTTGACGACCCTCGGTCTCGGATCTTCTCTCTACGCCCAGGGCGTCTGCCAAGAAGAGCCCGCCGTAGACAACCATACGGGCCCTGGAACGATCACCTGCCCGTGTTTCGTCACTGGTGAAGAGGCCGGCGCCGTATTCAATGTGCCCGCCGCTCACTACCCGATCGAGATCCTGCGCGTCGGTATCGGCTGGGGCTCGCAGCTTGGGGGGGCTCCGAATCAACTCGAGGAGGCGATCCACATTTACGCCGGTGGCTTGCCTAATCCAGGGGTCCCGATCTTTTCGATCGGTGGACCGCAGCTGACGGACGGCTTCATCAACGAGTTCGACCTCGAGATCCTTCCTGGCGACATCATCGTCAACAGCGGTCAATTTTCCGTCACGCTCGAGTTCTTCAACGACAGCAACATCTTCGCACCGAGCGTCGTGCACGACGGCGCTGGCTGCTCTCCGGGCCGCAACTTGGTCAAGGCCATTCCGGGTGGATGGAATGACGCATGTGCCCTCGGCGTCAGCGGCAACTGGCTGTTCCATGTTGTCTACCGCCAGACGAACTGTGGTGGCACGAACCAGACCTATTGCGTCACATCTGCGAACTCAGTCGGCCTTGGATCAGAGATCGGCTTCCAAGGAACGACCAGCATCGTCGCGAACGATTTGATTCTGACCGCGACAGCCAACCCGGTGAGCCAGTTCGGCGTCTTCTACTACGGCGAGAACCAAATCCAAGCACCCTTCGGTGATGGATTCCGCTGCGTAGGCGCCGGAGCAGCCGGCACATCGCGCTTCAATCCAGCTGTCGCCGCGGACCTGTTTGGGAATGCATTCATCGCAGTCGACTACAGTGCACCGCCCGCGGGCGGTGGACCTGGAGCGATCCTGTCCGGCTCGACTTGGAACTTCCAGTTCTGGTATCGCGACCCGGCCTTCGGCGGCGCGGGTTTCAACCTGTCGAACGGCTTGAGCCTGAGCTTTGTGCCCTAGGCTGCCCGTAGCATAGAACTACTGGCTCGACCGACGACAACTGCCCGCTACCTTGACGCTTCGCGTCTTCGTAGCGGGCAGTTGTCATAGGTCGAGGCCAGTAGTTCAGCTTGCGGTGATGCGACCGAGCGCGCGGACTCGCTCGGTAACGGCCTCAGCTGTCCGCAGCAAGCCGTTGCAACACGAGTTTCGCGTCGACCTCGTCCTCTTCCCACAAGACGCGTCCTTCCATTCCGCCAGCGACAGTAACGACCTGCCCGCTGACGTGCCTCGCTCCAGCGGGGGAGGCCAGGTAGAGTGCGGTACGGGCGATGTCGACGGCACGCGCCAGTTGCTTGACGGGCATCGTGCGTACGACTTTTTCGACGACGCCTTCCTCGTGGATGTTGCGGCGCGTCATCTCAGTCACCGTCCAACCGGGCTCGACGATGTTCACGCGCCCGAAGGGATCGAGCTGGACGATCTCGTTCTTGAGCGACATCATCAATCCGCTCAGCGCAGCCTTGCTGGCCGCGTAGTCGGAGTGACCCTTTTCGCCGAAGCGGGCGGCGGTCGAACCTGTGAACAGAAGACAAGAGCCGCGCGCGTCCGCGCGCGGTCCCGTATCAGCGAGCATCTTCATGAACGCACGCGCAGTCCAGATCGCGCCGAGCAGATTGATGCCCATGACCTCGTGGATGCGATCCTCGCCCATCAGGTGCAGCGGGAGCTCTTCGGGCGGCCAGATTCCGGCGTTGGCGATACAAACATCGACGCGCCCCCACCGCTCCTTCACTTTTTTGAAGGCCTCGTCGATCTCGCTCGGTGATGTGATGTCGGCTCGCACCGCCATCGCGTTCTCACGCCAACTCTGCGTGCCGAGCCAAGATTCGAGCGCTTCCCATTGCCGGTGACCGTGCAAGGCCACGCGTGCGCCTTCGGCAGCAAATACCTCGGCCATCGCGCGACCAATACCGCCCGACGCGCCGGTGATGAAGATGACGGCACCCTCGAGTTCGAGATCCATGAATGCTTGCCTTTATATCGATCGGAGATCGACGCGGTGCGAGAACTGCGTACTACCGTCGCCCAAATCGGACACCTGGTGACCGGTCAGACCATTCACACCGACGGGTGAGCCGCCCTCATCGGGCCTGATCACGCCATCGATGCGAACCATGCCGGCCGGCACCTGATCACTGGCCGCTACTGGCAAGATCAAGTATCCACGATCGTTGCTGATATGCACGCGCTCGCCCTGCTCGAAACCAAGGTCGAGCATCTCTTGTGAGTTCATGCACACTACGGCCTCACCACGCCTCATGGAGTGACGCTTCGAGTGTAGATAGGTCGAGTTGTGTGTCACGACCGAAGGCGCCGGAATCAGCCAATGCGAGCCCCTGTCGCCGCCGGCGTCGTCGGGAACATAGGTTGGCAACGCGGGCTGACCGCCTGCGCTCGCCGCAGCACTATGGAGTTCGATCTTGCCCGAGGGCGTCCCGCGATCCGCAGCCTGGCGCGTCGGCAGCTTGACGGGCTTGCCGCTGCGCAGTTCACTCAGCTGCTCGTCGCTGATGCGATTACGGTTGGCAGCCAAGAACTCCTCGACAAGTTCCTCCTCGGAGGAGGACCAGACATCGGCAGGTAATTTGAGGGCTTCACCTAGGGCACGGAATGCGTCGACGTTGCTACGTGCCTCGTGCCACGGCTTGGCCGCGCGATGGCTGTACTGCATCCAGCGGTGGCCGTAGCTCTTGAACACATCCGAATGCTCGGCAATGGATGTTGCGGGAAGTACCACATCCGCGACCTTCGCGGTCTCGGTCATGAACAAGTCGTGCACGACCAGGAAGAGGTCATCGCGCGTCAAGCCGGCACGCACTTTGACGGAATCGGGAACCGTGATCAGCGGATTGTGCCCCCACACAACGGCTGCGCCGAAGCGGCCGGTCATTAGCTCTAGCCCCAGCTCGACATGCCGGATCGGTTTCGTCGGCGCGCCCTCCGGCCTGGATCCCTCGCGCTTGACATCACTGTCGTCGAGATCGAAGTTGCCGCCACTCTCGAAATGCACGAGGTCGGCGTAGCCCATGACCGCCGCCATCGCACACACCGCGCGCATGCTCATGGCGCCATTGCGTCGGCGAGTCCAACCGACACCTGTCTTAAGGAAGGGTCGCGAGGCTCGCATCAATGTTGCGTGTAACTCGCGTATCTGGTCGACGCTGATCCCGGCAATGAGTGCCGTGCCTTCCAAGTCGTGGCCCGCCATCACATGCTCGCGGAATTCGGAAGCGCCCAGGCAGTCTTGGGTCAAAAACTCAGTCGCTTCACGCTCGACCTCATAGGTCATGCGCGTGAGGCAAAGCGCCAACGCGGCGTCACTACCTGGCTTCACGATCAGCCCGGTACCTCCCCAGGCACGCACACTACGAATCGTATCGGTCTCGTAGATATCGATCACGACAACCGGATCGCCGCGCTTCGTCAGCGCGCGAGCCGCGGGCATCAAGTGCTGATGCGTTCGCCGCGCATCCACGCCCCACATCAACAAGAAGTCACTGTCGCGCGCGGTCTCGATGTCCGGACCAATCACGTGGCCCATCACATTCTCATACCCGGCGGTGGCCGAGCTATCGCAGATGCCACCGTCGGTCTCCATGGCGCCCAGTGCGTTCATGATTCGCGATGGGTAGCTGCGCTGAATGACGCCCATGTTGCCAGCGTAGGAGAGCGACAGGATCTGCTCCGACCGCAAGGCGCCCAAGCGACGTGCCACCAGATCGATCGCCGTCGGCCAATCGCTGGGCTGGAACTCCCCATTCTGATCCCGGATGAGCGGCGTTCGCAAGCGCTCGTCGTCCGTCACCGCGTCCGCATAGATCGCGGTCTTGCTGCACAAGTGACCTCTGGACCAACCATGATCTGGGTTGCCACGGATCTTGAGAAGGCGACCCTCTTCGTCTGTCTCCAACAAAACGCCACAGGCGTCCGGACAGTCGAGGGGACAGGTGCTCTGCGAGATAGCCATTGAGCGCCATTCTAGCGCTTGGAGCCACACTTGCTGTCTACCTATCTGACAGGCTCTGAGTACAGGCTTCGTTCAGCGAGCTTGCCCCGCTTTAAAGGTCTTCAACGGCCCTTCGTTGTGAACTCCCAGTCGACCAGCGGCCTCCCGCTTTGTTGAAATTCGACTCGATAGAGCGCGTCTGCCTTCAGCGGCTTGCGCGGAATCAGAAACGCACAACCCGCATTCTGAGGACGCAGCAGGTTGGCCGGATCTGCAGGGCTGGAGGCTTCGCACTTCACCTCGACACCAGCCTCATCCAGCAAGCGGAAGAGCTTGACCGTGGTCATAAAATCGGAACGTGGCAGGCGCACCAAGATCGGAAAGCCGAGTCCCTTGCCCATCTTCGTACCGAGAACGGGGTTGGGAACTTCGCCATCACGACAGAAGCGAATCGGAACACCCGTGGCCCCAGCAGCAGGACTGGTCCAGGGCAATTGCGGATGTTCGAGCGATTGCGCAGGCACCAAGACCGCCGCTCGATCCTCGTAGGCGACGCCGATCGATTCCAGCTTCGGATCGATCAGCATGGGGCGGTGGTAAGCCCCGGTGAACCAGTTCCAGACCGCGAAGTCTAGACCCGAACTTCCGCACGCAATGACGCCCAACTGCGCAGCGCGCGCGCCTGCCGGCGTGTAACCCGGCAACTCGGGATCCTCGTGGTGAACGCGTAGTCCGGCCGAGCCGTCATTCATCTCGTTCTCAATCAAGTAGCGCACATGCTGCTGAGCATGATGCGAAGCCAATTGATCCAGCACGATGGGTCGCAAGCCGGCAGCGATGCGCAACTCCGTAACCAGCGACGCTGCCTTGACGAGTTTCTTGCTGAGCGGTAGGTTCTCGGTGCGATACTCCATGTGAGCCTCATCGAAGGTCAGCCGCAGCTGCCCCACCTGAGTCAGAAGTCGGTCACTGAGAGGGACGACGAAGGCAGCGCCTTTCATCCCGATTCCATCCAGCCCGTCCGTGCTCAAGTCGCCGCTGCCATCCATGTCGAAGAAGTAGAACTCCTGCTTCCCCAGCTTCAGTTGCCACCCTTCGCGCGGCGCGTATTTCGCCAATTCTTCGGAAGCACGCAAGCGTTCGTCGAGTTGCAGCCTTTGGAGTTCCTTGCGCACGACCTTGGATCCCTCAAGCACATCGGCCGTAAAGACATCCGTCATCGAGGAGTCGCCTTCAGCGGTCGAGAAGCTCCAACGGATGGGCTTCGGAAAGCCGTGGACGCGCAGCGAGACGCGGTAGCTTGCTTCCGGCTCGAGTGGAAGCTGCGGAATCATCACCAAGCAGCCGTAGTTCTGCGCCCAGTACGGATTCGCGGCACGCATTGGCGACGAGACCATGACCGGCACTTCGGGGCCGAAGGGCAAATCGTCCTCGTCGAGCCGCCTCAGGTTGAATGCGTCAATCCGGGCACGAAAGAGAGTCTCGGGCAGGTAGGCGACAATCGGAGTTCCGGATCCGATCGCATCCATCGAACCCGGCACCGGATTCGGCCGCTCCCCCTTGGGATGGAAATGAGGCGACACCTCGCGCGCCCCATCCGGCGGAAGTGTTGCGACAGTCGCGAACTCGCCATTGTGGAAGTGACGCAACATTGTGATGCCGGACTCATGCGCAACGCCGATCGCACTCAGCCGCGGATCCATCAAGAGCGCGCCATGAAAGGCCGTCCGCGACCACTGATCGATCGCCTCCTTCAAGTCCAGACAACCGAAGGCATAGATGCTCTGACCAGCAGCTATGTCCCCGCCCGTTGTCCGGCCAGCCCAACCCGGACGCTCGATCGTGGTCGATGGGTTGTGCCACCTGTCCGACAGATTGTTAAGGACGAGATACTCGATGTGGCTCGAACAATCCCGACTGACCCTGGCATCGATCCAAGCGGGCCGGCGCCCGCCGCGGATGCGCATCTCATTCAAGCTTGCCGCATCGCGCACTAACTCAGGCTCCATATCGAGAGCTTGTGCCTCGAAGAAAATCTGCTCCTGACTGACAGATAGCTTGTACTGCGATGTCCCGACAAGAACGACTTCGGGTAATGAAACAATGTACGGGCTTACCGCAAGGCCAAAGCCGTCGCGCCCCTCAAGCGTGATCGTGCCATCGCCATCGAGGTCGTACAGCAAGAGGTCGATACCATCGACGAGCCACGGCGCAGCACGATTAGGGATATCGCTGTCCAAACCGTACCCCATGCGACGCGCGTCACCCGTGAGCTCGCCAAAGACGATCTCACACCAGCCCGATCCGTAGACCGTTTCGTCGCCTGCAGCTTCCTCGGCAAGCTGTCCCCCGCTGTCGTCGGCCTCTTGATAAGACAAGACGGACCGAGCGATGGCACAGGGTACGAGCGCCGCCACAACGACGAGCAAGGGCGAGCCAGCGAAGCTGCGAGCGAAGAGTCCAAGCGGCATACTCATTCCTCGATCAGCTGCGGCCTACGACGTTCGAGGTCTGTACCGAGGTTGCGCAGGAAGCCCTCGCGCAATTCGAGCAAGCGCCAGTCTCGATCGAACAGCAACAGCAAGCCGCGCATGCGCCCATCGACACTTTCAAAGCTGATACTGCCGGAGTTGTCCCCGAGGGGCGCACTGACAGAGAGGTTCCAAGCCTGCGCTTCGAACCAACCCCACGCCATCGCCGTCCCTCTCGACGTCTCTTTTACGATCAGAGGTGCACCCAGCTGATCGAGGCACTCCTGCAGCTGGGCACGTCCGGGCGTCAGGCTCGCGACAGCCTGTGCCTCCGGCGCACGCAGGTGAACCATGCGCTGGTAGGAAAAGTTCAAGCACGAACTCGTCGAGAGGACGAGCGCGAGCAAAGCGAGACCAAAGCGCACGCTCAGTCCCCGTCGACTGAGCTGTCGAAGGGCGGGATGAAGTACTCGGCTTGCCCGCCCTCGAGCGTCTGACCCAAGTGCGTCAGGACATCGTTCTCATCAAAGAACGCCCAAGCGCGATCGGCTTGCACTTCTTGCCCGCGCGTCGCGAAGACAATCAGAAACAGCGCTGTGTCTTTCGTCTGGACGTAGTCGTAGCGATACGCCGTGCGTTTACCGAGCTGCACGACATCCGTAGGCGCGCCGAGAGCCGCGACGACATCGGCCGCTGTGCTGCGACCTGGAGTCAACAGACTCAGGGCCTCGGCGTTCAACGGTTGGTTCAGATGCCTGCGGCTGAAAAAACAGCCGGGAGCCAACAAGGCCAAGACAAGAGCTAGACGTTTCATGCTGATGGGATACGCGCGTGTTGGGTTCGAGACCAGTCTGAAGTGAGGCCATCCAGATGGCCGTGGAGCCATCCGGGCAAGGTGTCGAGTGTATCCCTTAGTCCGTGTGCAGGAGGAAGGCTACGAATTCGCGCTCAACGCGGGCAACCGAGGTCAGCTGCCGCCAGGTAGCCAGTTGCAGGGCCGCCCCGGGAGGTGAAAACACCGGCAGCACGACCGCAGAGGGCGCCCAGTGTGGACGCCAACGGCGGACGAGCGCAGGCCGCGAGAATAGCGTCAGAGTCGGCGTCCCGACGCACGATGCCAGGTGGCCAATCCCAGAATCGTTACCTATCACCATGCGCGCTGCCGCGAGCCTGCGCACGACGCTGTTCAAATCAGCATCGACGAAGAGGCGGTCAGCGGAAATGACTGCACGCCAGCGTTCGGATTCGGATGGTGCCACGATAAAGATTGAATCGAATCCGCGATCTCTGATCCGCTCGGCAAGCTCGATGAAACGGTGCTGCGGCCAAATGCAACGCGGGTCGAGACTCTCCGGATGAATCGCGATCAGCTTTGCTTCGCGTTCGATTCCTGCGGGCCGCTGCGCGCCATTGGCATCGTCCGCATTCGTCACATCACACAGTTCCCGCGCCAGGTCGCGGTACAGATGAGGCCGCGCGATTTTGCGTCCCATGCTCACGAGCTCACGCCCGATCACGATCCGCTTTGCGCCGGAGGCCCGCTCAGCCATCTCGGGTGAGTGCACGTAAGCAAGTTCGAAGCTCGCCAGTCCCTTCGCTCCAGTAGCCGGGCACAGATCGTGAGCTGGGAACAGTGTTGCAAGCGAGTGCAACGCGTCATGGAAGACCGTCGGACGAAAGCCAGCCCGGAGCAAGTTGTCAGCCAACACCATCGTCACGAGGCCATCGCCGAGGCGCGGCCGCGGGAAAATGGCGATGCGAGCGCCGGGTTCAGGGGGAGCTTCGTTGGGCACTCGTTGTAGTAGGTCGAGAGGCCGGACAATCTAGCGACCAGCAATCGAAGGGGTCGGAGGACGAACCTGCAGCCCGATTCTCGATGCCCATTTGCGTGGGTCAAGCAATCGCAGCGACAAGCGTACGGAACCTCAATCTACGCGACATCTTCTCTCTACAGGACAACCGATCTGCTGCCGACCACTCAAGCTGATCTGACGTGGGATTGACCGAGAGACGGTTTCGCTTCACATCTGTTCAAACTAGCCTGCGGGGAGGAGCGGCGCCGGCCACCAGCCGGGAACCCTGAGATGCCGTGCAGCCGATGCTCGATTCTAGTGAGCATTCTCATTCAGAGGAGAACACGTTGATGAAGCGACGCTTGACGACAACGGCATTCCTGATTGGAGTTCTGGCTCTGGCCCTCAGCGCCATGACTGCGCGGCCTGCGGCTCTTCGGGTACAGGAGCAGACGAGGGAAGACCTGAGCGTCGCAGCGAAACAGCAGCCCAGCCGCAGGCAAGGCTCGCTCGCGCTGGAGTCACATTGGGCTGGCTTCCGCGGCTTGAACGGAGCGGGCGTCGCGACGGGCCCACACGCTTATCCATCGACGCTCGAACTCAAAGACAACCTGCGCTGGCGTTGCGTGTTGCCTGCGGGAAATTCGTCACCCTGCATTCGCGCCGACAAGATTTTCGTGACTGCGCACATCGGGCAGACGCTGCAGACGATCTGCATCGAGCGCTTCAGCGGCAGCGTGCTTTGGCGGCGCGAGCTACAGGTCGAGAAGCTCGAGCGCATGCATCGCATCAACGGTGCCGCGTCCTCGACCTGTGCCGCCGATACGCAACGGGTCTACGCCTAATTCGGAGTGTTCGGCCTGATCACCTACGACCACTCCGGCAAGGAAATCTGGCGGCACAAGACAGGCTTCCCGGAGAACACCTTTGGCAGCGCAGCGTCGCCGATCCTGACGGATGGGAAGCTCATTCTGGTACGCGACACAAATACCGACTCGCAACTCATCCCACTCTCCGCAGAGACTGGCGAAATGGTCTGGACCCGCGACCGAGAAGGCTTTGCATCGGGCTGGTCGACGCCGACCATTCGAGGCAGCGATGGTCGAGACGAACTGCTCATCTATGGAGTTTGGTGGCTGAACGCGTACGACCCACGGGACGGAAGCGAGTTGTGGTCGATGCCTGGATTGAGCGACGAGCCGATCATCACACCTGCGCTCGACGGAGGCTTGGTATTCGTCACTTCCTACAATATGAAGAGCAACACCGAGGTCGAGCGCCTGCCGACTTTCGAAGCCTTGCTCGCAGCCCACGATGAGGATTGGGACGGCCTCCTGAACCGCGAGGAGGCATCGAAGAACGTAAGCGGGCTATCACGCAACGACGCCGATGGTGAGGGAGATCACCCGTTGCGGATCTTCTTTCGTTTCTTGGACGAGAACGGTGACGCGCAACTGAGTGCGGACGAATGGCCGAAGCTAGTCGAATGGCTAGCGAGCATGAAACATCACAATGCCCTGCTTGCGCTGCGCCCCAAAATCGGTGAGAGCAAACCCGCAATCGCATGGCGCTTCGAGCGCGGCGTGCCCGAGTGCCCCTCTCCCTTGGCGCATGCGGGCCGGACCTGGATGATCAAGAACGGAGGCATCGTAACTTGCCTTCGGACGGCGAATGGGGAAGTGCTGTACGAGGGACGCCTCGGTTCCGGCGGGCCGTACTACGCATCACCAATCTTCGCCGACGGAAAGCTGTTCGCCGTGTCAGCTCGCGGTGTCATCAGTATCTTGAAAGAGGGTGACGAGCTCGATGTCATCGACCAATGTGATTTGGGTGAGCGCGTGATGGCGACTCCCGCCCTCGTCGGCGGCGACAATTACATACGGACCGAGTCGAGCTTGATAGCCATCACCAACTCAGCCGAGTGAGGCGAGCGCAAGCTCGCCTCACTTGCGAGCTGACCAGATGGGGATGTGCCAGACGCCATAGCCATCAGGCCGCTGCAAGCATTGGATCATGTCATCAAAGTGCTCGTCGATAACCTCGACCGGCCGGCCACTGGTCTGCGCAAGTCCATCGCGATACCCATCGCGCCAGGCGCTCCATATCTCAGCGATCACTTGCGGATCGACGCGCAGGCTATCAATGGTCAGGTACTCGACTCGAATATCTTTGAAGCCGGCGTCACGCAAGATCGGCAACATCTTGCGCCCAATCAGCATCTCGGTCCCAGTCGCGCGACCGAAGCCACCGATGAATTCACGCCAGAAGGCATCCGTATCCAGGCGCGTCGGGTCGTGATGAATCAATCCGTAGTCCTCGACCAAGAGATGTATTGCACCTCCGGATGCGAGCACACGCTGGATCTCGGCCACGACGGCCTCGGGGCGCGGGACGGCCTGGAACAGATGTCGACATAGAACAAAGTCGAAACTCTCTGCCTCGAAGCGTAAGTCGAAGGCATCACCAGCCTCGAAGGACACGCGCTCGGCATGCTGCGCCGCATGTTCGCGGGCAGCAACAAGGTGCGACTCGACCAAGTCGACCCCGACGATGTGTGCTTGCGGCCACTGCTCCGCGAGTCGCGCCGTGATCTCACCCGTCCCGCAACCCAGGTCCAAGACGCGCGCGCTAGCAGGAATGTAGTAGCGCTCGAACAGCAGCTGCTCCTGAGGCCAGATAGCACGCGCCTGAGCATCGAGGGTGCGAACCATCGACTCGTCCTGCATCTGTTTGGCTTGCGGATTTTTGTCAGTCATCGTGGATGCATTAGGCGAGGAGCGACCGAGGAGTCAGGTGTAACCGGATCGATACGTACGAACTAGACTCTCACAAGGGACAGTGGTTCGACGAGTCTAGGACGAGAAACGCAGCGATGCGCGATGAGGACTCTAGAGTGATCGGTGAGCGACCTTTTGGGAGTTCACGGGAAGATCGAGATGACTAGTACGACCAAGAGACCCCAGCCAGAGTCATCCCCGTAGATTCCGACGGAGGATCGTGATTTCAATGAGAGTGGAGATGAATCGCTTCAGACTCCTGGTCGCCGCAACGCTGGCGCTGGGATGCTTGGGCTTGTGGCTGAACAAGAGCGAGGATCGCGCGTTCGTTGCCAACGAGTCGTTTAAGACAGCCTCCTTCGATCAGGTGATATTCGATTCGAGCGAGTTCGATTCGCTCACGCCTTGGTTTATAAAATCGGAGGAAGAGCCACAGGAACGCGTATCCCTGACGCCGCCGAACGAGCTGGCGTCCCTTACACCCGAACCGATTCCCGAAGTCGTACCCGACGTCGGATTGACTCTGCTGCGTTGGCCGGATGGCAAGCCAATCGTTGAGACGCGCGTGTCCTTGTTCGGAGATCCTGCTCCTGCGTGGACCAAGACAGAGACATCAGTCAGCGGTCACATCTCGCTGCCGGACGATCTCGCCACGGGCCCCACAACGATCACGTTGCAGATCGAGGAGTTCGAACAGAAGACCTTCGAGTTCGAGGAAGGGCGCAATGGAACCCGCCGGCAGAGTGTGTGGCTCGTGCCGACTCGCGGGTTCTACGGGCGTGTCGTGACCTTTGACAACAAACCCATCAAGGGACGCCGGGTCGAGGGCTTCTGGATCGAGGCACTGCGCCCAATCGAAGGAGTCGATTTGCAGTCGCGCGCGATGAGAAATTCCGAGGGTACGAGATCCAACATGCGGGAACCGTTCCATCTATCTTCGGTTCCCATGGTCGGCGATCTGCCGCGTGTCCCTAGCAAGCCCTTGGATGACGACGTAGAGGATGAAGATGACGAACCGCCTATCGGATTCCTGAGCGCTCGCGATGCAGTCGTCGCGACGGCGGAGACGACCGATGAAGGTTGGTACTACGTCGAGCCTCTCGGAGGCCATGTGCTCGGCACGATGACGCTCTTCCTTCAGGATGCCGCAGCGACCACGGATGTATTGAGGATTTCGCTCCCGAATCGTGTCGCGCATGTTCCGGACATCGTCATCCATCGCCCGCAGCCCATGCACGCGGTCGTCGTGGATTCCCAAGGAGAACCGCTTCCGGACACTCTGGTTTTGCTGCGTTTGCCTGGCGCATGGTCTACCGAGATTGAACCGATTAGGACTGACGAGCAGGGCGCATTCGTCGTTAACGCACCGATTGGAGGAATCGAGGTTTCGGTCGAACGCATCGGATTCAGCCTGCAGCAGGGTGGCGAATGGAAGCAGGAGAGTGCCGACGGCATGTGGAAGGCGTGGCGAGACTTGACCGGGAACGCGGAGCGCGCTGCCGCATGTTATCGCGAGGCATATGCCGCTTGGACCAGTCCACTTCCTCGCGCGCGCCATTACGTCCACCTCGATCCACTGGGACTTACCGGAGAGATTCAATTGAATCGACTCGGTAGTTGCTCAATTCGCGTCATCGACGGCGCTGGAGATCCGGTCAACGGGGCTCGCCTTGAGATGCATTATGGCGGGCTAGAGCAGAAGGTCATCTCGCGTACCTCCAATACTCTGGGCCTCTCCAACTTCGCGAACGCCGATCGCGCCTGGCAGCCCATGCTGCTAACCGTCACCGCGGAGAACGCACCATCAAAGACTCTTCCAGTCCCGGTCGGACCTGAAGGAAACTCGCTGACCGTCGTCGTCGAAAACCTGGAGGAGGGTAGCTCGAATTCGTCCCGCGCATCCCCGGAAGGCTTTGGCAGTGTTCTCGATCCCAGCGGACGCGCAGTCAAGGCAAGTATTGCGGCCTATACCGCGAAAAAATCGACGCCCTTCTGGACGGGCAGTTCGGACCGCAACGGTGAGTTCTCTTTTGGGATCGCGATCCCACCCAAGAAGAAGCTCTACTACATCGCTGCCATGGCCGGGATTGGCGAATCTTTGTCCGGAACGACTGCGGGTCCCTTCGTCTCGACTGAGTTGTTCAATGGCGAACGCATTAACCTGCAACTCGAAGCAGGTGTTCCCATCGCCGTGGAGATCTCGGTCTTGGACGCCCAAGAGGAGTACAAGGCCAACTTCAAGGTCGCCCCTTTCCGCACGGCAGCGCCGCGTCCGCTGCGCGAGATTACCATTCCGAAAGGAAGCTTCGGAAAGCACACGGAAGTGGTCTACGTGCCTCCGCTATGGGGAGTCTGGGGCCAAGTCCTCAGTCCGACGCGAGGCAATACGCCTGCGTTGGACTTCATGCGTGCAAATCGTAGCCAACAGGGCTTCATGTCAATGTCGTACAGCTGGAAGGAGTGGGAAGGCATTGGCGAAGCTGGCCCGCTCTGGGCCCCGCACGGTGGATCGTCAATGTGGCTTCCGTTGCATCAGCGCGTTTCACTCGGCGGATCGATCACCGAACGGCCGCCTCTTGATGAGCGACCGCTGTATGTTTCCGCCCGAGGCTCGCTCGGCGACTGGGTCTCGCCAGTAACAGATATGGGTTGGTTCGCCTTCGAGGACATCCCGCGCGGACGCTATCGCTTGACGCTGTACGCACTTCCTGAAGACAACACAAGCGTGACGACCACCTTCTCAGAGGCCGTCGTCTTGGGTCAGCAGAACATCTATTGCAAGTGGTCTCGCTATGACTTGCAGCTCGCTTGGGAATAAGAGGGCGACCGGCAGCTGCAAAGCCTCACCCGCATCGGCTACGGGAGGCGACGCCCCTTTCTGCTAGGCTCTGAGGCAAGTGCAGGCCGCACGCCTGACGCATCCTCATGCCTCATAGCTTTATCGGACTCCCCACGCGTGTGCCCCTACGGCACGGAACCATTGGCCTGTTTCTCGCCAGCGCACTCTCGCTGCTGTTCGGATGTTCGGAGCCGAGTCCAGACCCGCTGATCGGCGAACGCATCGTCGGCTCTCTCTTGCAGGACGAGCTGCGGAGTGTCGTGCAGCAGAACGAGGATCGCCCGGTGAAAGTGCGCCTGATCAAGCCGCGCAAGACTGAGCTTGGGCAGCACGAGTTGTTGCCCGCTCTCGAAATGGCACCGCCTGCGCGAGTGACCATCGCTGTTCCAAAGGTTGCTCCAGGAACAACGCTCGAACTCGCGACAGGATTCGACTCGCGCGAGTGGAAGGGCCGCGGAAAAGTGCGCTTTCGAGCCAGCCTTAACGATCAGCTCTTGTTCGAAGAGACCCGTACGATTGGAGAGGCCGTTCCGAACGAAGATCAAGCGTGGAACCTGCGACGCATTGATGTGAGCGGCGGCGGAACTCTGACGCTCGAAACTCACTCCGAAGGCAATGCTAAGCGCCAAATTGCCGCTGCCTTCGGATCCCTGGACCTACTGTCGCCCTACGAGCTCGAGCGCGAGGTCGCATCCACGCAGCGGCCCAATGTAATCATGATCGTGGTCGACACGCTGCGTGCAGACCGCTTGCATTGCTATGGGCACGAACCGCAAGTCAGTCCGGCCATTGATGCGCTAGCAGAGAGCGGAACGATGTTCGAGCGCGCCTTCTCGGCCGCACCTTGGACGCCGCCATCGACAGCCTCCCTGCTGACGGGATTGGCCCCTCCCGCTCATGGCATTGCAGGGACATCGACTCAGTATCTTCCAGAAGAGCTGACCACAATTGCAGAGGCTTTTCGAGACGCGGGGATCGAGACAGCCGCCTTCTCAGCGAATCCTTTGATCGTCACCAATCGCAACTTCGCTCAAGGATTCCGCACCTATCGTGAATTCCACTGGATCGACACGAGCGAAATCCTGGGTGAAATTTCGGACTGGATTCGAGCACAGGGAGACGCGCGCTACTTCTTGTATCTGCACCTCGTCGATCCACACGATCCGTATCGGCCGCCCGAGGACATGAGCGCACGCTTTGCTGGGAATCCGCCCGTGGGTTGGGAGGAGCGCGAACAGACAGCCATCATCAAAGACGCCAAGCGCCTCGGGCCTGACGGACTCGCGAGCTTGCAACCGCACAACCAACAGAACCTCGCACTCTACGACGCGGAGATTGCCAGCATCGACGCGCGACTAGGCGAGCTGTTTGCCATGCTCGAAGATTCGGGTCAGAGCGAGCGCAGTGTGATAGCGCTGACCAGTGACCATGGCGAAGAGTTCATGGAGCACGGCCTGATCAATCACGCACTGCAGCTGCATGACGAGAGTGTGCACGTGCCGTTGATCCTCAGCGGGCCTGGCGTCCCAGCCGGTCAGCGCGTCGAACGGCGCGTCCCGAACCGTTTCCTAGGCGCGAGCTTGTTGCGACTGGCGGGGATCCGGCAGCACAACTTTGCTGCGACCCCGGACCTCTTCGACAGCAAGATCCAACACCCGGTCATCACGACAACCACGCGCGGCATCCTCTACGACGAAGAGCAGGCTGCCTGGATCAAGATCCGTGACCTTCACAGCATTCGGGACGGTAACTGGCGGCTCGATTGGGCGCCGAAGCCAACGGGATTCGACGGTGATCTAGTGCGCCTCTACGACCTTGCTTCGGACCCGGATGCGCGTAACGACATGGCTGTGGATCACCCCGATCGAGTCGAACGACTGAAGCGAGTCATCTCGGTCTGGCTGAAGCAGGAAGGCGAACAGCAGCCGCGCATGCTTCAAGACGGGCAGGCAGAGCTGGAGCTTCTGCGCGCAACGGGATACGCAGGAAACGACGACGAGTGAAGGCGTGTCGGTCAGGGCACGCTAGTGATGGCGAGCGCATCCCTTAGGTGAAGAGGTTGGCCGCGCTTAGCAAGTGCTGCCGGGATGCGATGCCTTCTGCGACTTGTGCTGCTGAGGGCGCTTGTGCGTGCGCGTTGGCGGAAGCGGAAGCGAAGCGATTTTCATAATCGCCTCGACGTAGGAAACGGCGCCGAGATTTGTACAGACGATTGCGAAGGACTGTACCGAGCCATCCGCGGCAGACGGGGGCTTGCCCGTGTTGTTGGAGGGCGGCGAGCCAGGTTTCCTGGGCGATGTCGTCGGCTATGGCTGAGTCACGCGCCCTTCAGCGCTTGCAGATGGCGCGAAACACCCGAGAGGTGCACGCCGCAGCAACTCGTCACCTCGGTCACCGTCTGGGGGTGGCGTGCGCAGAGCAGCCGCGCCACGATCTGAAGTCGCACCGGGTCCGAGAGACTCTTGAATAAGGGAGCCGACAGGAGCTGATCTATTTCGACCGGAGGACAGATTTCGTCAGACATCACAGCTACTCACTAGGACACTTGCACAAACGTGCAAGCGTTTAGCTCCTCCAATCAAACAGGCCATACCAAGCAGCCCGTCAATCTTCGGCCGACGTCGCCGCCTTTGCCCCGCGCCAAGCCTCGATCAACTGATCGAGCGAGTGATCCGAGATCGCGCCCTCCAATCCATCCTCCATCGATCGGAATCGGGTCTCGAAGCGCCTCAAGGACCCACGCAACGCCTCCTCGACATCTAATCCGAGGTAACGCCCCAGAAACGCCCCCGCGAGCATCAGATCTCCGAGCTCGGAGGATGCCCGTTCGCGCTGCCCCTCGCCCCACTCTGGCTTCTCGGCGCACGAAAGTGCCTCGGGCGGCAATTCAGCCTTCAACTCGGCCAGCTCCTCGTCGACCTTAGCCAGCGCGCCGGCCACATCCTGCCAGCGGAATCCGGCGTGAAGGGCCTTCTCGCACATTCTCGAGGCCCGCTGCAGACCGGGAAGTGCCTTGGGAACGCCCGCCAATGCGCTCGCGTCCTCGCGCTTTTCCTGGCGCTCGACCTTCTTGATCGCCTCCCAGTTGCGCAAAACCTCGCCGCTGCCGTCGACCGTCAATTCGCCGAAGACGTGCGGGTGGCGCCTGACGAGTTTTTCGGAGACCCCGCGCGCGACCCGCGCCAGGTCGTACCGGCCCTCGTCTTCGGCAATTCTCGCGATCAACACCACGTTCATCAGCACGTCGCCGGCCTCCGCCGTGGCTTCTTCCGCCGTCCCCTCCTCAAGCGCCTCTTGCAGCTCGTAAACCTCTTCTAGGAGGCTTGGGAGCATGCTTTTCTCGCTTTGCTCGAGGTCCCAGGGACACCCATCCGGCGCGCGTAGACGGTCCACGATTCCGATCAGATCCGCCACGGCCAACAGGCGCGGGTCGTCGAGGGGCGCGGGCTCGGGCGGGCGAAAATCGGTATGGGAAGGAGGTAAAGTCATGCGCGCATCTTATCGCCTCGGTCAATCCGCTCCAGGTGCCCCCTTCTATGCCCTGAGTGCGGTAGACTCTGCAAGTCGGCTCTCTCCGGGCCACACCTTCTCCGCAACCAAGAGCAATTACCTCTCGCTACCGGCCCGATTGACCCATCTTCCTCCATTCTCGAGGGTCAAGAAGCCGATTTTGAGGTGGGAATCCGCCCACACGCTATTGCTTCCGTTCTCGTAAGCTTTGGGGCTCGCCCCCCGCCTTACGACGGTCCTACACCCTGATGATTCAGCGCAAGAAACGCATCGTTATGTTCCTCCCGCACCGGGCTGACCCGGAGCAAGGAGTGCGTGTCGCCGCAGACCTCTTGCCTCTCGAATTGCTCCAGATCGCGAGCATTCCGGATGCCGAGGGATATGAGTGCGTGATCGTGGACGCCATGGTCCACGACGACTACATGGAACAGCTCATGGAGCTTTGTGAGGGCGCGCTGCTGTTTGCATCCAGCGCCATCCTTGGCTTCCAAGTTGCCCACGGTGCGCGTGTCGCGCGCGCCGTTCGCGAACGCTTCCCTTCCTTACCCATCATTTGGGGTGGTTGGTTCCCGAGCGTCGCGCCGGAGTTGTACATCCAAGAAGGCATCGCGGACGCCGTTGGTTTAGGCCAAGGCGAACTGACTTTCGCGGATGTCGTGCGCGCGATCGATTGCGGCGAGTCGCTCGAGTCCGTCCCCGGACTCGCGATCCCGAAAGATGGCGCGGTCGCATACACCGAACATCGCCCGGTCGTCGGCTTCGACAAAATCCCCGACGCACCTTGGCACTTGCTTGACTACGAACTCTACGTCGAGCGCCAGCAGAACCCGGGGCCGTGGAAGCTGCGCCATAAGTATCCCGACCCTTGGGAACTCAAGCCCGGAACGCAGGTGCGCGGATTCAGTTACTTCTCGAGCTTCGGTTGCCCCGAGCCGTGCACTTTCTGCTGCTCCCCCGGCGTCGTCGACAGGCGCTGGAAAGCCATCCCCGGTGCGATGCTCGCGGATCGCATGATGGAAGTGCACGACCGCTTCAACTTCAATGTGATGCGCTTCCAGGACGCAAACTTTGGCGTCGCGGAGAAGCGCTCGAACGAGTTCTGCGAAGGACTGATCGAACGTGGCGCGCCCTTCTATTGGTCGGGCACCTATGAGATCGAGACGCTCGTTCGCTATAAGGACGCCTCGCTCGATTTGATGAAGGCTTCGAACTGCCACATGGTTTCGCCTGGTGCGGAAGCCGGTGCGGAAGAGCAGCAAGAGCGCATCAAGAAGAAGATCAACGTCAACCACTTCGAGATCGCGTTGGGCCGCTTGTACGAGCGCGGCATCACGACCGGCACCTCGTGGATCATTGGCTATCCCGGCGAGACCGAGTCTTCGATGATGGAGACGATTCGGCGCGCTGCGGAGATGAAGTACAAATTCCCGCGCGCTGCGTCGGACATCTTCCCCTTCAGGCCCATCCCCGGTTCCGAGGATTACGACACGGCCGTCAAGGCTGGCTATAAGCCGCCGTCGACCCTGGAAGAGTGGGGCACGGTGCTCGAGTACAAGTACGAGACCGACGACACGCGTTTGTCCGATGAAGTGCTACGCACCTGGCGCCGGTATGGCGTTGCGTCGACCTTCTACGACGGCCTGGCGATGGAGGGTGCAGATACTTTGCGCGCTTTGATGAAGCAGGTCTCCGGCTGGCGTTTGAAGACGGCCAACTACAACTTCCCGATTGAGCACAAGCTCTTCCACTTGTTCGTGAAGCTGACCGGCCGCACGAAAGAGAAGGTGCTCGGTAAAGAGAAGGCCCAGATCGATCACTCGTCCGGCGTCACGCCGAGCGCTCCTGCTTGAGCGCTCGTTGTCGAGCGCCCTTCGATAGCTTGAGCCTGATCTCCCCCCTCAAACTCGAGCTGTAACACACAAGCCCACGCATCAGAGACTCAGTACCACTCTCGAAGACCTCTACAAATCCCAAGCTCGCGCGCTGCGCAGCTATTTATTGACGGGATCCCGAGAGACTTGAGCCAACGTCTGCCACCACACCATGATCCAGAAGCGCAAGAAGATCGTCCTCTTCCTCCCGCACCGGGCCGACCCGTCGCGAGGCGAGACATTTAGCGCCGACCTGCTGCCGCTCGAGTTGCTTCAAATTGCGACCGGCCCCGTCGCCGACGGCTACGAAGTCGTGATGCTCGATGCGATGATCGAGCCGAACTACATCGAGAAGGTTCTCGAGGCTTGCGATGGCGCGCTCTTGTTCGCGAGTTCCGCGATCTTGGGCTACCAGGTCTATGACGGCTATGTCGTCGCGAAGGCGGTGCGCGAGCGCTTCCCGGACCTGCCAATCATTTGGGGCGGTTGGTTCCCCAGCGTCACGCCCGAGATGTACTTGGAAAACGGGATCGCTGACGCGGTCGCGCTGGGTCAGGGCGAGATCACCTTCCGCGAAGTCGTGCAGGCTGTCGATCACGGCGAAGACCTCGCGAATGTGCCCGGCCTGGCCGTGCTGCGCGATGGCAAGCCGCACTACACCGAGAACCGTCCCGTCGTCGGCTTCGATAAGTTCGAGCCGGTGCCGTGGCACTTGCTCGAGTACGAGCGCTACGCGGAACTGCAGGTGCGGCCAATCCACGACAAGGTCCGTCACCGCTTCCCGCTGCCGGGTCACTGGACGGCGGACAATCCGCCGCGTGGCTTCAGCTACTTCTCGAGCTTCGGTTGCCCCGAGCCGTGCACCTTCTGCTGCTCACCCGCTTTGACGGGTCGCCGCTGGAAAGCCATCCAAGGTCGCCAGCTGGCCGAAGATATCGCTGAGCTGCAAGACCGCTTCAAGTTCGACGTGCTGCGCTTCCAGGACGCCAACTTTGGCGTGGCCGAAAAGCGTACCAAGCAGTTCTCCCAAGGCCTGGTCGACTTGAAGGTGCCGATCCACTGGAACGGCACGATCGAGATCGAAACGATCATGCGTTACGACGTATCGACGCTCGACTTGCTCGAAGAATCAAAGTGCCACCTCTTGTGGCTCGGCGCCGAAGCCGGGACCAAAGAGATGCAGGAGAAGATCAAGAAGAACATCGGCATCGACAACATCCCGACCGCCATCGGTGAGTTGAGCAAGCGCGGCATCGTCCCGGGTACCTTCTGGATCATCGGCTTCCCCGGCGAATCTCAGGAGTCGATGGAAGCTACCCTCAAGGAAGCGGCCAAGGTCAAGCACCTCTACCCCATCGCCGGCTCCGACGTCTATCCCTTCCGCCCCATCCCGGGCACGGAAGACTACAACACGGCAATCAAGCTCGGCTACAAGCCGCCGACGAACTTCCACGAGTGGGGCAACTGCTTCGAGTACAAGTACAACTCGCAGAACACTCCGCTACCCGAGTCCGTGCGCCACACCTGGTCACGCTACAACAACACAGCCGCCATCTATGACATGCACGTCATGGAAGGCCCGCTGTGGATGCGCAAGGCCTTGTCAAAGGCCGCGGGTTGGCGCTTGAAGAGCGGCAATTACAAGTTCCCGATCGAGCAGAAGCTCTTCGACATGTACGTCCGCCTCACAGGCCAGACGCAGCCCGGCAAGGGCATCGATGTCGAAGGCGATGGCCAGCTCGAGTTGGAAGCGGAGAAAGAGCTGAGCGAAGCGTCGAACTAGGCTGAGCTCGGCGACGGACACATAAATGAAGAGAGGCTCCTGAAACGGGAGCCTCTCTTCATTTATGCGATACGGAGCCGCCTGCTACTGCCGAGCATCCGACGTAATGTTGTTCTCGACGAACTGCT
Source organism: Planctomycetota bacterium (assembly GCA_047611405.1). Lineage (GTDB taxonomy): Bacteria > Planctomycetota > UBA1135 > UBA1135 > JBLFWN01. The sequence goes on along the minus strand of JBLFWN010000047.1, from coordinate 11,407 downwards.
TGACGTGCGCAAACGACAGCATCGGCGCGCTGAAGCGCTCTGTCCGATAGATCTTCTCTTCGACTGGGAAGAAGCACCCCAGGACTCCGGATTCCGGCATGCGTGAAATGCGCACGAAGACCTGCTTCTCCTTCAAGTTCTTGATGTGATTCTTGATGGCCGTCTTGGCAATGTAGGCAGCCACGATGGCCGCCGTCGCGCCGATGACGACGGGCGCAGCGACGCTACTCGCTCCCGCCGCGACCATCACCATTCCAAGCCCCTCCGCGGAAGTAAGCGCGCCGCCGGCAAGGCCGCCGTCGAGCGAGCGCGCCAGCTCCTTCACCGAGAAGAGCTTGCTCTGGTAGGTCGCCAGCTTGCCGCACGTGAGGTAATAGGGGCCGCCGCCCATGCTGCCGATGATCTTGTGGCTGAGCGGCGTTTTCGTAGTGATGCTGCCCAACTCGAATCGACCCGCAAAGGCTGCCTTGTTGCGATGAGACCAGCGAAACTCGATGCTCTCACAGGCGGGCCCCATCGCGTACAGGTTGTCCTTGTGATACATCCATGGTGAATGGAAGGTTTTCGATTGCTTGACAGTTCCGACTTCAGTCCCGGTGTGACTGCTGTGCTCGAAGATGCGGAAGGGAACTCTGACATTCCCTTGGTACTCGAGTTCTCCGTCAGTGATTGATTCGGCCATATTCGGGATCCGTTGATTAGGTGACGGCGGGGCAGATCGAGCGCCAGGCTCATCCTCTGACTGAATGGCGCAGACTCTCCCGCGGTGCCCCACAAAATCTTGTTTTTGCCGAGAGGGAGTTCCGAGCCACCTCTAAACGGCACAACAGCAAGCGCTGGCAATTCTAATTGTTCCTCTTCGCTTGTAGATCAGCTCTGAGGGGTCAGCTCGAAGCCATTGCCAATGGTGAGCTTGGTCGACTAACCGGATCCAGAGAGGATCGGGTGCGCGTCGGCATATCACATCATGAGCACCGTATGGCATTCGATCACCGGCACGCACGCACGCTACGCGGGGCAGGCCAGGTGTCGCTGCCTTTCCAACCCCTCGATTGCTCCTCCCATGCTTTGGTTCGCCACTTTCCTCCCGGCCTTGCTCTCCGCCCCCTTGCAGGAAGCCCCGCCCGCCTGGGGCCAACGTATCCAGTGGGCAGAAGAGAGTGGCCCGCCCGCACGTGAACACGCGTCTTTCATGCTCGACGAGAAACGCGACCGCGCCATCATGTTCGCTGGCTCAGGCTATAGCCCATACGGAAGTCCGCTGGAGGATGCTTGGGCCTTCGACCTCGAATTGCAGATCTGGAGCAATCTCGATGTTGTCGGGGATGCCTTCACCGCTGGTGGTGCCCGGCGTGTTGCCCGCGTCGAGGGCAGCGCCTATTTGCACGGAGGCTACGACGGCGGAATGCAACCGATCGGTGAGTTGTGGCGCATGACCTTCACACGCGAAGCCGTGCGCATCGAGAGCGTAGCGCAAATCAATCCTCCGCCGCCGCGCATGCTGCACGCTTTCGCCTGTGATCCAAAGGGCGAGCGATTCATCGTGTTCGGAGGTGGCACCATCGAAGAGGAGTGGGGCAATACCTGGATCGGCCAGCGCGAGGGAGAGGCTATCGCTTGGACGATGCTCGAGACGATCGAACCCAATCCGGGCATGCGCGCCGGCTTCGCTTTCGCGCATGACATCTCGACAGCAAAGCTCCTGGTCTGCGGCGGCCAAATTCCAAACGATGATGATCCCCAAGCCGTCGCATTCGCTAGCGATCTGTGGTCGATCGACTTCTTAGGGCCGGACCCCGCATGGACCCTGCTTGCGGAGTACGAACCCAAGCAGTTCCCCGGTAGGCGAAACCCGGCCTTCGTCTTGGATCAGCGCACTGGCGACATGCACATCTGGGGCGGAACGGGTAATGGCGTTTCCGCACTCGACGATCTCTACATCGTTCGCACGAGAGAGGACGAAGCACCGGTCGAGCGGCTTGCTCAACCACCTGCGATCCCGACTCGCGCGTCCTGCTTTGGCGTCGTCGACGCCTCGCGTGAGCGTGCGCTCCTCGGCTTCGGCAACACAGGGCAAGGAGCCTTCGATGACTTGGTCGAGATTCGCTTGCGGGGTACGGAGCAGGCGAAAAACGCAGGTGCGAAGGCTGCGCCGAAGCGTTGACGCGGAGGTACGGAGCCAGAAATGTTGTGCCTTAATCATGACGCTTGGATGCCAGGATCAAGCCAACTAGCCGACTGAGGTTGACCTGATTCGACGACCTCAGAATGAGCATTACGGCGCCCGAAGCTGGCACAAGTTGGATACAGTCAAACAGCTTCGTTCCTGGCTCGGTACTCCCGGTACTCCTCTGCAGCGTAGGCCCGGCGCGCTCGCGGCTAAGATAGCCCGCAGCGACCTGGCGCAGCTCGGCTCCTACCAGCTCGAGCAACGCCACTGCGTGGCTGTCCTCGTCGTGCTCGCTCAGCCGCGAGCACGACGAGTTACCAGCGGGAGGGCGGGGTGCGAGGCCGTCGAGGTGGAAGATTCGGAGGAGGCGCGCAACACGGGCTCCTACATATCTAATCCCAGATCTCGACAGGCGCATCCATCCCGAGACAGCGTCGCCCACCCCGAGGTGTGCGACTCCTTGTCCTTCAGCCGCGATTACCGCTGATGACCGCAAGGAGAACTCCGCCGAGTGTCAATACTCCCGCAAAGACAAGCCGCTCAGTCAGAGCTTCGCCCATCCAAACAACTCCCCCGCCCGCCGCGAGTACGGGTACTGCGAGCTGAACGACGGCGGCGCTCGTGCGAGTGTGACCTTTCAGTGTCGCGTACCAAAGCACGTAGCCGAGGCCGGAAGTCACCGCACCCGATACTACGGCTAGCCCGAGACCTGTAGGCGTTGTGCCCGTGAGACCGTTTGGCCAAAGCACTAGGGCTATCGCGATCGGAGCGCAAAGGAGAAAGTTCTCCGCTGTCGTAGCGGACGGCTCGGACGCCCCACGCCCCAAGAGGGAGTACACGCCCCAAGCTACTCCGGCCAAGCACATCAAGAACGCTCCTACGGGGTCGGGCGCAGATCCACCAGGTAGAAGCAACAACACGACACCCGCTACCGCACAGAACAAACCGACTGCGCGCCCCCCACTCATCCGCTCTCCCTGGCGGAGCCCATGCCCGATCATGGTGACCTGTACCGTACCGAACAAGAGCAGCGCCCCGAGCCCCGCATCAAGAGTGACGTAAGCCAACGAGAAGGCGAACGCGTACACCACCAACGCGATCGCCCCGCGCCCGTTTGCAAGTCGCGGTCGTCGCCTCGCGAAGGGAGCGAGGATCAGCGCTCCGCTCAAGAGTCGAACCGATGTAAAGGCCACTGGTCCAATGGCCCCCTCTCGCAGTGCCGCTCGGCACAGGAGAGAGTTTCCCGCGAAGGCGATAAGAGTTAGCGCCGTCAGGGTTGCCACCTTCGCGGTTCGTTTCGAGATCATTCTGTGGACAATACTGGATCGTTGTTCGCAGGCAGAGGAACGGACCGGTACTTCTTATACGGCTGATACGGAGTCGGCTTGATACGGAGTCGCACACCGTTCGACGACTCCCGGAGAACGTCACCGTGCTCCGGTTCGACGAAGAAAGGCCTAGCGCACGTCGCGAGCAACCCTGCCGACAGTATGGTTTGGTGACTGCGTGTAGGTTTGGTTCAAGAGTACGGCCCACCCCGACCGTCGTCCCTGGGGCGAACAGCAGATACGCGCCGACGCCTGCGCGTCCACCGTTCTTCTTCGGCAGAAGTGCATCTCTACCTGCGAGACGCGTGAATGACCATCCAATCTCGGAACGGACCATCGCAGCGCAAGCTACACGAGTGAGCACGCGAGCACTCCCGTCCAAACCGCCTGCGTGTAGGCAAGCCAAGCGGGCGAGGTCCAAGGCCGTGCTCACGAATCCTCCTGAGCCCGGCATCCGATGCAACAATGAAGTGGCTTCGACGGGTTCTTCGCCCTCACCATCGGCATAGCCGGTCGCCACACCTCTGAAGTACTTCGCCTTTCGATCGAACAGTCGGGTCGAGCTCATCCCCTACGGCTCGAGGAGTTTCGCGCGTGCAAGAGACTCGAAGTCCTTGTCGGTCGCGAGCTCGAGTACATGACCGAGCAGACCGAACCCAATGTTCGAGTACTCCGTTTTATCACCGGGTGCGCGAGGAGTTCCGTTCGCTTCAATTGCTTATGGAGCATCTTGGGCTTGAACGTCTTGTGAGACCCGTCGCGTGAATGAACCGAAGCGGGGCAGGGTCACAATTCCAGGCTTACCCCTCATGGCGATTGAAAGCTTGGTCCCCCCTCATCGAACCCGAGGAAAGCTCGGATCACTTCCAGAATCTGGCTCGGAGCGCCCCGCTCCACAGCCGGCACTCGCCGGCAATGGCAAGCAATGGACTCGACGAGAGAGTGCTCATGCAGCGTTGCGCAGTAGCACCAAGACCGAATCGGTGTCACGATTACGCCATCCCACTTGAATAAGGTAAGGCTGCATAAGCGAATGCCTTGCTCCATGATCGTCTCTCTGTACCCATTGCTGTCATAGACTCAATGCCGGGGAGTCCTTGTGTAGGGATCGCCCGGGCCAAGAGAACAATTTCCAGATCTCTGCTACGCAGGCCTCGGAAGCGACCCAGTAGCCATCACTAACCACAGCTAATCGATTCATGTAATTCCTTTCGTGGGACTGTACGGCCGTTCTGTCGTTAACTAGGGAACCGAACAACCGGAACCCAGGAGACGGAACATGAACCACAAAATCACCCTACTGGCCCTCGCGGCCAGCCTCGCCAGTCCCACCTTCGCGAGCCAAGGCTACGACCGCCTTCCAGCGAGCCAACAGGAGGAGCTCCTGAGCGAGGTTCCGGCCCTTCCTGTCGCGGGCGAGCTCAACCTGCGCTCGCACGATGTCGACATCGTGATCAACAACGGCTTTGCGACCACGACCATCACGCAGGTGCTGGACAACCCGACGGATCGGGTACTGGAAGCGACCTGGTCCTTCCCCCTTCCCGATGAAGCGGCGCTCTCGGAATTGACGATGTGGATCGATGGCACGCCAGCGATTGGCGAGGTCGTGGAGAAGTCGGAAGCCGAGCGCATCTACGAAGAAGAGAGCAAGGCGGGCGAGTCCGCCGCCGTCGCATCTCAGAACGGCTTCTCTGACTATCGCTTGTCCGTCAATCGCGTTCCTGCACGCGGAGAGGTCAAGGTACGCGTCGCCTACTATCAGCCGCTCGACATCGATCAAGGTGTCGGCCGCTACCTCTACCCGCTTCAGGGCGGCAACACTGCAGACGCGGCGATGAACAGCTCGTTCTGGTCGATGGAGAAGAGCGTCAGCGATCCGATGACGATCGATGTCACGGTGAAGACTGCCTTCCCAATCGACGGCTTGCACTCCCCGAGCCACGCCGGCGTCTCGATCAAGCAAGAGGCCCAAGACCTGTGGCAATGCAGTTGGAGCGGAAGCGGCGCGGTGCTCGACACTGACTTCGTGCTGCTCTACCGACTGTCGAAGGATGTACCCGCTCGAGTCGAGCTGCTGACAAGCCGCTACGCCGACCAAGGCGAAGGCACCTTCATGGCGGTCATCACGCCAGGTGAGGACCTGGAAGAGATCACCTACGGAACCGACTGGGTCTTCGTAGTCGATGTCTCGGGCTCGATGAAAGGCGACAAGCTGCGCGTACTGCAACAAGGCGTCACGCAAGCTATCGAAAGCCTGCGTCCTGGAGATCGCTTTCAGATCATCTCCTTCAGCAACACACACCGCGCGCTGACCTCGAGCTGGATCACCCCCGGCTCGCAAGCTGCCGCACAAGCCATGACGCAAGTCGCCGGCCTGCGCGCGGGTGGCGGCACGAACATCTTCGACCCGCTCGATTCAGCCTATGCGCGCCTGGACGCAGATCGTCCCTCGGCAATCATCCTGGTCAGTGACGGCGTCGCGAATGTCGGCCCGCACGAGTATCGCGACTTCATCGAGATGGCCAAGCAGCACGATGGCCGCTTGTTCACCTTCGTGATGGGCAATGGTGCGAACGAAATCCTATTGGGCGATCTGGCATCTCTGTCGGGCGGCTTCGCCAAGTCGGTCTCGGTCCAAGACGAAGTCGGCGCGCACTTGATGCTGGCTCGCGACCGGATGTCGCATGAAGCGATGCACGGCGTGCGCTTCGAGCTGAAGGGCGCCACAGCGGTTCACCCCGAGCACATGCCGAGCCTGTACCTGGGCCAGCAACTGGTTGTCTTCGGTCGCTATCGAGCAACCGGCTCCAGTGAACTGACCGTTACCGCGAAGATTTCGGGCCAGGACAAGAGCTGGACAGTGCCGGTCGAACTGCCCGCGATCGACGAAGCCAACCCGGAGCTCGAGCGCCTGTATGCGTTGGCTGCGATCCGCGACTTGGAACGCGCCGAGTGGCTCGATGGTGTGCCGGAGGCAGAGACGAACCGCAGCATCGTCGACATGGCCGTGAACTACAGCCTGGTGACCGACCACACGTCGATGATCGTCGTATCCGAGAACCGCAAGGCGGCCTATGGCCTCGGCAATCGCAACTCGGATCGCCGTCGTCGCGAGCAAGATGCAGCGCAGACACGCTCGACCGCAGGCAACCAAGTCCAGATACAGACTGGTGGACAACCCTTGGCGGGTCCGCGCGCAGCGCATGCACCGACGCGCTCGCAGCGCCGTCAACAATCCGGTCGCAGTGGTGGCGGCGGTGCCTTGGGTCCGCTCGAACTGCTCGGCGTGATGGGCGTGATCGTGCTGGCCGCCTCCGGCAACAAGAAAAGGCGCGCGCGGTGAGTCAAGTGAGCGTTGCCAACCCCACCCGAACCCGCTTCGAGTCCTTCGCGGCTCGACTCGGCTACGCCGCCGCCCTCGCGTTCACCGCGTGGGTAGCCGGCGGCCTGCCGAGCGTGTTCGAGCTCGATCGCTCCGCCCTCGAGGCCGGGCAGCTCTGGCGCTTGTGGACCGGACATTTAGTCCATGGCAACGCGAACCACTACAACTACGACGTAGCAGCGGCAACACTGTTGCTGCTTGCCTTCGGCCCCTCGCGCAGGTTGCTTTGGATGGCGCCCACGATCGGCGTGGCACTGCTGGCAGCATGGCCGCAGATCGATCTGTACTACGGTTTGTCTGCGTTGCTGCACGCTTGGGTCGTGACCATCGCTGCAGACTCGTTGCGAGAAGAACGCGGGTCAAGGCGCGTCGTGGCCGGCTTGCTACTTGCTGGTGTGGTCAGCAAGGCATCGCTCGAGACCTGGTTGGGAGAGTCTCTGTTCACATCCCCGCTCGACTTCGGCGGACCGGTGCTGCACTGCTCGCACTGGATCGGCGCCATGATCGGACTATTGCCGCTGTGCTTCCACTCCCTCAAAGCCGTCGCGCTGCACTACGAGCAGGGAGGAACGCGGCCTGCAGCCAAAGCTAGCCTCGGCGAGAGGGCGTAAGTCCTGGGGTGCGAATCGTCCGAGTGTTCACTCGGACGATGCTTCTCATCCACCACCAGAATCGAGCTTGCCCGCGCGGGGCCCGCAGCCGGCCCTACACCGCGACGGAGCTCTCGAAGATCAGGCTGCAACAGGTCACAGCGCCCTCGGCCTTGGCCAGCTCGGAAGCGACCACAGGCCTGACATCCAAGGAACGCGCGAGCAGCAACTCACGCGTGCGCGGGAAGTGCTCGGCATGGATCAGCGCCTGCCCCACGGGTACGACATTGGCCGCGAAGGGCTCGCTCGGATCGATATCGACCAACTCGTAGCCACCAAAGGGCTCGGGATCGACCCACTCGCGATTGATCAATAGCGAGTGAGCGTCGAGCGCCGTGACCGCAGTCTTCAAGTGCAGACAGTCGCGCGTCTGAATCGACGTAACGCGATAGCCGTGAGGAGCAAGCGCTGTTCGCATCTGTGCAATGCCAGCTTCATTCGAGCGTGAACTGAGCCCGACAAAGATGTCCCGGCCGACACGCAAGACATCGCCACCGTCGACAGTTCCAGGCGCTGCGATGCGCAAGCACTCCCGATGCGGAGCCAAGGCTTCTGCAATGGAATCGACTTCCGGTCGACGCGAGGCCGCACCGGGCCGCATCAACAGTGCGACTTCGTCCAAGACCAGTGCCGCATCTTCGACGAAGACCGAGTCCGGCAAGTCCTGCTCTGCAGGCAACACGATCACGCGACAGCCCAAGTCGCGCAGCAGCTGAACGTAGATGCCGTGCTGACGAACCGCCTCCTGGTAATCGATGCCTTGACGATCCATGTGCGTCAACTCGCATTTGGCAATGGAAGGGCTGACTTCTCGTGTGATTGCAGTGAGCACAGGCCGAGTATATACCTGCCGTGTACCAGACGAAAAGCACAGCGAGCTCAGCGCAAACAGAGAGAAGGCCTGCACGCCCTGAGACATGCAAGCCCTCGACCTCTAGATCACGATCCTTGCGCTACGGCACGAAGGTTATCGTGTACCCGTTCGAGAGATTGAATCCGCTACCGCCCGGCATTTGCGGGTCGCGGAACCAAGCTTGGAAGTTGACGGTTTGGCCGGCGCGCGGTCCGCTGGTCGTGCCGTCGGGGTTCATGCGGAAGACCGGGACACTCAGGATGTTGTTCTGAGCGAAGGCGACCGGCAAACGAGTGACGTTGCCACCGACGCAGCGAAAGCCGTCACCAAAGGGCATCTCGATCTGATTCGGACCGTAGTAGACGATGCCTGGCTGGTTCGGAACCGGCTCGGCGTGCATCACCAGGTCGGCGTAAAATTCACTGTCGGAGCCAGTGGGGAAGATTTCGGCAGCCAAACCGACGGAGCTCGCAACCGCGGTGCAGTAGTGCCAACCAATGGGGTTCGTCGGAACCACACCCACGCAGGCGCCGTTCTGGGCCAAACCACCGTAGGACTCGGTCGCTGTTTGCACTCCAGCGAACTTCTTCCAGCCCCCCACGGCGAACACGCGACTGCCCAGTGCCACTGCTGCTTGACCATTGCGCGTCGTCGGCTCCGGCGTGCCTGAGCCCCATGAGTTCGTGATGGGATCGTAGACATCGACGACGCCCGTCTCGTACGGATAACCATCGCCACCGATCAGGTACAGGCGGTTGTCTCTTCCAATAGCTCCGGTGACTTCCAAGTAGCGCGGCGCGGGCAACGGTGCCCAAGGAGTCAAAGTGATCGGGTTGTTTGTCAGCCACACGTTGCCGGTCGGATCGTAGACATCCATCGCCAACAGGTCGCTACTGTTGCCACCACCGACGACATAAATCAAACCATCGCAACTGGTCGCAGCCACGCTCTTCTGACGCCGGTTGGGCATGTTCGGAATCGAGTACGACCAGCTCGTGTCGGTGTTCCAGATCCCGGCGACGGGGTCGAAGCAGAACACACTATTCTGGAAGTAAGGAAAAACATCGTCATAGCCACCGAAGACGTAAACAAAGCCGTTCGGTCCGGTCGCGGCCGAGGCATAGGTGCGCGGTTGAGGAAGCTGCGGGAGCGATGTATTCCACGAGTTCCCGATGTTGTCGAACTCCCAAAAAATCGTCGTGCCGTTGCCACCGAGCGATCCGCCTGCCAGGTATGAACGCTGACCGGATCCATTGTTCGATACGGCTGCTGCCATGCCCGACTTCTGTGTCGGCATCGATGTACGTGTTGACCAGATGTTCGAGATCGGGTTCAACATCTCGACCGTGTCATAGGTGTTCAGGCCGCCGTCGGTCCCGCCGAAAGCCAGAATGCAGTTCACGCCGCCGGTGTTCTTAGCGACCGTTGCAGCCAGGCGGTGCCGAGCTGTGGGCAAGCCGCTGTGCGTAGCCCAGGACTGCGCGAATGCAGGCGTACTGGCCAAGCTGGCGTAAGCAAAGAGTCGCAGGGCGATAGAGAGAGTGTTCTTCATGGCTGGCAGATACACGGCAGAGCAGATCGGGGTGCCGGAGAGATAGGACCGGCCAAGTATCGAGCCACATGGGTCGGAGCTAGAGCAGTTGTGCCAGATGCGAGATTCACGCCGTGTCACGCTTCTCGAGGCCCGCTGCTACAGAGCCGGTGCAGTGGAGAAGCACCCGTAGGACATGAAATGTCGGAAAAGGGAGATTGCTGACCGAGAGCACCCTCAGGTCGCCGAGCCAGTCGGCCGATGGAGCCAGCAGCGACTCGTCTAAGAGAACCGGGATCTAAACATGAACTCCGACCAGCACGCCAGCCGTACAGACAGCGGCACGGCCAAGCACGACCCAGAGCAACAAACAACCGACGGCGCAGAGAGAGATGCGTTGCTGGAAGAGATGGATAGTCTGCGCATCCGCCTCGGGGCCCTTGATCGGCAACTTGCGGGTGCAAATCCGCAAGGTCAGCGCGCGAACGAGCGGCATGAGCTGCGCGTAAATCTGCGCTTCTTGGCCGACTTTGATGTCGAGTTAGCCCAAGGAGTCAACTGGAGCGAGGGTGGCATGGCTATTCACATCGACGATCCGATCCCCCTGATGGTTCGCTACGAGCAGGCCGGTGAAACCATCACGCGCAATGCCCGCCTGGTTCGCGCCGTTCGCCACAACGACGGCAGTCAGCGACTCGGCCTGGAGTTCTTCGAACCGAATCATGCGACCGAAGAGTTCTAATTATCTGCGGCCTGACGCGGGCTAGTATCCCGCCAGCGTTCCGATTACATGGCAACAAACGCTTTCGGAAGCTGCCGAAGGAAGTAGCCTCAACCGTTTTTGACCCAGTACGCCAGTCCCGCGAGGACAACGACGACGAGTGCGCCAATCGCCCATGGGACCCAGGCACCGGGTGTGCGTGCCGGAGTTACGCTGAAGGTGCGCGCCTTCTCCCAAGCACGCGACCATTCCCAAGCAGTTACAGCACCGGACAGGATCAGACGTTCACCAACGTGCTCCTGCACCCCAGGTTCATTGGCCGCCTGCTTGATCGCAGTGACGATCTTGGCGGACATCGCACTCGCGATCAGGATCTTGAGCGTCAGGTCAAAGCGCGCTTCAGGTAACTCCACCCCGCGCGCGTCGCGGTCGACAACAAATAGCGCGCCTACGGGACCGAATTTCAAATGGGACTCGGGCTGCAATACCGCGGGCTGATGAGGAAGTAAGGGCTGCCCGCCGATCTCCATGCCGTTCGAGCTGCCAAGATCCTCGACGATGAAGTTCTTGCTACGTTGATCGAAGCGCATGCGGCAATGGCGACTCGAAATGCCTTCGTGGTCGACACGGATATCGCCCTTACGCGAACGCCCGATCATGATTTCGACCGTATCGATCGAAACGATCTCGCGCATCGCGTCGTCGTCGAACACAAGACGCGGCCTCATCGATCGCAACAACTCGAGGCCCGCCGCACTCGTCTTCTCAG